>CAZPMC010000032.1:0-27146 GCA_964587755.1 uncultured Oscillospiraceae bacterium
CTTACAGCCTGTTTCCGACATTACTCCGGTGCATGAAGATTGTCTGCTCTTATGCTGTTACCTCGCGCCCGCTTGAAAGCCAGATATGATAATACAGCCTGTCCGTTACGAAGCGCGATACCTGTCTTGTAGAACCAGCCGCCCCACTGCTATAATTTTACTTCACAAAACTCCATAATAATGTTAAAATAATGACGGTAAGTAGTAAAATGATGTATACAATATACTAAATGCCCATACTAAAAGGACTCAGTAAAGCAGTATGTTGCTACATAAGAAATAATAGTACAAGAGTAGAGGGGAGATTCAAATGGCAAGAAAAATGAAAACCATGGACGGAAATACCGCTGCGGCTTATATAGCATATGCCTATACAGACGTAGCCGGGATTTATCCGATTACTCCGTCATCCGTCATGGCCGAGCGTGTTGATGAATGGTCGGCAAACGGAAAGAAAAATATTTTCGGACAAGAAGTGAAGGTCGTAGAAATGCAATCTGAGGCTGGCGCTGCAGGTACAGTACACGGTTCATTGACTGCAGGCGCACTGACTACAACATTTACAGCATCACAGGGATTGCTTCTGATGATACCGAATCTTTACAAGATAGCAGGCGAATTGCTGCCCGGCGTATTCCACGTCAGTGCCAGGGCAGTTGCATCTCATGCCCTTTCAATATTCGGTGATCACTCAGACGTTATGGCATGCCGCCAGACGGGAGCTGCTTTATTAGCCAACAGCAGTGTCCAGCAGGTAATGGACCTTGCACCTGTTGCACATTTAAGTGCTATTAAGGGAAGAGTTCCATTTATAAACTTCTTTGATGGCTTCAGGACCTCACACGAGACACAAAAAATAGAGGTATTAGAGTACGATGAATTAGAAAAGCTGATTGACTACGATGCAGTGAGAGAATTTAGAAAGCGTTCATTAAATCCTGAGCGTCCAACTCTCAGGGGCACTGCTCAAAATCCCGATATCTTCTTCCAGGCTCGTGAAGCTTGCAACAAATATTACGATGCACTTCCTGAAGTGGTTGAGGAATACTGTAAAAAGATTAGTGAGCTCACAGGAAGAGAGTACGGATTATTCAATTACTACGGAGCACCTAACGCTGAAAGAATTATAGTTGCTATGGGCTCAGTATGTGAAACCATTAAAGAAACAATAGATTACCTAAATGCTTCCGGAGAAAATGTAGGACTTGTTGAAGTACATCTTTACAGACCTTTCTCTGTTAAGCACTTCTTAAAGGCTATTCCTGATTCGGTTAAGAAGATTGCAGTCCTTGACAGAACCAAGGAGCCGGGTGCACTGGGAGAACCTTTATATCAGGATGTATGTACTGCACTTTATGAAAACGGAAAAGCTCCTGTAATAGTTGCAGGACGCTATGGATTAGGTTCTAAGGACACAACACCTGCACAGATAGTTGCGGTTTACAACAACCTTAAGTCTGATACACCAAAGAATCACTTTACAATTGGTATCATTGATGATGTTACAAATCTTTCACTGGAAGTAGGCGAAGAGCTTGACACTACACCTGAAGGAACTGTAAGCTGCAAGTTCTGGGGACTTGGTTCCGACGGTACTGTTGGTGCAAACAAGAACTCAATTAAAATTATCGGCGACCATACCGATATGTACGCTCAGGCTTATTTTGCCTATGACTCCAAAAAGTCCGGCGGTGTTACAATTTCCCACTTAAGGTTTGGCAAGAAGCCCATTCATTCAACCTATCTTATTAATAAGGCTGACTTTGTTGCTTGCCACAATCCGTCCTATATTGATAAATATGATATGGTAGATGATCTTAAGGAAAACGGAACATTCCTGCTTAACTGCGGCTGGACTCAGGAAGAGCTTGAAGAAAAACTTCCGGCAAAAGTAAAACGCCTAATAGCTAAAAGAAATATTAATTTCTATACCATTGACGGTGTTTCCATAGGTAAAGAAATCGGGCTTGGAAGCAGGATAAATATGATTATGCAGGCAGCATTCTTCAAGCTTGCTAACATTATCCCTCTTGACGATGCTGTCAAGTACATGAAGGAAGCTATACTGGCTACCTACGGCAGAAAAGGCGAGAAGGTAGTCAACATGAACTACCTTGCTGTTGATAAGGGTATTGAAGCATTAAAGAAAATTGAGGTTCCTGCAAGCTGGGCAGATGCCACAGACGTTAAGGCTGAAGAAAAGGACGCACCTGCATTTATAACAAATGTTCTCGAGCCTATGAACAAGCAGCTTGGGGATAAGCTTCCTGTCAGCACCTTTGTTGATATGGAGGATGGTACTTTCCCTGTAGGAACTGCAAGATATGAAAAGAGAGGAATTGCAGTAGACGTTCCTGAATGGCAGATAGACAATTGTATACAGTGCAACCAGTGTGCATATGTATGTCCTCATGCCGCTATAAGACCTTTCCTTTTGGATGAAGAGGAAGTTAAGAATGCACCCGAAGGTTTTGAATCAAAGAAGGCTATTGGTAAAGGGTTTGACGGACTCAATTTCAGAATTCAGGTATCGGTTCTTGACTGTGCTGGCTGCGGAAGCTGCGCAAATGTTTGCCCTTCCAAGGAAAAGTCACTTATTATGAAGCCTATAGAGACCCAGCTTGAACAAAGGACCAATTGGGATTATGCAATGACACTCAAACCGAAGAACCCCATGGGCTCCACAACAGTTAAGGGCAGTCAGTTTGAAGAGCCATTGCTTGAATTCTCAGGCGCTTGCGCAGGTTGCGGAGAAACTCCATATGCTAAGCTTCTTACACAGCTTTTCGGCGACAGAATGATGATTGCCAACGCTACAGGCTGTTCATCAATCTGGGCAGGAAGTGCACCGTCAACGCCTTATTGTGCTAGCAAGGAAGGCTTTGGACCTGCTTGGGCTAACTCAT
The DNA here is from genome assembly GCA_964587755.1 of uncultured Oscillospiraceae bacterium. Lineage (GTDB taxonomy): Bacteria > Bacillota > Clostridia > Acetivibrionales > DTU013 > CAZPMC01. The sequence continues at coordinate 2,907 of CAZPMC010000032.1, forward strand.
TGTTCGAGGACAATGCAGAGTTCGGATACGGTATGTACCTGGCTGTAAAGCAGATAAGAGACGGTATTGCAGATAAATGCAGAAAAGCTCTTACGATGGAATTGCCTGAGGAGCTAAAATCAGCTTTATCAGCCTGGCTTGAAAGCATGGATGATGCAGAAGGCTCAAGGGCTGCTTCAAAACAAGTGAAAGCTGCTTTGAGTGAATATGTAGCCAAGGATTCAGCAGATGCTGAGGCAAAGGCTTTATTTGAAGAGATTTTGGATAACAGCGAATACCTTGTGAAAAAATCACAGTGGATACTCGGTGGAGACGGCTGGGCTTATGATATAGGCTTTGGCGGACTTGACCATGTGCTTGCGTCCAATGAAGACGTAAATGTTCTTGTATTTGATACCGAGGTGTACTCCAATACAGGCGGACAGTCATCTAAAGCTACACCAACAGGTGCAGTTGCACAGTTTGCTGCATCAGGAAAGTCAGTTAAGAAAAAAGACCTTGGAATGATTGCCATGTCATATGGATATGTGTACGTTGCACAAGTGGCAATGGGAGCAAACCAGAATCAGCTCATTAAGGCAATGATAGAGGCTGAGAAGTATCCCGGACCATCTCTCATAATTGCGTATGCACCTTGCATAAATCATGGCTTGAGGCTTGGCATGGGACAATCAATTCTCGAAGAAAAGAGAGCGGTTGAAGCAGGCTATTGGCACCTTTACAGATACAATCCTGCTCTTAAGGAGGAAGGAAAGAATCCGTTTATACTGGACTCCAGAGAGCCGACCGCATCATACAGAGACTTTATTATGGGTGAGGTCAGATACTCATCATTAACAAGGTCATTCCCTGAAAGAGCTGAGGATCTCTTCGAAGAAGCAGAAAAGCATGCAAAAGAGCGTTATGAGACATACAAAAAGCTCGCAGAGGGTTAAACAGGTCTAAACACAAAAGGATTAAACGGACGATCATTGAAAGCCCCTGAGAATAAAAAACAGGGGGCTTTCATTTTCTTCTGTCTATGACACTAAAAGATATAATAGGAGGAGCACCAATGTTTTGTGCAAAATGTGGAACTCAATTAAACGAAGGAACTAAATTCTGCAGCTCTTGTGGTTCACCGGTACAACAAAATACTGAGACCACCATTCCAAACCAGGAAGCAGGAAAAAAGAACAGCAAGAAACTGCCGGTTATTATAGGGTCAATTGCAGCAGTTGTATTAATTTGCATTTTGGTATTCAATAACTTGTGGGCGATTGCCCCCAAAGCTTATTACGGCAAGCTGGAATCACGCAATAAGCTATTTTCATTGGATGAAATATACCAAAAGGTGGTAAAGACTACCGACATAAAGCCCTTTAGTAAAGATGTAGGAATTACCGTAACCCAGGTGGGCGATCTGGGAATGCTGGAATCGATTCTAAAGGATTTAGAAATACGGGCTCAGATTGATTATGGCAAAGGGCAGTCATCATTGTATGCAAGCTGTAAATACATGAATAATGTACTGGCAGACGCTATCCTGTATACCGACAAGGATATTGTGGGCATAGGGCTGCCTGTTCTTTATGATAGAAGCTTTATAGCAAAAAAGGACGAGATTTCAAAAGCACTCACTAATATCACTGGCAGTGAAACAGATCTGGATTTTGAAGAAATGCAGGAGTTAAAAAAACAGTTAGGTCAGGATATTAAAGTTCTTGATAAAGCCATTAACAGATACGCCAAACTAGCATTTAAGAATATACCGTCCAAAAGCATTGATATATCCAAAGGTGACGGACCTGTCCGCATATACACATGGAATACCGGCAGTGCCAAATCTGCAATGGAGCTGAAAAAATATAAGAATGTTGAACTGAAGTTTACCGAAAGGGACTTAAACATTATTGCGGATAAGGTGCTCTCTGAGCTGCAAAAAGACGATGAGGTTTTAAACATTATAGCAAAATACGCACAGTTAGGCGAAAAGCTGTCATACGGATATTATTATGAGGATTCTATTCCCGATGAGGATATGAGAAAGGAAATTGTAGAAAATCTAAAAGAGGAAATAGAGGACGCCAGAGAAGACCTGGACTTAGAAGATGATTTTGATGATGAGGACGAGGAGATTGTTGTCTCTATTTCATCTATTGTTGATAAGAAGGGCAATATTGTAAGCAGGAGAATCATCTTTGACAACAGCAATGTAGTAACAATAAACCGTTTCCACGGCAAGGACGATCTTATTGTCACCGAGATAAACATAAGTGAAGGAAAGCTAGGGTTGGGAGACCAAATTGCAAACCTGTATATTTATAATGGCGATGACTACAGAGGTATTAGGTTAAGAACTGAATATGAGGGTACTATGGAGCTTAATTATAAGCGCAGTGAAAAAGGCAAAAACGCATCCGGTATCGATTATGGTGAATACAGTGCCTTTATGCATTCCCGGGGTGAGCAGTACATAGTGAGCTTGAAGGTCGACTCAAAAAGCAGCTCTAAGAACTCTGAGTTATACAAATTGAGATTACAGAAGAATGGACGGGACCTTATAGCATGCAATATACAAGCCAGTGAGCTGAAAAACAAATCAAAGATGAAGTTTAGTAAAGGTGACGCTATTGATCTTGCATCGGCAGATGCGGATGAGCTTGAGGAGATATTCTATTCCATAGGGTCTCAATTAAATGATACATTATACGAGATGCAGAGAATTATGTATGAGTATTAAACGGCTGCGGGTAAGAGGAGCTTAACAGCTCCTCTTTTTTATTGTCATAGCCATTCATTCTATATCCTCTTTAAAATGCATATAATTTAATGCTCCGGGTTTAACATGGACATATGATATGGTGCGGCTGCGATGTAGCAGAGAAAGGAACTTATATGCTGGGCTTGGACAGAGAGGTTGCAGATAAATATGATCTGAATGTAAAAAGTATTATTATGTACAGGGATTTGTATTTAATAGACACGTCAAAGGGGCGCAAGGCATTAAAAAGAATACCCTTTTCTGAAGACAGATTGCTGTTTGTTCATGGAGCCAAGGAACACTTAGTTAACAACGGATTTACTTGTTTAGACAGGTATCTTTACACAATAGACGGTAAGCCATACTTTAACTTCGAGAACAACTGTTATGCAATGGTGGATTATATAGATGGCCGGGAAAGCGATTTTGAAAGTGAGAAGGATATTCAAAAAGCGTCAAGGACTTTGGGGGAGCTTCACAAAGCTTCAAAAGGGTATATCCCGCCAGCCGACTGCAGGGTCAGGAATGAGCTGGGGAAGCTGCCTGCATACTTTTCAAAAAGGCTTGAGGATATAAGGAAGATGAAGAGGCTGGCGCAAAAGAGCATGGGACAATTTGACAGGATGCTGCTTGAATGCGTCGACTCCTTTTATGAGGACGGGGAAAATGCCATCAGCGAGCTTAATGCTTCAAATTACGCTCAACTGGTAGAGAAAACAAGGGGAGATAAACTTTTCTGCCACCATGATTATGCACACCGCAATATTATTATGGGCGATGATAAGGTACATATCATTAATTTTGATTATTGCTGTTACGAGCTTAGAGTGTATGATGTGGCCAACTTAATCAGACGGAAAATGCGAAAGTGTAATTGGGATATTAAAAAAGCTATAAGTATTTTAGATAAATACTGTAGTGTAGAGCCTCTCAGCAAGGATGATTTTGTAGTACTTAAGATTATCCTTCAGTTTCCCCAGAAGTTCTGGAGAGTTGCAAACCGTTACTACAACAGCAGAAGAAGCTGGTCGGAGAGAAGCTTTATGGCGCGTCTGCGGGAAGTAACCGGGGAGATGGATTACCATAAAAAATTTATTAGAAATTTCTCTCAAGTTTATTAGTCAATTCAAAGCCGTACCACATAGTATGTAATAAGGGGCTACTGCCAACGCGGTGCGAATTTATTACAAATGGTGGTGAGGAGATGGAACAGCTAAAGATAGGAGATATTGTTGCAAGAAGATCCTATGGTTTTGATATTTTCTTTAAGGTCACAGACATTAAGGAAATAAATGGGGAAAGAATTGTTACTTTGAAAGGGATCAGCTATAGGATAGAGGCTGATGCACCAGAAACGGATTTGGAGCTGCAGCCTGTACACAAGGTGAGAGAGTACCGTGAAAAATGCTGCCACATTGCGCAAAGAAATAATGAACACAAAAGAGACTTGGAAAGAAGAATAGGAAGTTACTATGGCACCCGGTTTAGAGGATACTCAAAAAAAGCTTATATTAGAGATACCTCAGATGATGAGACGGGTAAAATCAGGATACCCGGCAAAGTACTCCATTTAGACGGAGATAAAGAATATTTGGAAAACTGCCTTGATGAATACAAACGTCTAGGGCTTACGGCTGCAGGGCATTATGTGCCGGAGAAGGATCAGCCCAATAGCGTTAAAGGGCTTTTGGATAAGCACAGACCCGATATTTTGGTTTTGACAGGTCATGACGGCTTTATTAAAGGTCATGACAGCTACACAAATGTATCAGCCTATAGAAACTCACAATATTTTATTGATGCAGTTAAGGCAGCCAGGAAGTTTAACAACGATATGGACGGACTTGTTATTTTTGCCGGAGCGTGTCAGTCGTTGTACAATGAGCTGATAAAAGCCGGAGCAAATTATGCCAGTGCACCCTTTAGGGAACTTATACATGCTCTTGATCCTGTCAGAGTTTGCGAAAAAATTGCTTTTACCAGTGTCGATAAAGTACTTAAGGCTCAGGAGGTAATTGATAATACGATAACGGGAAAAACTGGAATAGGTGGTATACAAACCAGGGGAAAATACCGGGAAGGCTACCCTATGGAGCCATATCATTAAATTTTTAGCCGGCAATAATATAATTATTTAGCAACAATTTGGGAAAGTACTTGACATAATTAATTTGCTACTGTTATAATATAAATTTTTGACAAACACTGCGCTTTGTGGTATAATGCTGAAAACAGAAGATGAGGTGATTAAATGGCGGAAAAGAGTGACTTGTTTCAAATCAAGAAGAACATTGAGTCATGTATTGGCGAGAAAGTTCAACTAAAGGCCAATAAAGGAAGAAAGAAGGCATTTATTAAAGAGGGAATCATAGAAAATTCTTACCCCAGCATCTTCATCATCAAGTTTGAAAATGATTATGAAACCACAAGGCGAGTTTCCTACAGCTATACAGATATTCTTACGAAAGCAGTGGAACTTGTGATTTGCAAGGATAACAAAAAAATTCTTGTAAGTTGACGATGAGAACGATAAATAACCAAATTGCCTTAAAAAACAGTCCAATCATATGATTGGACTGTTTTTTTGTAATAATTCCAAAACCTAATCAATATACATTAAAAGAGAAAATTGTTTCTAAGTCACGTGGGAGGGGGATTTAAAATGTCTCTTGAGTTAGTCATGGAGGCTGTCAGGCTCAATCAACCTATAGGTGGGGACTCGACTCAGACTATAGTTGAAAGCGATATTATAGTGCCGGATACAAAGCCGGACATAACCCGTATATTGTTATTGGATGGCGATGTGTTTGTCAACAGTGCCGAGGTTGCACCTGATGCACTGCTCATTAACGGGATGGTCAGGTATAAAATTTTGTATGTTTCCGATGATCCTGAGCAGCTAATAAAAAGCATAAATACTGCAGCCAGCTTTCAGTATTCCATGGATATCCCCAATGCACGTCAGGGAATGCAATGCAGGGTAAAGTGCGATATTGAGCATATGGAATATGAATTAATAAACTCAAGAAAAGTGAATGTGAAAGCTATTATAAGCCTTAACGGCAGGATAAACAGCCAGGAAGAGCAGTATGTGGCTCAGGACATCGACGGTGTAGAGGAGGTGCAGATATTAAGAAGCACAGCACTCGTGAACACTTACATCGGAGCGGACAGCGAAGTTTGTCATGTTAACGAGGTGCTTGACATACCCACAGGAAAGCCCAGTATATTAGAAATACTGCGAAGCGACGTAAAAATCACCGGTAAAGAGTTTAAACAGCTCGATGATAAATTAATTGTGGATGGAGAATTAAGTGTATCTACTCTGTATATAGGGGATGATGAGGTAAAAAGTATACAGACAATGGAGCACGAAATACCATTTTCACAATCAATAGAGCTGCCGGACGCCGACGAATTATCCTTTAGTAATGTTGAGTTGGATTTACGTGATGCAGTTTTTGAGGCCTGGGAAGATAATGACGGGGAACTGCGTCAGCTAAAGTGTGAGGTTTCGGTGAATGTTTTTGCGGAATGCTATGGTAAAAAAGAGTTGGAGCTTGTAGAGGACGCATATAGCCCCTTTGCAAGGCTTGAACTTGAAAAAAAGCAAATTTCAATGGAGGAGCTTGCGGCAGATAGCAAAAGCCAGGTTGTCATAAAGGAAATAATTGAGATTGACGACGAGGCTCCCAATATATCCGAAATATTTAATATACTGGGCAAACTTTATTTATCAAACAGTGCAGTTTCGGATGAACGTGTCAGTATTGAAGGTGTCATAGGATGTAATGTTCTTTACCTTTCAGACAGGGAAGATGAGCCGGTCTGCTGCATCAACCGGGAGATGCCCTTCAAGCAGGTGTTGGATGTTAAAGGAGCCAGGGAAGGTATGAGGCTTGATGTAGAAATGAACATTGAGCATATAAACTACAATGTTATTTCTGCCGGCGAAATAGAGGTGCGTTATGTAATAGGTTTCATAAACAGGATAAATAAAACAGTCAATATACCTGTTGTTGAAAAGGCTTCAGAGGCGCCCCTTGATGAAAAAAGATTGGAGAACCGTCCCAGTGTTATTATATATTTTGCCCAGTCTGATGATACTCTCTGGAAGGTGGCAAAAAAATACAGCACTACAATTGAGAGATTAAAGAAGGATAATGATTTTGAAAATCCGGATATTTTAGCACCCGGAACACAAATACTTATACCTAAAAGGCTATAGCAGGTAAATGTATTTATATAAGGCATTTAAACAACAAGAAGTGCTTGAAAGGGAGAATTCAAGCACTTCTTGTTGTAATGATAATGTTTTTTGTATATAATATACTTTAATCGAATGGGTTGAAGCAGAGGTAAAAATGAGTAGGATTGAAAACAAGGCTTTTGCCAAAATAAACCTTTCTCTTGATGTGGTAAGAAAGAGGGAGGACGGATACCACGATTTGAAAATGATTATGCAGACAATAGACCTTCACGATACGGTCATACTTGAGAAGGCGGAAGATGGTATAAGCCTTGAGTGCGACAGCAAATGGGTGCCCAATGACAATACAAATATTGCCTGGAAGGCAGCTATGGCTATGATGGAGTCATACGGCATAAAAGGCGGTGTATACATAAAAATTATTAAAAGGATTCCTGTGGCTGGAGGATTAGCAGGAGGCAGTTCAGATGCGGCAGCCGTATTAAGGGGAATGAATGACTTGTTTGGTTTGGGCGCTGATACTGATGAGCTAAGAAGACTTGGAAAACAGCTTGGTGCTGATGTACCCTATTGCGTAACAGGAGGAACTAAGCTTGCGGAAGGGATAGGGGATAGGCTTTCTGACCTGCCTGGATTCAATAATGTGGATATAGTGCTGGTTAAACCCAGGATAGGAGTTTCTACCTCCTGGGTATACGGTAATCTGGATGCTTCCCAAATAGAAGATACGGACAGGCCAGATACAAATCATATCATAGCCGCATTGGAGCGTAAGGATGTAAGAGCTGTCGCTAAGGGGATGAGAAATGTACTTGAGAGCGTAACGCTCAAAAGATACAGAGTTGTACAGCAAGCAAAGAGAAAGCTGTGTGAATTTGGAGCGCTGGGTAGTTTGATGAGCGGAAGCGGACCTACCGTATTTGGAGTATTTCCGAACAGCAAAACTGCTGCTGCAGCTTACAAAAAAATAGCAAGTGATAAAAAGTGGCAGTGCTTTTATTCGAAAACTGTTAATTATGATTATAGAGATTAAGGAGATGCATGAGGATGGCAGGAAAATTATCAAAAGTTAACCTGAACGATTATAAGCCGTTGAGGGAGGTCATTTTCAACACATTAAGAGAGGCTATTATCGTTGGAGAGCTAAAGCCCGGAGAAAGGCTTATGGAGGTACAGTTGGCAGAAAAGATGGGGGTCAGCAGAACTCCGGTCCGGGAGGCGATTAGAAAGCTTGAGCTGGAAGGACTTGTTGAAATGATGCCCAGAAAAGGAGCTCATGTAGCAGATCTTTCCGTGAAGGATATTATGGATGTGCTGGAGGTTCGCTCCACTTTAGACGGACTGGCATCTTCACTTGCGGCTTCCCGTATTACGGAGGATGAAATTAAGGAGCTGTTACATCTTCATAACCAATTTGTCAGCTATGTTGAGAAGGAGAATCATCAGGGTCAAATTAAGAAGGATGTCGAATTCCATGACATAATTTATCGTGCTTCAAGAAACGATAAGCTTATTCAGATTTCCAACAACCTAAGGGAGCAGGTCCAAAGGTTTAGGGTTATATATATAAAGGATTACTCCAGCTCAAAGGAACTAATGAGAGAGCATATGGAGCTTTGTGATGCCATTACCGGCCGTAATCCGGATTTGGCAATGAAAGTGGCACAACAGCATATAAAAAATCAAGAGGAGGCAATAATAAGAGCCATCAAAAAGAATAATCTGGTATGATAAAACATTTATTCTCTATTTACGTATAATTTATAGCCTATTGAACGGAGGTATTGCTTTGCCTGCTGCTAAAACATTTTGGTATGATGAATTTCTAAGCAAATATAAATCAGGTATTTCCCACGAGTTCCTTTTTTATTTCAATGTTAGGGATCTTGTTGACAATTACAGATATATGGACAGGTATATTTTTGAGGAATTTATAAAGCCAAGAGGTTTTGGCATTGTGGCGTTTTATGACATTTCAAGGGGTCTTACTTTTTTAAACCCGGGAATGGAGCAGGAGTTTAACATAATAACCTCCAATGCAGCCGAGAAGCTGATGAACGGGCCGCCTTCGAAGCTATTTCCCTTTATAGACATGGCACTTCAGAAGACAAAGATGGCCCTGTTTATTCAGCATACTGAGAAGTTAATTCCATCTGACGACATTGCAAGTATGTCAATGGAGGAAAGGGTCTCACTGATATGGCTTTGCGAGTGGTCTGCAAATGGGAAGATTTCTGCCGTTGGAAGCACAATTTTTATGATGGCTGATAATATCGCCGATGTAAGCCGTGAGCTTTTCAAATCAGCCTACAGGGTAGAGCCCATATTTGTCGGGCTTCCTGATGAGGAACAAAGAAGGGAATATATTAATTATCTTCTTAAGGATAATGACGTAAAGACAGATATCAGCCCGGACGAGTTTGCTATGCTGTCATCAGGACTGAGCAAAAAGTCCATTAAGGATATTAAGCTAAAGGCAGAGGCGGAGAATGTTCCTATAAGCTTTGAGTTTATCAAGGAAAAGAAGCATTCCGTTCTACAGAAGGAATATGGGGATGTGCTAGAGTTTATATACCCTGAGATAGGCTTTGAAAACATCGGGGGTATGGATAAAGCCAAGGATTACTTGATAAAAAATATTGTGAAGCCTATTATGAAGGGGGACCTTAGAAGAGTACCTATGGGAATACTTCTTTGTGGACCCTCCGGGACAGGTAAGACACTGCTGGTTAACGCACTTGCAAAAGCAAGCGGCTTTAATTGTGTTAAAATAGACATGGCAAGAATACTTGGGCAATATGTGGGAGAGAGTGAGAAAAACTTTAAAAAATGCCTGCTAGGAGCTCAGTCCCAGCAGCCTGTCATTGTTTTTGTAGATGAATTGGACACAGCATTCCAAAGAGGTGACAGGGGAGATAGTGGAGTAGGCAGAAATATATTCAGCGAATTTTTACAGTTCACAGGTAATACCAATAATAGGGGAAAGGTTATTTTTATTGCCGCTACCAACAGACCGGACATGATAGATCCGGCACTGAAAAGAGCCGGGAGGTTTGACAAGAAGATTCCTATACTTCTGCCGGATGCCAAGGAGCGGGAGGAAATATTTAAAATAATGATAAAAAAATATAAGTTTGAAACGGACATTACTGATTTCGGACCCTTTGCAGACGAGACAGAAAACTACACGGGGGCAGAAATCGAGACAATTGTAAGGAAAGCGTATGAGCTTGCAAATGAGGATGAAGAGGATGGAACCGTACTCACTGAGCGTATTATGAAAGAGGCATTAAAACGGTGCAGACCAAGCACTCAGCAGGTCCAGTTTATGACACAGCTTGCATTGGAGGAGTGTGACGACATGGATTTGCTACCCGAAAGGTATAGGATGATGCACGAAAAGATAGATTTTGCACATGAAAGACAATGAAGCAGCTTTATGTGCTTTACATTGGGTACTAAATATTGTAAATTTATATTGTATGGTTTTTTAGTCAATTAAAGAACAAGGAGGCTGTTACTATGGGGTTTTTCAGTAGATTAGGAGCATTGATTAGAGGGTTTTTTGGACGGTTATTAGGCAGAGCTGAGGAAAACAATCCCGAGCTGTTATTCGAAGATATTAAGCTTCAGATTGCGAAAGCGCGGAAGGAAGCGGAGCAGCAAATTATTGATATTCAAACAAATGCCGAGCTTATAAAGATTGAAATGAAGAATTCGGAGAAAAATCTTGCTACTATCAGAGCGAGGATAGAGGCTGCTCAAAAGCAAGGAGACAAGGATTTGCTTATAGAGCTTCTTATGCATGAGGAGGAGTATCAGACTACTTATGAGACCCATAAGGCCACCTACGATACTGCAATGGCAGAAGTAGAGAAAATACGTGCTGATTACAAGATATTCGAATCTGAAATGACAGCGAAGCTAAATGAGCTTAAGACCCTTAAATCTCAGGCGAAAATGGCTCAGCTTCGCGAGAATATCAATTCTGTCAACGCAAAGTATACTTCTAAGAGCAATACTGTAGGAAGCGTTAACGAAAGTATGGAGAGAGCAAGGGAGCTTGTAAATAAAAAGACTGCCCGTGCCAATGCTGTTGAGTCACTTGCTGATACCAATATAGACATGAAGCTTAAAAGGCTTGATATGAACTCGGCAAGAGAGCGGGCAAAGGCCAGAGCCGAAGCATTGTTAAGCAGCGAGCAGGGCTTTGAGGTTAAGGAAAAGACAGAGAACAAATTATCACAGTAATTAAGATGGGTGGTTGGTCCTGATGAGAGCAAGGATGGTTTTGAGTGCATTGTTTAAGTTTAGGAATATTGTTATATTGGCAGCTTCGCTGATTTTGACAAATACGCTTGCCAGCAGCATTCCTATTCTACTCACTGTGCGCGGACTAATGACACCGCTCAGCTTTGTCATATATGTAATATCTGTGATCCAAACCCTTTCAGATAAAAAGTTTCAAGAGGATTACAGCCGCCAGGAAAAGCTTTGGAAAATTAGGGACTTAAACCGCCAGGCAAACAGATTATCCAGCGAGGCCAGGAGAAATACAACCGGTGCTTACGGACATAAGCTCAGAAGGATGATGGATGATAAGAATGAGATTTTCAAATCATATTCTGCAAGTGAGTACAGCTATTTAAAAGAGAGAATAGTTGAGAGGACCCTAAACCTTGTCATTGTTTATATTAAGCTTTTAAACAACTATTGCATCAGAACAAGAGAACTGAGCAGGATTGATGTCAGCTCAGTAGCTACGAGAATTAACGATAACAGCAGAAAGCTGAACTTTGCAAGGGATGAGCGGATTAGTGACGATCTGCAGAAGGTAATAGAAATGGATCAAAAGCTTATCAGCAGATTGAAGGAGGAAAAAAAGGAGCTTGAAAGAATAAGCACAAAGCTTGCTTATATGGAGAGCACAGTAAATATGTTTAAGCATCAGATTCTAGCCAGCGTCGAAAATGAAGAGATGCTTGAGCAAATCGAAACAGCAGTCAATGAAGCTGAGGCTTTGGAGAATGTACTTGAGGAGAGAAACAGAGAAAAGCTGAGAAGATAGAGATAAATACTGACACACTATTCCGGTGAGTGACGATAAAGAATCGCTCACCGGATTTATTTTGCGCTCACTACATACAGGCTCAAAGCAGCAGCATCCGTATTTGCACTATAAAGAAGGAATACACATATTAATTGTCGAATTATCACCCTATAGATAGAAAACTTACTATTTGTAGCTGTAAAAGTATATTTGTAGCTGTAAACGTAGGAGCAATCAAGCACTTTTAGGAGAGTTGAGATGCAAAAAGAGATATTCAAATCTGAGTACTTCCGTATAACGCAAAAAGAAGATGGCTTCTATATTGAAACATTTCAAAAGGGTGTTAGCCTTGAAAGTTTTAATAAAGTTATAATGTCACACCCAGAGATTGAAATAACAAGCATTATTGCAGTAAGAAATGCGCTTGTAAACGCTCCTATGCCTCCTGTAAAGTTTGCTCAAGCCAAGCAGAAGGTTGAAGTCGAGATATCGGAGGATGAGCTTAGGGCGTATATTACACTTAATGCCAGCGAGGAAGAGCTTTCAGGTGATAAACGAGCCGATCTGTTTAAAGAGATTGTGCAAAAGCTAAAGGACGAAAATGTCACATTCGGCATAAAAAACAAAGTTCTGCTAAGTAAAATGAGAAATGGTGAGAAAATCCTGGTAGCCGAAGGTATTCCGCCTGTCAGAGGCAAGGCCGCAGTTATCACCATGTACAACCTGAAGGAAGCAAGACCCAGTGCAAAAGAGGACGGCAATGTAAATCATTATGAGCTTAATCTCATAAATAGAGTCGTTGCCGGAGATTGGCTGGGAGAAAAGATACACCCTACTAGCGGGACACCTGGTAAATCAGTAAAGGGACGGCCGCTGCAGCCGGTACCGGGGCAGGACCTGCCTTTGATGTATGACAGAAAAACAGTCAAGGAAGTAGATGATGGACAAATGACTGTTCTCTACGCGGCTATAGATGGAGCGGTTCATTATACCGCAGATAGAATAAGTGTTTCAAATCATCTTGAAGTTGACGGAGATATTGATTATAAAACAGGAAATATAGACTTTGACGGGTATTTGACAGTTAAGGGAACCATAGAGGACGGTTTTTCCATAAAAGCGCGAAAGGATATCGAAATACTGGGCGATTATGGTGTCGGAGGAGTCAAGGAAATCGTAAGCGAGGAAGGAAGCATATATATTAAAGGCGGTGTAGCTGGTAAAAATAAAGCAATCATTCGCAGCAAAGGAAATATATATACAAAATTCGCATCCGATGTTACCATCGAATGCGGCGGTACTTTGCATATAGGCTTCTATTGCCTGAATTCCACGATCAAAGCCAAGGAGGTCATACTTGATTCATTAAAGGGTCAAATTATCGGCGGGGCAGTCAACGCAGATGTCAGGGTTGTTTCAGCACTGATCGGCTCAGCTGCAGAAATGAGAACTATTGTAAGTGTGTCCGGATTTAACAGAAATGCACTGCAGTCTTCACTTATGAAGGTTACTGATCAAATTGAAAAGTTAAAGGACGAGCTTAAGTATTTAAAGTATGAAGCCTCAGTATATACTAATGTCAGCGGGCTTACAAAGGAACAAAAAAAGGGCTATGAAAAAATTAATGACAAGCTGTTTAAGGTACAAGACAAGATAAAAGAGCTTGAGTTTGAGAGAAAAGCACTTTCGGGATATTTAAAAGCCCGGGGTGAGGGAGAGATATCCGTTCTTAAAAGGGTCTATCCAAATACTCAGCTTATAATAAAGCAATTTACAAAAGAAATTACAAGCCCCGTATTGAGCATATCCTATTTTGTTCAGGACGGAGAGCTGAAGGAGATTTGACAATCGAATCAAATTTCCGATGGAGGTGAAATGTTAGTGAGAGTTAAACTGCTTCAATGCGGTGATATTCACATAGACGCACCCTTTACATCTCTTTCGGATATGGACGGAAGACCGGAGCAAAGAAGGCAGGAGCTTAAAGGGGCGCTGAGCAGGATAATAGATTTAGCCAAAGCCGAACAGGTTGATATGCTTCTGATTTGCGGCGATTTATATGAGCATAACTATTCTAAAAAAAGCACCATTCATTTTATATGTGATCAGTTTCAAAGGATACCGGACATACCCATTATCATTGTGCCGGGAAATCATGATCCATTAACAGTGGATTCCTTTTATTACAACTGGAATTGGCCGTCTAATGTTCATATACTTGATGAAAAGGCTTCTTTTTTTGAGCAGCCCCATACAGGAGTGCGAGTGTACTGCGCTTTTCCGGAAAAACAGGAATTGGACAATGAATGGATTAACATTTTAGCATACCACGGTACATTGGATATGCCGTTTAGTGTAGATGCATATAAACCAATTGACAGCGGGGATATTGAAGCTTGCGGATTTGATTACTGTGCCTTGGGACATTTCCACTCAAGCTTTTTATATGCAGGAAGTAAAAAACGCTTTTTTAACGCAGGGAGTCCTGAGCCTCTCGGGTTTGATGAGGAAGGGGAGCATGGCATTATAATTGCGTCAATTGCAAAGCACCCGGGAGAGGAAAGTGATGTCCAGGCTGTTTTCAAGAGAACAGGCAAAAGGCGTTTCATAGATTTGCAAATGCAAGCTGGTAATTGTTTCAGTGATGAGCAGGTGGCTTTAAAGGCTGCTATGGCCATGGAGGAAGCCGGGAACAAAGATAACCTTTACAGAATTTTTGTCAGGGGTTACATATCTCATGATTTTAAAATAAACGTAACCAATGTAACCGGGATATTAAAAGAAAAGGCTTTCTATGTAAAGGTTATTGATCAGACGGCACCGGATTATGATTTTGAGAAAATTGCAAAGGAACCCGGTCTTAGGGGGGTTTTTGTCCGTAAGATGCTGGAGAGAGTTGAGAATACCTCTGTAGATGAAGAGAAACGCCTGATAATGAAGGCACTTTATTATGGTATGGAGGCAATAGACGAGGGCAGGGTATGTATATAGAGAAAATTGAGGTCAAAGGATTCGGAAAGCTTTTAAACAGCACCATTGTTTTGAAAAAAGGTATTAATTTAATATTCGGAATAAACGAAGCCGGCAAATCGACACTACAAAGCTTTATCAGGGCAATGCTTTATGGCATCAGAGGTACCGGCCAGTCCAGGAATGGATTTATACAACCTCAAAAAATGTATTCTCCCTGGCATGGTGACCAGTTTGGGGGAACCATGCTCTACACTCTTGACGATGGAAGCACATATAGAGTTGAACGCGATTTTGAAAAGAACGAGCTTTTGATTTTTGACAGCTCTTATAACGAGATTTCCGATCAATTTACTTTGGGTAAGGATAAGCTTCCGATGTTTGCAGAAAAGCAGCTGGGGATAGATGAGGAAACCTTTGACAGAACAGCATTCATCAGTCAGATGAATGTCAGGATAAGCGCAGACGGTTCGGAAGCCTTAGCCATTAAGCTTGCAAATGTCAGCAGTACAGGAGCAGAGGAGATTTCATACAGCAGGGCGGAAAAAGCTTTGACAGAAGCCCTCAAAAAGAACATCGGGACTGAAAGAACTACAACACAGCCCATAAACAGGCTAGAGGAGAAACTTAAAATTCTTCAGGAAAAAAGAGACAGGCTTCATGCGCAAAAAGAACAAAGACTCCTGTCTTTGCAGGAATTGCAGATGATACAGAGCCGTCATGTGAAGCTTGATTTTAAAATGAAGTACTTAGAGCATATAGGAGGCTTAATTGAGCTTCGGGAGCTTCTGGACCAAAATCTGAAAAAGGAAGCATATTTAAGAGAAGTGCTTAAGGAACTCAGGGAGCCGGAAAGTATACTGGCTGAAAATAGCGGTGAAGGTATACATGCCCAAGCTCAACAAAAGGAAGAAATTTTACGCAGAAAAAGAGATAAAGGTCCCAAAAAAGCACTGATTTCAGTGCCGCTGATTTTTTTAACATCAGCCGTTATTTTTTTGATATTATTTATATATGCTGTGGTGAGATTCGGAATGGACATTCCCATGTATCTGACCGCTATTTTCGGCAGCGGGCTGGTGGTATCCCTTGGCGCAGCTATTCTGACCTCTGGAAAAAGGTCAGGTAGAAAAGAGGCTGTGGCTCCAAAGGCTGAACCTGACCAGGACAAAGCGGTTAGGATTGCAGAAGTGGCTGCTGGTGATTCCACTGCAGCAATGCTTGATGCTTCACTAAACAGAGTATCAATCCTTTATGACGAAAAAGTATCATCCTTAGCTGATTTAAAGCTGTTATTAAGTGAAACGACTCACAAGCTTGAGGATTTAAGTGTTTTACTGGATAAGGGTATTTCGCAGGCGTATAATATGGAGGTTTATTATACTGAAGCTTTTAACAAGGAAAACCTGGAAACTATTATTTACGATTCTGAATTAGATGAACTAAAGGCAAAGCTTAAAGACGAGACAGATAGAGTAAAAAAAGGCTTAATGGACTGTGCACTAAAGGAAAAGTACTATGAAGGTCTCCTTGAGGATAGCCAGTCAGAAAACGATGATTGGCAAAAGGTAGTGGAAGAGATATCGTCCACAAAGGAAAAGATTGCCCAGTTAAGGTATAAGGGGAATGCTCTCAAACTGGCCCATGAAGTGCTGATGGAAGCAGGGGCTGAGATAAAGCGTAATTTTGCGCCAGGTCTAAACTGCAGAATGAGCGAAATAATAGACGGATTAACCGGGGGCAGATATGTGGACCTTCGCGGGGATGATAAGTTGGCGCTTATGATTTCTGTACCTGAGGGCGGAGATGTTAAAAGCGTGCAAACTTTAAGCGGAGCTGCAGCCGACCAGATGTATCTGGCACTAAGGCTTTCAATGCTTGATATTATCCAGGGAGAGGGAGAAAGCCTGCCGGTTATGATGGATGAGGTTTTTTCGCAATTTGATGACAAGAGAACAGCACTTGCAATAAAATATATTTTCGAAGAGTACCAAAAAAAGCAGGTGCTGATATTTACATGTAAGCAACGGGAGGTCGAAATTGCTCGCGAAATATGCGGCAGTAGTCTTAATTTTGTGGAGTTGTGATTATGAAAAAAAAGAAAATTAATGTACATAATAAATCAATTTACTTGTTTCTTTTTCTTATTCTGGCGGCAGTAATAGCAATATCTGCTGTTTCGTGTGGCACAAGGGCAAAAGAGGTGTCAAAGGATGAGGAGCTGACGGTTGACGGCGCTAAAAGCTCTGTTGATTATGTAAATGGAATACCTATGGATGAGAATGCAGGTGTTGTTGCGGAAAGTGTCGCGGATATATATATAAGCCCTGATGTGAAGTCTGAGAGGGTTACTCAGGCATTGTACAATCAACCGGTCAGAATAATTCAAAGAGAGAATGGCTGGGCGAAGGTAAGAGCGGTTGACGGCAATACAGGGTGGATGAAGGAGAAATATATTGACAAAAATGTCTCCAGTATATACGGGCGCAGCTATAGTCATAAGATAATTGTAACAAGCAGGCAGAAGGAGATTTACTCAAGGCTGTCAGGGGGAACTACTATTGTAGATGCACCCATGGGAACCGAGCTTTTATCCTTTAACAGCTCAGGTGATGCCAACGAGGTTTATTTGCCTGGAAATAAAACAGGCTGGATTAAGGGAAGCGGCATTATTCATTTAAAGCCCAATGAACCGATTCCTGTCACTAATGCCAATGACTTTGCATCAACGGCTCTACGGTTTAAGGGCGCCCCATATATGATAAACGGAAGAAGCTGGCATGGCATAGACTCTCCAGGGCTTGTTTATATATGTGCACGAATCAACGGCATTAATCTGCCTGTAAGCATTGAGGGGCAGCTTTCATCAGGAGTCGAAATAAGACCTGAGGATGCACAGGTTGGCGATTTATTATTCCTGGCAGGGACAGGAGAAGGTGAAAGTGATACTGTTACTTGTGTTGGAGTCTATACAGGCAGTGGTATCTATTTATATGCGGGAAGGAAAACCGGGTACGTTGAGGTCGGGGATGTAAACAGAGAAAATAGCGAGGGCGTAATTGTTGCGGCTAGAAGGATTTTTAATTAAGGAATATTTTTTAATGTAATTGAGAAAATAATACTAAGAAAAGAATGGAGGTGAGAAGCCTCACGATTAATCGTGAAGGCTTTTTAACAGGAGGTAACATATTGGGTATACGGGATAAGCTGCTTGACTTTAAGAGACGACTTTCGGACAGAAGGATGTATAGTATAGTCATTGTATTGATAGGTGCCATATCCATCTGGGGAATTTATCAATATAAACGTGCCGCTAACCTCCGGCATGAGCTGGATAATCAATACAACAGAGCATTTTATGAGATGGTGGGATATGTGAACAATGTTGAAACCCTTCTTGCCAAATCAATGATTAGCACTACTACCGAAAAAACCGCTGTTACTTTGCAGGAAGCTTGGAGACAGGCGACTATGGCTCAGACGAACCTAGGACAGCTGCCTGTTACACAACCGGTATTGGCAAGCACATCAAAATTCCTTACCCAGGTGGGAGATTTGAGTCTGGCTCTCGACAACCAAAACATAAAGGGCAAGGCATTGGACGAGAAGCAGCAGGAAACTGTGGAGCGAATGTACAAATATTCTACTAAATTAAATAAAAGCCTGAAGGAGCTCCAAAACGATATTGCCAGCGGAAGACTCAGGTGGGGTGAGCTGGCGGATAAGGGGACAGCCTTGTTTAGCAAGACTTCCTCTAGCGAGGCAATGAAAAAAATAGAGACAATGAACACAACCTTTCAGGATTATCCCACACTTATCTATGACGGCCCGTTTTCTGATCACATGACCTCGGCAGAGGCAAAAGGCTTAACAGGTGAATTTATAAAGTCAGATGAAGCCAAAGAAGCTGTTAAAAAATTTATTGGTGATGATAGAGTTGGGGAAGTTATGGAGGCTGGTAAAAGCGACAGCGGTCCTATTAAAACTTATAGCTTTAATGCAGCATTAAAAAATTCTGATGAAAAGGACATTATTAATATCGGTATTTCACAAAAGGGTGGCCATGTTGTATGGATGTTATATAACAGACCCGTAGGCGAAATAAAGGTTGATATGCATAATGTCAGAAAAGCCGGAGCTGAGTTTTTGAGAGAAAAAGGCTATGAAAACATGGAAGAAACCTATTATATGACACATGGCAATGTAGCGACTATAAACTATGCATACCGCCAAAATAATGTAACGGTTTATCCGGACCTAATCAAATTGAAAATCGCAATGGACAATGCAGAGATAATCGGTATGGAAGCAAACACCTATTTGTCAAACCATGTGAAAAGAGATATCCCGACTCCGAAAATATCTGCTGAGGAGGCCAAGGAGAAAATCAATAAAAAACTTGAGATTCGAAGCTCAGGTCTGGCAATAATCCCGACCAATTATAAAAAAGAATTGTTCTGTTATGAATTTAAAGGTAAGCTAAATAAAAATGATTTTATAGTTTATATAAATGCCTTAACAGGTGAAGAAGAAGATATTTTAATGATTGTTGATACTCCCAACGGAGTGCTTACAATGTAAAAAGTTAAGAGAGTGAGGTTATGTAATGAATGATATTAACAGGGGGAAAAGAGTTGGAATAGGACAAGCCTCTCTGCTTTTTTCCATAACGATTGCTTTGTTTATCTTCATTGGATATAGGGTTCAGGCCAGGGAATTTTACTCAGGCATCTTAATAACTGAGTTTGGCTTGATTATGCTGCCTGGGATTTTGTTTTTACTGATTGGAAGATATGATCTAAAATCTGTTCTCAGGCTTAATACAACCAAACCGGTTAATCTTTTGATTATTTTTGTTATTATGCTTCTTGCCATACCGTTGGTGGCTGTATTTAATTTACTTAATCTGCTTTTGGTTAAGTCAATTTTCGGTACTGTTGTTGTCCAGCAAATTCCAATTGCAGATAACGGCCGGGAGCTCCTGCTGAATTTGTTTGTAATTGCAGGAAGTGCAGGGATATGTGAGGAAGTCCTGTTCAGGGGAATAATTCAAAGAGGCTATGAGAGGCTTGGCGCATTAAAGGCTATACTATTAGCGGCATTCCTGTTCAGTATGACACATATGGATTTTCAAAAAATATTCGGGACGTTTCTTCTGGGAGCACTAATAGGGTTTCTTGTCTACAGGACAAATTCTCTTTATAGCGGCATATTTGCACATTTCACCAATAACGCACTAGTGGTTCTGTTTACATATGCATCAAACAAGCTTTTGTCCATGTTTCAGGATACGGGTATCAATACTCCTTCCGAAACTGACATCAACAGCGTTTTTTCTGTTTTTGCCGATATCCCGAAGGAGCAGCTTATTATTGTGTTCTTTATTTATGGAATCATCTTTCTTTTTGTAGCGGTGTTGTTTGTACTACTTCTTTATGCTTTATGCAAATTAAATCCTTTAGAAGAGAGAATAGAAGTTAATGAGCCTGAAGTGATAGAGAGAAAAGCTTCCGGAGCCAAGAAGCTCATTTGGCTGCTTCCGGGGCTTACGATGATTTCAGTTATTTACATAATGCAGGCTAGCAGTATGTTGGGTGTAGAAACGGCTTTTATTGAAGCGGTTAGAGGACTCCTTTTTTAAGCCTCCTGATGTCATCCCCTGCGAATCTATATATATCAAAGCCCCCTGTTATGCGGGAGACAATTCTCTCGTCATAATATTCGAAGAGCTGCTTCAAATCTATGTTTGTTGCTATTATAGTCTTGCAGGGCTTTCTTTTGTCATTGGCACATCGTGTATCAATAATGTTTAAAAGCTCGGCATACCGCATGGCGCTGGGGGATTCGGTGCCAAGGTCGTCTATTATTAAGAGCTCCACATCCAGAATGCTTTTATAAAACGTACTGTCGCTTTCTTCATCCCTGGAGGATTTGTAACGGTACTCGTATATGCTGTTAAAAAGGGAGGGAGCTGTCTGATACAGGACAGTATGGCCGGAATTCATAAGCTCTGCTGCAATGCAACTGGCCATAAAGGTTTTGCCAACGCCTGTCCGGCCACAAAAGAGCATATTCTTTGTCTGGCTGCTTGTAAAATTCCCGACAAATGTTTTACAGTTTTTAAAAATGTGGAGAATTTGCTCCTGTGGCGATTTTTTAATTCCGTATCTGCTTTCATCCTGTATATCGGAGTAATAATTGGGATTAAAGCTTTCAAAGCCTTCATTGCCAATGAAAGCAAGGTCTGACTTCTCATATATGTAATTAATAAGCTGCTGCTTATAGCAAGTGCAAACAGAACCGGCAACGCCTTCTGCGGATACGATGCCTGTATCCATGCATTTATCACACTCGTAGGAGGGCTCTAAATAGTTTTCTGCAAAACCGTTGTCCAGCAGTAGCTCTTTTCTTTCGGCTTTAAGGCTGTCGATTGTTTCGGACAGTTTTTTGGAAGCCACCTCAGGCTCCAAAAGACCTTCAAGAAGCATTTTGTTGTAATTTAAGCCTGCACGGTTTATCTCGTCCTCTATTTCCCCAAGCCGGGGAATGGCAGAGTAAAGAGAATCCTTTTTCTCACGAAGCCTTTCATCTGCATTCAACCGTCTTCTTTCATATTCCGTTTTTATCATATTATGTATACTTGAGCTCATTTTGTTCCCTTCTTTTATACATCTTTGTACAGGTTTTCAAAATACTCGTCATCGTATTTTCTCTGATCAAAATTGCCCTTTTGCGGTACGACACCTACCTTTTGGCGTGCTCTGCCGGATGATACCGATTTTGATTTCCAGGCACCCTCGGCCGCAATGATTTCCTCTTTAGTCATATAACCCTTTTTATGCCAATCAGTCAATATTGAATTAATATATTCGAAGCTGGGAGTGACGGCTGAGGTGGTACGCTTTAACGCCTGCTCGATAATATCGAAATCATATCCGTATTCATTTACCCATCTTTCTAAATATGCTTCCTCATATTCCGTCAGGTAGCCTTGTTTCCTGAGCTTCTTCATTATTTTGCTTCTTATATTTTTAAGATTTTGCGTTTCAAGGGAATACTTATCCAAATCAAAGCTGTTTTTGATATTTTTGCTGTGCCAGCTTTCAGCTACCTTTGCAATATATGGGCGGGACAAACCCTTATAGTCATAACAATGTTTAAAGAGGGCAAACATAACGTCCTCGTCAAACTGGTACTTGTCAAACCATGCATCAATATCAGTGTACCAGGACGGGGACATAGTACCTTGGAAAAAAGCATTATTAATGCTTGCAATAACTTTATTGCGCTTTTTGTTTCTTTCAATGTTTTTAGCTGCTTCATCAGCGGTCGAGGTTGTCTTAGGTCTGTAGAGCTTTCTGATTTCAAGCTCTTTTAGGTCATTAAGTACGACACCGGTAGTAGTTCTTTTCAAAACCCCCAACTCTTCCAAACGGATAAAAGCCGACTTTACACGCTCAGGTGACATATCAAGCTTCTTTGCAATATCATCAGCCGATGCGCGTTTGTTGCGGCTTCCGAGGAATAAACAGTAGACATAGACCTTCACATAATCGCCTTCCAGAGAAGGCAGGTATTCTGTAATAAAAACATCCGGTACAAGGGTATCGGAGTATAATAAAGACAAATTTGAATTAAAAACCATTTTAATATAACCTCACAATTAATACTCATATTATAACATATCGGACACGTCATAACACTACATATAAATAATGCCAGAGAAATTTAGTTGATTTTAATTCAAGGATGTATTATTATATATTATGCATTAAAAAATATGCGCCCATAGCTCAACTGGATAGAGCGTCTGGCTACGGACCAGAAGGTTGTGGATTCAAGTTCTGCTGGGCGCGCCAAAACCCCTCTGAGAGTTTCTTCAGAGGGGTTACTTTTTTACCGTCGTCTTGTTTCTTCCCCCTTGCTTCAATGAAGCTTAAATTGAATATAAGCACACATCAGGGTGAACAAGTCTCTATAATTGTAAGGGTCCAAACCTGTTATTTTATGAATCTTTTCTATTCGATAACGCAGTGTATTCCGGTGAATATGCAGTTCATCTGCAACCACGTTCATTTCCCCGTTATTGTTAAAATATGAAAGCAATGTTTCCAACAGGTATTGGTTTTCCTCATCCATCAGCTCATTCAGGCTATTGGAGTGCTTGGCCCCAAAATTTGACATAGACATGCCGGACACCATTGCATCTATGTATCTGACATCGGGATAAAAAAATGTGTTGGCACTGGGCCATATAATACATCCAAGTCGCAGTGCTGAGTGAGCCTGTAATAGAGAATTATTGATTATACGTTCCTGCTCACCAAATCCCACAAGTATATTGTGGTTTTTTTCGATTAAATCGTTCAGATGCGGGAGAAGAACATTTATGTCGCTGAAAATCAGTATGTAGCTGGTAGGCGAGACCCGAATATAATAATCAAAGAAATCCTTATTATAGTAGTTTTCAAACAGATTTGGATCGTCATAATCGGGCGGCAGGCGAACGATGGCTATACGCCGGGGCTTACTAACATCAATATTTAGTCCTTTTCCACGGGTAATAAAATCAGTACTGTAATCAGAGGACAAATACACCCACTCCGCTAAAAACTGGGACTTGAGCTGCTGCGCCACTTGTTTTGTGCTTAGCAAAGCTTCCTGCTCAATTAAAAGCTCAATTGAACACTTGACAAGCTTGATAATCTCTATGACCCTTCGGACATCGCCGCTTATTCCTACAGCTCCTGCAACCTTTCCGCGAAAATGGAAGGGCATGTTGACGCCTTCCTTCATTCCGTTGCTGTTCCTATGGACAATCTCAACACAGTTGTTTTTAATGGCTTTTAGTGCTAATTCGTGTGGCTGTCCAATACGGCTACGGTCACCGCTTGCAATGATAATTCCTGTATTGTCTATTATATTTATGCTATAAGGTACAATTTTCATCATATAGTCGACAATGTTCTGTGCAGTTATGCTATTAATAGTTCCCATGAATTTGAATTCTCCGTTAAATTTATCGTGGATTGAGATATAGTGACGATTTTGTTTGTCTTTAATTATAGCTAAAATTATTTAAGTTAGCAATATTGATAGGTTGGGATAGTTTGCATAGAAAATTCAATAAAAAAGTATTAGACATTGAGCATTGTGCACATGACCAAAATTGCTGAGTCAATTTTGGTCGCATGAATATTGTCAACAAAAATGTAAGCATATACAATTAGAATTATCCTAAATGCAGATAAGCTATCGGCTAAAAAA
>CAZPMC010000033.1:0-26536 GCA_964587755.1 uncultured Oscillospiraceae bacterium
GCTATTTCTCTTTCATCTGCAATCAAATAGAGTTTAGCAATCTGAATATCATATAGACCTGATGAATCGAAAAAAACAGGCTTTTTCGATTCTAAATAATTGATTGCCCTATATATATCCAGATTCTTTGCGCGTTTTTTCAGTTCATCAGCCTTCTTAGCCAGCTTTATTTTTCTTTCATCAAATTCATAATATTGGGATGCTTTTTCTTCAAGCTCCTTGACTTGCTCATTCAACTTTCGTTTTTCTTTATCATTTCGGTTGAATTCATAACCGTCAGAAACACCCTGCACAAGAACATCAGTGTATACTAAGTAGTTTTCTGCTGAGCGGTCGTTTTCAAGCAGCCTTTCTGCCAATTCCATTGATTTTTTATAGTCCTTTATTTGTGTAGTAAATTTTATGGCAGCTTTCAAAATATTCTGATCTTCACCATATTCTTTGACTATAGATAAAACCTCATCACGGGTTAATGTGCCAAATTCTTCAGTACGGAGCTCATTATCAAGCTTATAAGCCTTTTCCAGCTTTATCGGGTCGACGAAGGGCTTAAGGTTAAAGCTCTCCAGTATTATGTTTTGAACAATGTCTATGCTTTCATTTATTTTTTGGTTGTGCTCTTCTTCATAATCCGTTGAAACAAATGATAAATCAGTCTCATCCAAATTGTCACTAACAGCGTCTTCTTCTGAAATGTTCAACATGTGTTTAGACAGCTTATTCAAGGAAGCAACACTTTGGGCATTGTAATTTTTAACAATTCCCTCATTGAGAAGCCTGTTTGATAGAAAATATGCCCGGCTGTAGTCCCCCTCTTTACATAGTGTCATAAGCTCCAGTAAATGAGCCTGCTCAGTATCCACCCGGGATAACTCATCCAGAAACGCTCGAGCGTTTTGTGTATTTCCGTCAAGTAAATATCTGTAGGAAAGATATGTGGCAGTATCTCCCTTTGTACTTTTTGCATTTATATTCTTTATGCTGTAATAGCCTGATAATGTCAGCATAATTATCATTGAACTTAAGAAAATCCATCCAAAAATATTTCGCTTTACTTTCAATGCTTTATTTGCTATTAGATCAATAATAATGAATACCAGAGTCAAAACTGCCAACCCTGTTACGATAAAATAATCCATCTTCAGGCCTCACTTTATTGTATTATAGTATTATCTCTTCAAGAAAACAGCAATACTTCCCCAACTCAAGTTCGAAAGGAAATTCCAGTATTATAACACGATCTCCCGATACAGTATGCTCATAGGTCACATCAGTACAGGGATACCATTTTTTCTGCCCCTTATCTGATAACACCTCTAAAGAGAAGTAATATAGATTATCATGGGACTGGCTTTGTAATATCCGGTTCAGACCTTCAGGATAATGGTGGGCCTTTTCTGTAACAACACCTGTGTCAATAATTACAGCCCTGTCCATATGATTAATCATGTGCATTCTCATGCACCTGAATCCTACAATATATGTATGGATTAAAAAGAAGGTTGAGTAAATTATAAGAAGCGGCAGATATTTTTCATTCCATTTTACCAAGACACACAAGGCTACAAACATAACAAGCTTTATACCAATCCCGATAAGATATCTGCGAACCGCCCTGCTTTTACTCATAAGTAACGGTATATAACTGCACTGTTTCTCAAGCATACTAATCTGATGTTTATTAGGTGTATAATCCATTTATTCAACCCATCCGTTTCCATATCTCACCCTTCAAAGTATGCCATGATATTCCATGCCAGTCAATACATTGAGGATTCATTATGAAATTTAAAAATATTCACTATGCATATTCAAAAAAGTGCTAAAATAATATATCATAACAGATAGTGACTACATTAAGAAATGTGAGGTTTATAAAATGCAAATTACAATAGATAGTCTGTTTGATCTTAAACAGTGCTTTGCAAGTAGTATATTTGATAATTTAAATTATCCGTGGGAGGTATTGCCCAAAATAAAGCCTTTTATTTTAGAATTTTCAAAAACCCTGCCAAATGACTTTGAGAGAATAGACGAGTTTGTTTGGGTTGGAAAGGGAACAATAATTGAAAGCTCCGTTTTAATAAAAGGTCCTGCCATTATCGGTCACAACTGTGAATTAAGACATTCTGCTTTTATTAGAGAAAACGTTATTATAGGTAACAATGTGATTGTCGGTAACTCCACAGAATTAAAAAATTCAATTTTGTTCAATAATGCACAGACTCCTCACTTTAATTACGTAGGTGATTCTGTTTTAGGCTACAAAGCTCACATCGGTGCCGGTGTTGTTTTATCTAATCTTAAATCCGACGGAACAATGGTAAAAATAAAGCTTGGTGACGAATATATTGAAACAGGTCTTAGAAAATTCGGTGCAATTATCGGCGATAACTCAGAAATAGGATGCAACTCGGTACTAAACCCGGGTACAATAATCGGTAAAGGAAGTATAGTATATCCCCTTACATCTGTAAGAGGATACATTCCTGATAATCATATTCTCAAGAGTAATGGTGTACTTATTGAAAAGCTGTAAAAGCGTGTGAAGCCCTAAGGTGTCTTCACCTTAGGGCTCTATATTTTTGTCTATCCCAACCGTTCTTCAATAATATTTGCAAGCTCGGCGGCTCTTCGGGAGATATATTCCTCGTCTTTTCCTTCTATCATAACTCTGACAAAAGGCTCTGTGCCTGAAGGTCTTATAAGCACCCTTCCCTCACCGTGAAACTCACATTCAAGCTCGTTACATAGTCTGGCAACAGTTTCATCCTGCATATAATTATACTTGTTCTCTGTCTTAACCTTTGCATTTTTTAATACCTGAGGCAGCGGCTGTACAACTGAAGCTAATTGTGAAATATTTTTACCTGATGTCATTAATACGTCAATTAGCTGAATTGCGGTAAGGATACCATCTCCTGTAGTATTATGCCCCAGGAATATTACATGGCCTGATTGCTCTCCACCTAATATGTAACCCTTATCAAGCATTTCCTCAAGCACATATCTATCGCCTACTTTTGTCTTTACAAGAGTTAAGCCCTCCTGCTTAGCCATGATGTCAAGTCCGAGATTGCTCATTACTGTTGCAACAATGGTATTTTTACTCAAGCGTCCCTTTTCTTTAAGGGCAAGGCCAATAATTGCGAGAATTTGGTCACCGTCAACTGTTTTGCCCTTTTCATCAACAACAAGAACTCTGTCGGCATCTCCGTCAAATGCAAATCCTATATCTGCGCCGCTATCCTTAACATATTGCTTAAGCCTCTCCATGTGAGTTGAGCCGCAGTCTTTATTAATGTTGTAGCCGTCTGGTTCATTGTGAATTGTATAAACAGTCGCACCAAGTTCAGAAAACACCTGAGGTGCGACCTGGTAAGAAGCGCCGTTTGCGCAGTCTATTGCTATTTTAAGCCCCGTTAAGTCGTGGTTTATTGTCCCCTTTAAAAAATCTATATAATCACGAAGGGCATTTTGAGCAACTGTCTTTTTCCCAAGCTCTTTTCCCGTAGGCAATACAATACCTTCACAATCATTATATATTAATTCTTCTATTTTGTCCTCAGTGGCATCAGGCAGCTTATAGCCCTTTGAATTGAAAAATTTGATGCCATTAAACTCAAAAGGATTGTGAGACGCTGATATAACTACTCCGGCATCTGCATTGTACAGTCTTGTAAGGTATGCCACAGCAGGTGTGGGGATAACACCAAGTATGACCGCTTCAGCACCTATTGAGCAAATACCTGCCACTAGAGCAGCCTCCAGCATATGACCTGAAATCCTCGTATCCATTCCCACTAATATTTTGGGTTTATGATTTGTTTCTGCTGTCAAAACATAAGCTCCTGCCTGGCCCAGTTTAAATGCCAACTCTGCTGTCAGCTCCGAATTCGCAACACCTCTGACACCGTCAGTTCCAAATAATCTAGCCATTAATTTCCCCCGTTAGTCCAATTTTTGTTTCAAGCTTTATTATACATATTTAAGCTTTGTCTCACAACTCTAAATTTAAATGCTTTTTCATATCAACCGCGTGCAAAGCAGCAAATTGTGATTTCATCAGTCAGATCTGATCCCTCTTCAACGCTTATTGAGGAAATACCGTATTTTTCCTTTAGATAATTAATGTTTGAGCGCTTATGTCCAACTACGTTTGAAATGTTTGACTTGCTTGTTTTGATAGTGAGATTACTCACTGAGTTTAGAACAGTTTTATTTAGAAGTAATTCTATTTTTTTTAATGCAAGCTTTGATTCGACCAGCTGCCTGAAGGCAGAATGAATAGGCCCGGCGACTACCTGCGATTCCGGGCCTTCGTTAATGTTAACTGTAATCTGAAGCCCTATTCTGATAACCTTAATGCCATTCTCATTATAAAGCTTTAACAGCTCAGCACATAACTCAACCGCCTCATCAAGAGCTTGAGGTTTATATGTGCCATTTATGAATTGCCTTTCTAGCTGTGTATCCTTTATGACAAGCACAGGGTATATTCTGACAATGTCAGGCTTCATTGAAATTACCTTTCTTGCTGTCTCAATACACTTCTCGTTGGTATCTTTCGGTAGTCCCGTCATTGTTTGAATACCGAGCCTGAACCCTTTTTCCTTAATCAAAGCTGCCGCTTTGAATACGCATTGGCTGTCATGGCCGCGGCAGCTTGCTTTTAGCACCTCATCATCCAGACTTTGCACTCCCAGCTCAATGGTTTTTACACCATAATTTCGAAGCATATCTAATATTTGTTCATCTATGCTGTCAGGCCTCGTCGATAGCCGGATTTCCGATACCCTGCCACTATCAATATAGGGTGCAGCCATCCTTAAATAATCAATCTGCAAAGCTTTATCTATAGCGGTAAAGCTGCCTCCGAAAAAAGCGACTTCCACAAAGGCATCACTTGGGATTGTTTGCAAATACTCTTCGATAATTTTAGGTATTTCACAAGCCTTCAATTCCTTAAGCTGCCCACTTATTTTCTTTTGGTTGCAAAAAATACAGTCGTGAGGACAACCCTTGTGTGGAACAAAAATTGGAATTATTACATGCTTATGTTTCAATACTCTCACCCTGCAATTTAATAAGCGCAGCCTTTGCAGCGTTCTGCTCTGCTTCTTTCTTGCTTTTCCCCTCTCCTGTACCAAGAGCTCTATTATTGAGCGATAGCTCTACAACAAATAATTTGTTGTGATCGGGGCCTTTTTCCTCAATAATGTGATAGCTAATCTTTTGCTCTCCGCCTTTTTGGACAATTTCCTGAAACTCTGTTTTGTAATCTGTAAAGGTGTCGTTATTTTTCAAATCCTTAAGCATATCATTCATTATCTTTAGTACAAAATTTCCTGCCTCCTTTATCCCTCCGTCAAGAAATATGGCGCCAATCAAAGCCTCAAATGCATCTGACAATATTGAAGGGCGTGACCTTCCTCCTGTGTGTTCTTCTCCCTTTCCAAGAAGAAGGTAATCTCCAAGATTAATTCTAACCGCACATTTCGCAAGTGAGCTTTCGCATACTATTGATGCACGCAGCTTTGTCATTTCACCCTCAGGAAGCTGAGAAAAATGATTGTAGATATACTCGCTTGTGACAATATTTAGCACAGCATCGCCAAGAAACTCAATCCTTTCATTGCTTTGAAGTGCTTCGTTCCTTTTCTCATTGGCATAAGAGCTGTGTGTAATTGCAAGCAAAAGCTTCCTCTTATCCTTGAAGGTATATCCTATTTTGGACTCTAGCTCCTCTATTATACTGGCATGCCCACTTAAGTTGTTTTTACTCATTATTTTTGCTCCCTAATCATTCCTCATACTTTTTTAACACAATTGCTGCATTGTGTCCTCCGAAACCAAGTGCATTCGACAATGCATATTTTATATCGGTATGTCTTCCTTTATTCGCTACATAGTCAAGATCGCATTTGGGATCGGGATTATTAAGATTGATTGTAGGAGGCAAAAACCCTTCTTCAAGCGCTTTAGCAGTGATAATTGCCTCTACTGCACCTGCTGCTCCCAAAAGGTGTCCAGTCATTGATTTTGTTGAGCTGACTGTCAGCTTATATGCATGATCGCCAAAAACCTCTTTAATCACATTAGTTTCACCTTCATCATTCAATGGCGTCGAAGTGCCATGAGCATTAATATAATCAATTTCATCAGGCCTTATATCGGCACTGCTTATAGCATTTTTCATGGATATAACTCCACCTATCCCCTCAGGGTGTGGTGCAGTAATATGATAAGCATCACAGGTACATCCGTAGCCAACTATCTCAGCATATATTTTGGCGCCTCTTTCTTTTGCATGCGTAAGTTCCTCAAGTACAAGAATTCCGGCGCCCTCGCCCATAACGAATCCATCCCTGTCAATGTCAAAAGGTCTGCATGCTTTGGCTGGATCGTGATTAATTGAAAGGGCTTTGCTTGAGCAAAATCCTGCAATCGCTAACGGTGTTATAGCTGCCTCAGAACCACCTGACACCATAATATCTGCCTCACCATACCGTATAACCCTGAAAGCATCTCCAATGGCATTGTTACCAGAAGCGCATGCTGTTACAACGCATTCGTTGAAGCCCTGCAATCCATACTCTATTGCAATTCTGCCCGCTGCCATGTTTGCAATCATAGACGGTATAAAGAAAGGACTCACTCTCCCCGGTCCCTTTGTCTGGAGGATGCTGTGCTGATCTTCCAAGGTCTTTATGCCTCCAATGCCGGATGCTACAATAACACCTGCTCTAAATCTGTCCTCTTCTTCCATATTAAGCCCCGACATTTCCATGGCCATTTTCGCAGCAGCCATGGCATATTGTGTAAAAGAATCCATTCTTCTTGCTTCTTTTTTATCAATATAAACTGTCGGATTAAACTCTTTTATTTCTGCCGCAACCTTAGCTTCCAAATTCTCTGTATCTATATTTGTAATCAGGCTTATTCCTGATCTTCCTTCTTTAATAGAATTCCAAAAGTTTTCAACACCTAAACCAAGAGAGTGAACAACACCCATTCCGGTAATTACAACTCTTCTTTTCATTCGATATCCCCCTATCGACAATAAACTATAATGCTGATAAAAAAAAGTCCCATCTGAGGGACTTTTTTTTATGTGTTGTTTTTAATGTACCCAACAGCATCTGCGACTGTTGATATTTTTTCAGCTTCACTATCAGGAATTTCGATGTCGAATTCTTCTTCAAGTGCCATAATCAATTCAACGATATCCAGTGAATCTGCACCTAAATCGTCTATGAACGAAGATTCAAGAGTCACCTCTTCTTCCTCAACACCTAATTGTTCGACTATAATTTTTTTCACTTTTTCGAATGCCATAAGTTCACCTCCTCCCAGTGGGAGTAATTTATATATAATAATTCCATGTAAAAGATATACCGAATTACCAGGTACAGCTTTTACATTAAGATATTATTACATAACAAGTCCGCCGTCAATATCAATTACCTGCCCTGTAACATAAGCCGCATCATCAGAAGAAAGAAAAGCTACAACACCGGCCACGTCTTCAGGTGTCCCGAACCTTCCGAGTGGAATGCTTTGCAAATACTTGCCTCTGACTTCCTCAGGCAGTACATCTGTCATTTTGCTTTTTATAATACCCGGTGCTACTGCATTACAGGTAACACCCCTTGATGCAAACTCTTTTGCAGTAGTTTTTGTAAGTCCTATCAAGCCAGCTTTAGAAGCTGAATAATTCGCCTGTCCCGGGTTGCCATACCTTCCGGCGACTGATGCAATATTTACAATACGCCCGTATTTTTGTTTTATCATTTTCTTTGCTACAAACTTCGTGCAAAGGAACGCACCTTTGAGATTTATATCTATTACCGCGTCCCAGTCTTCTTCTGACATCATAGCCATGGGCTTGTCTTTTGTTATACCCGCGTTATTTACAAGTATGTCGATCCTGCCAAAGGTATCTACAGCCGAAGAAATCATACTTTTGATATCTTCAGGGTTTCTTACATCACCTCTTGTTGCAATTGCCTTAATACCCGCTGCTCTAAACTCCGCAAGAGTACTGTCAAGTTCCTCTGAGGAGGCAATATCATTTAATACTATATTAGCGCCTAAGGATGCTAGCTTTAACGCAATAGCCTTTCCTAAACCTCTTGCAGAACCTGTCACTATTGCAGTTTTACCTTCTAATGTCATGAACTGTATCCCCCTACTCTTTAGTTTGTTAACTGTTTCAAGGCTAACTCTAATGATTGTAAATCTTCAATATTTAAGGTCTTAACATCTCTGCTTATTTTTTTTACAAAGCCGCTGAGAACCTTTCCCGGCCCTATTTCAACAAATGTATCTACACCCTTTTCAATCATAAGCCTCACTGAGCTATCCCACTTGACAGGGCTAAACACTTGAGATACTAGGGTTTCTATTATATCTGAAACTGAAGAGACGATATCACCTGTTACATTTGCAATCAGAGGTATTTTAAACTCGTCAAATTCAATATCCTGAAGCTCCAAAGCAAGTCTTTTGCCTGCCGGTTTTAGCATGCTGCAGTGAAAAGGCCCGCTTACTGCAAGCATAATAGTTCTTCTGGCTCCCTTTTGCGTGCATAGCTCTGCCGCCTTTTTAACAGCCTCCACTTCACCTGCAATAACAATCTGTCCAGGGCAGTTGTAATTTGCCGGCTCTACAATTCCAATGTCAGATGCGTTTTTACAGCACTCCTCAACGACCTCTGACTCAAGCCCCAATATAGCCGCCATGGTTCCCACCCCTAACGGCACAGCCTCCTGCATATATTTGCCTCTTTTTTTAACAAGGGCTACTGCCCTTTTGAAATCAATGGTGCCTGATAAAACATGAGCAGAGTATTCGCCAAGACTAAGTCCTGCGGTAAAATCAGGCTTTATTCCATTTTCAATCAAAGGCTGAAGACATGCAATGCTGGCTGTTAGTATTGACGGTTGGGTGTTTTCTGTTATTTTAAGTGTTTCATCATCACCGTCAAAAATCATAGCTTTCATGTCTGTTCCGAGAACTTCAGAGGCTTTATTGAAGATATCATCAGCCGATTTGTAAGCTTGGGCAATTTCCTTTCCCATACCTATGTATTGAGCTCCCTGACCAGGAAAAATAAATCCAATCTTTCCCATAAGACGACTTCCCTTTCCATTTATTCTTATTCTTTAACAGCTCCACTTAAGAAGTGCAGAACCCCATGTCAACCCGCCGCCAAAGCCGACTAATACAATACTATCCCCTTTATTTATGCATTTTTGCCTGCAGGCATCATCCAATGCTACAGGTATTGAAGCCGATGATATATTGCCATATCTTTCTATGGTTGTATAAACCTTATCCATAGATATTTGCAGCCTTTTAGCGGCTCCTTCAATAATTCTTATGTTGGCTTGATGAGGAATAATATACTTTAAATCCTTCACCTCTAAACCCGTATTTTCTATTACCTTTTCTATGGCTACCGGCATTATTCTGACAGCAAACTTAAACACCTCAGAACCGTCTTGCCAAATGGTATTCTTTTT
This sequence comes from uncultured Oscillospiraceae bacterium, assembly GCA_964587755.1. Taxonomy (GTDB): domain Bacteria; phylum Bacillota; class Clostridia; order Acetivibrionales; family DTU013; genus CAZPMC01. Next base: position 9,528 of record CAZPMC010000033.1, read on the forward strand.
GATGTAGTTTTTCCGTCTTTCCAGATCAAATTCGGGCATATATAAGCATGGAATCGTAATATTTGTGCCATCAGTTCCGTCTGAAGCCATATATGTTGACAATATGCCAAGGCCTTCCTCAACCTCCCCGATTATAACAGCACCTGCCCCGTCACCGAAAAGAACGCATGTGTTTCTGTCCGTATAGTCCACTACTTTTGACATAGCTTCACAGCTGACAACCATTACACGCTTATAATATCCTGTTTCAACAAACTGCTTCGCTACAGTTATAGCGTATAAAAATCCAGTGCAAGCAGCCCCTAAGTCAAATGCCGCTGCGTTTTTGGCACCAAGCTCTCTCTGAATGATGCATGAGGTCGTTGGTGTAAGATAATCAGGTGTTGATGTTGAAACGATAATAAGATCTATATCAGATGCTTCAAGTCCTGAATTAGAAAGTGAAAGTTTAGCTGCCTCAACCGCCATAGTATAAGCCGGAACGTCATCTTCCAAAAGTCGCCTTTGAGCGATTCCTGTCCTCTTGATAATCCACTCATCTGATGTATCAACCATTTTCTCAAGGTCTGAGTTGCTCAAAATCTTTTTTGGGACGAAACTTCCTGTTCCTAAAATTCCAACGTTTTTTCTTTTTTCGCTCAATATCCGGTACCTCCATTTGGTCTATGTTCTCCTTAATTTTGTCAAATACAGAGGTTTGAGAAAGATTATATGCCTTAATAATAACGTTTTTAATCGTCTTGTCATCAGAATTGCCATGGCTTTTTATAACCAGCCCATTAACACCCAGTATAGGGGCACCTCCGTCTTCGGACGGGTCCATCAGTTTTTTGAATTTCAACATATCCTTCATAACAAAAAGCAGAGACATTTTTGAAAAAATGGTGCGCTTAAACATTCCTTTCATAAATGAGCCAAAAAACTTGCCCGTTCCTTCAAGGAATTTTAGAATTACGTTTCCGATATAACCGTCACATACTGCTACATCCACATTCCCAAGAGGAATATCCTTCCCCTCAATGTTGCCCACAAAATTCAGATTAGATGCGGACAACAGTGTATAAGCCTGTCTGAGTACCTCTGTACCCTTTTTAGCCTCGGTTCCCATATTGACAAGACCAACCTTGGGATTTTCTATATTGTAAAGCTCCTTTACATAAATAGAGCCAAAGGTAGCAAATTGAGCATAATTAACAGGTCTGCAGCTTGTATTAAGCCCTGCATCAATTAATAGACATTTCCCGCTCTCTGTAGGTATCATCGCCCCAAGTGCAGGTCTATCAACACCCTTAAGCCTGCCGAGTATAAACAGGGCACCCGTAAGAAGAGCACCAGTATTTCCTGCTGAAAGGAAAACATCGCCCTTTTTCTCCTTCAGCATATTAAAGCCTACCACCATAGATGAATTTTTTTTGCTTCTTATAGCACGTGTAGGTATATCATCGTTTGTTATTACCTCTTTAGAATGGATAACTTCAATTCTTGAGCTGTTAAACTTACGCTTTGACAATATCTTATTTATCTGCTCACTATCACCTATAAGGGCAATGTCAAAACCTTCCCGGCTTTTAATAGCATCTATACTGCCGTTTACAATCGCTTTTGGTGCATTGTCGCCACCCATTGCGTCGACTAATATCTTCAAATTGTGTCACTCCTAATTTCTAATTATTAATGCCTTCATAACTAATATTTCCATAATAATAAAAATACTATCAATTTTATTATTTATCAAGCGAAACAAGAATGAATTTCCCTCTGAAGACCTCCACCTGCTTTTCATAGATCTTTACCCATACAATATAGCTATTTCCCCTAACGTGCTTAACAGATGCTTTTGCAACAAGTCTTGAGCCTGAATAAACTGCCGTTTTATACTTAATATTTGCAACACCTACCAGTGCAACGCTTGCATCTATAACGGCTATTGCCAGGGACTCAGCCAATGAATATATGAAATGACCTCTTATAATCTTTGTCTTCTCAAACGCCATGGAGTCATCAGTTTCAAGAATCGATACACCTTCCTTGCCAAGTGATATATCAATCAACTCGCCGATAATCTCCTTGCTTTGAAGCGATTTTACCTTTCTATGATTATTCTCAGCGACAGCTTTAATTCTTTCTCTCAGCTCCGGTATACCTAACTCAAGCCGGTCGAGTCTAATGGTCGGGACGCTGACTGAAAACATCTCCGCCAAATCGTCATCTGTAAGAAAGGGATCACTTGTTATTTTATCAATTAGTATCTTTTGTCTCTCTTTCTTATAAAGAGAAGATCTACTCATAAAGTGCACCACCTGTATATTATATTGCCCATATTCATTTATATTACCTACTACTATGTCCTCATACCAAATTATAATATATCTTTTTAAAATAAGCAACTATTTCCGCAAAAAATGCTAAATGCTAGGTTGGATAAGGAGATTTTGTTTGTGTGGTGATAATTACAGACTGTGAAACATGGCGAAGTTGGAATGCGGGCGCAGGACAGTCGCAGTACGATAGCCTTATGCAGATAACTTAAAAGGTAGGTTGATAGCAGATCAATAATCCTGTGAGGAACATTTACAGACTGTGAAATAATGTCTATGCTGAACCATCCCGCATTGCAACAAGGATAAATTTCTACAGTCTGTTTGTGATGAACTGGAGACTAAATAATGCTTAGCTACCTGTATTTATACATCAACATTAATAACATTTATATTCTTTTTAATATAATCATAAAGCGAAATAATTGTTATAACAACAGCGATAAACATCGCATAATCATCAAATTTGAAATTTGTAAACAAGCTTAAGGGGAAATTGTCCATCAAAGCCGCAACTATTGCTATGTCCTGACAAACCGTCTTTAGCTTGCCGAGCTTGCCGGCTGCTATTATTATTCCCTCTCCCGCTGCAACAAGTCTAAGTCCAGTTACTATAAACTCTCTTGAAATAATCAGCATTGCTACCCATCCATTGATATCACCACTTTGTACAAGTGCCATCAATGCTGCAGTAACAAGCAGTTTATCCGCTATGGGATCAAGAAATTTGCCGAAGTTTGTAACTAGTTTATGTTTCCTGGCTATATACCCATCAACAGCATCAGTGCTTGATGCAATGATAAATATGCCTGCCCCAATGTATCCCCCATAAGAAGCTAAAAATTGATTTATAGCTATAAGCAGGGGTTTTATTGACTGCAAAATCCCTGCGTTTATTATTGCATCGGGAATCGGTATAACAAAAATCATCAAAACAGGAATGAAGAATATTCTTGAAAGTGTAATTTTATTGGGTAAATTCATCTCTAACCTCTCCAGTTAAATCATATTGATCGCTATCCAGTATTTTTACATTCACCATTTGACCCATTTTAAGGGGTTCGCGGGAAGTAAAATAAATCTTACCGTCTATATCCGGTGCTTCCCCATAGCTTCTTCCATAGTAGAAAATGCCATCCTCAGCTACGCCTTCAACTAAACATAAGTATTCCTTACCAAGGCACTGCGAGTTTAACTGTTCAGAAATCTGACTTTGAATCCCCATTAATTTGTCGTAGCGAGCTTTTTTAACAGCTGATGAGACCTGATGCTGCATTTTCCCTGCAGGTGTGCCATCCTCTCTAGAATACATAAATATTCCAAGTCTGTCAAACCTATTTTCTTTTACAAAATCGGTCAAAATGTCAAAATCCTTTTCTGTTTCACCAGGAAAACCTACTATTAAAGTTGTACGAATAATAAGCCCCTTTATTTGAGATCGAAGCTTGGCAATAAGCTTTTTTAAATCCTCGGTTCTACCCCGCCTGCCCATCCTCTTTAAAACGTCGTCAGAGGCATGCTGTATAGGGATATCAAGGTATTTGCATACCTTCTCGTTATTTGCTATTTCATCAATCAATTGCTGGTCGATTTCCTCAGGATAACAGTAAAGTAAGCGTATCCATTCTATTCCTTCCAGCTTGCTTATCCCTCGTATTAGCTGTACTAATTTTTTCTCCCCATATAAATCAACACCGTACCTGGTGGTATCCTGAGCAACGAGAATAATCTCCTTGACACCCATTTTCGCTAAGCCTTCTGCTTCCTTTATAATATTCTCAAGCCTTCTGCTTCTGTATCTGCCCCGCAGTGACGGAATAATACAGTAAGTACAGCAGTTGTCACATCCTTCGGCAATTTTCAGGTATGCATAATCTTTGCCTGTGGATAGGATTCTCTCGCCTTCAAGGTATTCTGTCCCCACAAGAGGTGCATATATTGCTGCTTGAGAGCCTTTATATGCTTTTTTTATTATTTCTGTTATTTGAGAATAGCTTCCTGTTCCCAGTACGGCGTCAACCTCGGGTATTTCATCAAGAATCATTTGTCTGTATCTTTCAGCCAGACAGCCCGCAACAATAAGCAGCTCACATTTTTTTTCTTTGTAAGCTGCCATTTCAATGATTGTATTAATAGACTCCTGCTTTGCGTCTTCGATAAATCCGCATGTATTTACGATTATTATCTGAGCTTCATTGCAATCAGACACTATTTCACAGCCGGTGCTTTTCAATAAACCAAGCATGAGCTCGCTGTCAACAAGGTTTTTAGGGCATCCCAGCGATACCAGCCCGATTTTTTTGTTCAATAATTACAACTCCCTTTGCATCTATGTCGTATCTTTTATTCTGCTGCTCCAGAAACTTCTTTTAGGGCTTTCCTGACTATTTCATTTGAAAAGCCCCTATGTAATAGAAACATATATGCTTTTTTTTGTATCTTTTCATCGTTTAAATCATATTTCCCAAATTTCCTTTTCAAAAGATTCTCAGCTACAATGTGATCCTCCACTTTGTAGTCTTCCAGGACCTCATCGACAATATCCTCAGGAATGCCTTTACTTAAAAGCTCCATTTTCATTAATCTCTTTGACATTGGCTTTAGCTTGCTCCGGTCAAAAACGTACTTTTGAGCGTAGAGTTTATTATTTATATATCCGATTGCTTTAAGCTCCTCAATGACAGCGTCTATACATTCACTCTCAAAGCCTTCATTTTGAAGTCGCTGACGCACTTCCTTCTCGGTACGTAGCCTCATGGCAAGGTATCTAACAGCCAGTGATTTTGCCTTATTGAAATTTAGTTTGCCTTTTATATAATCAATTGTCTCCTGCGATATCTGTGTATTTTCGTATAGATTCAAAGCAATATAGTCCTCTTCAGAAATCGTGAACGAAAACTTACCATCAATATAAACAGATAACCGGTCTTTTTTTTTCCGACCCTTTTCTACTGATGTTATTTCCAAAAGCTCACCACCCCCAAGGCACTATATTATTATATTCTATTTAATAGCAGGATTCAATTCTTCTTTATCACCTTTATCCTCATTCTCATGTATGTTTGTGCTCTTTAAAAATGCCTCGCTATAATTCTCTCTTATTTTTTGTTCCAGTTCTTCTAAAATCTCGGGATTAGCAGAAAGGAACTGTTTTACATTTTCTCTTCCCTGACCTATCCTCTGTTCGTTGTATGAATACCAGGAACCGCTTTTATTTACAATGTCCAGATTAACTGCTACATCAAGTATGCTGCCTTCTTTAGAGATACCCTTGCCGTATATAATGTCAAATTCGGCTTCTTTAAATGGAGGTGCAACCTTGTTTTTTACAACCTTAACTCTTGTTCTGTTCCCTATAAATTCAGTGCCCTGCTTAAGAGTTTCAATTCTTCTGACGTCAAGACGTACCGAAGAGTAAAACTTAAGAGCCCTGCCGCCCGGAGTTGTCTCAGGATTCCCAAACATAATACCGACCTTTTCTCTTAGTTGATTTATAAAAATACAGGTTGTATTTGATTTACTTACAACACCCGCCAGCTTTCTTAGCGCCTGGGACATTAATCTTGCTTGAAGACCCACATGAGAATCTCCCATTTCTCCGTCAATTTCAGCCTTTGGTACAAGTGCCGCAACAGAGTCAATAACAATGATATCAATAGCACCGCTTCTGACAAGAGCTTCAGCTATCTCAAGTGCCTGCTCTCCCGTATCAGGCTGAGATACAATGAGGTTGTCTATATCAACTCCAAGGTTTTTTGCGTAAACTGGGTCGAGAGCATGCTCAGCATCTATGAAAGCAGCTTCACCGCCTGCCTTCTGGGCTTCCGCCACAACATGAAGAGCAACTGTAGTCTTACCGGAGGACTCAGGTCCGAAAATCTCAACAATTCTTCCCCTCGGCACGCCTCCCACGCCTAGGGCAATATCAAGACCTATTGCACCTGTAGGAATAATATCGATGTTCATGTGGGAATTTTCACCCAGTTTCATAACAGCACCTTTGCCAAATTGCTTCTCAATTTGACTTAATGCCATTTCCAAAGCCTTCTTTTTCTCAATCATCACAAGCTGACCTCCTAATTAATATATATCGAACGTTTGTTCTTGTGTGGATTATACAATATTTAAACATAATAGTCAATAATAAAATAACATATTTTTACATTATTTTTCTATTTTCAAAATTCTCATGGTTGCAAAGTAAACAGCAGCACCGACGCCTATTTCAAGAGCTAAATAGGATAATTGCAGCACCTTGGTATCAAGCTTTACAGGAATCTGCTGTAGAAGTATTACGATAACCCCCATTATTAGTGCAGATACGCCTGATTTAGCCATAAACCGGAATAACTCACTTAGTTTGAGAGCCCTGATTCTTTTTTTAATCAGCAAAAGGAGCAGCACAGAGTTAATAGTACTTATTATCGAATATGATAGCGCCATTCCGGAAGCTCCAAGAGATGTAAAACGATAAAATATACTGCCGAAAAATAAGTTCATAAATGTGGCGCCAACTCCTATTAAAAGAGGAGTTTTCGTATCCTGCATGGCATAAAAGGCTCTGTTTAAAATGGCGCAAACAGACTGGGATATCATTGACACAGAAAACATTGCAAGTATTGTCGCCACATAAGGAACATCCTTTTCTCCAAATCTTCCGCCCCATGAAAAAATCGCTCGAATGATAGGCTCCCTCAATAAAACAAAGCCGACAGCAGACGGAATTGCCACAAATAATACCGAGGTTAATGATTTTTTTAAAATTCTTATGTAATCTTCTAATTCCCTTGATGCAAATTTCCCCGACAACGTAGGCAATATGGCTGTCCCCAATCCCATAGCAAATATGCCGTAGGGAAGCTGCCACGTAGTGTTCGCATTTCTAAAAGCTGCAAGACCGCCTTCAACTGATGATAGGCTTACAAATGCCGTTGCAATTATGATATTAAGCTGTGTTGTGGAGGAAGCCATAAGAGACGGTACCGCTTGGTTTAGAAGCTTTTTAAATCCTGAGTCGTATAGATCTATTTTAAACCTGAATAGCTTAAACCGCCTAAAAGCAAAGGACAGTTGAACTAAAAAATAAACAAAGGCACTTAAGGCTACTCCTAATGCAACCTTTTTCATGCTCTGGGGGTTTGTTTCTGCAAATAAATATATACTTAAGGCACAGCCAATATTATATAAGGAAGGCCCGTATGCTGCGGCTGCAAACCTCTTGTATGAATTGAGAACACCGTTGCATATGCCTGCCAGCATTATAAAGGAAACAGATGGAAAGAGAATTCTTGAAAGCTGTATAGCAAGCTCTCTGGTCTGAGGACTCTTTTGTGAGAAGCCGGGAGCTATGAGCGGTATTATTTGCGGAGCAAAAATTACCCCAAGAAGACATAAAAGCACCAAGCAAATAATAATAACATTAATAAATGAGCTTGCTGCTCTCCAGCCTTCCTCTTCCTCATCAGTTTCAAGTTTTCCAGATAAAAAAGGCACCAAAGCCGCGGAAATAGTCCCCCCCACCAACAGGGTGTACATTAAATCCGGTACTGCAAATGCAGCTATATAGGCATCCTGAACCCAGCTTAAGCCTACCTTCCATGAAAGCATTGTTTCTCTGATAAATCCAGTAAATCTACTGAGTACCAAGGAAGACATGACAATAATCGCTGCTGTGGCTATCCGATTACTTTTTGAATTTAACAATCTTCATCCTCCGCAGCACTAGATAAATAGCGCCTAATCATATCAAAGGAGTGGAGGCATGCAACATTTCTTATCCGCTCTCTTCCACCCCAAAGGGAAAGCTTCTGCGCCTTTACCCCTTTTTTATCGGCCAGTGCAATATACACTGTACCTACAGGTTTCTCATTAGAGCCTCCGTCAGGACCGGCAATACCTGTGATAGAAACACCGATGTCAGTACTGGAAATGCTTCTTATGCATTCGGCCATCTCCTTGGCAGTTTCCTCACTTACAGCACCGTGCTTGTCCAAAGTTTCCTGCCTGACACCTAACTCTTCCACCTTTGAGCGGTCACTATATGTTACTATACAGCGGTCAAAAACATCAGATATCCCCGGTATGTCGGTAAGCTTCGCTGAAAGCATACCTCCGGTACAGGACTCCGCAATAGAAATAGTCATTTTTTTCTCTATAAGAAGCCTTGCAACTACCTGCTGAAGACTGCTGTTATCATCACTATAAACAGCATCTCCAAATCTTCGACGTATTTCTTCCAGTACTGGTGTTATTATATCTTCATGAGGGCCATCTATCGGATAGCTTGCAGTAATTCTCAGCATTACCTCTCCATCCTTTGCATAGGGGGCTATTGTGGGGTTCAACTGAGAGTCAACCAGATCTATTATCTTATCCTCCATTGCCGACTCACCGATACCAAAAATCCTTAGGAATCTCGAAACAAGCTTGACATCGGACTTTGATGCGAAATACGGCAATACACTTTTATCAAACATAGGCCGCATTTCTGATGGCGGCCCCGGCAGCATTACAATTGTTTTGTCTCCTTCTTCTATAATACATCCTGGAGCCGTACCGTTTTTGTTTCTGACTATTATACACCCTTCAGGTAAGAAAGCTTGTTTTATGTTATTCTTCGACATGACTCTGTTTCGTTTTGCAAAAAACTCTGTCATGACATCAAGACATTGTTGATCAAGAATCAATTTTCTGTTCAGCACTGATGCAACTGTTTCCTTGGTCAAATCATCCCGTGTCGGGCCCAATCCCCCGGTCAAAATAATCACATCAGACCTCGATAAGGCTAAAGAAAGACACGCCTTTAACCTTTCCTGGTTATCACCTACCACATCATGATAATAGACGCCGATACCAACCTTTGGCAATTCAGCCGAAATGTATTGAGCATTTGTATTGGCAATCTGCCCCATAAGAAGCTCTGTACCTACTGCAATAATCTCCGCTTTCTTCAGAATGTCATCTCCCTTTTGATCTTTAAGTCATATAAAAATTAGAGCCTGTAAACTTGTTCTGATGTTAATACACTGATATTATTTTCTTTAAGAGCTGAAATTGCTTTGTCGGTATCCTCAACTCTAAGTATAACTAACGCTTGATTTTCTGCCTTTCCCACAAATGCATACATATATTCTATCCCTATGCCTTCATCCCCGAGTATTTCCAGTGCTACCGACAATCCGCCTGGTTTGTCCTGGACACCTATTGCGATAACACATGTGGAGCCAACAGAAAAACCTTCGTCTTTCAGCACCTTCTCAGCCTTTTCAGGGTCGTTCACGATCAACCGTAGAACTCCAAAATCTGTAGTGTCGGCTATAGACAAAGCACTTATGTCAATGTTGTTTTTGCCGAGAATTTTTGTAACATCTGCCAGTCTTCCAGATTTGTTCTCTAAAAAGATAGATATTTGCTTTACCAACATGGCGATACCTCCTCAAGCTTTTTTATTAAACCAATTTACGTCTGTCAATTACTCTCTTTGCTTTACCTTCGCTTCTTTCAATAGTTTTCGGTTCAACCAGCTTCACCTTTGCGCTAATTCCCAAGGTATCCTCAATTGATTTTCTAATCTTCTTCTCCATATTTTCTATATACCTTACCTGATCTGAGAACATTTCCGGAGTCATTTCTACCCATACTTCCAAGACATCAAGATTGTTAATTCTATCAACAATAAGCAGATAGTGAGGTGCGGTTCCTCCAAGCTCCAATAATACGCTTTCGATTTGAGATGGGAAAATATTAACTCCACGTATTATCAACATGTCGTCAGTACGTCCTGTCACCTTGCTCATTCTTACAAGTGTTCTTCCACATTCACATGGCTCATAATTTAGAGATGAAATGTCGTGGGTTCTATAACGCAGTAGCGGTAAGCCCTCTTTTGTAATAGTAGAGAATACAAGCTCACCTTGGGAACCTGGCGGTAAAACCTCTTCAGTAATCGGATCGATAATTTCAGGTATAAAGTGGTCCTCTTGTATGTGTAAGCCGCATTTACACATACACTCTGTAGAAACACCGGGCCCCATTATCTCACTTAAGCCATAGATATCAATTGCAGTTATACCCAGTCTTTCCTCTATTTGATTACGCATATTGTCTGTCCACGGTTCAGCCCCGAATATACCTGACTTAAGCTTCAAATCAGCCTTATTTATTCCTGCCTCTTCCATTTCTTCTGCCATATACAGTGCATAGGACGGAGTGCAGGCTAGTATGGTAGTTCCAAAATCCTTCATAATCTGAAGCTGTCTTTTTGTATTTCCGCTTGAGGCAGGGATAACAGAAGCACCTAATCTCTCTGCTCCATAATGGGCTCCCAAGCCCCCGGTAAATAAGCCGTACCCGTAAGCAATCTGGACTATTGAATTCTTTTCAGCACCGGCGCTTACCAAGGTTCTGGCCATTATTTCAGCCCATGTGTCAATATCCCGCCTCGTATAGCCGACAACCGTCTGTTTCCCGGTTGTGCCTGAAGATGCATGGATTCTGATAATTTCACTTATGGGCACTGCAAACATCCCATAAGGGTATGTGTCCCTAAGATCCTGCTTATAAGTAAACGGCAGCTTTGAAAGATCCTTTATTCCCTTAATATCACCAGGTTCAAGTCCTTTTTGCTGCATTCTTTCTCTATAAAATGGAACATTGTGATATATTCTGTTTACAGTCTTAACAAGTCTTGCCTTTTGGAGTTTATTCATGTCTTCCCTTGACATACACTCTCTAGAACGGTTCCAATAATTCATATATAAAGACCTCCAAATATCAATTTATACGGCTTCAAAAGCTTTTATGTTTACCTCAAAAAATTTAGGCGGAATTACTTCCTTCAAAACCTGTTTCCATACTTTAGTTTCAATCTTTGTTGATTTTGCCATCAATGCTATTAATACCACATTAGCTGCCTTAATATTTCCACATTTCCTGGCAATATCAAGTGCATTAATAGACTGAACATTTATACCGCTTTCTTTTAATCTGCTTAGTATATTCTCAGGATATTTCTGCTTACCTGTAATAACGGGCATAGGATTTATTTCTTGATCATTGACAACCAGCGTCCCTCCTTTTTTCAGGTAGTCAACCCATCTGAGGGCTTCAAGCAGTTCAAAGGCAATAATAATATCTGCCTCACCTTTTTCAATCAAAGGAGAGTAAACCTTATTGCCCATCTTAACATATGTGACAACACTGCCCCCTCTTTGCGACATCCCATGCACTTCTGAAACCTTAACGTCATAGCCACTCTTCACAGCTACATTCCCAAGAATACGGCTTGCTAACAGTGTCCCTTGACCTCCGACACCTACTATCATTATATTTAAATTATCCATTGTTATCACCAGCCTTTTCTATGGCATTAAATCTACATACCTTACTGCATAGCTTACATCCGACGCATAGTGCACTGTCAATCTCTATCTTATCACCCTTATCAACTATAGCCGGACATCCTATCTTTAAGCACATTCTGCACATTTTGCACCTGTCGGTAATAACCTGTACTCCTTCATATTTAACACTCTTTAGAAGTGCACAAGGTCTTTGAGAAATAATAACTGATGGCTCGTCAGCTTGAATCTCCTGGGCAACTACCCTTTCAAATTCTTTCAAATCAAAAGGGTCTGCAACAACAACCCGGTTTATTCCAACTGCCTTGGCTAACAACTCCAGGTCTACCTGGGGTGCAGGTTCACCTTTAATGGTGAAGCCTGTTGTAGGGTTGTGCTGATGTCCGGTCATTCCTGTAATGGAATTATCAAGAATGATTACCGTAGAACAGCCTTTGTTGTACACAACGTCGATTAATCCTGTGATTCCTGAATGAATAAAAGTTGAATCGCCGAGGATTGCAACCGTTTTTTTACCGAATTCTCTTCCTCTTGCCTTCTCCACACCATGTGCAACACCAATACTGGCTCCCATGCAAACGCAGGTATCCATAGTCTCAGTAGGAGAAAGGGCCCCCAGCGTATAACATCCTATATCCCCAAAGACAGTCAGCCTTAACTTTTTAAGAATGTGAAACATACCTCTGTGGGGACACCCCGGGCACATAACAGGAGGTCTTATAGGAGATTGATTGTCAATATCGTATGATTTCTCTTTAGTTATTCCTAATATTCTTTCTCTTATCAATGAAGCGGAATACTCTCCGGTGACAGGCAATAACTCTTTTCCGACAACCTTTATTCCCAGCTCTTTAATTTGACCTTCAAAGAATGGCTCCAGCTCTTCAATAACGTAAAGAGTTTTGACCTGTGATGCAAATTCTTTAATCTTTTTTATAGGTAGAGGATAAACCATTCCAAGCTTAAGGTATGATACATCACCAAAAGCTTCTCTTGAATACTGATAAGATATCCCTGAGGTTATCACACCAATATCCTTACTTCCCCATTCTATGTGATTCAGGTCGGATCCTTCCGCAAAATCCCTAAGGGCTGCCATCCTTTTCTCAACCTCAATATGCCTTACTTTGGCCATGGCAGGCATCATTACATATTTGCCGGGATTCTTCACATAAGGCTTAAGCTCTATATTTTCTCTGTCATGAATCTCAACCCTGCTTTGTGAATGGGCAATTCGTGTAGTCAGCCTGACAATTACAGGGCAATCATATTTTTCACTTATTTCGAAGGCAGTCTTTACGTAATCTTTACACTCCTGACTATCTGCAGGCTCCAGTATCGGAACCTTTGATGCACGGGCATAGTGCCTGGAATCCTGCTCATTTTGCGAGCTATGCATTCCCGGATCATCAGCTACCATAATTACAAGACCCCCGTTCACCCCCGTGTAGGATACAGTGAAAAGCGGATCTGCCGCAACATTCAATCCAACATGCTTCATTGCACAAATAGATCTGGCTCCGGCATAGCTGGCACCAATAGCTACCTCTAATGCAACCTTCTCATTAGGTGACCATTCGCTGTATATGTCATCATACTTTGCAATATTTTCAGTTATTTCAGTACTAGGTGTACCGGGATATGCAGCTGCAACCCTAACGCCAGCTTCAAAAGCACCCCTTGCCACAGCTTCATTTCCAAGCATCAGTCTGTTCATATATGTCTCCTTAGAAATTAATTTTATCTTATCAGAACTGTATCCCAATCACTTACAATTGGGACACAATCAGTCTTCTCTATTTTAAACTCAAATTTTCTTTTTGTAAACCTTTATGCCTCCACTTCAACGCTTATTTTATCTGCATTACCATATACTTTTTCAATGTGCTTTTTCGGAAATTTAGCTGATACAAAGCTTATCACCGGTACTGCAATAAGAGACAGAAGCATTGCAACGGCTCCTATATTAGGCGCTTTACTCGCATCCATTTTATATACTAAAGCGCCAATAATTGCTACACAAAATCCTGTTATAAACCCTGCCCATGCACCTGCTTTAGTAGTTCCCTTCCAGTACAGCCCGTACAGGAATGGTGCAAGAAATGCCCCCGCTACAGTCCCCCAAGAGAAGGACATAAGGCTCAATATGGAATTTGGTGTAACGGCAACTAAAAATGAAAGCATTACAAATACTACACACAAAATCCTCATAAGAAGCATTTCACTGCTCTTTTTTATTTCAGGAAAAAGAGTTCCTTTTACCAGGTCCATTGAAATCGCAGAGCTGGATACTAAAACCAGGGATGATAATGTGGACATTGAAGCTGAAAGCACCAAAATCACAATGATACCGATTAATGATTCCGGAAGCGCTTTTTCAAGCACCATTGGCATTACCATGTCAGCATTTGCAGCTCCATTTGCCCCAACGGGCATCTTGTTGTCAAGATACAGCCTTCCAAAGGCACCTACAAAATATGCACCTCCTGCAATAATCAGAGCAAATACAGTAGAAATAATCGTACCTTTTTTAATTGCATCGTCGTCCTTAACAGCATAAAATTTGTGAACCATCTGGGGCAATCCCCAGCTTCCAAGACTGGTGAGAATAACAAGTCCTAAAAGATTAAGAGGTTGTGCACTGAAAATACTTACAAGCCCTGGGCCGTCTCCCGGTATTTCAGATAGCTTTTTTATACCGTTTCCAATGCCTCCGACTGCCGGGTTCGATATGATAAAGTAAATCATTAATCCGACTCCCGCAAGCATTATAATTCCCTGCACAAAGTCGTTTAAGGCGGTTGCTATGTATCCGCCCAGCAGCAAATAAACAGCAGTTAAAAAGGCCATTGCTGCCATACAATAAACAAAGGGCACCCCGAAGGTTCTCTCAAAAAGATATCCCAGTCCTTGATATACCGATGCTGAATAGGGCACCATAAAAATGAATATTATCAATGCTGTAACAACCTTCATCGCTTTACTTTCATATCTTTTTTCAAAGAATTCGGGCATTGTTGATACATTTAATTCATGCGTCATTTGACGTGTTTTTTTAGCAAGGACAAGCCATGCCAAAAGGCTTCCGATAAGTGCATTGCCAATACCGATAAACGTAGATGAAATTCCGAAACCCCATCCTATTTTGCCTGCATAGCCGATAAAAATAACAGCAGAAAAATAAGATGTACCATAGGCAAAAGCAGTCAGCCAAGGCCCCATTTTCCTACCGCCCAAAAAGAAATCAGATACGTTATTGACCTTTTTCTTGCTGTAAATTCCGACACCTACCATGATCAGAACAAAGATAAGTAAAAACACATACTTAAGCATTCCATTCTACCATCCTTCCATTTTATAAAATTGTTCTTACTTCCTACCATTCAACCGTTCTTCAAATACTATTTTCAGGCTATATTATACCATATGAAAGCAAAAAGGAAAGAGTTTTTTTAACTCTTTCCTTTTTAAATCTTATTTTATTATATCTACTATATCCTGCTCAAACTTAAGCAATTTCGCCTTAAGTGCATCAATTTCAATATCCTCAGTTTCGCTCTTTAAGTCGTTCCTGATAATTGCTGAAGCTTCGTCAAGCTCATCTCTGAGCTTGTCAAGCAGCATAACAATCTCAAGCCGCTTGAAGCTGACCTCTTCTTTTTCCCGTACAGCCACTTTCTTTCCGTATGCAGGGAATACTCCTTCCTGTGAAACCATAAATGTATCATTTCTGGATGGAATAATTGTTTCAATACCAAGAGAGGATTGAATTGCTTCGGCAAATTCATTCATAGCCGATTCCTCCCCATGTACTATAAACACCTTGCGAGGCTTTCTTCTAAATGCCTTAATCCAGTTCATAAGACCATCTTTGTCGGCGTGACCAGAGAAGCCTTCTATCATTTCAATCCGTGCCTCAACTTTGATTTCCTCTCCGAATATCCGCACCTTTTCAGCACCGTCTACCAGCCTTCTGCCAAGACTCCCTTGGGCTTGGTATCCTACAAATACGATTGAGGATTCCTGCCTCCACAGGTTGTGCTTCAGATGGTGTTTGATTCTTCCTGCATCACACATACCGCTTGCAGATATAATAATCTTGCTTGTTTCATCAGAATTCAAGGCCTTTGATTCATCTGCAGTAGGTGTAAACGTAAGCCCTGGAAAATCAAGGGGATTGTCACCATTTTCAATATATGCCTTTGCCTCCTCGTCAAAGCAGTCAAGATTGTTTCTGAAAACCTTGGTAGCCGAAATAGCAAGAGGACTATCAACATAAACAGGCACTTCAAGTACCTTGTTGATTTTATCGCTATTTACCTCCCGCTGTTTAAACAATTCATATATTATTTCCTGAGTTCTTCCTACTGCAAAGGAAGGAATTATAATATTTCCACCTTTTTCAACAGTTGACGTAATGATCTCTACAAATCTGTCAATCTTATTCTCAACATTCATATGCACCCTGTTTCCATATGTTGATTCGATAACAAGATAATCTGCACTGTCAATTATTGAAGGATCCCTCAATATTGGCATGTCTTGATTTCCCAAGTCCCCTGTAAACACCATTTTTACTTCTTCACCATATTCTTCTACCCAAAGCTCGATTATGGAAGACCCAAGCATATGTCCAGCATCTTGGAATCGCACCCTGACATTTTCACTGGCTTTGAAAACCTCACCATATTTTATGCCGGAAAAGAGCTCAATACAATCAATACCGTCCTGATGGGTGTATATCGGCTTTATCGGAGGCAAACCGGCTCTGCTGCGTTTACGGTTGACCCATTCATTTTCAAACTCTTGTATATGACCGCTGTCAGGCAGCATAATGGAACATAGCTCTGTAGTTGCCTTGGTGGCAAACACCCGGCCCTTGAAGCCGTCTACATAAAGCTTCGGTATACGTCCGCTATGGTCAATATGGGAATGGGTTAATAAAACAAAATCCAATTCTGCTGGATTAAATGGAAATGGTGCCTGATTTAGCGCATCGTCAGATGCACTCCCTTGAAACATTCCACAATCTATTAAAAATTTGCACTTATTTGTTTCAATCAGGAAGCTGGAACCTGTAACAGTTTTTGCTGCACCTAAAAAACTTACCTTCATTCTTTTCACCTCACATTGTGATTTGTATTAACACTTATCAATTATTCGACAAACCGCAATCAATACCCTTTTTAAAGCAAGGGGACGGTTCTTTTCTGCTTCACTTTTGGCGCCATACATTAATTACCAAGAGGGACGGCATAATATTTATTTAACATAAGCACTGTCAATATTCAGCGAAAATGTCACCCTTAAAAGCGTGGTTTTATTCAGCGAA
>CAZPMC010000034.1:0-4240 GCA_964587755.1 uncultured Oscillospiraceae bacterium
CAGCAGTATTCTGTATTCATTCTTGCTTAATTCGATCTTTTCATCATTGTATGTCAATGTATTGTCGCCGGTATTCAGCAATGCACCCCTGTGCTCAAGCACCGGAACCGCTTCGGAAAAATCATATGTACGGCGCAAAAGGGCCTGGATTTTTGCCATCAGAACATTTGCATCAAAGGGCTTTGCAATAAAGTCATCTGCTCCCATGTTCATTGCCATCACAATATTCATATTGTCCGAGGCAGATGAAATAAATATAATAGGAACCTTTGATACCTTGCGGATTTCTTTGCACCAATGGTAGCCATTATAGAAGGGAAGAGAAATATCCATAAGAACCAAATGCGGGTTAAACTCAGCGAACTCCGATAGAATGTTCCTGAAATTCCCGGCACAAAGGCAATTCAAATCCCACATCTCAGCCTGGGCTTTTATTGCCTGTGCAATTCCTTTGTCATCTTCCACAATGTAAATGCGATACATTATGTTACCTCCACCCTATTTACAATTATATGACAAAAGAACTGCATCAGCAATAAATAAAGCAAGAGGCATTATGTTTTTGGCAGCCTTATAATAAATTCCAGATAGTCACCTCTGTCAAACTGTGCAGCCCTTGCGTTAACACCTGCTTTTCTGATTAGCTCAAGGGCTTGCTTTACTGTATTAATAAAAATCCTGACATCCTTTATAGCCTTTGTAAACTTTTTATCAGAGGGCCTCTCCTCTTTTTTTCTCGTAATTCTCTCTATGGCTCTTTCCACAAGCTCCTCTGTTTTCTTAACATTTAGACCTCTTTCGCAGACTATTTTTAATACCTTAAGCTGCATTTGCTCATCGTGAAGCTTAAGAAGCGCTCTTGCGTGTCTTTCTGTAAGATTGTTGTCGGCAAGTATTTTTTTAATCATGGGGGATAGCCTTAGAAGCCTGATTTTATTGGCTATGGTGGACTGGCTTTTACCTACCTTCTGAGCCAATTCCTCCTGTGTAAAGCCGTGGTCGTTAATGAGATTATTGTAGCTCTCGGCTTCCTCCATGTAGCTTAAGTCCTCCCTTTGGAGATTTTCTATAAGAGCCATAACTGCCGATTCGTTGTCGTTCACATCAACGACTATGGCAGGAATCTCTGTCAACCCTGCCATAACAGCCGCCCTAAGCCTCCTCTCCCCGGCAACAAGCTCATAATAATTATTTTTCGCCTTTCTGACATTAATAGGCTGTATAACGCCATATTGCTTTATAGAGTCACATAGCTCCTCAAGCGATCCCTTGCCGAACTGCTTCCTGGGTTGGTATGGATTTGGTCTGACCAGATCAATGTTAAGATATGAGATGTTTTTAACGTCATCTTTTTTGACGTTTTTTGAGTTCTGAATTCTAGTATCAAGCATGCGGCACCATCCCTTTCTCTCCGTGATTTACATATTTTGCCTTTACTTTTATTGGATATATTCGCCGCTACTTTTTTTATTTCCTTTTTTCTATAACAATAATCGTTCGTCTTTTTATGTCAACTTACATCAATTGTCTACTTAAATTAACGGTTCTTTTGTCGGCTTGCCCGCTTTCCTAGGATATTTTGTCGGAGTCTGTCTAAACTTTCTCACAACTATTATATTTCTTTTTATATCACTGAATGGAAGTATGAACTCCTTTACTTCCTCAATTTTTCCCCCCAGGATATCAAGAGCCTTATCAGCCTGCTCCGCCTCAGACAGGTCGCTTCCCTTCATTGCAATGAAAACGCCTCCTACCTTAACAAGAGGCAGACAGTATTCAAGCAGTACAGGCAATGCTGCAACTGCTCTTGCTGTAGCTGCATCAAAGCTTTCCCTAAGCTCATGGTTTCTACCTGCATCCTCTGCTCTTGAATGAAGTGCTCTTATCCCCTTAAGATTTAGGTTTGATATAACTTCGTTTAAAAAACCGACCCGCTTACCCAGTGAATCCATCAACAATATTGAAAGACCGGGTTTAGCTATTTTAAGAGGTATCCCCGGAAAGCCTGCCCCCGTACCAACGTCAACAAGAGTGGAAACCTCTTTTACGAAAGGCATTATACTAACCGAGTCAATAAAGTGCTTTACAATTATCTGCCTCTCATCCTCTATTGCAGTTAAATTAATCTTCTGATTCCACTCTAATATCATGTCTTTGTATAAAGAAAACCCATTGATTTTAGATTCGTCAAGGCTCACTCCAAACCCGGAAGCACCTTCTATTAACATATTTTTAAGAGACATGTCCATTATAAGCTTCTCCTTTAGCCACCTTTTCTTTTCTCCTGCTCAAGATAAATCAACAGTACGGAAATGTCAGCAGGCGATACGCCGGATATGCGGGATGCCTGTCCCACGGATTCAGGCCTTATCTCAGACAGCTTCTGCCGGGCTTCAATTCTTAACCCGTGAATAGAATTGTAGTCAATATCCTCCGGCAGTTGATTTTCTTCAAGCTTTTTAAACTGCTCCACCTGCATCATCTGTCTTTTTATATATCCCTTATATTTCACCGAAATCTCAACCTGTTGGGCAACAGGATCATTTGTTCTGCGATTGGATAATTTCAATTCCACCGGTCTTTCATTATCCACAGCCTCCAAAGCCGCGTATGTTATTTCAGGACGTCTCAAAAGCTCTGCCAGGCTGATCCCCGACTTTATGGCCGTACTTGAGTTTTGTTTAAGAAAGTTCAATACTTCTTCTGTGGGAGCGATATAAGTTTTCTCAAGCCTTGCTATCTCTTCCTCTATCCTTCTTTTCTTTTCTAAAAATTTCTCATACCTTTGCCTGCTTATAAGACCTACTTCATAACCTTTTTGAGTCAGACGCAAATCTGCGTTATCCTGCCTTAAGAGAAGTCTGTATTCGGCACGGGAGGTCATTATTCTATAGGGCTCCCTTGTACCCTTTGTAACCAAGTCGTCTATGAGCACGCCTATGTATGCTTCGGATCTGTCCAGCACCAGAGGCTCTTTATTTTGTAGCTTGCGTACCGCATTTATACCTGCAATTATCCCCTGTGCCGCAGCCTCCTCATAGCCAGAGCTTCCGTTTATCTGCCCTGCGGCAAACAATCCCCCGATTTGCCTGAACTCTAAGCTTAATTTAAGTTGAGTCGGGTCGATACAATCATATTCTATTGCGTATGCGCTTCTCATTATATGGGCATTTTCCAATCCGGGCAGTGTCCTGACCATATCCTCCTGTATGTCCTCAGGAAGGCTGGTTGACATTCCCTGAAGATACATCTCCTGTGTATGAAGTCCCATGGGCTCTACAAAAACCTGATGCCTTTCCTTGTCCGCAAATCTGACTACCTTGTCCTCTATTGATGGACAGTATCTGGCGCCCACGCCCTCTATCATTCCTCCATACAACGGTGAACGGTGGAGATTTGCCTTAATAATCTCATGAGTCCTTTCATTTGTGTGGATAAGCCAGCAGGATACCTGCTCCCTCTCAACGCTTTCATTCTCAAAGGAAAAGGGCTGTATTATATCGTCTCCGCGCTGCTCCTCCATTTTAGTAAAGTCTATTGTGGTTTTATTTATTCTGGCAGGTGTACCGGTTTTAAAGCGTAATAATTTAATCCCCTTTTCTTTTAAGCTGTCGGATAGCTGGTTGGAGGGGAAAAGCCCGTCCGGGCCGCTATTTATGCTAACATCTCCCATTATTATTTTGGCTTTTAAATATGTGCCTGTTGTTAAAATAACCGCTTTACAATCATAAACTGCTCCTGTGTGGGTCTTGACTCCTGTAATATTTTCAGATTCGTCCGTTATTATCTCCACAACCTCAGCTTGCTTTATAAAGAGGTTTTCCTGCTTCTCAAGGGTATTCTTCATCTCCATCTGATATGCCCTCCGGTCAACCTGGGCCCTGAGAGAATAGACAGCAGGCCCCTTTGCGGAATTGAGTATCTTTGACTGAATAAGAGTCTTGTCTGTGCATTTGCCCATCTCACCGCCAAGAGCATCTATTTCACGCACCAGATGACCTTTACCTGTACCTCCTATATTAGGGTTGCAAGGCATATTTGCCACACTGTCTAAGTTTATGGAGAAGATAATAGTCCTCATCCCAAGCCGTGCAGCCGCAAGCGCTGCTTCACAGCCTGCATGCCCTGCACCGACCACAGCTATATCAAATTCCCCGGCCTTATATTCCATGTTTCCTCCTTCTTATAAATGAGCAGCGCAAAGAGCGAAGTCTGACACTGTAATGCGACGCTTATCACG
>CAZPMC010000034.1:4340-16530 GCA_964587755.1 uncultured Oscillospiraceae bacterium
ATAAATGAGCAGCGCAAAGAGCGAAGTCTGACACTGTAATGCGACGCTTATCACGACACTCGTCAGAAGCGTCAGAAGCGAGCAGTACAAGGAAGACAAGCCCTGCGCAGCGGAGTTTATTTTCAATAAATGAGCAGCGCAAAGAGCGAAGTCTGACACTGTAATGCGACGCTTATCACGACACTCGTCAGAAGCGTCAGAAGCGAGCAGTACAAGGAAGACAAGCCCTGCGCAGCGGAGTTTATTTTCAATAAATGAGCAGCGCAAAGAGCGAAGTCTGACACTGTAATGCGACGCTTATCACGACACTCGTCAGAAGCGTCAGAAGCGAGCAGTACAAGGAAGACAAGCCCTGCGCAGCGGAGTTTATTTTCAATAAATGAGCAGCGCAAAGAGCGAAGTCTGACACTGTAATGCGACGCTTATCACGCTTCTGACTATTTTCCTATGCAGAAGCGCTCAAATATTGCATGCACTACATCCTCACTTACCGACTCTCCCGTAATCTGCCCCAAATAATCAGCACTTTCCTTTAAGTCAATGGTGACAAAGTCAAGGGGCAGTCCCCCTTCATGAGCAGAAGCCGCAGTTTCCAGGCATTCAATTGCCTTATCTAAAAGCTGGCGGTGGCGCTCGTTCGTCACCAGCACCTCGTTGTTTAAATCTATATGCCCCTTTAAAAACATCGCCTCTATCTCACCTAAAAGCTCCTCCATACCCGTACCGTCTTCCATTGATGCAATAACTACAGGTGCGTCAGAGCTTGCCTTAAGCTTTTGCTTTATCGCTTCTACATCCTTTTCCCGTGCAATATCAGTTTTATTTATAATTAATATCTGATTTTTCTCTTCAAAGAGCTTCAGTATTTCGATATCCTGCGGCATCAATCCGATCTGAGCATCAATTACTACAATCACAAGCTCTGCATCAAGTGCTGCCTTATGTGCCCTCTCCACCCCAATGGATTCCACAGGGTCTTCAGTACTTCTTATTCCGGCTGTGTCAAGAAACCTGACAGGTATCCCCTTCACGTTTACATATTCCTCTATTATATCCCTAGTGGTACCCGGTATTGATGTAACTATTGCTCTATTGCTTCCTGAGAGGACATTGAGCAGTGACGATTTTCCTGCATTGGGCCTTCCTATTATTGCAGCCGTTATTCCTTCTCTTATCATCTTACCTGTATCATAGCCTTCAGCTATTTTATTCAGCTTATCCCGTACAAGCTGGACTCCTTCGTAAATTTGGCCACCTGTCAGATTTTCGATATCATGCTCAGGGTAGTCAACAATTGCCTCAATATGAGCAATCATCTCAATAAGCTTATGCCTGGCGTCCTTTATTTTTTCAGACAGCCTCCCCTCAAGCTGTGCTGCTGCTGCCTTTGAGCCTTCATTTGTCTTTGAATTTATTAAATCTATTACAGCCTCTGCCTGGGCAAGATCTATCCTGCCATTCATAAACGCTCTTTTGGTAAACTCACCGGGTTCCGCAGCCCGTGCCCCTTCTGATAATACAAGCTGCAATATGTTTTTGAGCACCACAATACCGCCGTGGCCGCTTATCTCAACCACATCCTCGGCAGTGTAAGTATTTGGCCCTTTCATTTTAAACAGCAGCACATCATCAAGCATTTGCCTTGTTTTAGGGTCTACTATTTTTCCATGGGATATTGTGTGGCTTTTAATCTTTGAAAAAGGCTTCTTTCCTGTAAATATTTTTTCGCCTATTTCAAAGGCTGACGGGCCGCTTATTCTTATTATTCCGATTCCGCCTGTTCCATAGGGTGTTGATATAGCGGCAATAGTGCTTTCTTTATAATGCATTTCCATCTTCCTATTCACTAGTCAAAAAAGGACAATTTCTAATCAAATTGTCCCCTCTTTTGAGATATTTCATTTATCTTATTTTATAATTAGTACCTTCTATTGCTTAAATCATACTTTGGTGTAATAACTACCTTTCTGTTCGGGTCCTCACCGATGCTGTGAGTTTGAACCCTGCCGTCATCCTGGAGTGAAGCATGAATAATTCTTCTCTCATAGGGGTTCATTGGTTCTAGTGTAATGCTCCGGCGATATCTTGCCACCTTATTCGCCAGCCTGTTTGCCAGCCTGATAAGGGTTTCTTCTCTTTTTTGGCGGTAGTTCTCAATGTCTATGATTATCCTTTTGTATTCACCGCTTTGCTTGTTGACCGCAAGACTTGTAAGATACTGAAGGGCATCGAGAGTTTCCCCGCGTCTTCCGATAATAATACCGCTGTCATTTCCCGTCACCCGCAGCATTATCGTATCCTCGTCCTCCGATTTTTCAATTTCCACATCCATATTCATCAATGATAAAATGTGTTTTAAATAGTTGTAAGCCTCGTCTGAAGGTGAACTTCTAAATGATACTCTTACCCTGGCGTCCTTGCTTCCTATTCCGAATAATCCCTTAGATCCTTCTTCAAGTACCTCTATGTCCACATCCTCGCTATCCGCTCCCAACTCCTCAAGTGCAAGGGCAACAGCCTCCTGTACGGTCCTTGCCGTAATCTCCACATATTCATTCATCTATCTTTAAGCCTCCTTCATAGATGCCTATTTCGCTACTCCTCGTCCTGCTTCTTACCCCTTTTCAATACATACTTATTGATATAAAGCTGCTGGAATATAGTAAATATATAACCCACTGTCCAGTAGAGCAATACGCCTGCAGGCAACTGGAAGCCGAAAACCAAAGTCATTATAGGACCGATGTACATCATACCGTTAGCCATTCCTGCTCCCGGTGCATCCTGCTTTTTGTTGTCATTTGTGTTTCTAGGCATTGCAATCCTTGTTGATATAAAAGTCGCCGCAACTGCAACTATAACCAGTATAAACAGAGGGATATAAATATATGCTTCCTCTCCAAACAAAGCCCCCAATTGATATTTGGGAGTTCTCCCCAGGTGAAGCCCTAAAAAGTTATTAAAGTTTATCAGCTCACTCCTGTCTAAAAGACCTGGGACCTTTGACAATGCATCAGGGTTGTCATGGAAAAAGTTCAGTGTTAAAAGCTCTCTTTGGTTGCCAAACTGCGCAGCAGTCACACCAAGTTGAGTTCTGGCAAACTCTACGAGAGTATTAATTGTCTCAGCCGGTTTTCTGAGCATAAACTTAAGCGGCTGTGAGATAACCCAGTAAAGCGATAGAAGAATAGGCATCTGTATCAGCAGGGGTAAGCACCCGCTTGCCGGGTTGTAATTGTTTTCCTGATAAACCTTCATTAATTCTTGATTAAGCTTTTCTTTATCGTCCCTGTATCTTTTCTGTAAGTCGGCGATAATAGGCTGAAGCTCCTGCATCTTAGCAGATGATTTGTATTGCTTAAGTGTAAGCGGTAAAAGCACCAGCTTAACAACGATAGTAAATATTACTAATGCCAGTCCGTAATTTTCAAATGCCACTGTCTTATAAATAAACATCAAAAATTGTCCCAGTGGTCCAGCAATGAAATCTAGATTCATAAATACTTCCCTTTCGTACTATTTTACCGGATCATAGCCTCCGGGGTGAAACGGGTGACACTTTAACAAACGCTTTAGCGTAAGCCACACCCCTTTAGCCGCACCGTACTTATTTACAGCATCAATCGCATATTGGGAGCAGGTAGGATAAAACCTACAGCTTGACCTTATTTTCAATGGTGATATATATTTTTGATACAATCGTATCAATTCCATTATTAGCTTTTTTGCCCTTCCCATTTCTCCTTAGCGAAAATTTTCATTTTATTTAAAAGGAATTTCATCTCCCTGCGAATCAGTGTAAATCCTGGTTCCTCTTCAACCTTTCTTGCAACAAAAATAATGTCAAGCCCGCCGGGAATAAACTCCTCATATAGCCTGTAGCTCTCACGAATAAGCCTTTTTAATCTATTCCGTTTAACGCTTTTACCTATTTTATTGCTAACTGTAATGCCCAGCCTATTACTATCTGACCGGTTTTCCAAAACGTATATAACCAGATATTTCCCTGCAAAAAAGCGGCCTTTCCTATATATACGCAGAAACTCATAATTCTTCTTTAACGTTTCTGTCTTTTTCATTTGATACTCCAAACACCAAAAATTAAAGAAAAAGACCACACTCATGCGGTCTTACGCTGAAAGCACTTTTCTGCCCTTTAATCTGCGCCTTCTTAACACTTTCCTGCCGTTCGAAGTACTCATTCTTTTCCTAAATCCATGCACTTTACTTCTCTGTCTTCTTTTTGGCTGATAAGTTCTTTTCATAGTTAGCACCCCCATTCTAAAGAGACATCACGCCAATTATATATTATTAGAACAATGCATGTCAAGAAAGTCTTGAAATTTTACTCTCGCTGTGGATAAACAAAGGTATCTTTCATTAAATTGTGGATAAGTTCCCTTTTTCTAATTGAATATTCTCTCAAAGTTTGGTATATTGTTTGCTTAGAAATAGCTTTTATTTTTTGCTATCAGTCATGGCAATTTTATTTGGAGGAACTTAATATGAATACCCCGCTTTCCACCTTGTGGCCCAGAGTACTGGCTCTTTTGAAGGATGAGCTTACAGAAATCAGTTACAACACATGGATAAAAAGTATAGACCCTATTTCAATTAATTCAGATTCCATTGAGCTTGGAGTACCAACAGATTTTAATAAAGGAATTTTAGAATCCCGCTATTTAGATTTGATTTCAAATGCAATAAAACAGGTTGCATCACGAGAGTACTCTATTATAATATCTGTTCCTTCTTTGGATCACTCACAAAAGCATCTATCGTCAAGGACTGATAAAACAGAAAATGAAAGCTCAATTACTTCTATTTTAAATCCAAAATATACTTTTGATACATTTGTCATAGGTAACGGCAACAGACTTGCGCATGCAGCTGCAGTTGCAGTTTCAGAGGCTCCCGCCAAAGCGTACAACCCTCTTTTTCTCTATGGTGGCGTAGGACTTGGAAAAACTCATTTAATGCATGCAATCGGTCATTACATATTAGCTCAAAATCCATCATCAAAGGTAATGTATGTTTCTTCTGAGAAATTTACAAATGAACTTATAAATGCAATAAAGGACGATAAAAATGAGTTGTTCAGAAGTAAATATAGAAATATAGACGTACTGTTGATAGACGATATACAATTCATAGGTGGCAAAGAAAGGACGCAGGAGGAGATATTCCATACCTTCAATGCCCTTTATGAAGCGGACAAGCAGATTATTATCTCAAGCGACCGGCCTCCTAAAGAAATAACTACATTAGAGGAAAGACTTCGCTCAAGGTTCGAGTGGGGCCTGACTGCTGATATCCAATCTCCTGATTTGGAGACTAGAATTGCGATTTTACAGATGAAAGCCCAGCAGGAGAAATTATATATTCCAAATGACGTTTTGGTTTTTATTGCTAAAAATGTCGTATCCAACATCAGAGAACTGGAGGGGGCTTTAAACAGAGTTATTGCTTACTCCTCACTTACTGAGACTGATATCTCCGTAGAATTAGCTGAAGAAGCCCTTAAAGAGATCTTAAATGCTGCAAATACAAAGGTCATAACTGTAGATCATATAATTGACGTTGTATCAAGATACTTTGACCTTCGTCCGGAAGAATTCAAGTCTCAAAAAAGGAGCCGCAGCA
The DNA here is from genome assembly GCA_964587755.1 of uncultured Oscillospiraceae bacterium. Taxonomy (GTDB): domain Bacteria; phylum Bacillota; class Clostridia; order Acetivibrionales; family DTU013; genus CAZPMC01. Next base: position 9,984 of record CAZPMC010000034.1, read on the forward strand.
TCGCCTTTCCAAGACAGATTGCAATGTATCTTTGCAGGGATATCATCGGTCTTTCCTTGCCGAAAATAGGGAACGAATTTGGAGGGCGCGATCACACTACTGTTATTCATGCCATAGATAAGATTGAAAAGGATATGGCTGAAAACGTTGAAACTAAGCGTGCTATAGAAGAACTCACAAGAAATATAAGCGGAAAATAAAAAATATTACCCACTGTATTTTGTTGATATGAGGATAACTCGGCGTGGATAAACTGTTGATATTTATTAAAAATTTTTTAGCCTTTAAAACCGGTACATAATATCAACAATTAAATCAACAGCCCAAACCCTGGTTATTTCTAAACCGGGACAGGTTATACACCGAATCAACAGCACTTATTATTACTACTGAGTATTTATATATAATCTAATAATAAATAATTAGGAGGACGGGTATGAAAATTATATGTTCAAAGGAAAGTCTCTCAGAGGGTGTAAATATAGTTCAAAAAGCAGTAAGCTCAAAAACAACACTTCCTATACTGGAGGGTATCTTGCTTGAAGCTGGCGATAGATTAAAGATGACAGCTTATGACCTTGAAATAGGTATTGAGTGTTATGTTGATGCTGATATAAGGGATAAGGGGTCTGTCGTTCTAAATTCAAGGATGTTCGGAGAAATAGTCAGAAGCTTGCCTGAATCTGAAGTATTACTTGAAGTTAAAGAAAACAGGACAGTAATAATTGAATGTGAAAACTCTTATTTTGAAATAAAGGGAATTGATCCTGAAGGATTCCCTGCTCTTCCGACAATGGAGAAGGAGAATGGAATTAAGCTCAGTCAGAAATTGCTCAAGGATATGATAAAGCAAACAATATTCGCAGTCAGTACCGATGAAAACAGGCCTATACTTACAGGTGCCCTTTTTGAGTACAAAAACGGAGACCTTTCAATAGTTGCAATAGACGGATACAGGCTTGCTGTCAGGAAAACCTCAACAGATATTGATGTAGATGATATAAGCTTTGTCATACCGGGGAAGACTTTGAATGAAATATCAAAAATAATCCAACCTGTTGATGACGATCTTTACATATATGCAGCTGATAACCAGATATTGTTTGATATGGGTAATTGCTTGATGGTCTCAAGATTACTTGAAGGTGAATATCTGAATTATAACAGCATAATCCCGAGGGAGCACGAAACATCATTGACTTTAAATACAAAAAGCTTATTGTCTTGCTTTGAAAGAGTTTCACTTATTATAACAAGTGATGAAAGGCGCTATCCGGTAAATTTAAATATTAAGGATGATTTATTGGTAATAACGACAAATACTAAGGTTGGCAACGCAAGAGAAGAATTAAAGGTTGAGATGGAAGGAAAAGAGCTTGATATTTCATTCAATCCAAGATACTTCATTGAAGCTTTGCGGGTAATTGAAAATGAAACAATCGTCATTGATTTTACTACAGCCGTTGGTCCTTGCACTATAAAACCATTACAGGGAGATGAATTTGTATATTTAATTCTTCCAATAAGAAAATAACTATATAAAATAACTAATAAAGTGAAGTGTTTTTATGAAGACAGTGAAAATCAAAACTGAATATATAAAGCTTGAGCAGCTTTTGAAGCTTGAAGGATTGGTAGATAGAGGATCAGATGCAAAGTACGTTATTTCTCAAGGCGCTTGTTTTGTAAATGGTTCAGTTGAGCTTCAAAGGGGGAAAAAGCTTAGAAGCGGAGATATTGTTGAGTACAAGGGAATTAAGTATAAAATAGAATAATAATAACGCCGGAGGAATATGCTATTTGGAGGTAAAAAGCCTTAAATTAATAAATTTCAGAAACTATAAAAATTTAGATATTGATTTTTCAAAATCAACTAATATAATTTACGGGAATAACGCACAAGGTAAAACAAACATAGTAGAATCAATTTATCTATGTGCTTCAGGACGTTCCCACAGAACCTCTAAGGATTTTGAGCTTTTAAAAAATTCGGAAGCCAGCTTTTATATAAAGCTCACGTTAAATAAGTTTGAAAACGAAGGGCAGATAGAGATTACTTATTCTCCTGAAGAAAGAAAAAAAATAAAGATAAATGAATTGCCCATTAAAAGACTGGCTGACTTAATGGGTCATCTTAATGCTGTTATGTTCTCACCAGAGAACCTTCAGATAATAAAACAGGGCCCCTCTGAAAGAAGAAGGTTTGTTGACATTACATTAAGCCAGCTAAGGCCTTCATATTTCTATGATTTACAGCAATATTCAAAAATATTATACCAGAGAAATACATTACTTAAATCTATCCCTGAAAGAAAAGAGCTTGAGGAGACGCTTACGGTTTGGGATAAGCATCTTGCAAAAACCGGTACAAGGATAATGACGGGAAGATATAAATTTATTAAAAGGCTGGATGGTTTTGCAAAACAAAGGCATGATTTGCTTACGGCCGGTAAAGAAAATCTATTGCTTAAATATGCACCATCCTTTGAGTATGATTTTTCATTAAGTGAAAAAGAGGTTGAGGAAGAAATTTTAAGACTTCTTGCTCAGAATAGAAGAAAAGAAATATTAAAGGGGATAAGCTTAATAGGGCCCCACAGGGATGATATAAATATCATGTTAAACGGTGAAAACACAAAGGTTTACGCTTCACAAGGTCAGCAGCGGACGGCTGTTTTGTCTATGAAGCTTGCAGAGATTGATTTAATGAAGGAAGAGAGCGGGGACTATCCTGTGCTTTTATTAGATGATGTGCTCTCAGAGCTGGATGATGATAGAAAAAAGCAGCTTTTAGATGGTATTGAAGGAATGCAGACATTTATTACCTGTACTGACAGAGGTTTATTTGACAGGAGCTTTGAAGATACTAGGTTTTACAAGGTAGAAAACGGAAATGTTTTAGAAGAAACTATTAATTTGCACAAATAATCTATTTAATATAAAATATATGTAATTGGAAAACGGAGGATTAATAATGTTTTTGCATATTGGAGGAGATGTAGTTATTCCTATGAAGGACGTTATCGCTATACTAGATATAGAGACAACTACATTGTCCAATGACACTAGAGATTTTTTAAAGATAGCCGAAGAAGAGGGTTTTATTATAACTATATCTGACGATATGCCAAAATCTTTTATTATTACAGAATTTAATAAAAAAAGTAAAATATATTTGTCACCTATCTCTTCAGTGACATTACAAAAGAGAACCGGATTTGTAAAGGGTATCGCAAATGTACGGTAATGCATCTTTTTACGGGAGGACCTTATGACAGAAATAAATAACAACAACAATAACAATATAGAATATGATGACGATCAAATACAGGTGTTGGAAGGACTTGAGGCAGTCAGAAAAAGACCGGGTATGTACATTGGAAGCACATCATTAAGAGGGCTTCACCATCTTGTTTATGAGATAGTAGCCAATAGCATCGACGAAGCTTTAGCAGGAAGATGCGATACTATCAGTATAGTGGTCAATAAAGACAATTCAGTTACAGTTACGGATAATGGAAGTGGTATACCCGTTGGTATAAATGAAAAGCTTGGTATTCCGACTGTCGAAGTTGTACATACAGTACTTCACGCAGGCGGAAAGTTTGGAAGTGGGGCTTATACTGTTTCAGGCGGTCTTCACGGTGTCGGTGCTTCTGTTGTAAATGCGCTGTCTGAATATCTGGTAGTTGAAGTTGCAAGAGATGGCAAGATATACAGGCAAAGGTTTGAAAGAGGAAAGACTGCCACAAAGCTTGAGATAATAGGAGAGGCTGACTACACAGGGACCAAGACTACCTTTAAGCCTGATATCGATATTTTCGATGAAATAGAATTTGACTTTGATATTATGACATCCCGGTATAGGGAAATGGCATTTCTGAATAAAGGTATCCGCATTATTTTAACTGACGACAGAGGCGAAGAAAAGGTCGTTAAAAACCTGCATTATGAGGGCGGAATAGTTTCCTTTGTCCAATATATAAATAAAGATAAGGATGTACTGCATGATGTTCCTATATATATTGAAGGTGAAAAGGACGGCTCTATTTGTGAGATAGCCATGCAGTATAATGACAGATATGTAGAAAATATTTTCAGCTATGCAAATAATATTGCAACAACAGAGGGCGGGACACACCTTACAGGATTTAAAACGGCAATAACAAAAGTTGTTAATGACTATGCCAGAAAGTATAATTTCTTAAAGGAAAACGAAAGGAATCTGATGGGTGAGGATGTAAGAGAAGGCTTAACTGCAGTATTAAGCATTAAGCTTCTAAATCCACAGTTTGAAGGACAGACTAAGACAAAGCTTGGGAACAGTGAAATAAGAAGTCTGGTGGAGGGAGTCGTTTCAGAAAAGCTTTCATACTACTTAGAAGAAAACCCTGCTGTTGCCAAAATAATTCTTGATAAATGCCTTACAGCATCAAAGGCTAGAGAAGCTGCAAGAAAAGCCAGAGAGCTTACAAGAAGAAAATCGGTCCTTGAGTACACTACCCTGCCTGGAAAATTGGCGGATTGCACTGAAAGAGATCCGTCCCTTTGCGAGATTTATATTGTTGAGGGTGACTCTGCTGGCGGTTCAGCGAAGCAGGGGAGGGACAGAAGATTTCAGGCAATACTTCCATTGTGGGGGAAAATGCTGAACGTTGAGAAATCAAGAATTGACAAGGTGTACTCAAATGAAAAACTCTTACCTGTAATAACAGCTTTGGGTGCAGGCATCGGTGAAGATTTTGACCTATCAAAGCTAAGATACGATAAAGTAATAATTATGGCAGATGCTGATGTGGACGGCTCACATATAAGAACGTTGATGCTGACCTTTTTCTACAGATATATGAAGCCTCTTGTTGAAGCAGGCCATGTTTATATAGCCAGGCCGCCTCTTTATAAGGTGTATAAGGGTAAAGAAGAATACTATGCCTACAATGAAAAAGAGGTTGAACAAATACGCCAGGCTAATAACTGGAAAAAGGAAGATTGTAATATCCAAAGATATAAGGGTCTTGGTGAAATGAGCTCGATACAGCTCTGGGAGACAACAATGAATCCCGAAACCAGGACAATGCTAAGAGTACAACTAGAGGATGCAGTGGCTGCCGACAATATATTTACAGTTCTGATGGGCGATAAGGTGGAGCCGAGAAAAGAGTTCATACAAGCCAATGCAAAGTATGTAACAAATTTAGATATATAACTCCTCGTAGTATAAAATAAGCCACCCCGTGGCTTATTTTTTTTGAATCAAAAAAAGCAAGCTTATTGACATAACAAATGCCGAAATACCTAACCAAATGGACGCTACCGGAAATACTGACGAAAGGAACAGATATTTTTGGCTCATGCACCATATAAGTCCGATTATTATGATAATTGCCACGACTTTCTGCGCAATTGTAAGCAGTTTAGAACGCCTAGCTTTTTGTATATCTTTACACATAATACGTGTCGTCGTATTCATGACCTGAAGGATAACTGCTGACCAGATCAAGGCAATGACAGCCCACAACCCATATTTAGCCCAAATGATCCGGCTCATTCCGATGGATTCAAACCCTCGCCACCGCGCCCAATCCCTTAGAAGATAGGATATAAAGGGCCAGCTTCTCTGGCTGTTGGTCAAAATCACTATGGCATCACCGGTTTCGGGAACGGCATGGAAATGCGTCATAATGCCTGTGCCCTGTCCGCCATGGGAAATTGCCCGTTCACCGTGCGGCAGTGTTTCAATGTAGTGACCTAAGCCATAGGCGTCAAACACTAGGCTATAAATGCCGATTTCTTTACATACCGGCGTATACAGAGCTTCTATGGTATTAGGGCTAAGTATCTGTTTGTCATGGGATACATCCTTCATCCCAGCGATGGTAAAAGTGGCGATATCCTCTGCTGTTGCAAAGAGGCCTCCCGATGCCTTCTCAGGATACACATAAACGGGAACAGGCTTTCCGCTCAAATCATATCCTACCGGAACTGCGGGATCAAACCCTTCATTGTAGACAAAGGTCGAACGATTCATTCCTAGAGGAATAAGAACCTCTCTCATCATATAGTCATTGAATGCTTGCCCTGTTACTTCTTCAATAAGCAGTTCCAACAGATTATAGCCAGTATTAGAATAGGAAAAGGCACTACCTGGTTCACTGACAAGCACGGCTTCCTTTGTGAGCTTCTCTCTGAGGGAGGGCATTTCTTCATGGGGAGAGTAAATGGTAAATACATCTCCCAAAGGGAGCCCCCCGGTGTGGCTTAACAGTTGCCTTACCGTTAGCCGTTTAGCCGAAAACTTAGATTCAGGAAAATGCCAGCTCTTAAAATATTGCAAAATAGGGGCATCCAGTTCAATTTTTCCTTGCTCCACCAGCCTCATTATACCCCAGGCGGTAATAGATTTTGAAATAGACTGCACCCGCATGGGTGTATCCCTTGTCAGTTTTCTCTCGGTTTTTACATCGGCAATGCCATACGCTTTGGACCAGGCAAGCTTACCTTCTTTGACAAGGGCAATGCTACTGCCTGGAATATCATAAAAGTCCAT
>CAZPMC010000034.1:16540-26389 GCA_964587755.1 uncultured Oscillospiraceae bacterium
CTTGAGACATTGAAAACAAAACTCGAGGAGATACAAGAAGGAATCGATGGCAGGAATTTCCTTATCAAGATGCACGGTATATTCGTCAATCGGGACAAGGGGTTGCACTTTTTTCTTAATTGGGTTAAGCCCTGAAATGGCAAGCGCCATGAAAAAAGAAATAATCAGTACAATGGGTACCCATATTCTCTTTTTAAAAGGTATTATGTAAGTTGTGTTTTTCATCTTTTTCTAATATCTTCTATACTATCTACGATAATCCAGTCATCCATATTCTTTTCCCGAACATAAGAGAAAGGCTCGATTTCATGTATGTCCTTGAGTCCAATCAGACATAGGTAGCGTTTACACATCCACCGCTTCTTCTGGGCTTCAGTCAGCTTCAGCTGGGGCATATTATCCTCGATGATTTTCTCAGATTCCTCCAAGGATAGCTTATCTGAGTGAAATACACTGGCTACAATACCTTTTGCGCGTATAATCCCACTCCCATCGTTTTGGATAAGATATGCAGTGTCATCGATTGCTACCCTGCCATGGGGTAGCTTTCTACCAGCTGCTCCACGAATCACCATGCTTTTTTCGCCAGAGATCAGACGTGGGAGTTCCTTTGCTTTTTTGTCACAATATACGATGTGATCCATCTTTGTTCCTCCTTACTTAGACTCTGCCTTTTCCGTCTCTTCCTGTACCTGACAGCATTGACGCAAAAAGGCCGATCAACAAACCCAAAGCTGCGCCGCCGATCATACCGATGGCGAAATGGAGGCTGTACAACATCGAAGCTATCATCCCAACTCCTGCGCCGAATACAATACCTAGCCCGGGTAATAACATTTTTACGGACTTATTCTTAGACATATTCTTACCTCCAACCTATTCAATGTAAAGCAAGCTTAACATTATTGTATATGAATTAAAATTAAATGTCAAGCAAACTTTCCATAAAATTATATTACAATAAATTGAATGATACAAAAAGAGATCACTCTGAAGTCCGGAATTTATGGACTGCAAAGTGACCTCTACAATGACTTAAACTATGTGATGGGAGTTTTACTCAGCTATAAATTTCTCATAAATCCTGACTGCCATCACGGTTGCCTGCTCGCAGGTTGTTGTTGCATAACCGCTTGCAACTTCCGCTGTAGTAACAGCCTTTGGCATGAATTTACCGCCTGAACCTTTGATAATGCCAATTTTGCTCATATATTTTACATGCTCAAGCGCCCAGCCAGATATATGCTTTTCATCTGAAAATGACGGTGCCCCTTCAACAGAAAAATCAGCATCAGGAACCATGATCCGGATTGCCCTGCTGAGCATTGTGGCTACCTGTTCACGATTTGTTAAGGCCTTGGGATCAAATTTGTTATTCCCCACACCATTTACTATACCAAGCCTGTAGGCTTTTAACACTTCAGGATTGTTTACGTCTGTAAATGGATTTGGAGACTCAGGCAGTGCTTTTTCCCCGGTGGTCTTCTCATACAGGAGCACAGCAAGCTCGGCGAATTCTTCCCTTGTAATTGGCTCGCTCATTTTATCCATTATTGCAGGAGTAATCAGACCATATTCTGCGGCTTTATCAAGCTCTGGAGTCGCCCAGTCCGATGCGCCGCTGTAATATGCAGGGTTTCCTACAGTTGCAATATTTGAATAATTTGAAACCACCTTATAGTTTACCCAGCCTCCTTCATATCCCCAATCTGAATAAAAGTATGCACGGAAGGAATATACCTCTTCCTCAATGTTAACCGCACCAGCCTTATCTTCTTCTTGATATGGATAGTACTCGTAAACTCCGCCACGAGACAGGAAGCTTTCAAGATATGTACTGTTGGACCAGTACCGGGAAGGTCCTTCGTTCCAGTCATAATCTCTATACTTGTAATCTATCTGGATTTCAATAGGATAGCAGCTCTTTCCCTTATAATACTCGCTATCTTCATTTAGTATTGCGTCTATGTCCCTTACACTTTGTGGTACATCACATTTTATTTCAAAGTACGGTACATTATCTTGATCATATTTCAGTTCTGCTGTCAGATTTTGTGGAGCTTCAAGTATAAACGGAACATCGTTATTATCCGGACCCTTTCCCTCTGGGTTATCGGTTGTCGCAGCCAGTACGTTCAAAGAGGAAAGAATAACAAAGCACATTACAAGCATAATCGCAAGAATTCTTTTTTTCATTGGATTTGCCTCCTTAAATTTAATTATTTATTTGTTCACGGAACGCAAATCAATTGTAACTTATGGTAAATTGAATTACTTGCTGTATATTGCATAAATTTGCTATTATTGCTCCAATTTAATGAATTTTTTATATAAGGAGGGTGTAGTGCCTATTTTCTTTTTAAACATTCGTATAAAATGGCTCATATTATTAAATCCACATTCGTGGCAAATTTCAGTTATTGATATATTAGCTTTAGTAAGAAGTCGTTTTGCATTCTCTATTCTGATATCCAGGAGATAATCATAAGGTGTTTTCCCTGTATAATCCTTGAAGATTCTGGTAAGGTAGAACCGGCTTATACCGGCGATTTTAGATAATTCCTCCAGTGTACACTCCTTTTGATAATTTTCATTAATGTATTCAACCACTTTTTTAATTATAAGAGTTCCGGCATTAAATGGTTTACGCCACGCGAACAAATCGTGCTTCTTTCTAATATCCCTGAAAATAAGTATTGCAATCGTATTACTCAGGTTTTGAAGCATGATACGCCTTTCAGGAGAGTCCACTGTACTTTCCTTTATAAAAATATTTATCAAGGAATAAAGCTCCATACTTACCGGATAGTTTTCATTAGAGAACAGTAGATTGTTTTGCTTGAATGCATCACCTATTATGCTATTAAAAAAAGCTTCATCAAATAAGATACTTATAAACCTGACATTATCCATCCTGCCGCTGACACCGTGTTCCTGCATGGGATTGATGGGTACCACATGGTATTTATGTGCATAAACATCTTTGCTGTCAATTTCCACCAAAGGCATATCAGTTATCGGCAGCATGAACTCATAACCCTGATGCTGGTGACTTCCGCGAGTGAAAAATGTAAAATCATATTTAGGAAGTGAAATATACATATCCACACTTTCACATATTAAAATATCAGATTGAAACTCTTTTACAGGTGCCGGTAAACAACTCCCCATTCAATCATCCTCCACCTAAGTTTTCTGATCTGATTGCTTTTTCCCTGCGGTGTCTTTTAAAAGTCTATGTACCTCATTCCTCTTTAATTTCGATTATATCATATACTTACTTTTTATGTATAAGTTTTATTAGTTATCTATCAAGTATTTTGGCAGGTTCTAAATAGTTTATATTTAGCAACTATAATCACAAAATAGTAGGCCGGATGTGTCATAACACCATAAACAAAGTGTCTGTGCCTATTAATATACACCCTAAAAACATCATTCATTTGCTTTTATTGACTACTGCCTTATGGTATATTAGATAGAAGAATTCAAATTATTAGTGCAGCTTAAACATCCAAATTGCCAAGAGGCATCATTGCCAATCTATATTCTGATACAAAAGGAAGTGTGTGAATTGAGTTATAAAATTGACGCTGATACAATTAAGTCTTTGCATAAGGCTCAGAAAAATGAAATAACAGAATATCATATATACTTAAAATTATCCTCACACATAAAGAATAATCATAACAGCAAGATTCTTCAGCAAATCGGCCGGGATGAACTACGTCACCATGACGAGCTGAAAAAGTTTACTGGAACGGATAAGAAGCCAAATATCTTGAAGATATACTTTTATACCTTTATTTCAATTATATTCGGAATTACTTTTGGTATAAAGCTTATGGAGAAAGGGGAAGAAAGTGCAGAAAAACTATATAGAGAACTTGGGGATAATATTGAGGAATTTAAAAGAATAGCACAGGAAGAGGAGAGTCACGAAAAAGAACTGATTGAAATAATTGAGGAGGAAAGGCTCAAATTTGTAGGTTCGATGGTTCTCGGACTGAATGATGCCCTGGTGGAGCTCACCGGCACCCTGGCAGGTCTTACTTTTGCATTGAAGAATACACGCCTCATAGCACTTGCTGGCCTTATAACCGGAATAGCAGCTTCACTCTCAATGGCAGCATCGGAATACCTTTCTACCAAGACAGAGCAGGACAAAACCCACGCCCTGAAATCATCATTATATACCGGAGGGGCATATATTTTCACAGTAGCATGTTTGGTATTGCCCTATCTTGTATTTTCCAACTATGTGGTAAGCCTTGTATTTACAATAATTGCGGCCATATTTATAATACTTGTTTTTAATTTTTATATATCGGTAGCAAAGGATCTTTCATTTAAAGAGAGGTTTTTCGAAATGGCCGGTATCAGTCTGGGTGTAGCCGCTATTTCCTTTGTAATAGGGCACTTCATCAGGCTCTTCCTCGGAGTTGATATTTAGAGCCATCAAATTTGTTAAAGGTTGATTAATACTCATTGATTAAACCGTTTTCATTAAACTCATTGGCTTTTCTCTATTCTTACAAATCTCTTTTTTCCTATTTTAATGACATCTGAGGTTACCAGGGTCTGGTTCAAATCATCCTCAATATCCGGCGCAGACGGAACCAACCCCAGCTTGATGACAAGTGGCTTATTCTGCTTATAGGATATTTTAAGCTTCTCAAGCAATTCTTCCACATTCACACATTGGTGAACCCCTTTTAAAATGATTTTTAATTGTTCATTTGGCGCTAACATTTAGAATCCTCCTCATATTTCATGTTAATAAAAAACTCACGCGACTCCAAGATGTATTCGCATTTTCTATTCATGAGCCTCTCATCAACCGGCGTCTTTAATTATTATCCCCAGATTTTGTATGTTATAATATCAATCTTATGAACCGGTGTCAACTTTTAATTTGCCAGATGACTTTACTGGTTGTCGATTTGTTAAACATATGGTATACCTTACATAATGCACATTTATCAACCTCTTCAGCCTAATGTTTCACGTGAAACATTTTGTTGTGCTATACTAATACCAGTATGTGAACCGGAAGGAGTGGTAACTTTGAAAATCAATTTATCTGTTGCTGCGTATACTTTTGTTATAGGAATTGTTATATCACTTTTTGTTGCAATTATATTCAACGATGTTTCCATGTCAATTACCACATCAATTTGCTACTTAGCCGCTGTTCTCGCAGGCATAATTTTTGAAATGAAGAATTATGATAAAAAATATGATCCGCACAAAGGGCAGGGGAATGATACAACTAAATAGAAATGGTTAATCAGCATCTAAATGAAAGGATGTTTATGTAAGCTTCTTTATGTTATAATTATTGAAGCTTCAATTATCGTTACAAAAAATGTGAGGAGTGAAGTAGTTGGCAAAGGTTATAGCTATTGCAAATCAGAAGGGCGGGGTAGGAAAAACAACAACAGCGGTCAATCTCAGTTCTTGTCTAGCTTATAAGGGTAAGAAGGTTGTTATTATTGATATTGACCCCCAAGGAAATACTACAAGCGGTCTTGGCGTCGATAAGAAGACTATTGGTAAATCAATATACGAAGTCATTATAAATGATGAGGATATTGAAAATGCCCTTATGAAGACTGCAGTGGACAACCTTTACATATGTCCTTCAAATATTCAACTGGTCGGAGCTGAGGTTGAATTAGTATCTGTTATATCGAGGGAAACAAGAATAAAGGCGGCCATAGAAAATATAAGAAAGAAGTACGATTTTATTTTGATTGATTGCCCTCCCTCACTTGGGCTTCTGACATTAAATGCTCTTACTGCCTCTGATACGATTCTTGTTCCTATTCAATGTGAATATTATGCCCTTGAAGGATTAAGCCAATTAATGAATACTGTTAAGCTGGTGCAAAGGCACTTAAATCCCGGACTTGACGTTGAGGGTGTTGTGCTGACGATGTTTGATGCCAGGACGAATTTGTCTATGCAGGTCGTTGAAGATGTTAAGCAGTATTTCAGAAACAAGGTTTATAGAACTATCATACCTCGAAATGTGCGGCTTAGTGAGGCTCCAAGCTTCGGCTTGCCTATAATACTTTATGACCCTAAATCAAAGGGAGCTGAGTGCTACCTTGAATTAGCACAAGAGGTCATAGATTATTCTGATGGAGGTAACAGATAATATGAAAAGCAATGTGAGAAGGGGTCTGGGGAAAGGCCTTGGTGCTTTAATTGAGTCAGTAGATATCAATGACTCAGGGGTTACAGAGGTAAAGCTCAATGACATTGAACCAAATACAGGGCAGCCAAGAAAGTATTTTGATGATGAGAAGTTGGCACAGCTTGCCGAATCAATAAAGCAGCATGGTGTTGTTCAGCCATTAATTGTTTCAAGAAGTGGAAGTGCATACAAAATTGTTGCAGGTGAACGCCGCTGGCGTGCAGCCAGGTTGGCTGGGCTTCAGACTGTACCTGTTATAGTCAGGGATTTTTCCGATAGAAAAATCATGGAAGTTGCTTTAATTGAGAATATTCAAAGAGAGGATCTCAACCCGATAGAAGAGGCGGAAGCATACAATAAATTAATTGAAGAGTATAAAATGACCCAGGAGGAGATTTCTGCCACTGTCGGGAAGAGTCGGTCTGCCGTAGCAAATTCTATCAGACTGCTTAACTTGCAGGAGAAAATAAAAGAACTAATAATTAGTGGTGAAATATCAAGCGGTCACGCAAGAGCGTTGCTTTCAATCGAAGATCAGGCAATTCAAATGAAGGCCGTTGAAGAAATAATTAAAAAAGGTCTTAGTGTCAGAGATACAGAGGCTCTTGTAAAGAAACTAACGACGAAGAAGGCGAAGAAACAGCCGAAAGAGGATAATGTTGAAATTAAGGCTTTAGAAGATAGATTAAGAGAGATATTCGGGACGAAAGTACAAATAATGAATAATAAAAAGAAAGGAAAAATCCTTATTGAATACTATTCGACGGACGAATTAGACCGTATAATTACTATGATTGAAGGGCTTAACTAAAATGTTTCATGTGAAACATTTTGCGTAACAATTTTGTGGAGGATTGGACATGGGAGATTTTTACGGGATACCTTATGAATTGGTTCTTTTAATAGGTGCAAACTTTTTTATTATAATTATTTTATTTATAATGAATCTTTCAAACAGAAAGAAAATAAGAAGATTGAGAACTAAGTATAATAGATTTATGAATGGATTAAGCGATGCAAACATTGAGGAAGTATTGGAGAACTGTATATATAAAACTAATAGTATGATTGATAAAAATAAACAGATAGAATACCGGCTCAATGAGATTGAAAGCGGTATGTATTATTGTTTACAGAAGTTTAGTGTAATCAGGTATAATGCTTTTGACAATGTAGGAAGTGATTTGAGCTTTTCGATTGCGCTTCTTAATAATAACGATGATGGAATAGTGATAAGTAGTCTTTATTCAAGAGAAAGCTCATCTACATATGCGAAACCGGTAGTAGGCGGAAAGTCAAAATATGCGCTATCAGCCGAGGAGATTAAAGCAATAGATACAGCAAAGAAGGTGTATAATGCAAGCAAATATTCTGAATAAGACAAATAATTGCTTACAACGAGGGAGACATTATGGAGAAGAAAAAAGCAAGTGTTTGGGTGTATGCCGTAGTATTATTTACAAGTGCATTTATAATACTGCTTTTCACTGCGATAAGTCAGATTAGAATAAATAATTATTTGGATGACTACAAGAGTAAAGTAGACATCAAAGAAACTGAGAAAAACTTGGTCCAGGAAAATTTTCTAAGTGCGCAGGAAATGAACAAGAGATTAAATGAGAAAATAGATGAACTTGATAAAAATAATGAAAAGTTGACCACTGAAAATGAGAATTTGAGAAAAGAAAAAGAGGATTTGATAGAAACAATATTTAAAAAGGATGAATCCTTTCAGATACTGATGCAGGCGCTTTCAGCTTATAAAAAAGGAGATATAGTAAGCTGCGCCGCGCTGATTAGAAAAATTGATGAAGCTTCAATTAATAAGGAGCAGGCTAAGATATATAATGAATTGGTTCAAGAGGTGTATAGTGAGGCAGGAAGAAAGCTTTTTAATGAGGGATATTATTTATATAAGGATGCTGAATATGAAGAGGCAATAAAAAGCTTTTTATTATCATACGATTATGCACCGGCAAATGATTTTTCAGACAAGTGTCTATATTATCTTGCGTATTCGGAAATGCGGATTGATAAAACAGATAAAGCTGTAAAGCACATGAACATGATAATAAAGGATTATCCTACAAGTAAGTACATTAAATATGCACAGGATTTTGTTGAAAGATATGGGCAGCCTTGATATTATTGCAACTATTGTATTATAATACTTATTAAAAATCCGGGTGGAAATAAATTTAAGGCAGGAGTGTGTAGAATGCTTGATATTAAGTTACTTCGCAGTAACCCTGAGATTCTTCAGAGGGCTTTGATTAAGAGCAAGGGCAATTTTGACATAGAAGGATTTATGTCCCTTGATGTAAAAAGACGTGAGTTGATATATAAAACAGAACAACTGAAAAGCAGGCAGAATGAAGCCTCAAAGCTAATACCCCAGTATAAAAAGGAAGGAAAGGACATCTCAGCTCTTATGGAGGAAATGAAAGACATTTCTGCCGAGGTAAAGGTTCTTGATCAAGAGTTAAGACAGGTAGATGAGGAAATTGATGCCCTTTTATTGATTATACCGAATGTGCCTAACGAAAATGTTCCTGATGGCGATGATGACACTTTCAATGTAGAAATCAGAAAATGGGGCAACCCCACTAAGTTTGATTTTGAACCAAAAGCTCATTGGGATATTGGAGAAAGCCTGGGGATACTTGATTTCGAGACTGCGGCAAGAGTGACAGGAGCAAGGTTTACCTTTTACAAAGGTTACGGAGCAAAGCTAGAGAGAGCTTTAATGAACTTTATGCTGGATCTCCATACAGAAAAGCACGGATATACAGAGGTTTTTCCACCGTTCATGGTTCATAGAAACAGCATGATAGGTACAGGACAGCTTCCGAAGTTTGAAGAGGATGCATTTAAGGTCGCCAATACGGATTATTTTTTAATACCTACAGCCGAGGTTCCTGTTACTAATATGTACAGGGGGCAGATACTGGACATAAAGGATTTGCCCATTTACCACACTGCATATTCTGCTTGCTTCAGAGCGGAAGCAGGTTCTGCAGGTCGTGATACAAGAGGGCTGATCAGGCAGCACCAATTTAATAAAGTGGAATTGGTCAAATTCACAACACCTGAAACATCCTATGAAGAGCTTGAGAAGCTTACAAACGACGCCGAAGAGGTATTGCAGCTATTGGGACTTCCGTATAGGGTAGTAAAGCTGTGCACCGGGGATCTTGGTTTTTCATCTGCAATGACATATGACCTTGAGGTTTGGATGCCTAGCTACAATAAATATGTTGAGATTTCATCCTGCAGTAATTTTGAAGCTTTCCAGGCAAGGAGGGCCGACATTAAATTCAGGAGAAATCCAAAGGAAAAAGCGGAGCTTGTTCATACCTTAAACGGTTCAGGCGTTGCACTGGGAAGAACAACTGCATGTATACTTGAGACGTATCAGCAAAAAGACGGCTCGGTCATAATACCGGAAGTACTTAAGAAATATATGGGTGGAGTCGATGTAATAAAGCCGAAATAACGGATGCTTTAAATATCTCAAACACACTGAGGAGAGTGTTGGCAAGGTGTTGACAAAGCTTCGGCTGTGTAGTAAAATAAACATCGTTGCTCGGTTTTATACGGAGAGATGGTCGAGCTGGTTTAAGGCACCGGTCTTGAAAACCGGCGTA
>CAZPMC010000035.1:0-25455 GCA_964587755.1 uncultured Oscillospiraceae bacterium
AGGACTTCACAAACGGCAAAGGCCAAGATAGGTCTAAGCCTTTTCCCTCCAGCCATAAGTGAGTATTTCATTGCCTTTTGAAGGTTGGAACCCAGACCTGTGTGCTCAGTAATATATTTGTCAAGCTCATCGTTTATTCTATTGCCCCAGTTGGCCATCTTCTGCTTAAAATCCATTTAGCTCCTCCGAAATCTGTTTATTCAGGCATTTCAACCTCGGTAATCTGCCCTTTTTCATTCTCTATAAGCATTGTTATGCTGCGTTCTGCTTCATCAAGTTTTTTGTTGCAGTACTTGGTCAGCTCGACTCCTCTTTGAAAAAAGTTAATTGATTCTTCCAAAGACAACTCCCCTTTTTCAAGCTTTTGAACTATATCCTCCAGCTCGGAAATCGCATTTTCAAAACTTAAATTTGTCTCACTCATTATGCCATGCCCTCCTTAATATCCTCAACAACGCAGCTTAAGCTCCCATCCGATAGACGAATATTTAGCTGCTCACCTATTTTAACATTCTTTACGGATTTAACTAAAGTATTGTCTTTCATGTTTTTGACTATACTATAGCCTCTAGCAAGTGACCTTAGGGGGCTCAATGAATTAAGCCCCGCTGCTGCAACGGATAGTCTGTTCCTGTATTTTGAATTAAGCGCAACAAGAGCTTTGAATATATAACGTTTTTGAATGTCTAAAAACTGACGTTCTTGATAAATCCTGTTGTAAGGCTGCTTAAATACTACACTTTCCTTGAGCTTATTTAAACCCAGTATTGAAATTGTAACTTTTTTAACAGCAGCATTTCTTAGCCGCATCTTAAGGCTGTCAATTTGATTTTCTACTATAGCCCTTTCGGGCATAACCAGCTCTGCTGCTGCCGAAGGAGTAGGAGCCCGGACATCGGCAACAAAATCTGAGATTGTAAAATCAGTTTCATGGCCTACTGCTGATATAACAGGAATTTTTGATTCAAAGATACTTCGGGCAACGACTTCCTCATTGAAAGCCCAGAGCTCTTCAAGTGAGCCCCCGCCTCTTGCTACGATTATTACATCCACATTGCTAAGCTCATTAAACCGGCGTACCGCTGATGCTATTTGGCCAGAAGCCTGCTCCCCCTGAACCTGGACAGGGAAAACCTTAATATTTACATTGTAAAATCTCCTGCTGAGAACATTTATTATGTCCCTGATTACAGCCCCCGTTGAGGATGTGACAACGCCTATAGAGCCGGGCATATACGGAAGCCTTTTCTTTCTTTGCTCATCAAAAAGGCCTTCAGATTTAAGCTTATTCTTTAGCTTTTCAAATGCAACATAAAGAGCTCCCACACCGTCAGGCTGCATCTCTTCGGCATACAGCTGGTATTGCCCATCCCGTTCAAATACGGAAATGTAACCTTTGATAAGCATTTTCATGCCGTCCTCAGGCATAAATTTAAGATTAGACGTATGGGATCTAAACATAACACATTTCAAAACAGAGTTCTGATCCTTTAAAGTAAAGTAGAAATGACCTGAGTAATGATTTTTAAAATTTGATATTTCGCCCTTTACCCATAAGCCCGATAATATAATATCTCTTGCGACCAAGCTTTTTATGTACTTATTTACTTCTGAAACTGATAATACATTTTTTATCATCACTGTATCAACCACCATCTTTTTCGACTTCCGATGGTACATTTGTGCCTGGAATTTTACTGAGTATTCCGTTTACAAAAGAACCTGCATCTTCATTGCTGTAAGTCTTAGCCAGTTCAACAGCTTCATTAATAGAGACACTTACGGGGATATCTTCCCTGTAACATATTTCATATATGCCCAAACGAATAATAGACAGGTCCACCTTTGAAATTCTACCTATTTTCCAGCCCTTTGAATGGCTTTCTATTAGGCTGTCAATAAAAGCCTGGTTTGAATAAACACCTTCTATAATATCGCTGATATACTTATTGTCCTTTTCAGCAAAAGAATTTTCCTTAAAAAAATGTTTTATTTGTTCTTCTCTATTGCCTTTTTGTACCTCCAACTGGTATAAGAGCTTCATTGCCATTTCTCTGGAGGCTCTGCGTCCCATCTGGTTTCCTCCCTTATGAATTTTACCTGTATGTCCCCGGGGGTAAAACCCGGTCTAAAAGATTTTTTATGTAATCCTTATCCTCTTGTATACTTTTGCCAATATAATATCCTACACCTGAAAATATTGCAATAAAAAGCACTTTGAAAAAACCGATAATCAATATGAGGGCGGCCAGCAGAAATCCAATTGCAGCTCCGATTATCCCACCGCGATGGGATTCATAAAATATGATAAGCTTCTCTAGACTCATTTGCGCTACCTCCACCTTTATTCAACTCTTGATTTGTATGTAACACCGGAGTATATGTTCTCCACTGTTACCTTAACTTGCTTTACAATAATTCCTGCAGCATCTTCAACTGCTTTTTTAACCCTGGCCTGTACGTCCTCAGAAATAGTGGGGATGCTAAGCTCAGGCATAACAACAGTCTTTATGTCTATAAATACTCCATCCTCCGCCTTTTTAACAACAGTCTTTGAATCTTTGATGCCTGACGCCTTCTTTGCAGCATTTTGCGCAATATTCTCAATGGAGTTTAAGGAAATACTAATCTCTCCAATATTAGTATGCTTACTGACAGCTCTTTTATCCTTATTGCTTCTGATTCCTGAAAGTAAAAAGGTTAAGCTTAAAAGGAAAAATAAAACGGATATTATGAATACTGCAATTCTTGCACCAGTATTGCCTTCAGCAAAAATGTTGTTTTGTATACTGTCTGAAATAAAGAAATATAAACCCGGTCTTATGGTCATGCACATCAACAGTGCCGAAACTAATAATAAACAGAAGGCATATATAGCCAGCAGAACTCTTAGAATAATATTCATAAATATCCCCTCTCTGAATATGATTTTTCTTTGGTTAAAATATTCCTTATTTAACAACATTATATTGTATTTTCCCAAAAAAATAAACCCTCAAACAGGGTTTATTAATTCTTTGTATTTACTTTAATTTGGCTTGCTCCTCCGTCTGTTCCTTTTTCTGGTCTCTTTCGATGTTGACCCCCTGAACATGGATATTTACTTCAATGACCTCAAGGCCGGTCATTTCTTCTACAGCCTGCTTTACCTTTTCCTGTATGCTCCAGGCGACCTCAGGTATACGGTAGCCATAGTCAACTATAATATAAAGATCAATCGCAGCTTCCTTTTCTCCAACTTCAACCTTCACGCCTTTAGCAAGATTCTTCCGTCCTAAAGCTTCAGCTATGCCACCTGCTATTCCGCCGCTCATGCTTGAGACGCCTTGCACCTCCATAGCGGCAATACCTGCAATAATTGCGACAACCTCGTCGGTAATTTTAATAGCGCCAATGTCATTAACCACACTGCGGATGTCTTCTTCCATAGCTTACCTCCATAAATATATGAAATATTGCAGCCAGATTAAACTGTCTAAAGTCTCAGGGACGGTTCTTCAAACATCTCAAAAGTAAAATGGTCCCGGTCGACTATAGTTCTCGATACCTATTATAGCATTTATGTAGTATATTGTAAAATCTTAATACAACGTCTTTAAATGAATATCTTCAACACTTACATCTGCCTGTCTTGTAACAATATCAGTAATTTGTGCGGTTTGAGCATTAGATAGGCTTGGTGCCTTAACTACGATATCAACACTACCGTCTTCAGCAATCAGGACAAAGCTGTCATCAAACCCGATTTTATTAATTAGTGACTCAATCCTCATTTCCTTCTCGCTATTTGACACCATTGCCATCATTTTGCTATGAGCTTCAGCCTTCGTTTCAGCGCTGGCATTTATATCCTCGGTTATAGCTGTTAGTATCTCATTGCTTTTACTCCTACTCAGCTCTTTTTCCATCCTAGCCCCAATAAAATAGTCATTTGCCTCTTTTGACGCGCTTACGCTTGCTTCGGTATTGATATAATCGTCTGTATCTGCTTCAATTCCTGCTATTCCCTCGTTATCAATTTCGCTGTCTACATATACAGCCTCACCAAGCTTGCCGTTTATATCTGCCGATGTGCTTGACTGTCTGTAACTGTACTGTAGATAACCAGCTACAACAATCATAAGGATTAATGCTAAAACCACTATTTGTTTTCTTTTAAAAACCATCATAACCTTGCCCCCTTTATGACTTACGCAAACAACTTTAAGCGTTTTTGTCCCATCCAATAATTAATATATTCAGTAGACCGCCGGTTTATATCTATTTTTTATTGCAGAATCACTTTTTCCTTTGTACTACATGTACCCTGTGGGCTGGAATATCGAAAAGCACCATAACCGAACTGCATATTCGCTCTCTGACTTCAATCCGATCCGCTCCTTCCGCCACCACAAGCACTCCTTTTATTTCAGGCTGCAGCTCCTTTAAAATTACCGGCTCCTTTCCTCCGCTTTGTGAATCCTCATATGCAAGTGTGCTGTTGTAATCCTCCTGACTGATATCCCGCGTACCTCCTTCACTATCCTCCTCAAAGGTTTTACTTTGACTTTTTTTAATATCATAAGCCGGTACATTTTCACGGGTACTAGCATAAGTTATCATCACATCAATTTTCCCGACTCCTTTAATTTGTGACAATACGGATTTTAGTTTTTTTTCTGTTTCGTCGATTTCAGAAGTGGTATCGTTAAACTCATCTTGAACAACTGTATTTTTCCTTATATCCCCTTGTTGCTTCTTTTTGTTGTCTCCTCCAAATATAGTCCCGCCTGCAATGATTAGAATTATGCCTAAAATAATCACAATAACAGTATTTTCAATTAATTTTTTTTTGCTTTGATTTCCATACATCTCCTTAATTTTTTTAATAATATCCATAATTATCACCCCTTTAACTTTGAGATAATGACATCCCTATACTCCATTCCAAATACATCAGCAATTTTTTGTTCAAGTTTCTTCTTAAGAGCAGGTTCGACATCTTCATCTTCCTCATTCCTCTTGCCACCTTTTGCTGAGTTACCCACTTTTACCTCTACCGTCCTCACAGGCTCCGTTGAAATTGAAGAACTGTCCCCCACTTTTGAAGAACTGTCCCCGACAGTTTTAATCTCTATATATGCGCGCTTAATAACACCAAAGTCTGGTGAGTTGTAGTCTTCATTAAAGATAATATCTGCCTTTGCTTCCTTCACCCCTTTAATTTCTTTTGCCATATCCTCCATCTGGCTTATTATTTTATTTCTATAGACTTCAACAATCTGCTTCATCTGCATTTTTTCCAGGTACTCACTGTTCTTCTCTATTTGCAGCCTGTCAAAGGAGTTGCTGCTTGATGTATGAAGCTTTGTAAAATCGAAGTCCTTATTCAATACACCTGCCAATGGGGTAATAATGGTAATTATAAGAACCGTCCCCGTCACAAGTCCCACATGCTTCTTCATTTTTCCTGATGGCAAAAGAATTTCTATAATAACGGTAAAAAGCACAAGAGCTACAATATTTACCGACCATTGCCTTATAAAATCAAGCATGCACTCACTTCTCCTATCTGAGCATTGCACTCAAGTTTGATGCGCTGATTAACGCCGTTACCGATATAATAAACATAAACGCAACTGCTGCTGCTACTGCAAATATGTATAGCATAGAGCCTGCCACATCATTTATGCAATTTGTAATCCCCGGCTCTGAAATCGGCTCTAGCATTGCTCCACAAGCTTTGTAAAGCGCTACCAATGCAATTATTTTTATCAAAGGCACTGCGCAAATAATCAAAACCCCCAGCATAGTTGCAACCCCTGCGGCATTTTTAATCAAAAGTGTACATCCTACCACTGTGTCTGCAGCATCCGAAAGGGTTTTACCTACTATAGGAATAAAGGCACTTATTGCAAATTTGGCAGCTTTTGCAGTTACGCCGTCAACAACCGCTCCCATGGAGCCTTGTAGAGATACCACTGCTATAAACGCTGTCAATACAATTCCCAGACCCCAGGTAACAATTTGCTTAATAAACGATGCCAGTCCCGTTAGTTGTACCTTGGCAGAAATATTGCTTACAATTGTCAGTATCGATGAAAAGAATATTAGAGGAATAAAGGCATTTTTAATTATTGTTGCCGCCACCTCAACTATTAAGAGCATTACAGGCTGGAAAATCCCTCCTGTTGTAATACTGCCTCCTGATATAAGAAGAGTGATTAGCACAGGGATAGTTGCATACATAAAATCAACCATGTTGTTAATTATCCCCATTCCCAGTTGTGCAGCAGTACTGAAGCTTACAAGCAAAACAGTTACTAACACTATGTAGCAGACATAAAATGCAATTTGACTTACTCCCTCCGATAAAAACTGTGTTTGAAGATTCTTTAGAATTGCACAGATGACGATAAGTACAGTCAATCGGATAAGAATACCCAGGTTTTGATAAATTTCCTTGAGCAAAAATGAAAGAGCATTTGCTCCAATATTCTTAATGTTAAAATCCAGCTTCCCCGTTGATGCCTTACTAGCAATTTCTCCCGGGTTGTAGCCGTCAAGCAGCCGCCTAGTCTCATCATCCAGATACTTATCAAGCTCGTTTTCAATAACATCAATCCGGCTATGGTCCGATTGTTGTTCAATTATCTCATCAATCAAATCACCTGAAGAATCGTCTTGTGTCAGTCCCAGACAGAACCCACACAAGTTAATTGCTAACTGGAAAACTATAAAAATGAAAAGCCCTGTTATTATTTTAGTAAATTTTCCTTTGAAAACCTTCATCCTTTTCCCCCGTGCTATGGCATTACTTTTATAATTAGGTCAAGTAATGCTGTTATAACAGGCACAGCCAGCGCAACAATTGTAATCTTTCCGGCCAACTCTATTTTTGATGCAATGGCGCTTTCACCTGCATCCCTGCATACATCCGCTCCAAATTCGGCGATATAAGCTATTCCTGTTATTTTGAGTACAGTAGTAAAAAATACCGGTTTAATTTCCGCCTTATCTGCATAAGAGCCCAGCAGCTCGATTATCGATGTCAGCTTTGATGCCATTAGCATGAAAATTATAATTCCCGTGGCAATACTTGCCAATAGGGCAATTTCCGGTCTTTGATTTCTTAAAATAATTATTAAAGATGTGGCAACAACACCTATGCCGATAATCTGAATTAGCTGCATTTTTCTTCCTCTCCGTCAATTCAGTTAAGCTTAAAGATAGTTTTCACAGTGTCAAATAATACAGCTATCTCCTTTACTACCATAAGAAGCACTACTATAAGACCGGCAAGGGTCGTAAGCATTGCCTGATCCTCTCTTCCGGATCTTTCAAGAACTTGATTGAGCACCGCTACAAGAATCCCAATGGCAGCAATCTTAAATATCCAGTCAATCCCCATATTTACACTACCTCTCAAAATTATTTGTCAATCCAAATGTCAAAACCTTATATCAGCACTATAACAACCGCTATGCCTCCTAGTAATCCAAGGCTTTTGTACATTTTTTCATTTTTACATCTGCTGTCCTCTGCCTTTTTCTCCTGAATGCTTAGTTTTGTTTGTGTCAGCCTGATATTCTTAATCTGCCCTTCCAAGTCAGAACTTCCCAACATCTTGCCAAAGTCTAGAAGCACTTCTTCATCCTCCTTATTAAGAGCAGTCTTCTTAATGTTTTGTGTCACAGCCCTTCGCCAAGCTTCTGATGCATTGGCCGATTTTTCTTCATTTAAATTCTCGATAGTGCTCCTAAAAAAGATACCTGTTTCACTGGAGCTGACTCTGCATATTCTTTCAAAGGCTTCCGTTAAAACATCAGAAAGATAGCATATTTGGTTTTCAAACATCTGTAACATGCCCTGAAGCTCTCGAAGCTGCTGAGGCCTCTTTCTAATGTCCGCAGACATTACAAGTCCTAAAAATGCACATGATAATACTACAATAACACTGCCTGTTATTTTAAACAGCATATTTACCAGCCCCTGCCACAGGTTTCATATTCGTTCCGTCAATTACCTCCACCAAGGTACCCGGCCCATTTGAATTGCCAAGTACAACATACCTTTCAAAGACCTTATCCTCCATCATTTTAAGCACCTCTCTCCTGCTTTTAAGCTCTGACACATTGTATCCGTGTGCTGATGT
The DNA here is from genome assembly GCA_964587755.1 of uncultured Oscillospiraceae bacterium. Taxonomy (GTDB): domain Bacteria; phylum Bacillota; class Clostridia; order Acetivibrionales; family DTU013; genus CAZPMC01. Next base: position 8,135 of record CAZPMC010000035.1, read on the forward strand.
CACTATTTTTACTCCGGCGTTTAATACACTGTGTACTGCCTCCCGGTCCCCGTCGTCACCTATTTCATCTGTAATAACAACCTTCGGTGACATAGATCTTATAAGCATTGGCATACCGACACGCTTTGGACAGCTATCCAGCACGTCGGTTCTAATACCAACATCATTTTGCGGGATACCCCGAAGGCAAGCAGCCAGCTCTGAGCGCTCGTCTACTATGCCTACTTTTATGCCCTTAAAGCCTAACTCAGGCATACCGTCGCTTAAATTCTTTGCAATATCCCGTAGAATTGTCGTCTTTCCACATTGGGGGGGTGAAATAATCAGAGTGTTGTAAATATCGTTATTGCCTTTTATTATGTACTTAATAACCTTTCTTGAACAACCAGGGATTTGATTTGAAATCCTGATATTAAGCCCTGAAATATCTTTCATGCTTTTGACGTTGACCCTGTCTGCTATAACTCTCCCGGATAGTCCGACCCGATGTCCTCCTTTTATCGTAATATATCCATTTCTTATTTCCTCTTGATAAGCATATATAGAATTCTCACTCATTAGCTCCACTGATATCATTATGTCATCCTGTTTGACTACAAAGGCGCCATAATAGTCTTTTGTGAGACTTCCATCCTTCCCTATAAACCATTCATTACTACTGCTTTGTAATAAAAGAGGCTTGTCTGCTCTGAGCCTTATTTCCTCCAGAGCTAAAAGCTTTTGGAGATTTGCATTTTCAAGTGCTGTTGCAACCCTATGTGACATCACAGGTAATATCTCTTTAATCAGGCATTTTACATCCTTGCCCACATTAACGTACTGTGTGCCTGCCCTCATATGTATCTCCTCCCAATTAACCTTTCATTTGTTGTTTATGCTATAACTAATATTATTTAGCTTTGTCCAAATTTATGACTAAAAGTAGTGGGGGACGGTTCTTCAGTACTTTTTCATTGATGGCGTAGCTGCAAAGAGCAGGCATCTTCACCGGATATCAACAGTCTGAAATAAAGAAAACGGTTCTTATTGCTTTACTTCGAAACAAAGTAAAGCAATAAAAACCGTTTGCGTCCTTAATAACTTTATAACTTCGGTGCCTGGCACCAGATGCTCTCAAGAACCGTCCCCTATTTAATCCCCTATTTAATAACCCCGATTTTATTAATCGGCCAAATCCTAAATACTGCTTTCCCTTCTATTTGATCCTTATCTATGAAGCCAAAGCTCCTGCTGTCTCTGCTGGCTTCTCTGTTGTCGCCAAGCACAAAATACTTATCATCAGGCACCGTAACAGGAAATGAAATTTCTCTTTTGACAGTCTGCCCGATAATATACGGTTCATCGAGTAGTTCGCCATCTATGTAAACCTCTCCGTTCTTTATGTTAACTTCATCCCCCGGAACTCCTACAACTCTTTTCACAAGCCGGATATTAGTTTTAGCCTCAACAGGTTTAAATATTTCAGAAACATCCTTTAGAAAAATAGCATATTTGCTGAAATAATTTATATTATGCTTATCATCAAGGAAAATAATTATGTCTCCCCGTTTCGGGTTCCCAAACAGGTAACTCACTTTCTCAACAAACAGGTGCTGTCCTTCAATAAGTGTGTTTTTCATAGATGTTTGTCTAACCTGTGTTGTGGCGAATACTGTAACATTTAAAAACATTACAAGAGTAAATGCAGATACAAATACTACAATCCACTCCCAGATTTCCTTAATAATAGCCTTCCCAACAGTCATTTTTACACCCCGGTTTCATTGCCTTATACTAAAAGGCAGGCCACCCGTTTCCAAGGACCTGCCTCTTATCAATCTTGTTTTTATTTATTCTTCAGTTTCATCATCAGAACTTGCGCAATCCTCGCAGTCACAAACCCATTCAACTTCTATTTCCTTATTGCAATGAGGGCACAAAACAGCATCCTTGTTCATGAAGGCTTCCTCTAATATAATACCTTCCCCACAGTGTGGGCAATCAAATTCCGTTGCTGAATCATCGTCCTCTTCACCGTAGCTGTCTTCATAGTAATAATCATCACCAAATATGACTTTTTCAACCTCTGCCAGGTCCTCATCCATTTCGTCAATTTCCTCAATAAGTTCCTGCTGTGTGTCGTCGATATCGTCAACTACAATAGCAATGTCATCAATTACTTCGATAATAGCATTGATGATTTTACCTTCATTTGTAGCATCACTTATTTGCATACCTTCCGCGAGTCCTTTTAGATAAGCTACCTTCTCTTTAAGATAATTCATTTCAAGCCCTCCTTTTCTTTGTGCAAGTTAATTGTATCAATTAACACAATTATATAATATTCCCATGAAAGAGCTAAATTATCCGGGCAACGGTTGAATTTTAAGCTCTCTCTAAATATTCACCTGTTCTTGTGTCAACCCTGACAATGTCTCCCTGGTTTACAAAAAGAGGGACCTTAACAACAGCGCCTGTCTCAAGTGTAGCGGGTTTAGTCGCACCAGTTGCTGTATCGCCCTTGAAGCCTGGCTCTGTGTGAGTAACTTCAAGCTCTACAAATGTAGGAGGCTCTATTCCGAAAACATTTCCTTTATAAGATAAAATTTTTATCATCATATTTTCTTTAACAAATTTGAATGAATCGCCAATGGTTTCTTTATTTATCGGGAGCTGTTCAAATGTCTCTGTATCCATAAAGTAGAATAAATCTCCGTCATTGTAAAGATACTGCATATCCTTTCTTTCAATATGAGCCTTTGGCATTTTATCGGTAGGATTAAAAGTCCTCTCCACTGTAGCTCCCGTAATGATATTTTTCATCTTGGTTCTGACAAAAGCGGCTCCTTTTCCTGGTTTAACATGCTGAAACTCAACGACTTGATATATTTGCCCATCAAACTCAAAGGTTACACCGTTTTTAAAATCACCTGCTGATATCATTAAAAATCCCTCCATTATTATCATTAACTCTGATTATAATTTCATCCAACCAATTTTCAGAGTCAGGTTTGTCCAATATTGATGATATGTACTAGTTAATATTAAATTAAAACAACATGTATTTCAAGGAAAACTTAATAATTTTTATCAATAAGCATTATTCCCCGTGTCGTGGCCTTCTTTTAACAAGAACTGCTGCCTTTGTTATTGCAGCAACAACATTTACTTCAAACTGCTGGCTCAATGCATTGATCTTTGAGTAAAGCTCACCCTTGTCAGAGACAATATACTTAGGAGGTAAATCATTTAGTGCAATTGCTGCTATATCAAGAAGACATTTTTCACAAGTGCACATATTGATGTCAGTCAGTACCTCCTTCATTTGTGCAAATACGATTTCCTCCATATAATTCTTAATTTGCGGCATAAATATCCTCCCATAATAATATTCTTCAAGCTAATTATTTCGACATTCCATAACAATTTCCCTTTTAGTAATTGCCTGTATATATTTTTATTATATACCGGCCCACATAATTGTTACATATGCTCCTATTGCAATAAACGGTCCAAAAGGAATTGAGTCCTTGCGCCCTTTTAATTTAAATATTACAAGCAAAACGCTGACTGTTCCTGCAATTACAATTGATATAGCCAGTGATAAAAGGCATAGCTTCCAGCCTAAAAATAACCCGATGGGTGCCATTAGCTTGACATCACCCATTCCCATTGCATCATCTGTTTTGTATATTATGCTGCCCAATATAGCAACTAATAAAAGCAGGCCGGACCCTGAAAAGAATCCTGCAATGGGTGACCACCAATTTTCGTATCCATAAATTTCGTAAACCGGTCTGAAAAAATTGAGAGTTACCATAGGCAAACCGCCAATAATCGCTGCAATAACAAACTTATTAGGTATTATTCTGTATTTGATATCAATAAATAATATTGCGGTTAAAACAGTAAACAAAAATGCGAATGAGACAAAATAAATTGTGGCGTCAAATCTAATGAAAAGAGAAGTTATAATAATAGCAGTTAAAACTTCAATAATATGATATCTTCGAATATTATTTATACTTCTGTGTTTGCATTGGTCAGGCGTAGAAGAAGAAAACCAGACAATCATTTTATCTGCCAACCAGCCGCAAGCCAACCCCAGCAAAAAAACAATTAAGTAAGTTTCAATCATAGTTCATCACATCGTTTCTATCTCTTTATTTATCTTCCCTTTTTAATTTTTCGGCATATTGCCGTAAAACACGTTTTTCAAATTTTCTTTTTAGTTTTACAAGCAAGTCCTCTCGCTTATCGATTGGTTTTACGAGTATTGTAAACATCCCTGCTGAGTTCCCGCCATATATATCCGTAAATATCTGGTCTCCTACGACTGCAACATTTTTATTATCAAGACCCATTAGTCTGCATGCTCTATTGAACGCTCTGACAGAAGGTTTAAATGCTCTGTGAACAGCGTACAGCTTTAGCTTTTTGTTAAATATAATAACTCTTTTCTTTGAGGCGTTAGAGACAATGGATATCTTAATGCCAGCCTGCTTCATCGACTCAATCCAGTCTATTAAGCTATCGTCAGCCTCCGCAACATGATTTGGGACAAGGGTGTTATCTATATCAAGTATAAGTCCTTTAATATTATTTGCTTTTAATATATCTGTTGTTATATCGGTGACGCTTTCCAAGGCAAGAGACGGGTAGTATTTTTCATTCATACGATAAATTTTCTCCTCAATTGTTTGGTTTCTTAAATCAATTGTTTTGTTTCTTAAATCAACTATTATAATAGTAATAATAGCAAAAATGATAAAATATCACAATGTCAAAACGTTATTATATTGAAGTTACGAAAAGTAACACTGGATTTTTTAGTGAAAAAGACGCATAATAGTAAAAAGTATTAATATGGTGTTTATATTTAAGCGCTACTTATATCTAAGGAGGTCGACATATAATGTCTCAAAAGATTACAATTCAAAAGAACACAAATCCTAAAGCAAAACCTGATCAATCAAAACTTGGTTTTGGTCAGCATTTTTCAGACCATATGTTCATAATGGACTATAATCTGGAAAAGGGCTGGCATGATGCCAGAATTGTTCCTTATGGTCCTATACAAATGGATCCTTCAACGATGGTGCTTCACTATGGACAAGCTATTTTCGAGGGATTGAAGGCCTATAAAACAAAAGAGGGTAAAATAACCCTTTTTAGACCGGAAATGAATATGAAGAGAATAAACAACTCAAATTCAAGAATGTCCATTCCCCCGATTGATGTAGATAATGCAGTTGAAGCAGTCAAGACCCTTGTCAGCATAGATCGGGACTGGATACCTACTGAGCCGGGTACATCTTTGTACATACGACCATTTATAATAGCAACGGATCCTTACCTTGGAGTAAGACCTTCACATACTTATAAATTTATTATCATACTTTCACCAAGCGGAGCTTATTACCCTAGCGGAATAAATCCGGTCAAAATTCTCATTGAAAATGAATATGTCCGTGCAGTTAGAGGTGGTACAGGTTTTGCAAAAACTCCTGCCAATTATGCAGCAAGCCTTAAGGCTCAAGAGATTGCACATGAACAAGGATATGTGCAGGTTTTATGGCTTGATGGCGTAGAGAGAAAATATATTGAAGAAGTCGGTTCGATGAATGTTTTCTTCAAAATTGGCGATGATGTCATAACCCCTTCTCTCGACGGAAGTATTCTGCCCGGTATCACAAGGGATTCTGTTATTCATCTTCTTAAACACTGGGGTATCAAGGTCTCAGAGAGAAAGCTGTCTGTTCAGGAGCTTTACGAAGCCCATGCTGAAGGTAAATTAATCGAAGCATTCGGGACAGGAACCGCTGCAGTAATTTCACCTATGGGCGAGCTTAATTGGGACGGAAAAATAATAACTATAAACGATGGTAAAATAGGTGAATTGTCACAGAGGCTTTATGATACAATTACAGGAATACAAAACGGTACTGTAAAAGATGAGTTCAATTGGTTGACAGAAGTAGAATAAAATAGGGACGGTTCTTGAATTGGGGGACAGTTCTTTCTGCTTTACTTCACATCGGAGTGTAGTATAGCAGGCAGAACTATCCCCTTTGCTTTATTAACTTTATTTCTTCAATGCCTGGCACCAGAAAATATGGAATACTTTTTTTCTGCTGTAATAAGATTTTCTAGAAGAGATTTTAATGAGTTGATGATTTGTTATCTATAGCAATAGTTGTTTTTTTGGTTTCTGCCACCCTTTTGGCATTAGTTATACAGCCCTCAAATTTCATATATATAAAAGCTTTATCCCTTCCGTTTATTTGCCTTGGATTTGTTATATGCCTGGTTTTTATGTCAAATACAGCTGTAGATGCTGTAATAAATGGCCTTAAGCTTTGGTCAGGGGCAATCATTCCCTCATTATTCCCTTTCTTTGTCGCTGCTGAAATAATGAAATCAACCGGACTTATTAATGCAACCGGGTTTCTACTTGAACCCTTAATGCGGCCAATTTTTAACATTCCGGGCTGTGGTTCTTTTCCACTTTCGATGGGCATTGTATCCGGTTACCCTGTCGGTGCTAAAATAACATGTGATTATCGCAAAGCCGGTAATTTAACTAAAGTAGAAGCAGAAAGGCTGCTTGCTTATACAAGCAATTCTGGACCTCTTTTCATAATAGGAGGGGTCGGCACTGGTATGCTGCTCTCACCAACCCTCGGCATCTATCTTTATCTTTGTCACTTTTTGTCTTCATTGACAGTGGGAATGGTTTTCCGCTTTTATAAGGCGGAAGAGAATAACAAATACAAAATCCATGGCTCAGTTAATTCACAATCAAAAAGATTAGACTTTCGCCCTGTTATGAAGAACCGTCCCTCACTTTTGAAGAACCGTCCCCCACTTGGAACTGTTTTAGGAGATGCAGTTAAAAATGCCACCTCTTCTATTTTGGTAATCGGTGGCTTTATTGTGCTTTTTTCTGTTATCATTTCAATTTTAAGTCAACTCGGTGTAATTAATGCATTGGCAGAGGGACTGTACTATGTCCTTAAACCTTTAGGTGCCAACTATGAGCTTCTAAAAGGTGTGTCTAGTGGAATTATTGAAATATCAACGGGCTCCCGACTAATTTGCCAAGTCTCAGATGTATCAGTTTTGCAGAAGCTTTCAGCCTTAAGCTTCATAATCGGTTGGGCTGGTTTCTCAGTTCATTTCCAAGTAATGAGTTTTGTAGCGGCAACAGATTTGAGTATTCGACCCTATTTTATTGGTAAAATACTACATTCAGTATTCGCTGTAGTTTATACGTGGATAGGGTTTACAATACTCCCTTCGGCACTTTTTATCAATGAACCGGTCCTTAGCAGCCCTTCACCCTTAACTAAAAACTGGCTTCATACCTTCGGTACGGCAACGAAAATAACATTTGTACTTCTGGCAGTGTTCGCAATCTGCTGGCTGGTAACAGGATTGAGAGCATCCAAAGCTGATAATAAAAAAGTTTCTTCTATTTGAGTTCCTCTCTGTCGTGTTTTATAACCTCTAATGTATCAGTCAGAATTTCCTCCAGCTTGTTTAATATGCCATCTGCATATTCTTTAGTACCAAGCCTTATTTCCCTTGCATTTTTTTGGGCAGCTGCAACAATTTCATTAGCCTGTTCATATGCCTTCTTTGTAATTTCATGCTCATCGACTAATGAAGCAATCTTTCCTTCAACTTCCTTTAGCATTGCATCTGCTTCCTTTTGGGCTTCCATAAGGATTCTCTGTCTTTCTTCCTTCACCCATTTTGCCTGCTTAATATCATCAGGAAGCTTTAAGCGCACTTCCTTGATAATTTCAAGTATTTCCTCTTTATCTATCAGACATCTGCCCAAAAAAGGAACGGTTATACTCTTCTCAACTAAGTCTTCCAGTGTTTCAAGTATCGAAAGTATCTCCATAATTTACCCCCTAAATATTCTTACTGCTCAGTTTTTTTATAATTCTGTCTTTTATGCTATCAGGAACAAGGCCTTCAATATTTCCGCCATTTATAGCAATCTCCTTGACAACACTTGAGCTCAGAAAAGAATAATTCACACTAGTCATCATAAATAGTGTTTCCATGTCCGAATCAAGCTGTTTGTTTAATAAAGCCATTTGAAATTCATACTCAAAATCAGACATTGCTCTTAAACCTTTAATAATTATCTTGGAATTATTCTTTCTTGCAAAATCCACCAAAAGTCCGGAAAAACTCATTACTGAAATTTTCTCATTTTCCCCCACAGAAGCTCTGATTAAATCCATGCGCTCCTCGACAGAGAAAGCAGGTTTCTTGCTGATATTAGTTCCTACAGCAACAATTAATTTATCACAAAGCCTAACAGCTCTGTTGATTACATCAAGATGTCCATTTGTGATAGGATCAAAGCTCCCCGGATATACAAATATCATTTTGTTTAATTACCATCCTTTTCAACAACATATATGGAGACAGCAGTATCACCATATTTTCTGGTCTTGCTCATCTTAAGACTGCCAACCGTTTCCGGTAAATTGTCCTTTATACTATGCTCTGCAATCACCATACTTTTGTTTCCCATTATATCATTATTTGCTAGCATTTTTAATGCTTCTTGAATAAAATTTTTCTCGTATGGGGGATCGAGTATAATTATGTCAAATTTCTCACCCCTTTGCGCCAGCTTTTTGATACCTGCAATATAGTCAGTAGCATAAACCTCAGCTCTATCCCTAAGCTTTGTATGCAAAAGGTTTTCCTTTATTATCTTACAGCATTCATAGCTTTTGTCTATAAAAACCGCGAAGCTTGCCCCTCTGCTCAACGCTTCTATTCCCATGCTTCCTGTCCCTGCAAAAACATCCAAAATCCTTTTGGATTCTATTTTGCCTGCCAGCATGTTAAAAATTGATTCCTTTATCTTGTCAGCGGTCGGTCTTGTTGTAATACCCTTAGCAGTTTTTAATTTATGGCCCCTAGCATCTCCTGCTATTACTCTTAAAATAGTTCTTCCTCCTTTGAAAATTAATTCATACTCAAGGCTTGCGCTGAAGCTTTAAACTTATCATTTATAGCCTTCCCAAGTAAAACATTTTCATCTTTTTCTAATAAAGCATCCGATGAAATAAGCTCAAAAGCTGCTTCCTGAGCTTTTTTTAATATTTCTATATCCTTATATAGATTTGCAATCTTAAGCTCAGGTATACCATGCTGTCTTGTTCCGAAAAAATCACCCGGACCCCTTAATTCAAGATCCTTCTCCGAAATCAGAAAGCCATCGTTGGTTTGCTCCATTACCTTCATTCTCTCTCTTGCGACAGCTGAGCCGCTCTCGTTAAAAAGTATACAATATGATTGATACTCGCCTCGTCCGACTCTTCCCCGAAGCTGGTGAAGCTGTGAGAGGCCAAACCTCTCTGCATTTTCCACTACCATTAAGGATGCATTCGGTACATTTACCCCTACCTCAATAACTGTAGTTGATACCAATATATCAATATCGCCTTTGGCAAAGCGGGCCATTATCTCTTCTTTTTCCGATGCCTTCATCTTTCCGTGGACTAATGCCACTCTCAAGTCATAAAATGTCTTATTGGCCAGCACATCTGCTGTCTCTAAGGCTGACTTTGCTTTGACAGAATCTGATTGCTCAACCAGCGGGCATACTATATATACTTGCCGGCCGAGGGAAATCTGTTTTCTGATAAATCTGTTTATTCTGTCTCTCATTGCTGAATCGACAACATAGGTCTCCACCTTCTTCCTGCCCGGCGGCAGTTCGTCAATTATCGATATGTCAAGATCTCCGTATAATATTAAAGAAAGGGTTCTTGGTATAGGTGTGGCGGTCATGACCAATATATCCGGATTTTCACCTTTATTTGAAAGCTTAGCCCTTTGCCTTACACCAAATCTATGCTGCTCATCTGTTACAACAAGTCCAAGGTTTTTAAAAATAACTCTTTCTTCAAGCAGTGCATGGGTTCCGATAATAATGTCAACTTTGCCCTCTTTCAATTGGCTGAGTATGCTCAATGCCTCTTTTGCAGGTGTATTGCCTGTAAGCAGGGATACTTTTATTCCAAGAGGCTTAACCATTAGTTCAATCGAATTGTAGTGCTGCTCAGCCAATATCCCCGTCGGAGCCATAAGCGCACCTTGATAACCGCTTTTTACAACCTTTAGTAAAGCCAGCACCGCCACCACTGTTTTACCTGAGCCTACATCTCCTTGTATAAGTCTGTTCATTACTTTATCCTGTTCCATATCCGACTCAATCTCCGATAGAACCCTAAGCTGCGCATTAGTGAGCTTAAAAGGCAATTTCTCTAAAAACTCTTTCAAATAAGGACCAGATGCGAATTTTATACCCTTGCCCTTCTGTGCACTGATGGATTTATATATTAGAAGCCCCAACTGAAGCATAAAAAGCTCTTCAAATACAAGTCTGTTGCGTGCTATTATAAAAGCTTCGTTACTTTCAGGAAAATGAATATTGTTTACCGCATAATCTTTGTCTGCCAGCCCGTATCTGTCTCTTATCCACTGTGGCAAAATATCTTCATGTTTTCCCTGAGTGGATAACAAGGCATTTCTTATTGCAGCCCTTATGGCATTTTGTGATAACTTAGCGGTTGCAGGATAAATAGGAACTATTCTGCATGTATTTACAGGTTTATTTTCACTGATTTTTTCATAAACAGGACTTAATATTTCAAATGATCTTTTCCTTGTTATAGTGCCATAAAAAATATATTTTTCTCCCACTTTAAACGTGTTTTTAAGATATGGTTGATTGAACCATATGCCGTTGATTAATCCGGTTTCATCCTTAATGCTGACACGACTAATCAATAGCCCTCTCCTAGGACGGGATTCCACCACCTTAGAGACAATGATACCTTCAAAAGAACAGCTTTCTCCATCCAGCAGTTCTGATATTTTTTTGAGTTTGCTTCTGTCTTCATAGTCTCTGGGGTAATGATTAATAACATCTCTAACGGTTATTATTCCAAGACGCCTGAATAATGCTGTTTTTGCCTTTCCTATCCCTTTTAGATGCTGAACAGGCTGATTTAGCAGTACTTCAGGATTTTCATTCATCCTTAGCAACTCCTCACCCTTTAACGAATCATATACAATTCTAATATATCCAGACTGCTTTTACCAGACCTTCTTTCAAATCATTCCAGGGCAACTGCAGTGCATTCTTTCGAAAGCCCTTAAAAAAGTCCTTGCAGATATTAGCATATGTGTGTTAAAATGATTATGCTTTACGGGAGAATAACACCGTTTCGAAGGAGGTGTAGTATAGATGGCAAAATGTGAAATTTGCAACAAGGATACCGTATTTGGCAATAACGTAAGCCATTCAGTCAGAAAGACAAATAGATCCTGGAAACCTAATATCAGAAAGGTTAAGGCTATTGTAAACGGTACTTCAAAAACAGTTAAAGTATGTTCAAGATGCCTGCGTTCAAATAAGGTTACACGGGCAGTTTAATGAAATCTTAAAGACAACTAACATACCAAAGCGACATAAAAGAGGCGTTTAAACGCTTTTTTTATGTCGCTTCGGTTTTTTAAAAACATTAGCCCATCCTAAAAAACTTTTTTAGCAAGCTCCCAAAGAATCTCGGCATTTTTACCACCATAATTCTCATCAAAAACTCCCCCTAATAAGGTCTGATAATATTATAATACTGAATATTGAATTGTTTGTGTCTGTCCAAATGAATATTAATCAGATCTGTGCATTTCAGAAAAAAGTAATTTTGCTGTTCTTACACAATTTCTCCCAGACGATTTTGCCTCAAACAATGCGTCATCAGCTGTCCTTATAAGGTCGTTTTCATTCAATGCACATTCAGGGAAAGAAGATACTCCAAAGCTTACAGTAACAGAAACGCTTACAAGATTATCCTTTATAACATGCTTTTGGATTATTTTTCTTAACTCCTCGGTTTTTTCATATGCATTAGTCAATTTAGTTCTGGGAAACAGTATTATGAACTCTTCTCCTCCATATCGGGCTATTATATCATGCTTACGGAGTGCTACTTTAACTTCATTTACAATAGATTTCAAAACTTGGTCTCCGAATAAATGCCCGAAAGTATCATTAAAGATTTTAAAGCGGTCAATATCAAAAATTGCAAGCGATAAAGTATAGTTCCACTGCTCTGCATTTTTAATTTCAATACTAAGTAACTCCTGAAAGTATTGTCTGTTGTATACTCCGGTTAACCCATCGGTTCTGGCAAGCTCTTTCATTTTATTGTACAACTCGGCATTCTCTAGAACAATACCAACTTGCTGAGCAATTATATTAAGAAGTCTTACACTTTCATCATCAAATGCATTTGTTAATCTATGCTCCACAAGAACTAATCCGAATCTGCCCGCTTTCGTAGTCAGCGGAACACATATTAATGAATTTACATTCCGTCCTTTTGTAAATGTGTATTTTTCTTTATCAACCTGGTTTTCCATTATACTCTGCCCGATATTTAAGCTCTTTAGCTGTTCATTACTGTTTATATTATCAGCTATCAATGCTCTGTCCGACTTGCTCGTAATGTTAGTTGTCTCAACTCTTAGCCGGCCGGTTCCTTCATCATATAAAATAATCGTGACATAATTGGCTCCCATTACACCAAGAATAATGTCATTAAGATATTTAAGCAGTTCTTTTATATCTAATACAGATCCTATAGCCTGGCTTATTTGCTGAAGAGTATAAAATTCAGCAATATTCTTCGAAAGCCTTTTATTTGATTCTTCAAGCTTATCATTTGTAGTAACAAGCTTAAGATACTGCTGGTTTATTTCGTCTCTTGCAAGCTCCAATTGAAAATATTTTTCCTCAAGCTGCTCAATAAGACTTTGGTTCTGAATATCTCGTTCAATGCCGTCCATATGAATTTGTCCGGTAAATATGGTACATATTAAAAACATCGTGAAATAAACCAATATAGAAAACATATTATTGTAGTTTTGTGTTAAAAGAACCTCATATCTTAATAATCTGGTAATATTTATTATGCTGTATACACAGATATGTATTGCAAAGGATAATGCTAGCATTAATAACCCTTTTTGTAATCCACGCGTCAGGCAGATAATAAAAATAAGCTGTAAAATTGCGATTAAGAGCCAATTGCCTACATTTGCATAGACTGTTATAAAGGATATTAAAATTAGATATATCACATCGTCAAGAAAGTTAAAATACTTATTTCCAAATCTGTTAATCTTAAAAACAAAAACCTTTATTGCTTTATAAAGCAAGTAGACAAGACATAATCCTACTATCCAATGCAATTTTACAAGGGATTCTTTGTCAAGAATTTTATACTCATTAGTATTAATAAAATATCTTATAATGTAAACGACAACTGAAGCAATAAGATAGAAAGGTGATATTCTTTCAAACATCTTGTAATATATCTGATGTTTATTGTTAAGCAGATTATCAGTATTTTTCAGCTTTGTCGCCCCCAAAACAACTCAATTCATAAAGAAAGAAGCAATGACTTTAGCAGAATGTATATTATCTATTCGACAATTTTCTATAAATACCTTCCAAAAACTCATCTAAAGCTTTAATAATTGCAATAAGGACGAATATCACACTTTTCACACATCGGTTTTCTGGCTTTGCACACAGCCCTCCCATGATAAATAAGCTGGTGGCAAAAGCTCCCCCAATTCTCCTTTGGCACAACCTTCATTAAATCATATTCAATTTTTTCGGGATCTTCATTGTCGGTTAGTCCAATTCTCCTAGACAGCCTTTTAGCATGGGTATCTACCACGACAGCCGGTATCCCAAACCAGTCATTCAACAAAAGATTTGCCGTCTTCCTCCCCACCCCCGGCAGCTTTAACAGGTCATCCATATTTGAGGGGACAGTCCCGCCAAAATCTGTTAAAAGCATTCTGCAAGCTGTGATTATGTTGCGAGCCTTATTACGATAAAAACCAGTTGACCTAATATAATTTTCAAGCTCTTCTATGTCAGCTTCCGCAAATTCCTGTACTGTCTTGTATCTTTTAAACAGCTCTTTAGTGACCATATTAACTCTTGCGTCAGTGCACTGTGCTGACAGCTGAGTTGCTACCATAAGTTGAATCGGATCATTATATGTTAAAGAGCATTGTGCATCAGGATACATCTCATTAAATTTCTCAATTATCTTTAAAACCCTTTGTTTTTTTGTCATTTCTTCGCCCTCTCTTCAATTACTTTAAAATATAAATTCTCATACTTTTTCGCTGAAATGCTCCAGGAGAAATCTGATTGAAGCGCCCTGATGATTAATTTGTCCCATTCGACGGGTTTTTCGTTATATATGGCCAAAGCCCTGTCAATTGTATCAATCATTTCGTTTGAAGAAAAGTTTTTAAACGAGAAGCCATTGCCAATTTCTTTATGCTCATCATAATCTATAATGGTTTCCGCCAGTCCTCCGGTCTCCCTGACTATAGGGACGGTTCCGTATCTTAGGCTTATTATCTGACCGAGACCGCATGGTTCAAAACGTGAAGGCATAAGGAACATGTCACTTCCTGCGTATATCAGCTTTGCAAGCTGCGGACTAAACCCGATATGAACAGCCATTTTATCCTTATACCTGTCAGCAAGGCGCCTGAATTGCTCTTGATAATAATCATCACCAGTACCGAGTAAAACAAATTGTATATTTCTAGCTAGCATCTCGTCAATCTTTTCAATAACCAAATTAAGGCCCTTTTGGCCGGACAGCCGGGATATAAGCCCGATTAAAGGAACGTCCCTCAAAGGTAAACCTATTTTTTGTTGCAGGGCAGTTTTGTTTTCTTTTTTATCTATAAAGTTAGCAATTCCAAAGTTCTTAGCGATTTCTTTGTCCATTTCAGGATTGAATTCCTCGTAGCTGATTCCGTTTACTATACCATAAAGTTGCTCGGAACGTTTAGCAAGAAGTCCTTCCAGACGCTCCCCATACTCATGGGTCTGAATTTCCTTTGCATAGACAGAGCTTACTGTGCTGATTATATCCGAGTATACGATGCCTGCCTTCATAAAGTTAAACATGCCGTAAAACTCGCATTTTTCAGGAGTAAACACCTCGTATCCTACATTTAGAAGCTTAACAACATAATTTGAAAAATTACCCTGATACTCAAGATTGTGAATTGTGAAAATTGTCGATACCTTTTTATAGAATTCATCATTTTTATACGTTTCGTTTAACAAAAGAGAAATTGGTCCGGTATGCCAATCGTTACAATGAATAATGTCGGGCTTGAACCCTAGCTTTGGCAACATGTTAAGAACAGCCTTGCAAAAAAACACAAAGCGTTCCGCATCGTCAAAGTGTCCATAAATGCCCTCTCTGTCAAAATATCTATAACTATCAATAAAGTAAACCGGTAAACCTTTTGAGTTCTTTCGCTTTTTACATTTAATTTCCGTCTTTCTAACAACACAGGTCTCAATAAAGTTATCTATCTGAACAGGAAAATCTGTTACATATTCAAAGTCACCTTTAATAGATTTGTATTTTGGCATTACAAGCCGTACATCATGTCCAAGCTGAGCTAACTCCTTCGGCAACGATCCTGCAACATCCCCCAACCCACCTGTCTTAGCAAAGGGGGACGCTTCTGCAGAAACATACAACACCTTCATTTTCTTAATTTTCATAAAACCCTCTCTTTCGTTGTCGAATCGGTTTTGGGAGATGGTTCTTTATTTTCGGGGACTATTTTCGGGGATATTTTCGGGGACGGTTCTCTACACTGTCAAAATCAATTAAAGCACTTTTTTTATTTTCGCTAATGCCCAATCCAACTCCGATTTATAAATAGTCAATGGAGGCGTAAAACGTATTGTCTGCTCATGAGTCTCTTTACACAATATGCCTTCTTTCATAAGCTTCTCACATATTGTTCTGGCAGTACCATATTCCTTTTTAATTTCGACTCCTATCATTAAACCCTTTCCTCTAATTTCTTTAACAATAGTGCTATTTATATCAATTAAACATTTTTTGAAATATTCCCCTAATTCCATCGACCTCTCAGCTAACTTTTCATCTACCAGCACATCTATTGATGCCATACCCACCGCTGCTGCCAAAGGGTTCCCTCCAAATGTTGAACCATGATCTCCGGGTTTAAAAACATTCATTACATCATTGTTGGCCAATATTGCAGAAACAGGGTATACTCCGCCGCCTAAAGCCTTTCCGACAACAAGAATATCTGGCTTAGCATCCTCATATTGATATGCAAACATTTTGCCCGTTCTTCCAAATCCGGTCTGAATTTCATCCAAAATCAACAATATGTTATTTTCATATGAGATTTTTCTAATTTCTGAAAGGTAACCATCAGGTGGAACAACGACTCCACCCTCACCTTGGATGGGTTCAAGTAAAAATGCAATGGTTTTTTCGCTAATTGCACTTCTAAGAGCTTCTGTATTACCATATTCTATGATTTTGAATCCAGGGGTATATGGACCAAACCCATATTTGTATTGTTCTTCAGAAGAAAAGCTAATTATTGTAATTGTACGCCCATGAAAATTATTACCGCAAACAATTATTTCTCCCTCATTTTGTGGTACTCCCTTTTTTGAATACCCCCACTTCCGAGCTGCCTTTACGGCTGTTTCTACTGCTTCTGAACCGGTGTTCATCGGCAATGCTTTTTCATATCCACTTAGCTTACATAATTTTGCAAGAAACTCTCCCATTTGTGTGTTATGAAAAGCTCTTGATGTTATCGTTAACCTGTTTGATTGTTCAATTAATGCATTAATAATCTTAGGGTGCCTATGTCCTTGGTTTAAAGCAGAATATGCAGAAAGCATATCTAAATACTTGTTGCCTTCAACGTCATAAACCCAAACTCCCTCGCCATAATCAATGGCTATAGGAAGAGGATTGTAATTTTTAGCACTCCAAGCTTCTGCATTTTGAATATAATCTGATGAATTTCTCATTTTAAACCTCGATATACAATATTTTTTCACTTGATAGACTTATTATATTCTACAAGCTAATTGCTGGCAATACTGACTGGGGACGTTTCTTTATAATTTAAGCTATTAATCAGCTTTCAATCTTAGGTCTAGATACAGAAATATTAATTTGATACTGCAATTTGCTGCACAGATTTTCATTCACTTTGCTTTTTACATGCAAAAAGCCTAGCGCCAATACTACTAACAATGTAGAATGAGCTAGACTCCGCTTTTCTCATGTTTTTCGTTATTCAACTACCTATGCAATTTTTATCATGACGATATTCTATTAAACAGTTTGATAACTTATCATTTCATCAAACATTCTTCTATAAATTTGTCCACCACT
>CAZPMC010000036.1:0-1387 GCA_964587755.1 uncultured Oscillospiraceae bacterium
TTGAAGGGATGTGAAGTTGATGCAGTTTCTTTGCATTGGAGTTAACGGCAGCGTTGATGCAGTTTTGCAGCACATAACCAATGAACTGCGGCAATTGAAAAATAAAAAGGTCAATTATTCAATTAATGAGATAGATTCCGAGGGTTCCACTTCCATTATATGTACAATAAATAATGGCAGATTTTACAGAGAAAAGCCGGATGAGTCCTACAATATTTTAAAAACATACATTTCCAATGCTTTAGCGGATTATATAATCGGGCAATATGAGGATAAGCTTATTGCAAGGATAATCAATAGCAACTACTGTTATTTTAACTCGATGGAGAGAAAAGAGATACTTAATAAGGCAATGAGTATCATAAGAAATGATGATAAGACATTAATCAACAGCATATATCAAATAAGAAGAAGAAACATCATAATAAAAAGACTCATGGACTATTTCGATAATTCCAATAATATTATTCTGGATGGTTTTGTTAACTTCCGGCTAAAGGAATATATTAAAGACTTGGAGGAAATTGTTGATAAAGCGGTTGATGACTTTCTTATGGACAGAGAGTATAAGGAGTTTATAAGACTGTTAAGATATTTTGTGGATATACAGGAGCCTAAGATTAACACAGTGCATATAATTGCCGGCTACGATAATAAATATACACTTCTTGACGACACAAAGAAGGAGATTACAAATGAGTGCATACAAGAATATGCAAGAGAAATAATAGAAGGGGAGGCAAATTGCGATGATTTGCTTGTAAGCTCATTAATTACTTTTGCACCTCGGAAAATAATTATTCACTGTAATGGGCAATTCAAAAATAAAGAGCTGATGGATACGATAAAAAATGTTTTTTCAGGCAGAGTCGTCCTCTGTCAAGGTTGTGAGATTTGCATGATAAACATGATAAAGAGTGAAAACAAAAAGTAGCTTGTGACCATACAGGCTACTTTTACAAAAATCAACAAGAAACGTATATTAGTTGTAATATTCTACATAATATTTTATATTATATATTGACAAGTTGATTTTGGATGGTAAAATAAACTTAGAACACAATATCATGTATAAAATGCAGACCTGCTGCACATAATATAGTTGATTTTGAAAATTAAATAAATTTTTTTAAAGTTTCTACTAAAGATAAAAGATCTGATAAACACAAGACAAATTAACAAATGTACAAATGACAGAATCCGGGGAAAGAAAAGAGAGTCGTTGACTCTCTTTTTCCCTTTACAGCACTTTCTGCTTTCTGATAGTATATGTTAGTAGAGTGCTTAAATTTTGGGAGGTAGCTTTTTGAGAGTAGTTGGTTTTGTAGGTCCGAGCGGCACGGGGAAAAGTCACAGATCTTCGTGGGTTGCCAGAGAGAGAGGCATT
>CAZPMC010000036.1:1397-24086 GCA_964587755.1 uncultured Oscillospiraceae bacterium
ATGATGGTTTGCTGATAAAGGTCAATCAAGTGATTGCAGGTACTTCTGCAAAGAAAGAAAAGACAAGAATAGGCTCAATCAGACATGCTTTATTTTATGAGCAAGAGGATGCAAATGAAATTATCAGGGCAATCGAGCATCACAAGCCCAATGCTATACTTATTCTCGGCACATCTGACCAGATGGTGGAGAAAATTGCCGAAAGACTTAAGCTGCCGCCGGTAAGTGAGAAATTGTACATAACTGATGTTGCAGACGAATATGAGATAAAACAGGCAATGGCTACCAGGCGGGAGCAGGGAAAGCATGTCATACCTGTCCCGACCTTTGAAATAAGGAAGGATTTTTCTGGTTACTTTCTCGATCCGCTCCAGATTTTTAGAAAAAAGGGAAAAGTAAATTTTCAACTGGTTGACGAGAAATCAGTTGTCCGTCCGACATTTAGCTATCTTGGAAGCTATACCATTTCAGACTACACAATATATCAGATTGTGGAGTATGTGGTGACCAGCATGAAGGATGTAAGTAAAATATCACGCTTTAGAGCAGAGAACCGGGCTGAGGGTATATATATGGAAATGGACCTGGTACTGAAATACGGCTGCATCATAAGACCTCTTATAAGAGAAATTCAAAGAAGAGTCAGTGAAGAAATTGAGAGGCTTACAGACTTGAATATTGTAAGCTTGAATATCACCGTCAAGAGCCTTGTGGTCGAAAAATAATGAATATCTATGTTTGGGAAATTTGCATGCGGGTAAGTAGTGTATATTAAGGAGGTGCATTTTTTTGCAGAATTTTACATTTCAAAACTACACAAAAATAATATTTGGAAGAGGTACGGAAGGCACTGTCGGAGCAGAGACCAAAAAGTACTCAAAAAAAGTACTGCTTCATTACGGAGGAGGCAGTATTAAGAGGTCAGGGCTCTATGACAAGGTAGTAGCATCCCTCAAATCGGAAGGAATTGATTTTATTGAGCTTGGGGGAGTAAAGCCAAATCCCAGACTTAGCTTGCTAAAGGAAGGTATTGAACTATGCCGCAAGCATGGTATTGATTTTATTCTGGCAGTTGGTGGCGGCAGTGTTATCGATTCTGCAAAGGGGATTGCAGTAGGAGTTCCTTATGAAGGTGATGTATGGGATTTCTATATGAAAAAGGCTGAAGCAGAACGCGCCCTTCAGATAGGCGTTATATTGACTATTCCCGCTGCAGGCAGCGAGAGCAGCGGCGCTTCGGTTGTAACAAACGAAGAAACCCAGGTGAAGACAGACATCGGCTACGAATTTCTGCGTCCGAGATTTGCAATTTTAAACCCTGAGCAGTGCTTTACGCTGCCAGCTTATCAGGTTGCATGCGGGACTGCTGATATAATGGCACATATTATGGAGCGTTATTTTACAGACACTATGAATGTAGATTTTTCGGACAGGCTTTGTGAAGCTACTTTGCAAACAATGATAAAAAATACTCCCCTTGCCCTTGCAAATCCAAAGGATTATGATGCCTTTGCTGAGGTAATGTGGGCAGGGACAGTAGCCCATAATGATATTTTAGGCCGTGGAAGGCTGGAAGATTGGGCTTCCCACTGTATAGAGCATGAGTTGAGTGCAAAATATGACATTGCTCATGGAGCAGGTCTTGCAATTGTATTTCCCGCATGGATGAAGTATGTATACAAACACAATCTGAATCGCTTTGTACAGTATGCCGTCCGGGTATGGAAGGTTGAACAGGACTTCCAGGACCCTGAGACAACTGCCCTTTTAGGTATCGAAAGACTGGAGAAGTTCTTCAGGGAAATGGGACTGCCTGTACGGCTCAGTGAAGCCGGCATAGGTGAAGAACACTTAGAGGAAATGGCCGCAAAGGCTGCTTCCATATGGGGGGGGAACCACCATAGGCAACTTCGTTAAGCTTGACAAGAACGATGTATTAAATATTTATAAGCTGGCAAAGTAACCCTTGAGCTTTTGTATGCTCCGTGGCAGAGCATCCCTTGAGTTGCCCCATGGAGCATCATTGTATCTATAGTCAAATTTTTTGGTGAACCAGTCAAGTTCCTTCTCTATTCTTTCCATGTTCTCCATCTGCTGTTTTAGAAGGAGACTTAAAAATATTGCGCTTTCGCGGGGCTTCAGATATTTTACTGAGGCCTCAGCAAGGCGCTTTAGATGGACAAGGCAGAAGCCTTTTTTGGATGCGAAAATCTTTTTAAAATCCTCTTCCTTTGACCACAGGTACATTATTACATCCATATATCTTTCCATTGTCCTGTCAAGCTTGTTACATATAGTACAGCTATTTTCAATACTGTTAAGAAGCTCAATTAATTTGGCTGCGACATCTTGGGACTGGTCACGGGAGGACAGCTTACCTTTACCTTTCAGCACATCTGAGAGCCAATTGGAATCCTTTGTATTATCTGCTGCCTTATGGGCAGCCTTGCTGATTGCGGCAAGCTTTGGCAGTTGCTCTCTTATGTGTGTATCTGTGACAAGGCCAAGCCCGAGCCTGTTTTCTTGACTATTATAAAGCATCTGAAAGTGTAAGCGGCAAAATCCGTTTTTATTTGTCTCAATTCTACAATCCGGCTCCATCAATGAAGCACCAAGATAATACTCTATAGATCTGTCCTCAAGATTTTTCTCAAGTATACAAATGGGACATTCGGAGTCCTGCTCAAAAGCTTCTGTTACCGGTATGGTATATATTCTTTCCTTCATTTGCACTCTCCCATATTTTAATAAATTAGCCTGCCAATTACTGTGCACCTCAGCAGATTATTTGCTACAATTATGATTATAGCATTTATGAGACGGAATAAACAGCACCATGGACAGTAACACGGAGGGTCAAATGAACTTTAAGGGGTATGATATAGAAGAAATTGAAGATGGACTGTGTATCAAAGGTATCAGAGATTTTGATCCCGTTCATACATTTGAATGCGGGCAATGCTTCAGATGGCACAGGGGGGATGACGGAAGCTATACGGGAGTAGTAAAGGGGAGGGTAGCAAATGTCTCCTGCTCACAGGGCAGGATGATACTGAAAAATGTAACTTTTGAGGATTTTAATCGGATTTGGTTTGATTATTTCGATTTGGGTAGAAATTACGGCGCTGTAAAGAAAGCTGTTGCAATAGATGAAATCATGGAGAAGGCTGTAGAATTTGGCAGCGGCATAAGGCTTCTCAGGCAGGAACCATGGGAGGCGCTAATTTCATTTATTATTTCATCAAACAATAGAATTCCAAGAATAATGAAGATAATCGACAACCTTTCTCAACTATATGGTAGGGAAATAGAATATAATGGCGAAAAGTACTATGTGTTTCCCGACATAAAGAGTTTGGGAGAATGCACACAGGAACAGTTGGGGATGATTAAAGCTGGATACAGGTGTGGATATATACAAAGGACTGCAGCCAGTGTTTTGTCCGGAGAGTTTGAATTGGATAGGTTAGCAAAGCTTAATACGCAAGAAGCCAGAAAATATCTGACAACGCTTCATGGTGTCGGAAACAAAGTTGCAGACTGCATGCTTTTATACAGTGGTACCAAGTATGATGTTTTCCCAACAGATGTATGGGTTAAGCGTGTGATGGAGGAGCTTTATTTTAAGAGGGATGCCACCTTTAAAGAAATTCAGGAGTTTGCACTTGAGAAATTCGGGAAATATGCGGGAATGGCTCAGCAATACCTGTTTTATTATGCAAGAGAGAATAGAATCGGTGCATGAAAGCAACATAATAGGTGTCACATAATCCATCCGTTAACAATAAAATATTATTGTTAGGAGCGTGAGCGTATGGATGGTATTGCCATATTTGATTCAGGAAATTATGCACTAAGGCTTTGCAGTATTCTTGAGAAAAAGGGATATGTCTTTGAGGTGATAGCAACACCATGCCACATTGCCAAAAGCGGGTGCGGATACAGCTTAAGATTTCCTCTAAGGTATATGGGTGTAGTTTTGCAGGAAGCCCGTATGAATGGGTTAATAGTAAGGGAAATATACAGGATAGAGAATCAAGTAACAAAAAACAAATATGTAAAAATTTACCCGTAGTTATAAGGACAACAATATCCTTTTTGCATGAGCAAGAAAACCGGAGAGATAAGGATTTAGTCCGATTTTACCGCATTATTCCACAACGAAGTTTATTGAAATACACATATAATCGTGGTATAATTCACTCATAGAAACTAAATAAGTTCAACCTGAAATGCTCGGATAACCTATTATTTTGAACCTACATTTGATATACGGGATTCCGGTGTTTGATAGTCCATACCAGGCCACAAGTTAATTCCGACTCAAGTATTGAACTTGAGCAACGGCGGTGGAAGGTTGCAGCTATCAGCAGGACACCCACCTAGCGATGGGCTAGGTGTCAAAATATAGGGGAACGGCTTTTCGGGTTTAAATTTTAAGAGGACTGAGCTTTATGTAAGTCCTCTTTTTCTATATTTATTTATTCGTTCCATTCCTTTGGACCTTCCCACTCTTCCCACTCCTTAAGCTTATCGGGAGGCAGAGACGGTTCTGCTTTCTGCTCTGTGACCTCGTCAGACTCGCTTAAATCATCAGGTTTGACGTTTGAATCAGTTGAATCCATACGGCTTTCAAGCATCTTTAAACGTATTGCATATTTGTTAAGCTCTGTCAGGAGCTGGTTGTATGAATTTGTAAGCTTTGAAAGCTCAATTTTGGTTAAGGACAGGCCTTCCCTTATTTCATCAATATTTCCCTGCATTTTTTTAAAAGCATCCATAAGGAGTTTTTTTACATCAATGTTTCCGTCTCCGTTATTATTGCCGGGATGGGACATTTGTTTGGAAATATCCCCGGAGTCGTCACCGGGATAGAAAGCAAGCTGAAGTCCGTATGAGAGGCTACCAGGATAGATTCCAGGAGGTAAATGGGTACCGTTGTCTCTTGCGCTGTTGGATTTGAAGCAAAGGCATTGCAACATCCGACTTGTAGAAAAGCTTAGCCTTGCAGGCCTGCTCCACATATTACCTCCTTGTGTGCCTGTGCTATAGTAGATAGTATTCTCCCTGACCCAATACACAACGATATCCCCGTTTGAGTTAATTACAGAAGCATTTTCAAAGGAATAAGGGGAGGAATGTATAACGGTTTCGGAGGACCAAAGGTTTTTGTCGGGGGCTTTTTGCTGATAAATCAGTTCAAAGTATTTTGATGCCCGTCTTTGATAGCACAAATGGATTACGCCGTTTTCGTCCATGAGCCCATGTGGATATTCGCAATTTCCACTGTATTTTGTAATGGGGGTGAAGTCACTCCAATTTTTTTGGGCCATTGTGAATTTTTTGTAGCCCAGTTGCAGGTATTTCCCGTCGTGAGACTGATAGAAGGCATAAAGGTTTTCACTGTTGTCATATATGATCGAACAAGGAATACTGCTGCCTGAAACATAGTCAATGACCTTCGGGCTACCTATCTTGCCGCCTGACAGGACTTGACAGCCAAGCAGGAAGGAGTTTTCATGCTGAAGCACATAAAATATATATACACTGCTTTTAAAAGGAGCGAGAAATAGCTGTTTGTTGTAAACCAATGGTGTTTTGCTGTTGAGAATCGGCACAGACTTTATGGACTGCCCGCCCAAGCGTGAGTAATAGATATTTCCCTCGTTATCCTGAAAAAGAATATGGAATGTGTCGTCCCTGTCCATATCAACATAAAAGTATTTATATGTATTTCTGTGTAGTACAACAGGGCTGCTCCACATTCTTCGCCTTGTAAGGGTTTGATAGCAAATATTTTGCTTCATGTCATGAAAAAAGTTCCACAGTTCGCCGTCTGATCTTCTGAATATGTATTGTCTGTTATGATAGTTAAACATACTTCCTCACCTACGTTTCATAAAACTGCTTTTATTAATATATATATGATGCTTACATTTATTTATCGCAGCAATTAATTTGTTATTGCTAAATATCACCAAAAGACGATTGAAACATATTATGAAAATGAGAGGGAAATCAAAAATATAGCTTTAAAACGAAGGGGGATTTAAATATGAGCTATAATCACGACAAAGTGCTTCCCGGCCTTATAAGTGAAAGAGATTTATGTAAAATAAAGGAAGCAGTTTGCATACAAGTAGAAAAAATTTACGATTCCTGCAAGGAAAAAGACTGTATTGAAGATGCCAGAGTACTTTTCAAGCACCCCGACAGAATACATTGGCTATTATGCCGTGCAATTAACGTAAAGGCAAGACGTGCCGAAGTGATAAAAGTGTTCTCTGATGTTGAGGCTGTGCCTTTCAAGCGTGGGTTCTACACAGTCGATGTTAAGTTTTTCATCAAAGTAACGCTGGATTTCTTTGTACCTAAACAAAATGGAGGTTTCAAAATAATTACTGTGCCTGGAATCGTATTGTTTGACAAAAAGGTGATACTTTTCGGTTCAGAAGGCAGCGTAAAGTTATTCAAATCGCATTTTGTTGAACATGGAATTGACACCCCGGCTGACTCCACATTACAGCAGGATAACCTTCCAATTTCAAAGATTGAAGTTGCTGAACCGATAGCACTAAGTGCAAAAATTGTTGATGTACTCGAGAACAGCTGCGATGATAGCTGTAACCACCAGATACCCAGAACCATAAGCGATATGCTTGATGAAGAAGAAATTCCGGAAGATTTTGCAGACGGGGTTTCAGAAGAAGACAGACATCTTGTAATCAGTAAGAGAGTAGAGGTAACACTTGGACTGTTTTCGATTATCAAGCTTGCGAGGTTTGTACAGCTTTTGATACCGGCCTTCGATTTCTGTGTTCCGAATAAGCAGTGTGTCGCAGCAACAGAAGAGGACGCGTGTGGACTATTTGACACAATTGACTTCCCCACGGATGAATTCTTCCCACCTCAAAAAGCTGATTTCCCGGGGGCGCTGGAGGATGAAAGGACTGTCACAAATGATTAACCGAAATGATATGCTACATCAAAAGAAATGTAAAAAGGGATGGTGACACCATCCCTTTATTACTGAATACATATGGCCGGTATGAACGTCTGCATAAATTAGCAGCATATATGATATTTGCCTACATAGCTCTTCCTGGCATAAGCAGGCTAACGATGCCATATACTAAGGCTCCCAGTATGGCACCCAGCACGGATACATCATAGCCGGGTACGATGAATTTGACGACATAAATTATTACTGCTGCAACTATGAAGCCTGTAACTCCTCTGCCAAAGGGTGTGGCATCTACTCCAATTATACGCTGCACAAGATAGTCAATAATGGCTATTACCGCAGCAGCAATGATTAGCGGCCATATACCCGAAATTGTGAAGCCGGGGGTTAGAAAAGCCGTAACTGCCAACACAACTGCGCCAACTAACATCCTTACTATAAACTGTCCAAAACTGAAATGCTGTTCTCTTTCAACATTTTCAGCCAATCATATCACTTCCTTTCAAAGGATATAATTAAAATACAATTTGCCGTCAATAATATTATTAATTAACTGCACATAGATTATTCAACCTGATTGGTCGTATTTGTTTACTTTTTAACTAAATTTTGATAAAATTAGAATTTCAATAGGGTCTATTTGGGATGAGGTGTCATATGCTTAAAGAGTTACTAGAAGATGCAAAATCAATAGCAAAAAGAGATCCGGCTGCTAAAAGCACTTTAGAGGTAATATTATTGTATCCCGGTTTTCATGCAATTATTTTTCATCGGATTGCTCATTGGTTTTATAATAGAAAAATATTTTTTTTGGCACGTTTTACCTCTCAGTTTTCACGATTTATTACAGGTGTTGAAATACACCCCGGTGCTAAAATAGGCAGAGGATTATTTTTAGATCATGGAATGGGAATTGTGGTAGGAGAAACTGCGGAAATAGGTGATTATTGTACTATCTATCATGGAGTCACCCTTGGCGGAACAGGAAAGGACAAAGGAAAGCGACACCCAACCGTGGGGAACAATGTGTTGATTGGAGCAGGAGCTCAGCTTTTAGGTCCTATTAAAATCGGAGACGGGGCTATGATTGGTGCAGGCTCAGTGGTACTTGATGAGGTTGAAGCCGGGACGACGGTAACAGGGCCCAAGGCCAGAAAAGTATCGCGTTCAAAAAGAAAGCTGGCACCATCCTTTGAATTGGATCAAATCCATCTTGCCGACCCTGTAGCTCAGGAGCTTTGCAAGCTGCAGGTGCGTATTGACCGTCTGGAAGCGGCCTTAAAAGGTGAAAACATGACGAAAGAGGATACTGAAGAAGATTTTAAGGATCAAATAGACAAATGCCGCGAAAGATTTACAATTAACAACGATAAGGTTGGAGGATGAATGTATGAAGCTTTATAATTCGCTGACAAGGACAAAGGAAGAGTTTAAGCCTATTGAAGAGGGAGAGGTAAAGATTTATTCGTGTGGGCCGACAGTATACCAGTATGCGCATATTGGAAACTTAAGGACCTACGTTTTTATGGATATACTCAGGCGTGTTTTCAAATACAATGGGTATGAGCTTAATCATGTTATGAATATTACTGATGTGGGGCATTTGGTGGCGGATTCGGATGAGGGCGAGGACAAAATGATTAAAACAGCCAGAGAGACGAAGAAGTCGCCCTGGGAGATAGCGGAATACTACACAGGTGTTTTTATGAATGATATAGGTGAGCTTAATATAGGCAAGCCTGAGCACATCCCTAAAGCAACAGAGCATATCAGTGAGATGATATGGTTTGTTGAAGAGCTTATGAAAAAGGGATATGCATACGAGACCAGCGACGGGATATATTTCGACATTCTGAAATTTGAAGGCTACGGGAAGCTGTCCGGACTTGACCTTGAGGGTCAGATAGCGGGAGCAAGGGTGGATATTAATGTAGAAAAGAGACATCCTGCAGATTTTGCCCTTTGGAAGAAGGCTCCTAAAGAGCATATAATGCAGTGGGAGAGTCCCTGGGGAATGGGATACCCTGGCTGGCATATCGAATGCTCTGCAATGAGCAGGAAGTATTTAGGGGATGAGTTTGACATTCACACCGGCGGTGTGGATCATATTCCGGTGCACCATGAGAACGAAATCGCACAAAGCGAGGCATTACTGGGGAAGCCGGCTGCTCATTACTGGCTTCATGGAGAGTTTCTGCTTGTCGATAACGGAAAGATGTCAAAGAGCCTTGGAAATGTATATACAATATCGGATTTGAAGAAAAATGACATCAAACCCCTGGCGTTTAGATACATGTGTTTGAATGCTAATTACAGAAGCAAGCTTAATTTTACCTGGGAAGGAATTAAAGCAGCGCAGGTATCACTTGACCGGTTGCTTGAAGGGGTTCTTGCCCATAAGAACGCAAAAAATGAGTCAAAGATAGAGCCGAAAGTTATCGCAGATTTTGAGAGGCAGTTTGAGGAGTCAATTAACGACGATTTAAATATTCCAAAAGCTCTGGCAGTGGCATGGAATGTTGTAAGATACGGCACTAAATCAAAAGAGCTTTATGAGCTGCTGGTAAAAATGGATAAGGTTTTCGGACTGGATTTTGATAAGGTTACAGAAAAACCAGATTCGGATTTGCCTGAGCTGGATCCTGAAATCCAAAAGCTTATTGAGCTCCGAAGCCAGGCAAGAAAGGATAAGAATTGGAAGCTTGCAGATGAGATAAGAGATAAGCTGAGCGATATGGGGATTGTGCTTGAGGATACACCGCAAGGGGTAAAATGGTCGTTTAAATAATGCAACTTTCTAACATATTTTAATATACTGATTATGTAGATTAAAATAATTTCATGTTAGGATGTGTATATATGAGAGCGACTAGGATTAAGTGGGAAGAAGAGATGGCTGTAAGATGCCTTGAAAGAGTTAACAGATTCGACTACGAATTGGTGGCAGCAAAAGCAGCAGACCCGGACATTCCGCCTGTTTTAGTTGATATCAAGGCAGGGGAATGGGATAAATTCGAATATGCATTATCGGCTGCATTAAAAAAATAATTTGAAGGAAAGAAGCAAAGGGAACGGTTACTTTTTTGCTTCTTTTTTTTTCGATCCGAAGTAAAAGGCAGCAGAAAT
This sequence comes from uncultured Oscillospiraceae bacterium, assembly GCA_964587755.1. Taxonomy (GTDB): domain Bacteria; phylum Bacillota; class Clostridia; order Acetivibrionales; family DTU013; genus CAZPMC01. The sequence goes on from CAZPMC010000036.1 coordinate 11,488, forward strand.
AATCGTCCCCTTTGCGTCCCAAACGACACCACCGATCCGTCATTTTGGGGCAGCTAACAGCTGAAGCATTTCAGCTTGTTTTTTTAATCCCTCTTCCAGGGGTGTTTTGGGGGTGTAGTCCAGAAGATTGGCGGCTTTGGTGATGTCGGCGCAGGTTGAAGAAACGTCCCCTAATTGCTCTTTCTGGAAAGTGATTTTGGCTTCTTTACCCAACACCTTTGATATTGCAGCTACCAGCTCCAAAATGTTGACTGCATTTGAATTTCCCAGATTTATTATTTCAAAATCACTCTTAAGGCTTAATGCTGCCATTGTTCCGTCAACAACGTCATCCACATAGGTATAATCCCTGGAACTTGTACCGTCACCAAATATACATACAACGCTTCCGTCATTTACAGCCCGCATAAACTTGTGTATGGCCATATCAGGCCGCTGTCTGGGTCCGTACACAGTAAAAAATCTTAGGCATACGATTTTTATTCCATAAAGATGACTGTATGTTCTGCAAAACAATTCTCCTGCAAGCTTTGCTGCGGCATAGGGAGAAGTCTGAGTGCCGATGGGGGCATCCTCCTTGAAAGGCGGTGTTGCATCTCCATAAACAGATGAGGAGGATGCAAAAATGAATCTGTCAATTCCGTGCTTTTTACAAGCTTCCAAAAGCGCTACAGTGCCCTTTATGTCAATGTCCACATAATCAAAAGGCGCCTCAATGGAGCCTCTGACTCCTGCGAGGGCTGCCAGATGAATGACTGCTTCCACATTGTGCTTCTCAAATATGGTGTCAATAAGACTGCTGTTTAAAATATCTCCCTCAATCAGACTAAAACAGCAGTGACGTATTAGATTTTCAATGTTTTGTCTTTTGACAACAGGGTCATAGTTGTTATTGAAATTGTCCAGGCAAATGACATTGTAGCCTGCCTTTATCAGCTTTTCACATAGTCGTGAGCCGATAAAGCCTGCGCCGCCTGTTACTAAAATCGTATTCATCCTCTGCCAACTCCTTCGTATCTAAAATCAAAGCTTCTCACATAATCCGGTTCATAGACATTTCTTAAATCAAAAAAGACAGGCTTTCGGACAATGGATTTGAGCTTTTTAAAATCCAAATCGGCAAATTCCTTCCAGTCAGTTGCAAGAACGATGCAATCACTGTGGGAACAGGCAGAGTATATGTCCTTGCAATACTTTATATTCATTTCGGGATACTGTGCTGCCATATTACTCATTGCCTGAGGGTCATAGACCTTGACCTGGGCTTTTTTATCCAACAGGGATGAAATTATGTCTATGGACGGTGATTCGCGTATATCATCGGTGCCGGGCTTGAATGAGAGGCCCAAAATTGCAATTTTGCAGTTTTCCAGGCTGCCTAAAGCATTTTCAATTTTGTTAACCATCCTCTCCCTCTGACGGTTATTTACATCAATTACACTGGAAAGAAGCAGTGGGTCATACCCAAAGCCTTTGCTAAGGCCAATAAGGGCACGCACATCCTTAGGGAAACAGCTTCCACCAAAGCCGGGTCCAGGCCTTAAAAATTGGCTGCCGATTCTTGTGTCCATTCCTATCCCTTTAGCAACAACACAGACGTCTGCACCGCAATATTCGCATATATTGGCAATCTCATTTATAAAGCTTATCTTCATGGCAAGAAATGCATTAGAAGCATATTTTATCATTTCGGCAGTCTCTATGTCGGTAGCAACAACAGGGATGTTGTATTGTATCTGATCTTTATAAACCTCTTTGATAACGGCCAAAGCTTTTGGGTTTTGTGTGCCGATAACTATTCTTTCAGGATTTATAAAATCCTGCACTGCAGAGCCTTCTTTAAGAAATTCAGGATTTGAGACTACATCGAATTTAAGCAGCTTATTTTGCTAGGACAGGACTCTTTCGATTTCTTTTTTCACCTTTAAGCCGGTACCGACAGGCACGGTGCTTTTATTAACAATGACCTTGTATCGATCCATATGCTGGGCGATTTGGTTTACAACACTGAATACATGGCCTAAGTCGCAGCTATTGTCAGGAAGAGTCGGCGTATTGACAGCAATAAAAATAACATTAGCAAAATCTACTGCCTCTTTTATATCAGTTGTAAAGGAAAGACTTTTTTTATTATTCACACAATTATCAACCAGGCTTTCAAGTGCAGGCTCATAAATGGGAAGGATACCATTTTTTAAATCTGCAATCTTTTTTTCATCCGAATCACAGCATAAGACATTCATTCCCATGGATGCCAAGCATGCGCCTGTTACCAGACCTACATAACCTGTACCTATTATTGAAATGTTCATGACTAAACCTCCTGTTCCTTGACAAATGGCTTAAAAACTTCGGAAGCGACTCTTTCCCAGCTGTATTTTTCTTCAGCCAGCTTTCTGCCCTTCTTGCCCATCTCAAGTGCTTTTAAAGGATCGTTAAGCAGGTCTGAGATGCATTTAGCCATAGCCTCAGGATTGCTGTAATCATCTATCACAATGCCGTTGCCAAAGTCTTTTACCACCTCGGCGTTACCGCCCCTGTTTGTGGTGACAATAGGGAGTCCTGCAGCCATTGCTTCGTAATGAACTCTTGCCAGAGGCTCATTCCACTGAGAAGCACATACGAAAACATCTCCTATGTTGAAGTATTCAGCAATGCCGGCAGGAGGAATAAACCCTGTAAACAAAACAGGTCCAGGAAGGGTTTTGGATAGCGCCCAAAGAGATTTTACATAATCATCTGCATCATTGCGTCCATACCATTTGCTTCCCACAACGACCAACGCCACGTCTTTATGATCGGTCATGACCTTATCCATCGCATTTAGTACAATGTGAGATCCTTTTTTCACACCCAGCCTGCTTACATAGAGTACAACCCTATAATCCTTTAAGTCGAATTTAGCTTTCTGCTCCTGCTTCCTTAGTGCTCCTTCTTTTGTCCATCCGGGATAAAACTCACTTGTATTTACACCTGAGTAAACAACTTGAAGCTTTTCTTTTGCGACAGGGAAGCGGTTTGTGATTGTATTTGCAATATAACCGCTTATTGCATTAATAAACTCAGCTCTTTCTATACATTTGATACCGTCGGCATCAGATATTTTGTTTTGATGAAACATTTCATTATGAACACTGAGACTGAATTTTGCATCAGGCAGCTTTTCTGCAAGGCTCAATAAAAACCGGGGTCGGTTAAATACGTGAATAAGGTCATAGGAGTCATCGAGGACGCTTTTGATGTTATTCAAATATTCAGTGGATGTTCTCCCCAAAACACGGATATACTTAACATTGTCTGTTACCTCTTCATTGGGAAGCTCAGGGTGCTGTACCCCAAAAACAGTTATATCGTGCTGCTTTGACAGATAGGGAAGTATACCTTGTATATATAGTTGAACTGCGCCGCCGGCAACAGGAGGCACAGGAAGCTTTTCAGTACAAACAAAGGCAATCCTCAAGTTAATCACTCCCCTTATCCAAAGTTTTAATAAGAAGGGCTTTTGATTCCTCGAGTTTTGCAATTTTTTCGATTTCCGAAGGTTTTATTGATTTGCCTTTCTGGAATTTGTTTTTTACAAGACCGAAAAACCAGTGGGGGAATAATAAATCTGTATATAAAATTTCAATTTCCTTCTCATTCATAGGATTTATTTCAGAATACCGGCTAATTATTTCGTCTATAGATTTTGCCTGCCAATGGCCTTTATTTTCAGCATTTTTACCGATTATTTTCCTCAGATCTCTTGCAGGAAGGTCATAGGTAACACCATCCAAATCCAAGACAAACACTCCCTCCGGAGTTGAAAGGCAATTGCCTTTGCCGTAGTCCTGATGGCACAGAACAATATGGGGGGAGCCCTCTTTTGAATATGCTTCGTAATTTGATTGGAGCAGCCTCTCATGAGCCTGAGCGGCTAATGAAATCATTGAATCGACATATTTTAGATAAGATTTGTATTGGGATTGATCAGGGAACTTTCCGGCTTCTTCCTTCCAGGAGGTTAATTTTTTTTGCATAGATTTATATTGAGATGGCCATTTTCCAAGCTTGGTGGACACCTGGGCGCCGGGAGGAGGGATATAGCCCTTTGAAGCAATATGGAAGGATGCCAAGCCCGCTACAGCTCCAAGCAGATCTCCGGCTTCATCAAAATTCATGTCTTTTCCATCAATCCATTCATACAGAACAAAAAGCTCTTCATTATACTTAACTATGGGTTCTCCTGCCTTGCTTAGAATAATGCCGGGAACCCTTCCGCCTGATTCTTTTATAAATATTTGAGCGTTGACTGAGAAAAGTGCCTTTTCGTATGGTTTATTAAGACGCTTTAAGCAAAGCTTCTTACCTTGAGTATTGAGCTTCCATACAGTTTTAATAGTCCCGCCCTGTATTAGCGTAAGGGTATCAGGGACTATTCCATATATCTTTAAAACATTTAGAGCAACTAAGTTGTTAGAATTATTATTCAATATCTTCAATCCTTTCAGGTATTAACGTTTCAAAGTCCTTAAGCAGCGGTTCAATAGTTTTTTCAAAAGAGGACATTTCTGAGATTCTTTGAATGTATTTTTCTTCTGTCCACTCCTTTTCGCGCCTTTTATAATACTTATTGACAGCGCCTAAGAATAGGTGTGGAAACATAAGGTCAAGCCTTACGACCCTCCATTGTGATAAGGTAAGAGGGTTAGTTTGCTGATAAATGTGAAGCATTTTTTTAGTCAAATTCTTATCCCAGCGTCCCGACTTTTTCATAACCTTGTTAAGAATCTTTCTGATATCGCGGGCAGCGATGTCTACAGTTAAGGAATCTGTATCAAGTACATATATGGTTTTATCAGGTGTGAGAATTAAATTGCCTGCTGCAAAATCTTGATGGCAAATACTGCCGGATTTTCTGGCTTTACTGACCCAATCGTTATATTCAGGTCCTCTTAGGCCTTCGATAGCCGTTTGAGCCCGATTATAAAAGTAGGGAAAGTCTTCCAACAGCTTTGCTCCTATAAAATTATGCTCCTTTTTATGGAGCTCGTCTTCATAAAATTGATTAATAAACTCTAGTCTGTCTGTATAGTCCTCAACCCATGTGCCAAGATGATATTTTGGTTTTGTTCCCTGCCTTGGTGAAAAGCCCTTTGAAGCTTTGTGAAGCTTGGCAAGCTCTGTAACAATCATCATAAGTTCCTTCTCCGACTTATAGGACGGGTTTCTGCCTTCTATGGCATTCGTGAGAGTGTAGCAAACTCCATCGATATTTACATATGATTCACCGTCGTATGTGGACTGAAGCTTTGGGATATTCACACCGTTTTCGCAGAGGTGATTGATGACATCAATTGTGAATTTAAGGGTTTCCTCAGAACTGGAAACCTTTTTCAGAATTTTCATTCCCCTGTCGGTGTTAACCCACCAAACACCCTTTTTGCCCTTGTAGGACTCATTTTTTATATCCAATACTTTTAGAGGATATTTGGACAAAACAATATCCAAAGGTTCGTTTACTGCCGATGACACACCGGACACCTCCTTTGCATCAAAAACCGCTAGGGGGAGAAATCCCCCCCGGGTAAAATAATTACCTATTGTCGATCGGGGGGGTTATTCCTCCAAATCCACCTCGACTTCTTGATCTTCCCATGTAACTTTTACAGAAAAGGAACCACCGTCCTCATCCTCTTCATATTTCACCTTGTATTCCAAGTCTTTGTCTGTGGGTAAACTTACAGGTTTTCCTTCTACGGAAAGCTTGCCTGAAAACAGTTCAGGCACCATTTTTTTGATGTACTCACCAAACTCTGTCTTCGAGCCGAGATATGCTTCTTGATACTTCATGAGGGAACACTCCTTAAATAATATATTCTTTTACATAATATTGAGGAAACGATTTTTATGTTACATCAGAAAAATAAAAGCCAGCTAATAATTGAAATATGTGGGCGGGTTAAGTATAATTGTCTACATACAATGGCAATGGAAATAATTATAGATAGTTCTCGGGGGCGCAAAAATGACACTTAGCACAAGAATTATTCACACAAAAACTTTTGACCCGTGGAGGAACCTTGCGCTGGAGGAATACTTACTTAATACAGTAAAGCCTTTTCAATGCATCTTGTATCTTTGGCAAAACCAAAATACAATAGTAATAGGAAGACATCAAAATCCATGGAGAGAGTGCAAATGCGAGCTTTTTGAAAGGGAGGGAGGCAAGCTTGCCAGAAGACTTTCAGGAGGCGGGGCGGTATACCACGACATGGGGAATTTGAATTTTACTTTTATTGCATCAAGGCAGACATATGACTTATCTAAGCAAACCGATGTTATTCTTGATGCTGTAAAAAGCCTTGGAATTAAAGCAGAAAAGAACGGCAGAAACGATTTGACGGCTGATGGACGCAAGTTTTCAGGAAACGCTTTTTGTTTTAGAAAAAATGGTGCATTTCACCATGGAACGATCCTTGTATCGGCTGATTTTAAAAAGCTGTCAAAATACCTGCAGGTTTCAAAGGAAAAGATGGAATCTAAAGGGGTTAAGTCGGTCCAATCAAGAGTAGTTAATCTCTCGGAGTTTGTACCGGGATTAACCGTTGAGGATGTGGCGGATGCATTGATTTCTACATATAGAAATGCTTATGAGAGTAAGGCGCTGGTAGAAACGAAGATTATGGTTCAGGGTTTGGATAGATTAGCTTTGGAAGAGCTTTACTCCAAGTATTCATCGTGGGAATGGAGATATGGAGAGGCACCCCAGTTTGATATGCAAATGGAGAAAAGATTCCCTTGGGGCGGAGTTGAAATAGGCCTTAAGCTTGAAGGCGGGCGTATAAAAAAAGCTTATGTTTACTCCGATGCCATGGATGAGGAATATATCGGGATGCTCCCGGGATTGCTTGAAGGATGTAAGATGTCCTTAAGGGAATTGGGCAAGAGACTTAGAGAAACGGCAACAGACGGCCGGGAGCATATCGCAATGGATTTAGCTCAATGGCTAGAGAATAAAGAGTTTTAAAAATGAAAAAGGGAATATATATTACAGGGTTCCATATTATGATTGAAGGAGTGGTTTATCAATGGAGAGTGTAATCAATACGGAAGAAACAAGAAAGACCCCTCTATATGATGCCCATGTGGCAGCAGGAGGGAAAATTGTAGATTTTCATGGATGGCTTTTACCTATACAGTACAACAGTATACTTAAGGAGCACGAAAGTGTCAGAACTACCGCAGGATTGTTTGACGTATCACACATGGGAGAGATAGAAGTCAGGGGTCCTGATGCACTTAATTTTCTTCAAAGGGTATTGACAAACAATATTGAAGCAAAGCCTGGAAAGGCTGTATATTCGCCTATGTGCTACCCTTCAGGGGGAGTTGTGGACGACTTGATTGCCTATAAGCTAACAGACGACAGATATTTGCTGGTGGTAAATGCGTCAAATACAGACAAGGATTTTAATTGGCTGTTGGAAAACAAGCAGGGTAATGTCGAAATAGAGAATCACTCCTCAATGTATTCACAGCTTGCACTACAGGGGCCTTTTGCCGAAAGAATACTTCAGCAATTAGTTGAGATAGATTTAAAGAAGATTAGATTATTCAGCTATATTAACCATGTAACCGTGGGGGGTATTAAAGCTTTATTATCCAGAACGGGGTATACGGGAGAGGATGGATTTGAGCTTTACTGTTCTCCCCAGGATGTTGAAGAACTTTGGGATTTGCTGTTGGAAAAGGGTGAAAAAGATGGCTTGGTGCCTGCCGGACTAGGGGCTAGGGACACTTTAAGGCTTGAGGCAGCATTTCCACTTTACGGACAGGAAATATCTGAGGACATATCGCCTGTAATGGCAGGACTTAATAGGTTTATAAAGCTTGACAAGGGAGAATTTATCGGCAAAGAGGCGCTTGCCGGCCAACTTGAGGGGGACTATAAGCAGAAAATTGCCGGGTTTGAAATGGTAGACAGAACCGTACCCAGAACAGGGTATGAGGTTTATTGCTGTGATGAAAAAACCGGATATGTTACAAGCGGAGGATTTTTCCCGACACTTAAGAAAAACATGGGATTGGCACTTTTGAATGTTGATTGTGCAGAAGAAGGGAATATTATTGAAATAAGGGTAAGAGATAAAATGTATAAGGCAAGAATAATAAAAGTGCCTTTTTTAAATAAATAATTAACAGGAGGTTTTGATAATGACAGTATATGCACAGATGAGATATTCAAAGGAGCATGAATGGGCAAGGGAAGAGGATGGGCTGATATACATCGGTATCTCTGATTTTGCGCAAAATGCTCTGGGGGATATTGTATTTGTTGAGGTGCCAGACGAAGGCAAAAAGGTGAAGTCAGGCGACCCACTGGCTGTTGTAGAATCAGTTAAAACAGCCTCAGACGTATACTCGCCGGTATCGGGAACTGTGGTAAGGGTTAATGATGCTTTGACGGACTCGCCGGAGCTTTTAAACGAAGATCCTTATGAGAACTGGATAGCAGCAGTTGAACCGGAAGATATTGGTGAGCTGGAGAGCTTGATGAGTGAGGAGCAATACAATGAGTTTTGTGCAAAGGAGGCCTGATAATGGCTCGTTACATACCAAGCACTAATGAGGACCGGGCAGAAATGCTTTCGGCTCTGGGGTTAACTAACATTGAGGAGCTTTTTAAGGATATACCGGAAGAGATTAGATTGGAAAAGGAAATGGACCTGCCTAAGAGCATGTCTGAGCCTGAACTTTTGAGCCATCTAAAGAGCATTGCAGAAAAGAATGTAAGCACGGACAGCTTTACATGTTTTTTAGGGGCAGGAGCATATGATCACTATATACCTTCTGTTGTAGACCATATTATTGCAAGGTCCGAGTTTTATACATCTTATACACCATATCAGCCTGAAATCAGCCAGGGAATGCTTCAGGCCATATTTGAGTATCAGACAATGATATGCCGGCTGACAGGGATGGACGTTTCGAATGCATCTATGTATGACGGAGCTACGGCATTGGCGGAGGCTATGTTTATGGCGGTCCGTACCACGGGCAGAAATGATGTGGCGGTATCAAAAGGTGTTCACCCCGAATACATTGAGGTTTTAAAAACTTATGCCGGGCCTCTGGGAATAAACGTATGGGAAATAGAGTTATCCGGCGGAAAAACTGACACGGCTGAAATGCAGGAGACCGTGGGAACAGATTGCGCGGCTGTTATTGTCCAAAGTCCGAACTATTTTGGAGTAATAGAGGATTTGAAGGAAATGTCGGAATGCGCAAAGGACAATGGAGCACTTTCCATAGCATGTGTTGATCCAATCTCCCTTGGCATACTCACACCACCGGGCCAGTGTGGTGTTGATATTGCAGTGGGTGACGGCCAGCCCCTTGGCAACTCATTAAGCTTCGGAGGACCTCACTTTGGTTTTCTGGCAGTAAAAAAGCCTCTTATGAGAAAGGTACCCGGCAGGATAGTAGGACAGACTACGGACCGGGAGGGAAGACGGGGCTTTGTTTTGACTCTTCAAGCCAGAGAGCAGCATATTAGAAGAGAGAAGGCTGTTTCAAATATTTGCTCAAACCAGACACTAAATGCTCTTGCTGCGGCAGTTTATATGTCGGTGATGGGCAAAAAAGGATTGGCAAAGGTTGCAAAGCTTTGCTTTGACAAGGCACATTATGCTTATAGAAAATTACTTGATACAGGTAAATTTGCTCCTGTATACGATGCTCCGTTTTTTAAGGAGTTTACAATAAAGGCTTTAGACGAGCCGGTATCAGCTATAAATAAAAGGCTTTTAGAAAACTGCATCACAGGCGGGCTTGATTTGGGCGAAAGCGGGTCCGGCCTGGGCACAGGCGGCCTCAATCTGGGCATTGAAAACGCCGACATGAAAAATTGCTGGCTTGTGGCGGTTACAGAAAAGAGGACAAAGCAGGAGATAGACAGATTTGTTAAGATAGCGGCAGGAGGTGGGAAATAAAATGGCAGATAGAAATATAAAGGATTCTGATCTGATTTTTGAGGTAAGCAAACCGGGAAGATATGCATATAGTCTTCCTGAATGTGATGTTCCCGAGGCTTCCCTTTCGGATGTACTGCCTGCCGGATTAATAAGAGCAGAGGAAGCTGAGCTTCCGGAGGTTAGCGAGATAGACGTTGTGAGACATTACACACGCCTGTCAAGACGCAATCACGGTGTTGATTCCGGTTTTTACCCACTTGGCTCCTGTACAATGAAATATAATCCTAAAATAAATGAAGATGCAGCAAGGCTTTCCGGCTTCACCGGTGCGCACCCTTATCAGCCCCAGGATACGGTACAGGGATGTCTTCAGATATTGTATGAAATGGATAAAATGCTTTCTGAAATAACCGGTATGAAGCGCTTTACCCTTCAGCCTGCAGCGGGAGCCCATGGTGAGTTGACCGGTCTTATGATTATAAAGGCATATCATGAGAACAGAGGCGATGAAGGCCGTAAAAAGATTATAATTCCCGATTCCGCTCACGGCACAAACCCGGCTTCAGCAGCCCTTGCAGGCTTTGATGTGGTGGAGGTCAAATCGGATTTACGGGGGGAAGTGGATATTGAGGAGCTTAGGACTGTGGTTGGCGAAGATACCGCAGGATTGATGCTTACAAATCCAAATACCCTTGGGTTGTTTGACGAAAATATTAAAGAGATTGCAAGAATTGTCCATGAAGCGGGAGGATTACTATATTATGATGGCGCCAATGCAAATGCCATACTTGGCATAGTAAGACCAGGAGACATGGGCTTTGATGTGGTACACCTGAATCTGCATAAAACCTTTAGCACGCCTCATGGCGGTGGCGGGCCGGGTTCGGGGCCTGTCGGCGTCAAGGAAGAGCTGGTGGAATTTTTACCGTCACCTTCTGTAGAATTTAAGGATGGGAAATATTTTGTCGATTACAATCACGAAAAATCCATTGGCAGGGTTAGATCATTTTATGGAAACTTTGGAGTAGTATTAAGAGCTTATGCGTATATAAGATCAATGGGACCGGATGGCTTGAGGCAAGTCTCCGAAACAGCGGTTCTTAACGCAAACTATTTATTGATGAGGCTTAAGGGGCACTTTGATGTACCTTACGACCGTGTCTGTATGCATGAGTTTGTCCTGTCGGGACAAAGACAGGCGGATAACGGAGTCCGGACACTTGACATGGCGAAGATGCTGCTTGATTTCGGGTATCATCCGCCAACGGTATATTTCCCTCTTATTGTGCATGAGGCAATGATGATTGAGCCAACTGAGACAGAGAGCAAGGAAACACTGGACATGTTTGCCGATACGCTGATAAGTATTGCTCAAAAAGCAAAGCTTGAGTCTGAGACTGTTATTAACTCCCCATACAATACCGTGGTTTCAAGGCTTGACGAGGTAAAGGCTGCAAGAACGCCTGTACTAAAATGGGAGGGATAGGAAAAACAAGTAATGAATGATGAAATATTTAGATTGATCGGGGAAGGGGACTCCATGAAACCGGTGGATATTAACACCTTTTCCCCATTGACCCTTGCCTATGTAGGTGATGCGGTCTATGAGCTATATATAAGGACATTGCTTCTAAGCCATGGAAATGCCCCGGTTCACAAGCTGCATGTGCGTTCTATAGCGTATGTTCAGGCAAAAGCACAGTCGGATACGATTCATAATTTAATGGAGCATTTGACTGATGAGGAGCTTGAGGTTGTCAGAAGAGGAAGAAATGCCAAATCCGGTACGGTTCCTAAGAATGCGGATGTCACTGATTACAAATATGCCACAGGATTTGAAACACTTTTAGGCTATCTACATATGAAGAAGGATTACCAACGACTGCTTGAGCTGTTGGAGCTTTCGATAAAGAAAAATAATGACAGGGATAAAAAGGGATAATTTGGGGCGAAAACATCAGGCAGAAAGGATGTATAAATATGAAGGACAGGAGACGGGGAGGCAGAGCAAAATATACCCCCGGAAGCGGCAGACCTGTAGGATACAGTGAGCAAAATAACGCAAAACATGATTTCGGTGGATATAAAGGCAGGAGCCGGGCTGATGGGGACCAGTCTGATTTGGACAAGCTGGAAGGCAGAAATTCAGTGCTTGAGGCGCTAAAAGCAGGAAGAAGCATCAACAGGATTCTTGTTGCCAAGGGTGACAGGGAAGGCTCCATTACCCAAATCGTAGCTATGGCAATACAAAAAGGGATACTGGTTCAGGAAGTAGACAGAAATAAGTTGGATAATATGTCGGTGACTCATGCACATCAAGGCGTTATAGCACTTACTGCTGCAAAAGATTATGTAACCGTTGAGGATATTTTAGATGCAGCAGCTAATAGCGGCCGGCCACCGTTTATTGTAATTCTTGATGGAATAACAGACCCGCACAATTTCGGATCAATATTGAGGACTGCAAACGCCTGCGGAGCTCATGGCATCATCATATCAAAGAGAAGAGCTGTAGGTCTAACTGCCGCAGTATCCAAAGCCTCTGCAGGAGCAATAGAATATGTTCCTGTTGCCAGAGTGACTAATATCGTACAGACTATCGAGAGACTTAAAAAGCAGAATATCTGGGTGGTTGGAACGGAC
>CAZPMC010000037.1:0-23789 GCA_964587755.1 uncultured Oscillospiraceae bacterium
AATTCGTGCTATAAGGCCCTTGGGAAAGCTCTTCATGATATTGAAACAAAGCGTACCGGCGAAGTCCCGATGCATCTTAGAAATGCCCCTGCAAAAGGTATGTCCGAGCAGGGCTATGGCGTAGGTTATAAATATGCTCATGATTATCCGGGGAATTTTATAAAGCAACAGTTTTTACCCGATGAAATTTTGGGGACAAAATATTATGAGCCTACAGCCAATGGATATGAAGCAAGAATAAGGGATTGGCTTACGAGATTAGAAAATATGGGCAAGGAGTGAAAAGATGAAAAGAAGGATTTTTGCGTGGGTACTGCTTGTTTTATTTGTACTGTTATTGTTAAATATTATTGTATTCAAAGTTTATTGGCAGCTTAGTATGGTAATATATTTAATAATTGCATTTGCTTTTGTTTTTACTGCAGGCAGACGCACCCAATCTCAACACTATGATACTGATTTAAATGATAATACGAGTGATAGTAGCGGTAATACAAAGTTAGATGATTAGTTTTAAGGGAGGCTATAAAATGCATTTCAGATATGGTTACGGCAAGGAATACAGAGAATTTGATATACCTGATAAAAATATAATTGCAGAATTGAGACAAAATAATGTTGAAACAGTCTTAACGGGTATAGATGAAGTAAAACACGCACTGGAGAATCCAATCGGTACACCAAAGCTTTCAGCCATAGTAAAGCCTGGTGAGAAAATTGCAATAATAACCAGCGATATTACAAGACCTATGCCCTCAAGTATTGTTTTGCCTCCTCTATTAGATGAGCTTAAAAATGCAGGTGTAGCCTTTGAGGATATAACAATAGTTTTTGCCCTTGGAAGCCACAGAAAGCATTCCGAGGAGGAAATGAAGTATATTGTTGGTGAAGATATATTCAATAAGGTCAAGTGTGTTGACAGCGATACAAAGCGTTGCAAGATGCTTGGAACCACATCCCGTGGAACTCCGGTTGAAATATTTGATATAGTTGCTGATGCCGACAGAAGAATTTGTCTTGGCAATATAGAGTTCCACTATTTTGCAGGGTACAGTGGCGGTGCTAAAGCTATTATGCCCGGTGTTTCCACAAGAGCTGCCATCCAGGCTAATCACAGTGCAATGGTATTGGATAAGGCGAAAGCAGGTGCTTTAGACGACAATCCTGTCAGACTTGACATTGAAGAGGTTGTCAATTTTGTATCCATTGATTTTATCCTAAATGTAGTACTCAATGAAAAAAAGGAGATCATAAAAGCGGTAGCAGGTCACCATGTTGAAGCTCACCGTGCCGGATGCTCATTTTTAGATAAGCTATATAAAATCAGCATCCCTAAAAAAGCTGATGTTGTTATAACGACTCCTGGGGGATATCCTAAAGATATCAATCTGTATCAGGCACAAAAAGCACTGGACAATTCAAAGCACGCAGTCCGTGATGGTGGTATTATAATACTTTTAGCTTCCTGTACAGAAGGTTACGGGGAGGAGGTTTTTGAAAACTGGATAAATGAGTCCACATCACCAGACGATTTGATAAAAAGAATAAAAAACAACTTCCAGCTTGGCGGTCATAAAGCTGCAGCTATTGCTCTAGTTGAACGGAAGGCAAAAATATTTATTGTATCGGATATGCCCCGTGAAGCCGCATTAAAGCTATATATGGAACCTTTTGATAGCATGCAGGATGCTCTCAAACGCGCATATTCCGAGCTTGGTCAGGATGCTTCCGTTATCCTTATGCCTCACGGAGGCTCAACTCTTCCGGATTATATTTGAAAAAAAGTTAATAATATTATTGACAGTCTTACTTAATCGTGCTAATATTTAAATCGAAACCCGAGTGTTTTACTGGGAATTGACTTATGGAGGCTATTCCTATGAAGTTTTCTACAAAGGGAAGATATGGCTTACAAGCTATGCTTGATTTAGCTGTTCACAATAAAGATGGCACAGTGGTGCTAAAAAGTATTGCTGAAAGACAAGGACTTTCTGAGAGTTATTTAGAACAGCTATTTGCTGTTTTAAAAAAAGCAAAGCTTGTAAAAAGCATACGAGGCGCCCAAGGTGGCTATTCATTGGCACAAAGCCCTGAAAACATAACCGTAGGACAGATTCTCAGAGCTTTGGAGGGACCGGTTGTATCCCATAAATGTGCAGCTGAAAAGGGGGAGCCCTGCAGCAGCAGCTACAATTGCTGTGTTACCAAAAATGTTTGGGAAAGAATTGAAGAAGGTATCTATGAAATTACTGATTCAATTACTTTATTACAGCTTGTCAAAGAATTTGAAAAAGATTTGAAAAATGATGAAAGCGGGTAAATACTGTTTAAAAAAGCATCTATTGGGAAAAAAATAAAATATAATATATAACCTAAATTTTACACACAAAAAGGAGTTGCAATCCAATGAGCGACACTAAATTTTATTTTGATCACGCAGCTACTACACCTGTTAGAGAAGAAGTTATTGAGGCAATGTTGCCGTATTTTAATAGAAATTTCGGTAATCCGTCATCTGTATATTCTATAGGCAGGCAGAGTAAAAGAGCAATAGAAGAGGCCAGGGAAACCGTTGCAAAGGCAATTGGCGCCGACCCTAGGGAGATATTTTTCACAGGCTCCGGAACAGAAGCGGATAACTGGGCCATTAAAGGCGTAGCATATGCCAATCAAAAAAAAGGAAAGCATATTATCACATCTGCCATAGAGCATCATGCAGTTTTGCATACATGTCAGTATCTTGAAAGAGAAGGCTTTGAAGTAACATATTTACCTGTGGATGCTGACGGACTTTTAACAGCACAGCAAGTTGCCGATGCCATAAGACCTGATACCATTCTCGTTTCTATAATGTTTGCCAACAATGAAATAGGCTCAATCCAGCCAATTGCAGAAATCGGGAAAGTAACCAGGGAAAAGGGTGTTTTTTTTCACACTGATGCAGTACAAGCAATCGGCAATGTTGATATAAATGTTGAGGATATGAATATTGATTTGCTTTCAATGTCATCCCACAAATTTTACGGTCCTAAAGGAGCCGGCGCTCTTTATATCAAAAAGGGTGTGAAAATTACTTCTATTTTGCAAGGTGGCGCTCAAGAGAGAAACAGAAGGGCAAGCACGGAAAATGTTCCGGCTATCATAGGCCTTGCAAAAGCTCTCGAAATCGCTGTGTCAAACATGGAAGCATATAATAAAAAGCTTTTAGCATTAAGAAACAGGACGATAAAAGAAATAGAGGAGAAAATACCCTTTGTTAAGCTTAATGGACATAGAGAAAAAAGGCTGCCGGGTAATGTTAATTTTTCTTTTAGCTTCATCGAAGGTGAATCCTTGCTTTTAATGCTTGATATGAAGGGAATTGCTGCATCAAGCGGTTCAGCCTGCACCTCTGGGTCCTTAGATCCCTCCCATGTTTTGCTGGCTATCGGCCTTTCCCATGAAACAGCCCATGGTTCGCTTAGACTAAGCTTTGGAGATGAAAACACCGATGAAGATGTTGATTATCTCATGGAAGTACTGCCGGATATTGTTGAGAAGCTAAGAGAAATGTCTCCTCTATACGAGGATTATTGTAAGAATAAAAAAATGTAAAAGGGAGGGAATAGCAATGTATAGTGAGAAGGTAATGGATCATTTCATGAACCCGAGAAATGTGGGAGAAATTGTTGATGCAAACGGGGTCGGACAAGTTGGAAACGCTAAATGCGGGGATATAATGAAAATGTATCTTAAAATAGAGAACAATATAATTGTAGATGCAAAATTCAGAACATTCGGCTGTGGTGCTGCTGTGGCTACAAGTAGCATGGCCACAGAGCTTGTAAAAGGCAAGACTGTAGAGGAGGCGCTCAAAATAACAAATAAAGCTGTTGCTGAAGCATTAGACGGTTTACCTCCTGTAAAGATGCATTGCTCAAATCTTGCAGAAGAAGCAATTAGAGCAGCTATTGTCGATTATCAAAGAAAAAATGGTCTTATTGAAGATAACGGTGAATCTGATGTATGCTGTCGAAGATGCGATGATATTCACCACAATATCGATTATGACGGAGAATAGGTGAAAAATGTCTAAAGGGACTGTAATGCTTGGTATGAGCGGCGGCGTGGACAGTTCAGCAGCTGCCGCTGTTTTATTAGAGCTTGGATATGATGTAATTGGCGTTACAATGCAAATTTGGCCTGATAAACCCGATGATGTTAAGCAGGTAGAAGGCGGCTGCTGTTCATTATCAGCAGTTGATGATGCCCGCAGAGTCGCAAACAAACTGGGGATACCCTACTATGTCCTTAATTTTAAGGATGTATTTCAAGAAAAAGTCATATCCTATTTTAATAATGAATACCTGCAAGGTAGAACACCAAACCCATGTATTGCGTGTAACCGCTTCGTCAAATTTGAATCAATGCTTCAAAAAGCAATTTCAATGGGTATAGACTATATTGCAACAGGACACTATGCCCGGGTGGAATTTGATAAAGCGACAGGAAGATTCCAGCTTAAAAAATCAGTAACTTCTGCTAAGGACCAAACCTATGCCCTTTATACAATGACTCAACACCAGCTTTCTAGAACACTTTTTCCTATCGGTAATTATACCAAGGACCAGGTAAGAAAGCTTGCACAAGACATTGGACTGGCTGTAGCTTCAAAGCCTGACAGCCAAGAGATATGCTTCGTTGAAGACAATGACTATGTGCGCTATATAATTGAAAATACAGACGCTGAAATTACACCTGGGTACTTTGTTGATACAAAAGGCATCAAGCTGGGAATGCATAAGGGCATCATTCATTACACAGTTGGGCAGCGTAAGGGCCTAGGAGTTACATTTGGAAAACCAATGTTTGTTGTGGCAATAAGACCTGAAGATAATACTGTTGTTTTAGGTGAAGCCGACGAGGTTTTCTCATCAACCCTCACAGCCTCAGACTTAAATTTTATTTCTATTCCTGGCTTATCTGATGAAATAAGAGTCACTGCTAAAATAAGATATTCAGCAAAAGAGGCGGATGCTGTAGTACGTCCATTGACGTCTGACACAGTGGAGGTTTTATTTGACGAACCTCAAAGAGCTGTTACCCCAGGACAGTCTGTTGTATTTTACCAAGGCGATATTGTAGTAGGCGGGGGAGTTATTGACTAAATTTTATCCCAAACAGGCTTTCTGTTTTCAAAGTGGACAGTATAATTGAAGCCTGCGCTCTTTAACATCTGGGTAAAATAGTCGAATCTCAGAGCGATATGCTCAAGCCTGTGTGCGTCGGAGCCAAGACATATGAGCTCACCGCCTAATTCCTTGTATCTTTTTAGTAAAGCAAAATCATATTCTGCCGAAGCTTTTGGATCTCTGAAGCTGGCTGTGTTGACTTCAAACCCGCGACCTTGTTTTATTAACTCCTTAAGAATGGAATCCAATATATCTGCGTGGTCAGCATATCTTAACGTCCTGTCGACATAATCAGCATATCTTATTATGTACTCAAAATGTCCAACCATATCATAGTCAGAAAAATTAGTTATCATAAAATATATTTCCTTAAGATACCGCTCATAGGCTTCAGATTTCGATTTTCCCTCATAATATTTGCGTAAATATGGGTCATCGCCATCAATTATATGAATTGATGCCAATACATAATCAAAGGGAAAGCTTTTTATAAGCGTCGAAGATTTATCAATAACATGAGGCTGTAAACCTATTTCAACTGATTTTAAGACCTTAAGCCTGTCTTTATATTCATGCTCGACTTTAGAAATATCTTGGAAATACTGGTTGAAATCAATGCTCCAGGAATCATCATCTCCGGGAAATCCTATGTCATGGTGATCCGTAAAAGCTATACCAAGAAGCCCGTGCTTAATTGCTGCTTCGCATGCTTCATGCGCATCCATTATACTATCTGTAGAAAACTTTGTGTGCATATGACAGTCAAACATTATTTACCTCCTGATATCAAATTATAGTTTAGCATTTTGCCTATTTAAAAGCAAATTGATTAAGTTGGCTAAATATAGTTTATTAAGAATAATTTAAGGTATATAATAAGGTAAGTAACAGCATTTATTATTTTACAGGAGGAATGTATAAATGGCAGAAGAAATTAAAACTGAAGGCCAAAAGCTTATGGATAAATTATCCTTTAAACAGAAAACCGTCTGGGATATTTCCACTGAGGATGATATAAAGAGTGGATTTGCCTTTGGCGAGGAGTATAAAAGCTTTCTCAACTATTCAAAAACTGAGCGCGAATTTGCGTCAAATGCAGAGAAATTAGCTTCTGCTGCCGGTTTTATTTCTTTAGAGGAATTGATACGCAGGAACAAAAGAATTGTTCCTGGTACAAAGGTTTATTTTATTAACAAAAAGAAATCTGCAGTATTTGCAGTTATAGGCAGCCGTCCTCTTGAAGAAGGGACCAACATTATTGGTGCACATATAGATGCGCCAAGAATCGACCTAAAACAAAACCCCTTATATGAAGATACTGAATTAGCACTTTTTAAGACGCATTATTACGGTGGAATTAAAAAATACCAATGGCTGACCTTGCCTTTGGCTATTCATGGAGTTGTAGTCAAATCTGACGGGTCGACAGTTGAAATAGTTGTCGGAGAAAATGAAGATGATCCTGTTTTTACAATAACCGATTTACTTCCGCACTTAGCAAAAGAGCAGATGCAAAAAAAGCTCAGCGAAGCTGTCGCAGGCGAAGGACTAAATCTCTTGCTGGGGTCTATGCCATATAAAGATGAAAAGGTTAAGGAGAAGGTTAAGCTTAATATTCTAAATATCCTCAATAAAAGATACGGCATTATAGAAGAAGACTTCCAGTCTGCTGAGATTGAAATTGTGCCTGCCCAAAAGGCCAGAGACGTTGGATTTGATAAAAGTATGATTGGCGGATACGGTCAAGACGATAGAGTATGTGCATATCCTGCCCTAAGAGCTATTTTAGATGTGGAACTCCCGGAACGCACATCAATATGTCTTCTCACTGATAAAGAGGAGATAGGCAGCACCGGCAATACAGGGGCTCAATCAAGTCTTCTTGAGAACTTTATTGCAAACCTGATAGGCTTACGATCTGATAATTACTGTGAATTAAAGCTTCGCAGATGTCTTGCAAATTCGAAAATGCTGTCTGCTGATGTAAATGCTGCTGTTGACCCGAATTTTGAAAGCGTTTATGAAAAAAGAAATGCTACCTATTTGAACAAAGGTGTTATTTTACAAAAATATACCGGCTCCAGGGGAAAGTACGATGCCAGTGACGCAAATGCAGAGTTTGTAGGCGAAGTCAGGAAATTGTTTAATGATAACAATATACTCTGGCAGACAGGCGAGCTTGGAAAGGTAGATGAAGGTGGGGGAGGGACCATCGCGCAATTCGCTGCACATCTTGGAATAGATGTTATTGATTGCGGCGTTCCCGTACTATCAATGCATTCACCTTTTGAGATTACCAGTAAGATGGACATTTATACAATGTTCAATGCATATAAGGTTTTCTACAACAACCTGGTGTAATCAGATTTATAAAGACCGGCGATACTATCTATTCCGGAAACGGCACCGCCGGTCTTTAACTGAACAGCTTACGGATCATCCTTATCTTTTCCTTGAATATTCGTCTCACTGTTTGAGGGATTATTTTTGGTGACGTCTTTAGACGAATCATTTGCTTTAGCAGCTTCCGTAGCAGTAACCATTTTTTGATTTGCATAGCCTGATACTTTCTTCGTATCTACTTCTACAAACTTTCCTGAGCCCTTAAAGCTTTCAGCCATTATTTTCCTGGAAGCAGGGACATCGCATAAATAATACCAGGGACTTGCTCCATATTCTTTTCCTGGCATTGATATAAAGGTTACATTTTCGATTTTAAACTTACTAACGTAACCAGTCATTTTAACAATTTCACTTAAGGTAAAATTAGTGTCAACACTTTCAAATGCTACATTTATTATGCTGTTTAGCTTGGGAAGGTACTGAATGCTCAATTTTTGCCTCATCAGTTCCTTTAAAAAGTTTTGCTGTGCCTCAGTTCTTTTTATATCACTACCGTCATAATACTTTCTAATCTCTTTTGTCCATTTATTTGGTTTACGGAATCTGACAAATTGTTCTGCCTTTGCTCCATCTAAAATCTGCTGACCCTTTTTTAGATGAATATGAAGGTTCTGTGTAGGATCATCATAATCCATATCAGCAGGTATGTAATAGTCAATGCCTCCCAGCAGATCGATTATTTTAACGAAAGCATTGGTATCAATGAAAACATAGTATTTAATATTAACATCCAGAAGCTCTGAAACGGTTTTTACAGCTAAATTGACACCACCGTGGGGATATGCAAAATTAATTTTATGTGCTTTATTACCAATAGTAACCTTTGTATCCCGGGGAATTGACATAATATTTATTTTAACTGTAGAAGGGTCAAAATTAACAAGCATCATGGAGTCAGAATTATGGCTAACTTTATCCCCGCCGAGTAAAAGGACATTAAAAGGCTCTTTGCTTTGTATAAAAGGTTCAAAAAGCTCATTAAAAGAATTGCTTGAATCTGAGGATGCAGTAACTGTGTCCGTGTAATGATTGTTTGTATAATAAAGAATACCGGCGCCGCTGCAAAGCAAAACAGCCAGTACTACTAATGTTAAATTGAAACTGAACTTGCGAAAATTCATGTGAGACCCCTTTTAATAATATTACATAATACATAATACATATTGACTATAATTCAATCAAAATGTTCCTAACCATTATAATGATTTTTAATCGCAAAGTAAACACCGCTTTAATTAATTTCTGCTGAAGTCGGACAAAGGGTTGCTATTGACTGCATCTCTAAGCTGGCTGCTATCAAGATGAGTATAGATTTGTGTTGTGGAAATACTTTCGTGCCCAAGGAGCTCCTGCAAGGCTCTGATATCAACATTGCCGTATTTGTACATCAAAGTCGCAGCAGTATGTCTTAATTTGTGAGTAGAATATCTCTCTGGATCAAGTCCGGAAGCCTTAATGTATTTTTTTACGATTTTTTGAACCGATTCTTTACTTATCCGCTGTTTGCGGTTACTTAAAAACAGAGCATTCTTATCCTTGACTCCATCTCGTGGCCGTTCATTATTCATATAGTCTTGAATAGCTTCAATACAGGCATTATTAAGAGGAATACTGCGTTCCTTACCGCCTTTACCGATAACAGACAGGGTAGAGCCATTTTTTATGTTTGAAATATTTATTCCAACTAATTCAGACAACCTAAGTCCACAATTCAAAAATATGGTAATTATTGCATAATCTCTTTTTGAAAAATTGCCCTCAACGGAATTCAGAAGCCGTTTGCTTTCTTCAACATTCAGATACCTAGGAAGCCGCTTTAAAATCTTGGGGGAGTCCAATTCAGCCGCAGGGTTATGGTCTAAAAGCCTGGTTTTAATTGTATGATACTTAAAAAACGATTTTAAAGCTGCAACTTTTCTGGCGCGTGCGTAGGAGGAATTATCACGTTCATTGCTGACAAAGGACATAAAAGCATAAAGATCACTTAATGTAATGGATTTAATGAAGCCATTATCAATATCTGCGATTTGTATATCATCAAACTTAACATCTTTTTTTACAATATTCTTATAAACTTTCATAAAACGAAGGAACAGTCTGAGATCATAAAAGTAAACTTGAACAGTATTTGCAGATTTTCCTTTGATTGTTTGCATGTATATCAAAAAATCTTTAAGAACAGGTGGCATCTCGTAATCATTAATATTTTTTTTCATATGTAAAACCTCACAAGCCAGTATATAATAATATAATATACTAATTGCAGACTTTTTACAAGATTTCTCCCCCTCCGTATTACGCGAAATTTATATTTCGCGTAATTAATATAATTTTATTCAGTCCTCTCTCCTAAATCTATCTTAATATTTTTTCGCTTTATATTTTGACAAATAAAAATGAAGCCCGGAGATGATTTTATAATTCATCCCCGGGCCTCCTTCAGTTAAGTATCAGATTGTCAGACATCAGGCTTATTTAAGTTTATAATAATATTTTCAGTGCTACATATGCCAGGTCAAGTATGTCTATCTTTCCGTCGTTATTGAAGTCGCATGCTTTTGCATCAGCCCAGTTATCTGAAGATGTATTGCTGCCGAAGTAGTAAGCTACTATAGCCAAATCGCCTATATTTATCTGTCCGTTATTATTTACGTCACCTATATCATGAGTCCGTCTCTTGGCTAGGAACTCATCTACAGCAGCATTCAGAGTAGATACAGCTTCATCAATTTCTTCCTGGGTTACTTCCGGATCGCTATAGACAGCATTTGCAGCTTCTATCGCGCTATGGAGTATTGCTTTAGAACCGACAGGATACTGTCCGGCTCTGTCACCTTCTACAGCCGCGTCATATACACCCTGAGCATTGTTAATAGCTTCTTCGAGAGCCGTTTTGTCTATTCCCTTTTCTATTGCTATCTCATGGCTATATGTTCCTGCGTCAAGGACACTACCGTCTTTCTTGCCCAATTCTGCATTACTTACAGAAATAGTTCCTGTGGTATCCTCTATCCCCTCTTTTACTTTGAAGGTAATATTTAACAATCTCTCGTATTCGCCGCCGATGCCTTCTGTACTTGCAATTATGAATCTGATTAACCCGTCTGTTTCATCTTTGTATTCTACTATTTCTATTGAGTCATTTGCCACTTCTGCTTCTACGAACTCAAATTTGGAACTGTCAAAGCTTACACTAATATCTTCGCCATAAATGTCTTCTGTCAGATTTGCCAGGTCAATATTAAGAGTGAATTCCTCTTCGGGTTTGACTGAGTCAGCGCCTGTTATCAAAACCGACAGAACATCTGTTTTCGCTGTGACAGTGACAATTGCCTGAGCTTTTAGAGATGTGCCTTGAACAGTACCTTCAACTGTGAAGGTGCCTTCGCTTGCATATTGAATTTCGTCAATGCTGTCCCATGTTACATTAACTGTTTTTTCAATGCCACTATTGTATCTTGCAACCACAGTTGGCGGAAGAACTGGTGCTGTCCCTGCCTCTGTTACCACATTTACCGGCTCAATAGAAACTATTTGCTCCGCGCCTGAGAAGATGACGTTAACAGTAAGCGTAGTTTCAACTGTTTCTTCGCCTTTTTGCACCGTACCCTTTACTGTGTAAGCACCTGCTATATTATAATCAACTAAAGCTTTATCATCTTCATTCCATACTACAGGCACTACCGTATTTGTACGTCCTCCGTTATTGTAGCTGACATCAGCAAATTCCGGATAAACTGGAGGTACTCCTAAGGCGGTAGATATGCTCATAGGCCACACATCGGTGATTTGAGCAACATCTGCGTCTGTTCTCACATAAATATGAGCCTTTACAAGTGTTCCCAAAGTTGTTCCGGCAACAATAAATGTTGCTTCCTCTGCTACATCCGTTTCATCTATAATGTCCCACTGGACCGGGAATGACATCACGGCGCCCGTCTCAAAGGTGACCGGTACGGTATCAGGAAGCTGTGGAATAACGCCTATGGGTGTCATAATGTGATAATCCTGTATTGAATCAATTACAGGTCCGTAAACCTTCCATCGTAATATTCCTGTGCCGGGCTGATTGTTGGTTATTGAGTTAATATAAACCCTGAGATATTTTGTGCTGATTGCAGCAAATTTTAAGTTATTGTATCTGTTTTTGGCAACACTTCCTGAGTATGGTGTAGACGGGTCAATATCAACATTTCGCCACGTGAGGCCATCATCAGAATACTGAATGGACCAGTTGCTGGGAACTCTCGTTCCACCGTTGTCATCGTACCAGTAAATATCGCAGGAGTTTATATATACAGGCTTATCCCATGTGTATTGGAACCATGCGGGAGCTCTATTGTCCCAGTTGCCCCAGCCTTTGCCAGTTCCGGGAGACGATGATGACGGTTCGAAGGATTCGTTATTCGGCCCGTTGACATTTTCCCAACCTGCAGTATAGCTTGCGCTTGTTGTTGCAGAAGGTGCAACATCTGCTGCTGCTTTTCTGACCAATGTTACATTCAAAATAAACTCATCTGCGTATTCACTGTCTGAGGCACTGAATTTAACCACATATTCCCCTTCTGTATCAGCGATAAGCTTAGCGTTCATTTTATCGCTGTCCTCTATAACGCTGTATGCTCCTTCAGGCTCTGAAAGTACAGTCCAGTTAAATATAGGTGTTTTATCTTCAGGAAGCCCATCGTCTGTATAAATCCCTTTAAGCTCAGCAGTCAGGTTTCCTGTAGCGCCTATAACAGCAGAAACTTCTGATGGAGGCTGATTTACAACCGGTTCAGCTGTGAGAGGTGAATTGAATACCTGTACCTCTGAAATAGCTACAGGATGATCGCCGTTTTTAATAACAGTGATTCTGATGGCATCTGAAGTAACTGTGTCAAACAGTGCATCATTGAAGTTTGCTACCGGGAGTAAAGGTGTTTTGTTGTTGTTCTTGACAAAATGCCACTCCCCGTCCTTTAAGTATTCAATTGTATACCTTACTGGCTCCGCATATCCTTTTCCGGCTGTTCCGTTGCCGAAGCCGTCCCTGTCATTATAGAAGAATATTTTTACATTATTGAAGGTCTGAGGTGACGGGTAGGTTATTTTTAACCAGTCTGTTTCATTAGGTGAGGCGTTATTTCCCCAGAAGGGCTGGCCTACAGTTGTCCCGTCAATAGCAGCTGCAGGTGATGGCGGCTCTTCATTAACAGCCTTTGATGTAGAATCTGTTCCGTCTGCCCTGTGCTTTTCAAACCAGGAAGCAGCTCTCGCAGTGGCTGTAAAAGAGGCTTCTGCAACAGTACCAGGAAGCTGGGCAAGATTGTTTCTGTTTGTAAGATCCAGTTCCAGGTCAATACCGGCTTTTTTGAAGTTTTCAACGACTTTGGGATTGATGTCGTTCTTCAGATCTATCTCATTAACGCTCGGAACTTCCTGTGTTCCGTCATCCTTTAGATAAATAACATCATCTGCGTCAACTGTTACACCGTCAACTGTAAGCTGTCCAGTTTCTGTATCGTAAAGAATTTTTGCCAAATGATCAACAGTAAATATCAACTCTCCGTCAATATACAGCGAATAGCCCTGTGGCGCTTCGTATGAAGGTTCTTCATTTTCCGGGTCGTCCCATACGATTGATAAATCTTTTCCGTGATATCGTAGGTTATTGACCATAAAATGATCATATTTGAAATCTTCTGCATTTGGCAAATCCATGTTGACAGGATTGAAGTCTATGGGAGCAAGCTCTATAATATGGTCTGCTCTTGGCCTTAATCCCGCCATATCCTCAATGAAGATATAGTTGAAGTTGCCTAAAGTATCGTGGTAAATTCCCGAACGGTTGTATGACTTGGTGTTGGGATTATAGTTGTAGAAATACTCATTGTTATTCGGGTAAAGCGTATTTCCAGCACCATTAACAGCAGGGAATACTTCATACGCCTGCCAGGCGGTAAGCATTGACATCATCTCTGGTGTGACATACTGGTGTCCAGGGTCATAATATCTCAAAGCGGCTTCATAGGCTCTTGCCTGTAGTGTAAAGTTGATATTTGAGAAGTTATTTGAGCCGGAGCCGTAACTTGCAACGTCTGCCTGATTTGCTGTATAGCATGGGAATATTGGATATTCATCTGCATACAAGAAATATTCAAAAGCATCAACATACTTTTCCAGTGACTCTGGGTCTTTTGGTACTAAATTGGTAGAAAAGAAATTGTAATGGTTGTTTGTCTTTCCAGGAATAAGATTTGGTTTGTCAGGATCATTCCCCACGAAGGAACCACCTGGCGACACCGCATAGCTTTGGAAGGTTTTATTGTTGTCGGACCATAAAATATCCAATGCATCCTGCTGAATCTTGCTTGCCAATTCAGACAGTTCCTGTGCTTTAGTGGTGTTGCCCAATAATTCATAAAGCTCTGCGGCTGAGGCTGCAGCTGCATATACATATGCGCTCTCCGGCCGGATTTTCCATGTGCCTGCGCCTCTAAATGACATGTCTAATGCATCTGCATCGTTTCCGGTCATATAGCCATTTCTGTAAGCTATCAAATATGCGTTTCCATAGTTGTTATCGGCATCATTAGGACGCCCTGCTATAGGCAAGTGCTGTCCGTAATGCAGTAGCTGCCCCTTTGCGTCATGTTCAAAGTAGTAAGCGAAGGCTTCTGCTATTGCCGGATCTCCTCCATGAACCTTATAAGCTTCGAGACCTGCCTGGGCTATGTATTGGCCGTAATGATTGTTCCAGTTTGCAATTTTGCCAGGGTTGTCAAGAAAAGCACTGCTCATGGAAGCATTCCCTATGTTTAGAAGTGTTCCGTATGGCAGGTAAGCACTGCGCATCCATTTTGTATCCTGCAGTCTCATGCACTCTGTAAGAACGATTGCATTATTGTACCCCAATACTCCCTCCATTGTATCAGGATATTGGAAATCATAGCCGGGTATGGAGGCATCAAATGTGTTGAACTGCTCAAGCCACCATCTATACTCGATAGCTTTTTGCACTGCTTTATTCGGAATATCAATAAAAGGAATAGTGTCAGCATACCAATTGTGGTATTGCTGGACATGTGTCTTAAAAGCATCATCGGAAGACTTTTCAGCATAGCTCAGATAGTCTGCCGTTGACTCAGGAAGCTCTTTTGTTGTAATGCCCATGACAACCTTAAGCTGAGCCTTCCCACCTGCCGGAATAGAAATTGTCGGTGTAACGAGATTATTATTCTCAATTGTGCAAGGCTGACCGTTAAGATCAGCGGTAATCCTTGGATATAAAGTTGTCAGATTTGCGCGGACTGATTTAACCCCTGTAAACTCAGGCTGACCGTTTGGCAGCTGAGACGGAGTATTGCAGGAAGATGCGGAAACAGTAAAGTTAATATTCCCTACTTCCTCCTCCCCAATATTTTTAATGTCTAAAACAACTATTGCAACGTTATTGAATGTGATAAATTTTTTCGCAATGATTTCTACACTGCTGTAATCAGCGTTGTTTGTAGTATAACGGCTGGTCCAGTGAGTTGGATTATTGTTTCTTGATGATGATTGCTCATTAAACGTGACGCTTTGACTGCCGTTGCGGAAGACTATAACGTTTAGCGGATTAAAGTTATTGGCTTGATCAAGCCAATAAATGTTATTGCTCCAGCCTAAGCCGGTAGGCACTGAACTTTGACTCGAAAAAATAGAACGGCCTCGGGTTAGTACGCTATTGCCGTCGCCAGAGCTGTTTCCAGGTCTATTTAGCACACGGTCAATGTAGTAAGAGGTGCCGTCACCTGTTTGCGCATCTTTTTGATAGATGGCATCTCTGATACTTGTAGTAGGATCAAGCGGCACATTGGGGTCTAATACTTCGGGATCGAGGTTAATAAATGACGGCCATCCGATATCAATAGCCCGGCCTGTTTTTGCAACAGATGCAAAAGGTATTGATAAAACCATTGTAGCTAATATGGCTGCCGTCATAAACATGGGTAAAATTCTTTGTATCAACCTTTTTTTCACACTATCACTCCTTAATTATGGAATTTTATACTATAAATAAATTATCATATTTCCATAATTTAGGGGCATGCTTATAAATTTAATATTTTGCTTTGCTATAAACTTACATTTTAAATAAATTTTTAACGAAAGTGTAAGGTATTTTTCAACTTTAAAAAACAAAAAGAGATTAAATGTATGATTTTAATCTCTTTTTTGCACATATATTGTTTTATATTATTTCCTCAAAAATTATTTTGAGTTTTCAAAAATCAGCAAACATTTATCGGCTCTATACTTTGCTATAACAAATTCCACAGGCTGACCGATTTTTGAGTAAAGCAAATTCTCAACCTTTATAAGAGGATGACCTGTTTGAACTTGGAGATGCTGAGCCTCTGTCTGTTCGGTATAAGCTATTTCCAGTGAGCTCTTTGTTTTGACAGGTAAAAGCGGATATTTCCCAAGCAATATTTCATGGGACGGTTTGCCTTCCTTGACATCATTAATTATATCAGGAAAAAGATTCAACGGTATGTACGACACATTCAAAGATAAAATATTTTCTTGCTCAATGGTAGAATATTTTATTTCAGCATATTCATAATTCTGTGTAGTATTTTGATTGCCAAATACTTTATCAATTTGAGGTGAATGACCGCTCCTGATAGCACGTAATGACAATATGTTGTGCTTACTATGATCCTGGCTATCAAGAATAGAATCTGTAAACCCCGAGAAATTTCTTATGTTAATTTTAGTTTTTGCTTTTGTAACAAATGTCCCCTTCCCTTTCCGCTTATACAAATACCCGTTGCTTGTCAGCTCATTAATGGCTTGTCTGACAGTAGGTCTGCTAATGTCATACATATCGCAAAACTCTTGCTCTGAGGGTATTCTGGTATCACTGGCATATTCGCCGGAATCAATTTTTTGGATAATGAGATTTTTTAACTGAGAATATAAAGGCACATTGCTGTATTTATTAATCACTAGTAACTCCTCCAAAATAAAGTAAGCATAACAACACATGATTACGTCATTACTAATTCTATATTATAATGCGACGTAATTCAACATAATTTTATGTATTTTTATTAATTATTTAATATAATAAAAAAAGTGCGGGATTTTAATAATCCCGCCAGATATTTATGAATATGAAATATAAAATTCCACTTATTAAATTATATTATTGTTATTGAGACATTGCAATGGTTATCTCAACTCTCCCAACAACTTTTTAATAGAAACAATCCTAACACATATACAAAACAGCTCCATAGCTTGTTTTAACTCGCTTATAGGTGGAAAGGACGGTGCAATCCTTATATTTCTGTCCAAGGGATCCTTTCCGTAAGGATATGTAGCCCCGGCGGGAGTAAGAACAACACCTGCCTCGGCAGCCATTTGAACCACAGCCTTTGCACACCCCGGCATCGTGTTGAAGCTTATAAAATACCCTCCCCTGGGTTCGTTCCATTGGGCAATATTTTTATCCTTCAACTGGGATGAAAGCATATTCAGTACTAAATCAAACTTAGGCTTAAGTATTTTGGCATGTTTTTTCATATGCTCCTCTACGCCTTTCGCATTTTTGAGAAATCTTACATGCCTCAATTGATTTATTTTGTCAGGGCCAATTGTTTTATATGCTATTAGCTTCTTAGTATCTCTGATGTTGTTTTCACTGGCTGCCATAAAAGCGACTCCTGCACCGGGGAATGTTATTTTCGAGGTAGATCCGAATATTAATGCCCTGTCGGGATTACCTGCATCCATGCAGGCAGTCAGGAGATTTTTTAATCGTTCCGGAGTATCTGTAAAATGATGCACCACATAGGCATTATCCCAGAATATTCTGAAATCCTCCGCAGCTGTTTTCATATTTGCCAATGCATCAACAACCCGGTCAGAATAAGTAATTCCACTGGGGTTGCTATATTTGGGAATGCACCAAATTCCTTTAATTAACGGGTCCTCTGCAACAAGCTTTTCTATCTTCTCCATATCTGGCCCGTCCGGAAGCATTTCAACTACTATCATCTCCACACCAAACAGCTCGGTAATGGCAAAATGCCGGTCGTATCCTGGACTCGGGCAGATAAACTTGATTTTGGGCAGTTTAATCCAAGGCATTTTACTTCCGTATAATCCGAAGTGCATAGCCCTGTCAATTGTGTCATACATCATACTGAGGCTTGAATTGTTACCAATGATTATGTTTTTGCTGCTAACCTCCAAAATTTCTGCAAACAGCTCTTTTGCCTCAGAAATTCCATCTATAAGCCCGTAATTTCTTGAATCGACTCCGTCATCCGTTATAAAGCTTTCATTTGCTTGGGGGTACTTCAACATATCTAATGATAATGCAAGTTGTTCTGGACAAGGTCTCCCTCTTGACATATCTAGCTTCAGGTTTTTGCTTTTAAATTGTTTATATAATTCATTTAATTGATTAAGCTCATTTTTTAATTCATTCACATTTAGTCTTGAATAATCGGTCACTAAAGGCACCCCCAAATAATTTACATTGTTGCTATTCTAATATATTTTTAGTAATTTTGCAACTCTTGTGTGCTAAAATTTCAAAATTAATTTTGTGCAAAAAATTCCCTTCCTGATTTTGCAGGATAGGGAATTGAAATATTCAACAAGACTTATTTCTTACAGCCTGTTTCCGACATGCTTCGGTGCATGAAGATTGTCTGCTCTTATGCAGCTAACCGCACCAATTATGATACTACTTCAAGATTTGCTCAATAACCTGTAAGAAATTCAAGCCGGCGAATTTTTTGATAAAGCTTTCTGAATAATTAAGCTGTGCCAGTCTGTCAAAGAGATTGATTAATTTATCGGGCCCTTCCAGCCCGTAAGGAACACATTCTATTCCGTCATAATCAGACCCGATTCCTATGTGATTTTCTCCTGTAATAGAGCAAATGTGTTCGATATGCCTTAAAACGTCGTCTATAGAAGCTTTTTCTGTGTTGTTTAAGAAATACGGGTAAAAATTCAAGCCTACTACTCCCCCATTTTGTTTAATAGCCAGAAGCTGTTTATCCGAAAGATTTCTTGGATTGTCGCAAACAGCCTTTGAATTGGAGTGGGATGCAATAACAGGTGCTTTCGATATCTCCAGTACATCGAAAAAACTAGCTTCACAAAGATGAGATACATCTACAATCATCCCTAACCTCTCCATTTCCTCTACCACTTGACGTCCGAACACAGAAAGACCAGCCCCATACTCTTCCTCAGCACCGTCAGCCAATAGATTCCTGTGATTCCATGTCAGCAGCATACTCCTTACACCTAACCTGTAAAGCTGTCTTAAAACTGAAAGCTCTCCGTTTAGCGCCTCTCCACCTTCAATTGACAGTATTGCCGCCACCTTTCCCTGAGTATGCGCATCCCAGATATCTTTGGCACACAGACAAACAGAAATTTTGTCCTTGTGAGCTTCAACCGCCTTGTACATATGGTCGATGATGGATAATACTTTTACCAGCTCATTATTTCTAAATTCATTAGGGTCTGCAAACGCTGCGAAAAACTGCAATCTCTTTCCTGATAAAAGAAGCCTTTTTAAATCTAATTGATATGAATTTTCATATAAGTCTCCTCCACCCTCCTGTAGGGATAGGGCGGTATCGCAATGAGCATCGATTATTAACATTAAAAAGCACTCCTGACAAGATTAATTTTTATGGGCAAAAGCCCGGAACTAACCCTTTTGCCTATTATCTCTACTATATCAAACCTCATATTGACATTGGTAAGTTTTTTACTTTTTATATATATCCAGGCAAGAGATTTTATTTTCTTTCTCTTATCATAATTAACAGCCTCAATAGGTGTCCCAAAGCTTATGCCTGTTCTTGTTTTTACTTCAATAAAACAGATATAATCATTCTCCGAAGCGATTATATCAATTTCTCCCAGTCTCCCTGACCTGAAATTTCTCTCAAGTATTGTAAAGCCGTTTTTCTCAATATAATCGGCTGCAATTTGTTCTCCCAGCTTTCCAATGCCTCTTTTATTCATAATTCGCTCCTTGGCGGGACTCTTAAGTATAAATCGTCAAGATTACTCACAAAAACCAGTACCTGTGCAACTACCTCATAGAGCTCCTTTGGGATTTCGTCCCCAATATTTAAATAATTTAATGCATGGGCTAAAGCTGCATCCTTATAAAGAGGAACATTGTTTAGTATCGCTTTTGATATAATGTTCTCCGCAATTTCGCCCTTACCAAGAGCAACAACCTCTGGAGCACCGCCTTTTTCAGGCGTGTATTTTAAAGCAGCAGCTTCTCTGATTCTCTTCTTTCTCTCTGCCATGTTCATTGCACCCTTCCCGGTCCATTATATTCGCAGGTCAACCTTGTTCTGACTTTCCTTCAGAAATTTTGAAATAAGCTTCTCGATACCAACCGGTGGTGTAGGAGCTTCCATCATTTCATATTTGATACTAACCAGCTTATATCCAATGCTTTCAAAACCCACATATAAAGTTTTAATATTCTCTTTCCCGAAATCAATTACTTGCTGCCTTTCAGTTCTAAATTTAATGCTGACATTTTTCTTCTTTAAAACAATCAGTGCTTCAACTCTGCCGATGTTCTTAGTATCAAGGGAAAGAAACAAAACAGTGTCCTGAGGGTCGATTTTTCTCTTTTTCTTTTTGCTTTTCATTATATAAATTTCTGCATTAGTGTTATGTCCCGGCAGATTGATAGGTAGCTGGTAATAAGCAATGTTGTTATTGATAAGGTGATTCATCGCTTTTACAGTATCATCTAGCCTGGAAACTACCTCTATAATATCTCTTCCCTCTTCAAGCTGTGTTATTTCAGGTAAAGAAGCAACTGTCCTGAGCAGATTAAGTTTATCGTTAATTTCTGTCTCAATACTTTTAATATCTGATTCACCCAATAATTCCCCAGCTTTGATTTTAATAAATATCTGCTCAATTGTTTCTTTTAATCTGATAAAAGGATCTTTTATTGCAGAATCCTTTAAAACATCTATGCTTTTAGCATCCATGTCTGCATTTCTATTTTCCTGCCGGTTGCTTATTGCCTCATTATTTCCCTTTGTAGCTGAATCCCCTGGCTCCATATTATCAAAGCTGCTGTCGGAGCTGGTGATGGAGCTGCTTTCTGAACTGCTTCCGGAGCTGATGATGAAGCTGCTTGGGGAGCTGGTTTCGGAGCCGCTTGCTGAGCTGTTGACGGCTGAGTCACTTGCTGAGCTGTCGACGGCTGAGTCATTTGCGGAGCTGTTGCCAGGGCTGCTACTATGTTGCTGGGCTATCCTGCTGACTATAGATGTATTACTCGTTAAAAGGGTTTCCTTTGCAGCAGCATCCTCAAAAGCTTTATTTAAAGCCGATGCTATAATGCGGATAAGCTCCTGTCCCTTATGAGTATTCGTATTGCTATTGGTACCGATTAAATTGCTTCTCAAATTTTCTACTGCCAATTCTATTTCTTTTATTATTTCTCCAAGCTTAATTTCCCCTCCAAGAAGCTTTACAATATCTTCAATGCTTTCATTGCCGGGGTGGATTCCTTTTGAAGCTAGAAATACTGCTTTTTCAGCGTCAATTTCACCGCTGCTCGTAAGCATTGCTAATGCATCCTTCATCTGCTCAACACCAGGAGACAAGTTTAAGCTTACGAATTCAGACATCAATGACATATTCTTAGAATCTGCCGGTAATTTAATGGCGTGAAGCATGTCTTTTATGATATCTGTCTGCAGCATATTTGATTGATTAGAATCTTTTACTGTCTCAAGCACAAGAGTTCCGTTAATCTTATTGGTTACAGTCAGCATAACAGTTTGACCCGCTTTAGCATCAAGCTTTTCTGTTAATGTTGCCTTGATTACAGAGCCGTCAGAAAGCCTCAAAACAGCTTCATCAGATGATATTTGAAGAACCTTCGCCCTTACTATATCCCCTGTATCAAGCCTTCCTATTATATCAGATATGCCTTTTGCCACATCGGCTGCTGCTAAATGCTTGCCTTCAATGCGCATATATGGTAATCACCCTTGAATGAAGTTTTTTGTGAAGCCTACTCTATGTATCGGACAAATCCCGTTATTTTTTATAGCATCAATATGTAGCTTTGTTCCGTATCCCTTATGCTTTTTAAAGCCATATTCCGGGTGCTTTTTATCATACTCAACCATTATTCTGTCTCTCGTTACTTTTGCAACAATCGATGCAGCAGCAATTGAAAGACTCACGGAATCCCCTTTGATAATTGAAAGCTGAGATATATCAATATCATCAAGCTTTACAGCATCTATAAGGAGAAAATCCGGCTTCACCTTCATCTGCATAACGCTGTTTTTCATGGCAAGCTTTGTTGCGTTTAGAATATTTATTTCATCAATGATTTTTTCATCTACTATTCCTATACCTATTGACAGTGCTTTTTCCATAATTATTTTATAAATGCGCTCTCTTTTGGTCTCACTTAATTTTTTGGAATCATTTATTCCCTCAATCAACAATCCCTCAGGCAGCGCGACACAGGCTGCAACAACAGGACCGGCTAAAGGTCCTCTGCCTGCTTCGTCTATACCGGCGACACATTTAAAGCCCTTTGAATAGGCTTCTTCCTCATATCTTGACATTAATTTAAGCCGCTGGTTTTCCATCTCCAGCTTAAATTTTTTGTTTTTTCCCATCTTAGTTTTCTCCCCCCTCCCACACAGGTCTTTCCAATGAAATCCGTCCAATTTTTCCGCCACGGAATTCATCAAGCAATATGACAGCTATTCTGTTATA
Source organism: uncultured Oscillospiraceae bacterium (assembly GCA_964587755.1). Classification (GTDB taxonomy): domain Bacteria; phylum Bacillota; class Clostridia; order Acetivibrionales; family DTU013; genus CAZPMC01. The sequence continues at coordinate 22,365 of CAZPMC010000037.1, forward strand.
GTCGATTTCTCCACCTGATAGTATGCAGCCCCTCTTTCTCCCTGCAGCCTCAAGAAGCTGATACCCTGTCATAGAATCTGTATCAGTAAGCTTATAACGCTTTTCAAACTGAGTCTTATATGATAATGACAGCTCTTTTGCAAGCAAAGCAGAAAGCTCGACAACATCCATTATTTCGTCCTTTATTGCGCCTGTATAAGCAAGGTTTCTTGCAACAACCGGGTCGTCAAACTTAGGCCAAAGGATTCCAGGAGTATCAAGCAGCTCGATTTCAGGATTTATCCTTATCCATTGTTTTGATCTTGTAACACCGGGACGGTCTCCGGTCACTGCTACAGCTTTTCCTGCGATTTTATTGATTAATGCAGACTTTCCTACATTTGGAATGCCAACTATCATGGTCCTAATCGGTCTGAATATCCTTCCTCTTTGCCTGTCCCTTTCAATTCTCTCCTTCATCAGGAATTTCAGGGCATCCTTAAGCTGTTTTATGCCTGTTCCTTTTATTGAATCCACAGGTATAACTGGTGAGCCCTTATGCTTATACCATTTAACCCATTCAGTCAGAACCTGTGAGTCAGCCAAATCGGATTTGTTCAAAATAACTACCCTGGCTTTGTTATTTATTATTGTGTCTATTTCAGGGTTTTTACTGCTTTTGGGTATCCTTGCATCAAGAAGCTCAATAACCACATCAATCAGCTTCAGATTTTCTGATAATAAACGTCTTGTCTTAGCCATATGACCTGGAAACCACTGTATGTTCATAACTACTCCTTACTCATTAAGCATTTACCATTACATTATATCATTTCCACTTAATCAGTGGGCGTTACTTAAACGCCAAAATATAAAAGGGACTTATCAGTCCCTTTTATATTACAGTATTTATAATACTTATTTAAGTTTTTCTTTAACCTTAGCTGCTTTACCAACTCTATCACGAAGATAGTAAAGCTTCGCTCTTCTAATCTTACCTTTTCTAACCACATCTATATGGTCAATCTTAGGAGAATGAACTGGAAGTATTCTCTCTACTCCTACACCATAGGACACTCTTCTTACAGTAAAGGTTTCTTTAAGTCCCGATCCCTTTTTTGCGATAACGGTACCTTCAAATATCTGAATTCTCTCTCTGTTTCCCTCTTTAATCTTCAGATGAACCCTTACATAATCGCCTATTTCGAGAACTGGCAAATCAGTTCTTAATTGCTCCTGCTCTATTGCTCTTATGATATCCATTTTATTTCCTCCTCTCTTGCCTAGACGTTCATAAACGCAATTTACCGCATCAGAGGACCGTCCGTTTTACATACGCATGATATTATAACATAGCGTGTTAGCATTTGTAAATAATAATGTGTTTATTCTTGTGTTTATTCTGCGATAATGTCACCTTATAATATTTCAGCGAAAATGTCACTG
>CAZPMC010000038.1:0-6032 GCA_964587755.1 uncultured Oscillospiraceae bacterium
GATTAAGCTAAACTTCATTTTGCTTGAGCCCCACCCCAACAATTGACATAGAGCCTTTATTTGTCCAGATTTACCTTCCTGAGTCAAGCAGCTCCTTTATCTTTTTGCTCAGCTTAGTTATTCCCTCTACCGACTCGCTTATTTTTATTATCCGCTGATTCTCATCTTCCATAGTAGCAAGAATTTCTTCTATAGATGCGGCATTTTCTTCTGAAATACTTGCGATGGATTCCACCTGTCTTTGACTCTGAGAATAGTTTTGGGATACAGATGCAACCATCTCCATTCCATTTTCAATCTCACTGTTACTGTGCTCGAAAGCTTGCTTGACCTGCTCAAAGTAATCTGCAACATCATTTATTAAATTTCTTCCCATATTAGTGGCAATACTGCCTTCGTTAACAACATTAACTGTTTCTTCCGACCTTTGGGACAAATCCTTAATAACTGTAGATATATCATTAACCATTTCCTTACTTTGCTCAGCTAGTTTTCTTACTTCATCGGCAACTACTGCAAAGCCCTTTCCATGCTCACCAGCCCGCGCTGATTCTATGGCAGCATTCAATGCCAGCATATCCGTTTGGGAAGCAACCTGCTGTATTTCCTCAAGGGCATTCACAATGTCCTCCATCCTGGCCTGAAGCAAATCAACAGTGTCCTTCGCCTTTTCCATAGCTGCATTTACAGTGTTCATCTGCTTTCCCGCTTCCAATATCTTTTCCCATCCGTCTGCCACCTTCTCAATCATGCTTTGAGAATCTTTTACAACATTCTCCGAAATCTGATGAGCCTGATTTACACTTTCTATGGAACCGGACATAATATTGTTAATGCTTGCAACACTTTCGGCTTCCTCTTGTATAACCTTTGTCATCCCCTGCATTGCAGTAGTTACACTGGAGCTCAGTTTCCTTGTGGCAGTTATGCTGTCATTGAAAACGCTGATATCATTATCCAGCTGCCTTGCTCCTTCCTCCAGGGCGTTAAATGTACTTTCAAGCCTATTCAGTAACTCACTTGCCTTCTCCTCCCTATCGGAAGTTTCATTTAGAAGACCTCTTCCCCAATGGGTAAGTAAATAAAATATAACGATACATGTATTAAAAAGAATTTCAACAGTAATAAAATCAATGAGCTCTGCTTCTCCTACTAAAAATCCTTTTGGATTTAAAATATAGAGTCCAATAATGGAGACGTTCATTACAATCCCATATATAAGGATAAGAGTCTTTTTGAGATAAAGAGCTGTCATGGTAAGGGAAGCAAAGATTATATAATGAAGATCCACTTCAAAGCCTGTTATAAAAAATATCGCTATGGCCGCTAAGCCGGGAATTAACGATATTAACTGACCTTTAATATACTTTTGTATCGGGAGGAAGTATAAGATCAGAACCAGTACCAACACGGCTAGACACTTTATGCCTGTATCTATAAAGTGTGTAACACCTCCCACTAAAAGTGCCTGAACTGTTAACATCAAAGTCACAATGGTAATAAAAACAAGATTAGCCTTATGAGCCTTTTTCACCTTGTAAACATCAGACCTTGCCATTTATAAACGCCCCCCTTTTATATATATATATTATATCATTACAAAAAACGGCAAACAATCAAATTTTAGATTGTTTGCCGAAAAATTGGTTTTTATTTGTTTTTTGGTCGAATTATTTAATTTCGACAGTTGCGCCAACTTCTTTAAATTTAGCTTCCAAAGCTTGAGCATCTTCTTTTGAAATATTTTCTTTAACTGTCTTAGGTGCTCCGTCAACAAGATCCTTTGCTTCTTTAAGACCAAGTCCTGTCACTTCTCTGACAACCTTTATAACCTTAATTTTTTCTGCGCCGACTTCCTTCAAAACTACATCAAACTCCGTCTTTTCTTCTGCTGCTGCTTCAGCTGCTGCCCCGCCTGCTGCAGGAGCTGCTGCTACTGCTACCGGTGCTGCTGCCGATACGCCGAATTCTTCTTCAAGAGCCTTAACGAGCTCAGACAGCTCTAATACCGTCAATGCCTTTACTTCTTCAATTAAATTTAACACTTTATCACTAGCCATTTTAAAATACCTCCAAAATTTAAATTTTTTAATTTGATAATATTATGCACTTTGTTTTTGTTCTGCTATAGCGTTGAGGGCTACAACCAGTCCTCTGATATTTCCGTTGAGTACGTTGACCAAACCGGATATAGGTGCATTGAAACCACCCAGCACCTTTGCAATGAGAACTTCTCTTGACGGAAGCTCAGCAAGTGCTTTTATACCATTTGTGTCAATAATCTTTCCCTCAACTACACCAACCTTCAGCTCAAGCTTGTTGTATTTTTTTGCATACTCACTTAAAATCTTTGCCGGTGCAACCGGGTCAGTTTCGCTTGAAGCCATGGCAGTAGGGCCGTTAAAGAAGCTGTCAAGCTCATCAAGCTCATTCTCCTTAGCAGCAAATCTGGCAAGAGTATTCTTTATAACCTTATACTCAACTCCCGCTTTTCTAAGAGCAGCTCTCAAATCAGTATCCTGCTCGACGGTCAAGCCTCTGTAGTCCGCAAAAACCATAGCCTTGGCAGACTTCATTTTATTGCTTAACTCATTAATAACTTCACGCTTTTTGTTCAAAGTATGTTCCTTGGGCAAACGTTCCACCTCCCTCATGATAAATAAAAAACCCTTGTATATCTTTACATACAGCAGACACACAAGGGAAAACCTCTTTTAAAAAGCTTCTACCTCGGTAGGCCGGCCTAACCGATTATACAAAGAATGCACCTACTGTCTGCGGTATGATAAATATTAAATTGTAAAAACTATTTTATTCAATAACCTTTAAAGGACTAATCTTTACCCCGGGTCCCATTGTCGATGCCACAACAACGCTTCTAAGGTACTGACCCTTAGCAGCTGCCGGCTTCGCCTTAATAATTGCCTCCAATAAGGTACGGAAATTCTCCAAAAGCTTATCCGGTTCAAAGGAAACCTTTCCTATGGGACAATGGATAATATTTGTTTTATCAAGTCTGTACTCTATCTTACCTGCTTTAATCTCTGAGATTGCTCTGGCTACATCCATAGTTACTGTGCCGGCCTTTGGGTTTGGCATAAGACCTTTAGGTCCAAGCACCTTACCAAGTCTTCCGACAACGCCCATCATATCGGGAGTAGCAACTACTACATCAAAATCAAACCAGTTTTCATTCTGGATCTTTGCAACAAGGTCTTCAGCTCCTACATAGTCTGCTCCGCCTTGCTCTGCTTCCTTAGCCTTATCTCCTTTAGCAAAAACAAGAACTCTTACAGTTTTACCTGTGCCGTGGGGCAGTACAACTGCTCCTCTGACCTGCTGGTCGGCATGTCTTGAGTCAACGCCCAGCTTAATATGAACTTCAACTGTTTCATCAAACTTAGCTTTCGCAGTTTGTCTGACCAGTTCCAAAGCTTGCGCCGGCTCATATAACATTGTCTTATCTATCAGCTTAGCGCTCTCGATATATTTCTTTCCTCTCTTCATTATTATCCTCTCCTTCGTGGTATTTTCCCGGGAATTTAATTCCCTCCCACTCTCATTTCATTTTAATTAAATGAAACTTAGGGCTTCTAATCTTCTACTACAATACCCATACTCCTGGCTGTGCCGGCAATCATTCCAGCTGCTGCTTCTACGCTGGCAGCATTAAGGTCGGGCATTTTCATTTCTGCTATCTTTCTGACCTCAGCCATCGAAATCTTTGCAACCTTTTCCTTGTTAGGAACACCTGAACCGCTTTCGATTTTGCACGCCCTCTTTAAAAGCACTGCTGCCGGAGGAGTTTTGGTAATAAATGAAAAGGATCTGTCAGCATAAACTGTTATTACAACAGGAATAACCAATCCTGCATCCTTCGCTGTTCTTTCATTAAACTCCTTACAAAATCCCATGATGTTAATACCATGCTGTCCTAAAGCTGGTCCAACCGGTGGAGCCGGAGTTGCCTTCCCCGCAGGAATTTGAAGCTTTATATAACCTATGATTTTCTTTGCCATGGCTAATATCCACCTCCCAATCTTTCTTATATAGTCACAGAATATTATTCTGGTGCTATCAGTTCTAAATTATAATTTCTGTATCTGAGTAAGCTCCAGTTCGACTGGTGTTTCCCTGCCGAACATTGAAACGGCTACCCTGACCTTCTTCTTTTCAAAATTAATTTCTTCAACAACTCCAATAAAGTTTTCAAGGGGTCCGTCAATAACTCTGACATTGTCGTTAACCTCATAGTCGAGTACAGGCGCAAACTCTTCGACACCCATGTTCCGGATTTCCTCATCAGTGAGAGGAACCGGCTTTGATCCGGGGCCGACAAACCCTGTCACTCCTCTGGTATTTCTGACAACATACCATGATTCGTCGGTCATAACCATCTTGACTAAAACATAACCAGGAAAAACCTTCTTCAAGGTGGCCTTTTTCTTACCGTCCTTGATTTCTATCTGTTCTTCCATCGGGACAACAATATCTAAAATGTAGTCTTGCATTCCCCGGTTTTCAACTATTTTGTCCAGATTGGCCTTTACTTTATTCTCGTAGCCTGAATACGTATGTAAAACATACCATTTGGCTTCAGGCATATCATTTACATGCATCAGATTCTATGTCCTCCTTCATTAACGCATCAGAGTCCATTCTAAGATTTTAGCAAAAATCGCATCAGCCACCCAGATTATACTGCCCAGTAAGAAGCATATAACCAACACAGAAATCGTACTTGTAGTAAGCTGGCTTCTATTCGGCCAGATAACCTTTTTAAGTTCACTTCTAATATCTCGGAAGAACTTGCTTATTTTTTTCCCGGCATTTGCCAGCTTGGATGTGCGAGTATTATTTTCAGCCATTTGTGTGCACCTCCGCAACTTTATTTCGTTTCCTTGTGTAATGTATGCTTATGGCAGAATTTACAGTATTTATTCATTTCAATTCTGTCAGGGTCATTTTTCTTATTCTTTTTTGTATGGTAGTTCCTCTGCTTGCACTCTCCACAAGCCATTACTATTTTGACTCTCATTTCGACACCTCCAGCCCTGTTGTTAAATTTAGGTGTATCGCTTAGCCGCCCAAACGCTTGTTTAGAGCGCTCTTTATTTAAAGCACAAAAAAAAGACCTCCTGGACGGAGCAATAAATAATTTACCATATAAAAATATAAAAGTCAAGCATATATTTCTTATATTAAGCCTCTTGCATGGCTACTCCTCTATCAGCTCATGTATAGGCGCTCCAGGTGGTACTATGGGAAATACACACTCATCCTTGTCTATTGCAAAGTTAATAAGTACTGGTCTGTCGGTTGAGGCAAGAGCTCTTTTAAAAGCATCATCAACCTCCTCGGGACGTGTGACGTTAATTCCGGTTGCGCCATATGCTTCGGCAAGGGCAACAAAATCGGTAGCCCTGTCGATTGTAGTTGATGAGAACCTGCCGTCATAAAATAGCCTCTGCCATTGCCTTACCATTCCCAAAACGCCGTTATTTAATATTGCAATAATTACTGGCAGTTTATACTCAACAGCCGTTGCAAGCTCATTGCAATTCATCCTGAAGCTGCCGTCACCTGCAATATTTATAACCTTTTTATCAGGTCTACCCAACTGTGCCCCGATACACGCTCCCAGGCCATAGCCCATTGTGCCCAGGCCCCCTGATGAAATAAACTGTCTCGGTCTTGTGTACTTATAGAACTGGGCTGCCCACAATTGGTTTTGACCTACCTCTGTGGTTATTATGGCATCACCGCCTGTCAGCTCATACAGTCTCTCCATAATATAATGAGGTCGTAAGATGCCATCATCTTTCCATTTTAGTGGATATTGCTCCTTCCACTTTTGGATTTGCTCATTCCACTGAGTCTTTTCTTTTTTCTCAACTATTAATTCGGTAATCTCTTTTAAGATATCCTTTATGTTTCCTACAATGGGATAATCAGCCGTTATATTCTTTCCTATCTCGGCAGGGTCTATATCAATGTGTATAATTTTTGTATTTTCCTGAAGACTTAGCGGT
>CAZPMC010000038.1:6042-21147 GCA_964587755.1 uncultured Oscillospiraceae bacterium
TGCATTATCTTTGCATTCGGTGCAAACTTAGTAACATCACTTATTACCCTGTCACTAAATCTTGCCCCTATTGCAATGAATAAATCAGTTTTTAAAGCTGCCATATTGGAAGTTTTAGACCCATGCATTCCTACAAGCCCGGTAAACAATTCATGTGTGCCCGGGAATGTGCCCAGTCCCATTAATGTAGTAGACACAGGTATTTTTGACTTGCTGGCAAAGTTCACAAGCTCCTGGTCAGCTCCTGATATGGCAACGCCTCCGCCTGCCAGTATGAAAGGTGACTTTGAATTGTTTATGAGCTCCGCAGCCTTTTTAAGCTTATTTTCACTTACAGCTTTGGTTTCACTTGATGATTTCTCAGGCATCGTTAGTGCTTTAGGTTCATAATCCCAATATGCCGCTGTGACATCCTTGCAGATATCCACCAGCACAGGTCCGGGACGGCCGCTTGCAGCTATTTTAAAAGCTCTTCTGACCACATCCGCCAGCGTCGAAACATCCTTCACTATAAAATTATGCTTTGTAATAGGCATTGTAATACCTGTTATATCAACCTCCTGAAATGAATCCTTCCCCAGCAATGACGTAGCCACCTGCCCTGTAATAGCTACCATGGGCACAGAATCCATGTATGCTGTGGCTATCCCTGTAACCAGATTGGTTGCACCGGGTCCTGAGGTAGCTATACAAACTCCCGTTTTGCCCGTTGCACGTGCATATCCGTCAGCCCCATGGGCCGCCCCCTGCTCATGGGATGTAAGTATATGCCTGATTTCGTCCTTAGCCTTGTACAGTGCATCATATATATTTAAAACAGCTCCTCCGGGGAACCCGAAAACAGTGTCAACTCCCTGTTCCTTCAAGCACTCTATCAGTATTTCCGCTCCGTTTAGCCTTGCCATAAAACCTTACATCCTTTCCCTATTCTTTATGCCGTACCTATTTTAGTACTGCTCCCGTACTGGCCGATGTGACCATTCTTGCATACCTTCCCAAGAAACCTTCGGTAATTCTCGGCGTTGGAGGCTCCCATTGCTCCATCCTCCTTGTGAGCTCTTCATCGGAAACCTCAACAAAAAGCTCTCCCTTAGGAATATTAATGGATATCATATCACCGTCTCTCACAACGGCAATCATACCGCCCTCCATTGCCTCAGGCGAAACATGACCGATAGATGCCCCTCTTGAAGCTCCAGAGAACCTTCCGTCCGTAATCAGGGCAACATCCTTGTCAAGCCCCATTCCTGCAATGGCTGAGGTGGGATTTAACATCTCTCTCATACCCGGTCCGCCCTTTGGCCCTTCATAGCGTATGATAACTACATCTCCCTTCTTTATTTCTCCCCCATATATGCTCTTAATAGCCTCGTCCTCAGAATCAAACACTTTTGCAGGTCCCCTGTGTACAAGCATTTCCTCCGCTACAGCCGAGCGCTTTACAACAGCGCCGTCCACCGCTATGTTGCCCCTTAAGATAGCAATTCCGCCTGTAGGGCTGTACGGGTCCTCAACACTTCTTATAACATCCCGGTTCATGACCTTGGCAGTTGATATATTCTCACCTATTGTCTTTCCTGTGACAGTCATAAGCTCCAAATGCAGATACCCTTTTTTGGACAGCTCCTTCATCACAGCCTGAACCCCGCCTGCCTCATACAAATCCTGTATATGATACGGCCCCGCCGGTGCTAAACGGCATAGATTCGGGACTCTGCTGCTGATTTCATTTATTATGTCAAGATTTATTGTAATACCTACCTCATTTGCAATAGCAGATAAGTGTAAAACAGAATTAGTTGAACAGCCTAATGCCATATCAACCGTCAAAGCGTTTTCAAATGCCTTTTCGGTTAATATGTCTGAAGGTCTGATATTTCTTTCAACAAGCTCCATTATCTTCATGCCTGCCCTTTTTGCAAGCCTTAACCTCTCTGCATATACGGCGGGAATAGTACCGTTGCCGGTAAGCCCCATTCCAATCACCTCTGTCAGGCAATTCATTGAGTTGGCCGTAAACATGCCCGAGCACGAACCACATCCGGGACAAGCATAGTCTTCGCATTCAGCGACCTCTTCTTCAGTTATCGTACCGGCTTTATACGCCCCTACGGCTTCAAAAACACTGTTCAGATCAAGCTGCTGCCCCTTGCGTGTAAGTGAAAGCATAGGCCCGCCGCTTAATACTATACTGGGTACGTTTATTCTTGCCGCAGCCATCAGCATTCCGGGAACAATTTTATCGCAATTAGGTATAAAAACCATCCCGTCAAAACTGTGAGCCCTGCCCATAGCTTCGCACGAATCTGCAATCAGCTCTCTTGAGGCAAGGGAATACTTCATCCCTTCATGCCCCATTGCAATCCCGTCACAAATGCCAATTGAGCCAAACTCGACAGGTGTGCCTCCAGCAATTCTGATACCCGTCTTAACGGCTTCAGCAATATTATCAAGGTGAATGTGCCCCGGCACAATCTCACTCTTTGCATTAACAACACCGATTAAAGGCTTTTTTATCTCCTCGTCTGTATATCCCATTGCTTTAAAAAGTGCTCTATGGGGAGCTCTCTCCACACCTTTTTTTACAATATCGCTTTTCATAATAAGCCCCACCTTTCTATGCAAAAAGCCGGGTTATCCCGGCTGTCACTAAAGCTATTTTACTACTAATTATCAATTAATGTCTACAATTTAATACAGAAAAGTCAGAAGCATTAATTTTCATGAGGTATAAGCAAAATACGTTAAGTTGGAAACATCCAGGAGATAATAAAGTTGTTTTCATAAAATCTCCATGCGAACAGGGAGCTTTCCAGTCCTTTGAAAATCGTCTCAAACCCCGGATTTGCATTTAAAATCACCAATAGTGCGCATATTATATATACCGTAAGGATGCCTTGAACCGCCCCGAGAATAAATCCTCCGGTTTTATCAACCTGTTTGACAAGAGGCAGCTTTGAAACCCCTTTTAAAACAAATCCTATAGCTGCCATGACTATCTTTAAAATAATATACAATAAAATCAAACTGACAACCGAAATAATCATCATTGTAATCTCATCACCCACAGCTCTCAAAATGCCCTCCATGTCTATAAGCTCTGAGGCTTTGGGGAGCTTTTGGATAACTGACTCCTTTAAAAATGCAGGAAGTGAAATTGAGCCTACCATCGACTCCGCTGCGGCAGTACCCGTCACCGGCACAGAGGAAGAGGCTGAGGCTTCCTGCCCCCGAAGCATAAGACTCTTCATGACAGAATTATTAATTACTGTGTACACACGGGTCTTACTCAGCATTTTAGAGAACGCAGGATAAAGCTTTATTGACGCAAAAATGCAAGAGAAGAAGGCGAAAACCTTAAAGCCAGACATGACAATTCCCTTTATAAGCCCGATTATGGCAAATAAAGCAACCAACCCGATAACAAAATAATCACTCCAGTTCATAATCCCTCACACAAAGTTTATTATAGTAACTGTATTACCAGTAATCACACAAGCCTGCTTCCTGCTGAAAAACGACACCTGCTTTATTGGAGAAGAAGCATGATATTGCCCGATTTCTTCACCTGTGTTGTCATATAAGTATATGTTGCTGTTTGTATATAAAGCTATTCTGTTGCCCGCTGCACACAATCCCTCAGGCTTATTCCTGAGTGAGCATGTAAATACTTGGCTCCCATCCGGGGAATACAATTTAAGCATGTTCCCTTCATTGCCGTCAACTGCGGCAGCAAATTGTTTTCCACCTATAATAGCTGCTCCAAAAATATCATTAAATTCACTTTCCCAGATAACCTTACCCGTCATGTCAAGATACGCCATAACTTGGTCCCCCACAGCAAAAAGCTTGTCGTCCCTCCCATATCCTATCATCGGGAGCAGCTCCCCCGTTTCTTCGAAGGACTTTTCAGCAAGCTCCGCCCCGCCCATATTATAGAACTTGAACCTTGTATAAGCTCCCATGAAATTTGTGTCTATACATGATACGGCAAGATATGCCTCTGACGGTGAAATGTGGGCAGACACAGCAAAGTCATTTGCGATAACCTTTCTAAACAGCTCCACTCCCCGGGGATTGTACACTCTAACCTCATTGTTATCTCTCTTGGAGGATGTAATCACGGTCACATATCCATCCTCACTAATGTCTGCATTTAAAACTGAAACATCCAGCTTATCCTTCCAAATTATTGATTTATCCTTAATAACACAAATATCGTTCGCACCGATATCAGCAACTATAAGCTCATCACCGTTTGTCTTGAGCATAGGGTTTTTATAGGTCAATCCTTCAGACCAGACAACATCGCCCTTTTTGTCGAAAAACAAAATACCTTCACTGCTGCATTTCGCAATATAATCGCCGTATATTTCAAAGACAGGCTTGTCTCTTGGTTCGAAAGTAAAAGAATACAGCACCTGTGCGTCCTTAATTTCATTTGTGTCCTTTTCTACCATGATTTTAAGAAGCTCCCTTGGGCTGGCTGATGGATTGATACTTTTTTGATATGTAAAGAAGGCAAGTGAGATAACACCGGCAAATAAAAGCAGTGCTGTAATAATGCTTCCTGAACGGCTATCTGAAGTATTTATCTTTTGCTTGTCAGGTGTTTTCAAAAGCTCCACTCCTGTTTTTATCCTTTGTATAGCATAATATTATCACATTAAGTTATTTCCTTCCACACTAACCCTTACTATTAAGAATTTTTATACGCTTAAGATACACCTCATGCACCAATGCCCGCCAGCAGCAGCCGGAAATGCTCGTAAGCTTCTTTTTGAAAATCAAAGTCGGGGTACCGGATACACCATTCATAGGTCAGACCACGGATAGCCATGACAAAATGGCGTGCTAATACCTCCGGCGGTAATTCGCACATAAATTCCTGTCGCCTGATGCCTTTTTCCAGCACCTCCCGGAAAAGCGCATATAATTCTCTGTTATATCCTTTTACCGCATCCATATTGATCGAGCTGGAAAGCTGCATCCGATAAACTGCCCTCATGTCATCACAGCTAAACTGAGCCGTCAACAGAGCCACTATTTTTCCCACAAAAGCCAGCATCACATCGGCAGAGGCCATTTCATCCGGTAATCCCTCCAGAAAGGCTCTATACTGCGTGTCCATCCTCTGGACATGTTCCGTCGCCAGTTCCAGCAAAAGCGCGTCCTTGGATTCAAAATGCACATAAAATGTGCCCTTTGTGACTCCTGCCATTCTCGTGATGGCCTCAACGCTGACATTCTGATAATCCTGTACACGAAACAGTTCTTTTGCGCATGCATAGAGCTGTTTTTTTGTCTCAGCCCCCTGTTCTTTTGTCCGGTTATTTTTCCGAATTTTCATTTCCCATTCCACCTCAAGCCAAAGATTTTACATCAGGTATTTTAATTTGTAAAGCACCTGTGCCATATCGGCTCTTGTTGCCCTGTTCGCCGGATACAGCTTTCCGGCGCTTCCTTCGATAATTCCTGCTTCTATCAGTGATTCAACGGCATCAATTGCCCATGACTCAATTTGCCCGGTATCAGAAAAATCATATATCCCATTGGATGAGCTGCCCTGCGGAATCCGATTTATATTCTTCAAGATTTTATACAGCAGGACAAACATTTCCTGGCGCGTAATGTCACGTTGGGGAGCAAAGCGGTTGTTACCCACGCCATCAGCTAACCCAAGCCGCTTTGCCGCAGCCAGGTAGCCGGTGTAATAAGTGCTTCCCGCATCCGAGAAATTGAAAGGCATGTCATCATCCGGATTGATCCCAAAAGCCCGCATTAGCATAACAATAAATTCTCCCCTCGTCGCCGCAGCAGTACCCTGCCCAAAATTGACAGAAATATCGGAGGTAGCGCCTGACCCGATGGTTAAGCTATTCGGAGATACTGTTGGCACCAATGGCTCAAGCTCGGTGGTAAAGCCATAGGAGTATTCCGGCATAATATTATTTGCCATATCCTCAAAGCCTGTGATAGACAAAACATAATCGGTGTCGTAGTCAAGGCCGCTATATGACACCGTAAGGACGGTATTGCCGCCGGACCAGGTGCCACCGGTGAGAGTTATGGCGCTGCCGGCGCTGGGTGTCAGGGTGATTGTTCCTGACGAAATATCCATCTCCTCACTAAAGGAAATGATGACATTGCCGCTTACCTGGACATCAACTGAACCTTCAACCGGCGTTATAGAATATACAGATGGAGCTGTACCGTCATATTTGAATAATAGCTGAGGAGCCTCAGTATTAAAATTCCCCCCTGCATCCTGTGCGGCTCCGGCGGCAATGTCGACTGTAACGAAGCCATCTGCCGAGGGGATTATATCCGCCGTATAATCGGCACCGCTTCCTGAAAAGTTTTCCACCGTGCCATTGCCCACTGTAATATCCCCATCTTCAAAGCCGGTGACGATTTCGTTGAAGGTAATTGTGACAGAGATTGGTTTCTGATTGGTTATGTCAGGGACACCGGAGCTGATTGTCACAAGAGGAGGGGTGTCCACCAGAATGCCAGTTGTACTGCCGGCGCCGGTTAGTGCTATCCCCGCTGCATTGCCATCTCCATCAATGACTGCTCCGCCATTTAATTCAATACTGCTTCCTATTGAAATACCGTCTAAATCATTTTCACCGGGCAGAACTGTATAGCGGAAGAGCAGCTCCGTACTCCCGCTTCCTGAAACATAGGCAGCCTCTCGTGCAGTACTGTCCACAATCAGCGGAATATACGGAATGCCTGCATCTGTAGTTACCGTTACGCTATTTGTAAAGCGTACGGTAAAATCAAGGGCTTGTCCGCTGCTATATGTCCCAGCCTCAGGAACAGTTACCTCAGAGACAAGAGTGGTATACAGGACTCCGTAAGCTGAACCGTTGCTCAGTGTTTTGATTGATCCGGAATAACTCCTGGATGAAGCAGATGCTGCCGTAACCGTCGTATCCACAGGCAGATAAAGATATAGTATGCCGTTCTCATCAGTATGAATATCAGTAATATTATAATCACAGCTTGTGGTCAATGAGTCGACCACCGTTTTTGTTGCCACGCCAGAAAGCTTCACCCTGGTAAGATAGACATTATCCCCGGAAGCGTTTTTCGGTGTGACGTTAACTTTTGCATTCCATCCGCCGCCGATAGGACGTACCCCCCCGGTTGCAATAATGCTTCCGCCGTTTATTGTTATAGTACCGCCGTCACTACCAAATCCACCGCCAATACCGGCACTATCGCTTCCGCCGTATGCTATGACAGTTCCGCCGTTGATGGTTATGTTCCCTATTAGTTTTCCCGCGCCTCCGCCAATATCGGCATTGTTATTACTACCGTAGGCCTCTACCGTCCCGCCGTTAATGGTAACGGTGCCGCCATGGCCACCACGGCCTCCGCCGATACCCGAGGCACTTTCGTCACCGCCAATGGCTTTAACTGTGCCTCCGTTAATGGTAACGACACCACCATTACCTGTAAAGCCTCCTCCGATGGCTGCACTTCCGAACGAGCCTGTAGCAATGATATTGCCGCCATTGATTGTGATTCTGCCGCAAGGAGGAGGGGCTTCCGAACCTGTCCAAGTAGTGCCTATAGCTGCACCAAAATCAGTACTCGTGGCTGTCAGCGAACCTGTACCGTCTGACTGCCCATAAATCGTCAGACTGTTTTCATCCGCCACCTGAATTGCACATATTTGTCCATGAATGATAGTAACGGAAAGACTTGAGCCGTCTGTAAGAATCAGATTTACGTTTCCGGATACCGTGACCATATTATTAATGGTTACATTCCCCTCTACATAATACCATCCTTCACTCCATGTAACGGCATCATTACTGTTCATGACCTTAGTAGCAGAAGCGGATTTCTCACTCCCGTCCGCGTCTATGTATTGCACAGTTTCTGCCGCAGACGCCCTGTTTGATATCGCCAGGAAAAGTGCCACAGAAATGCTTACGCATATCAGAATGTATAGAATTCCTTTTTTCATTTTTCCGTCTCCTCTCGGGATCAATATAATTTAGGAAGTGAAGAGTCTTATATATACTGTTTAATAAAAGCTAATCACATCTTGCTCGTTTTATTAATACCCTTAAGCCCCTGGCCCGACACCACCAGCAGCATAAACAGTCCCACATAGCCGAAGGCAGGGTATATCTTGCCTATTAAGCTTGAAAAGCCATGCAGGGAAAGCGGGATAGTCCCAAGGCATAAAATTATTGCTATTATTTTTCTGTCTATTTTTGTTATTGCGGCAAGCCTGTCTGTAAAGCAAAATCCGGAGGTCACTGCCGAAACCGCCATGGCAAGCCACAAAACAGCCGCATATATATTGCCTGCTGTTCCGTTGAAGCTTTTTAAAATTGATAATATGGGAAGCTCCTTCTCATATGCTCTGGGATAGAACATATATATGGCAGCATTCACCACAAATGCGGTAAGGCACAGGAGCGCACCGCCCAGAATTCCTCCTAGCCTTGCTGTCCGCTCTGTTTTTAAATAGGGTAGGAGATTGCACATCATTACAATCGCCAGAATACTGTTATAGCTCACATAGAGTAAGGCAGAGGCCACCCAGTTTCCCGAAATCCTTGCTATAAATCTTGAAATCAGGGATGCATCGATATCGCTGAATAAAATAATATAAAAGCTTGTAATTACTATGCCTGCTATCAAAAGCGGCGTGACAATCGTACTGAATGTGACAATTTTTTTAATATTTGCAGATATCAGTACCATGCACCCGATGCCCACAGCAAGCACCGAATAACCGAACTTAAGACCCAGTCTGTCTGACAACACGCTTCCCGCACCTGCCACCATTATGCAGTAAAGGCACAGCATAAATGCCGTCACCGCTATCTCCAGAATCCATCCGGGGAACCACCCGAAAATGGGGAAAACAAACTCCTCATAATTGCGTATTCTCTGCTTGTAGACGATTTCAAGCACCACAACGCCTATAACGGAGAATATCACTCCCGCCAAAAGTATCCCGTAGAAGCCTCCTGCCTTATATCCCGAGAAGAACTGCATTATTTCCTGTCCTGACGCAAATCCGGCGCCAATGACACTTGTGGCATAAATGCATGCGACTTTTATGATGTTTTTAAATTCCTCTGACATAAAAACAAGCTCCGGACACAGAATGGGCTAATTCCATTCTATGCCGGAGCGATTTATTAAATTACTTATCCTCGTAGAGCTACAACTTATCCTTAAGGCTTTAGAATTACAGCCCCAGGAAATCCATCATGTTCTTGTACGCTTCCCTTAAGCCTTTGATTCCAAATTCGCCTTTGCTCTTTTTGACAATAATATTGGCATATTCTCCGTTCCTCAGTACATAGTAGAAGTTTTCGTCCTTAGAAACATAATCAATTCTCATTGAGCCGCCGTCCTTAATCTTGTACTCTATTGTTATCTCCGGTTCACCCTGAGGCTTGCCTTCAAGGTCAATCTCATCAAGAGTTACACCGATCAGAGCCTGATAGAAGGTCCTGAAAGGCTGATTTCCGTCTTCATCCTCACCGGATGCATCTACGCCGTTAACAGTGAATTTGTCCTTGCTGTTGTCGCGGTTGCCCTCCTCGTCCACATACACATCAAGGGTCATATGAGTTGTTTTGCCGTCCATTGTCAGGTCAATCTCAGCAACTTCATCTATATTCACAATATAGGCAAATACCTGGAACAGTTCGTCAATAGGCTTATCAAGGAAAAAGAAATCATCTAAGCCCAATGTAAATACTTCGTCTCTTCCCTCAAGCATTGCATAGATGTCTTTACCTCTTGTCTTTTCCTTACCTAACATCAGTTTAAATGTTCCGGCTTCTGTTGAGTTGATTTCAAAGGCATAGCGAGGAGCATCAAGGCCATATTGTGACAGGTCAGCCGGATTTTCTTCAATAAATTCCGAAACCTTTGCAACTGCCAGTGCCTCTGTCATGGGCAAAAGTGCTGAGGGGTTCGCGCTTCCGCTTATTGGCTCATACATTTCCCAGCCTTCAGTCTCGGTAAGCTTTGCTTTAAATAAATTCTGTCCGCCTCTGTCCATACTCATACCGTTTATTGCCTCAGCATCGAAATCAAAAAGCCTCTTTTTCTTCATCCCATTCCTGTCTGTAAGCAGCTTACTTGCGTCATATTGTCTTATTGTATATACCGTGCTTTCACCTGCCAGCCTGGCATAATATCCTGTTCCCACAGGTGTCTCGTCACCCACCTCAAGAATTGTGGTAGTTCCATCCTTAAGCTTTATCTCGACTGATACCGGATTGTGCAAACCATATACGGACAAATCCTCGGCATTTTCTTCAACCAGCTTATCTGCCGAAATACTGCGTGCAACTTCCGCCATTGAGCTTACGACAGACGAATCTGAAATTATATCGTCAGGAGATATCAATATCCATTTGTCATCCTCTATACCCATGACAAATGTATTGCCTGAGTTTTTAAATGTAACTGTTTCTATATCATCGGCTGATATGTCTGTAAGGACTATTACATCCACCGTATCTTCTTCCTCTGGCTTATTCTTGGAAATAAAGTAGTATGCTCCGCCAAGAAGCGCAACTATTATGATAAGAATAATTGCATTCCTGTACAATCTCATAAATGACGCCTCCTCAAGAATACTGCCAATCCTACACCAAGTATCAGAAGGGGTAGTATTAATATCAAAACTCCTCCGATAATTGTTGCCTGGGACTGTGTAATCTGAATCTGGTTTACTTCGTAATTCTTTGTTGGTGCAATTATATCGTCCTTCATCTCAACAGCCCAGCTTAAAGCATTAAAGAAGAAATTAATATTTGTGTTGAAATAATAGCCAAAGGCTTCAGCAGCTGAATCGCTTATAAATAAAGCATTACCGAAAACAAGTATCTTTGAAATATTCTGTCTTCCTGAATTTTCAACTGCTATAGCAATGTCAAGAGGACCTGGTATATCTTCCCCTCTGGATTTGTCAACCATCTCGCCGATTGCAGTGTCGCTTGTCTGAGCCAGTGATTTAACCTTGATAAAATCCTTCTCGTTCTTTAAGGTTCCAATACTTCTGGCTTCACTGATAAGCGGTGTGAAAGAATAGGGTACTATGTCATTTGATGGTGCATTAACAAGGATAGTATATTCATCCTGGGGAATATGCTTGCTCTGATCTGTCTCTTTAACCTTATCATAGTTAACGGTAACATTATATTCTTTTAAAAGGTCATTGATTTGTGTATAGTCAGGATCGTTGGATTCATAATCAAACATGAATACCGCATCCCCGCCCTCATACAAATACTCGTCAAGCACATCTCTCTCTTTGATGGTAAAGTCCTTTCCGGGAGACACTACCACAACAAGCGCCGCATCCTCCGGAACCTTCTCCACAGTGAGAAGGTTTATCTTACTGGTTTCAAAGTTGTTTCTCTCAAGGGCATCCTTTAAGCTTCTGAAATAAATATCCACATCAGGCTCATCATGACCTTCGGTAAAATAGATTACAGGAGTCTTTTCACTGGTGACATATCTTATTGCCCCTGTAAAGCTCTGTTCCGCAGTCGAGCCAGTAACCTGGGTTTGCAATGTGTATTGGTTCATTGCCATTGCAAACATGTCATAATATTCAAGCTTCTTGCTTTTAGTTTTTCCGTTGACAGTACTTCTGACAACAAAATTAGTATTCTGAAGACCCATTCTCTCCTCTGGGTCAAGCTCTTTTATTATGCCTGGGTTTTTTACGGGGTCAATGTACTTGACAGTTACATTTGGATGTTTGTCATATAAATCCAATAAGTCGGTAACCTCTTTATATGGATTTGAAGAACCAACCAGTCCGTCATCGAAAAGACCGATAATCTCTACTTCTTTATCCAGCTTCTCAAGCTCGTTTATGGTGACCTCAGAAAGAGAATATAGCTTGTTTGGTGTCAAATCCAGCTTGATATCAGGTATCCCGACTAGGATATTTACAAGCAGGGCAATAAGAACTACAGCTACTATTAATATAGCAGTGTTTGAACCATATTTTAAGCTTCTAAGATTAAGCTTGCTTTTTAAACCATTCTTTTTTTCCATTAATATCACCCCTGACTCCAGCGTCTTTTTTCTATTACTCTTGTCGTAATGAACAGAAATACCACAATAAAGCTAAGGTAGTAAACAATAGGACTTAAGCCCAATATTCCTCTTGTGAAATCCTCATATCTGCTCATCAGTGAAAACCAACCCAGTATCTTTGATGCGGTTCCGCCAGCCATAGTACTTAAGCTGTCTGCCAGCCACATAATCAGCAGCGAAACAAAGCCTATTACAACCGCAACTACTTGGCTTTCTGTCAAAGATGATGCAAATACTCCAATAGAAATAAAGGTTGCTCCTAGCAGAATAAATCCTATATACGCTCCTACAACCTTAACTGTAAAGGTCCCGCCAAAGGCGAGCAAAATTGTGGGATATATAAATGTTAACACTGTCATTACTAAAAAAACAAAGCATGCTGAAAGATATTTTCCTACTACAATTGACGTGATATTTGCAGGTGAGGTAATAAGCAGCACCTCTGTTCCGTTCTTTCTATCCTCTGCAAGTAATCTCATTGTTAGTACGGGGACGATAAACACCAGAAGAAAACCCATTGTTGACAGTACACCTGTAAAGTCACCATTTTGATAAATTAAATTAGGATAGAAAAATATTGATGTTAAAACCATGAATAATCCTATAAGTATGTATGCCATCGGTGAGTAAAAATAGGATTTTACTTCTTTCCAAAAAATCGCTGACATTATTAATCAACCTCCTTTTCCTGAGTAACAATCTGCAGGAATATATCCTCAAGCGACATACCGATACTTTTTAGCTCAATAATCGGATACCCCAGTTTGGACATCGAAAAGAAAAGAGGTTTTCTAACATCTATTTCCTTATCAGATTCAACTATAAAGCTGACTGAATCTCTGTCCTTAGACGCAGTTGTCTCAACATATTTTACACCGTATATTTCTCTTATGGCATTCTCTACTGAATTTTTCGGACCGGCTACAGTTACCAAAAGCTTTGATGCCGCACCAAAGCCCTTAGAAAGATTATCGGGAGTGTCAATAGCTGCTATTTCACCTTTGTTTATAATGACTACGCGTTCACACACAGCACTTACCTCAGGCAAAATGTGGGAGCTGAGTATAATAGTATGCTCCTTGCCCAGTGCTTTGATAAGCTTTCTTATTTCTATTATTTGCTTTGGATCAAGTCCTACGGTAGGCTCGTCCAGTATAAGCACCTCCGGGCTTCCCACAAGTGCTTGAGCAAGCCCTACTCTCTGCTTGTAGCCCTTTGACAAGTTCTTTATCAGCCTGTTTCTGTGATCCCCTATTTTGACAAGATCCATTATGTCACTAAGCTGACTTCTCTTTTTCTTCTTATTCACCAGCTTTAGGTCTGCAACAAAGCTTAAATAATCCTGGACAGTCATGTCCATATAGACCGGAGGCTGTTCTGGAAGATATCCTATACGCTTTTTTACTTCCTTAGGAGATTCCAGGATGTCAAAACCACATACCTTAACTGTACCTTCACTTGAAGGCAGATAGCCTGTGATTATATTCATGGTGGTTGACTTTCCTGCCCCGTTAGGTCCGAGGAAGCCGAGAATCTCACCTTTTTCTATAGTGAAATTCAGATTGTTCACAGCTTTTATCTGACCATATCTTTTGGTCAAATTCTGTATTTCTATCATCTCTTTCCCCCCTGCTTTTAATGTGAAGCTAACGCGTAATACTACCCCAATTATGGAAGAAATTTTTTAATAAATTGTGAACATTTTGTAAAACTGCTGTTTCACAAAGCATTAAAGATAGCCACAGCCCGGAAAGCCCCAAATACGGAACTTTCAGGCTGCAATCATTATATAGCTTTTCAACTTCCATTTCAAGGCTATTTTTATGTGTGGTTCTGAAGCAGGATGGGCGGCTGTGGCTGCATGCTTTGCATCATGCACAGTGACAGCCGCAGGCTATTTATTCCAGCGAAGCCCGATGCAGGGATTGCAGCCGCAGCCGCCTATCCGCTGTCGGAAAGAAGCTTGCCAGGATAGGCACAAAAAAGGATAGACCGGCAGTAATTGACCATTCCTCCCAGCCAAGGGGGACTGTTTTGAAAATACTTTGAAGTGCCGGTACATACACTACACCAAATGTCATTAGCAATGAGCAAAGCACAGCAAGAACCAAATAAATGTTATTGAAAAGCTGTATCTGGAAAATATTTTTTGTCTGGGACTTACATTCAAAAACATGAATCAGCTGGGTGAGAACAAGAGTAACAAATGCGCCTGTCCTGGCTAATCCGATGTCTGCCCTGAAATATAGTATTGATACATAAACAGTAAGAGTTGTTAGTCCGATCATAATACCCCTGAACAATATTTTAGCCGCAAGCCCTCCTGAAAATATCCCTTCATTTGCTCCTCTTGGTGGTTTTCTCATTACATCCGCCTCAGCCGGATCAAACCCCAGTGCAATAGCAGGAAGCCCATCCGTCACCAGATTTACCCACAGTATCTGAATGGGTAAAAGTGGTATTGGAAGACCTGCCAACATTCCTAAAAACATTGTCAGAACCTCGCCTATATTACAAGACAGCATATATCTTATAAACTTCCGGATGTTATTATATATGACCCTGCCTTCTTCGATTGCCGCAACAATAGTGGCGAAATTATCATCCAGCAGCACCATTGATGATGCCTCCTTGGTCACATCAGTACCTGTCAGTCCCATTGCTATTCCGATATCCGCTTCCTTAATTGTCGGTGCATCATTGACACCGTCTCCTGTCATCGCAACAATATTCCCCTGTTTTTTAAGGGCTCTCACAATCATAAGCTTGTGCTTAGGTGAAACCCTTGCGTATACGCTAACATCCCTGACCACCTTTTCGAGCTGGATTTCATTCATTTTATCCAATTCTTCGCCTGTGAGAACCATTTCTCCCTCAGCATAAATGTTTAGCTCCTTTGCAATGGCCATAGCAGTTAATTTATGGTCACCTGTTATCATTACCGGCTTAACACCTGCTGTCCGGCACTTAATAACAGCTCCGTAAGCCTCAGGTCTC
>CAZPMC010000039.1:0-20785 GCA_964587755.1 uncultured Oscillospiraceae bacterium
TTCGCTGAATAAAACCACGCTTTTAAGGGTGACATTTTCGCTGAATATTGACAGAGGCTTTTTTAATCCAGTTCACTAAGCCACAGCTTTACTGCTGCATCGCTTGGCATACACCAGTCGCCCCTCGGTGACAAGCCAATGGAACCTACCTTTGGTCCGTCAGGCTGACAGGAGCGTTTAAACTGATGGGCAAAGAATCTTCTGTAGAAGACCTTAAGCCAGGATTTTATTGTTTCCTTAGGATATGCTTCTCCAAAGGCCTGTTTGGCTAAAAATACAACTTTTTCAGGTGCCGCACCGTACCTGAGTACATGGTATATAAAGAAATCATGAAGCTCATAAGGACCGATAATATCCTCTGTTTTTTGTCTGATTTGGCCTTTCTCATCAGGCGGAAGCAGCTCAGGAGTTATGGGAGTGTCAAGAATCCGTAAAAGAACCTGTGAAGCTTCTTTCTGTGGGATGTTATCCGCTGCAAAACCCACCAAATATCTGACCAGGGTTTTTGGGATGCCGCAATTTACCGAGTACATGGACATATGGTCCCCATTGTATGTGCTCCAGCCCAATGCCAGCTCGGAAAGATCTCCCGTTCCTATGACAATACCGCCTTCCTTATTTGCTATATCCATCAAAATCTGTGTGCGCTCTCTTGCCTGGACATTTTCATATGTTGTGTCAAATACCGATGGGTCGTGACCAATGTCCTCAAAATGCTTAAGACAAGCCTTTACTATGTTAATTTCCCTGTATTCTGCATCAAATGATTTAATAAGCTCCTTTGCATTTTCAAATGTGGCATCCGTTGTACCAAACCCGGGCATAGATACAGCAATAATATTCTCCCGGGGCATTTTCAGCAAATCGAATGCTTCAGCTGTGACAATAAGAGCAAGTGTAGAGTCAAGTCCTCCCGATATTCCGATAACAGCTTTTTTTAACCCTGTGTGAGAAAGCCTCTTAGCAAGTCCGGCTGCCTGTATTGATAATATTTCCTTGCATCTTTCATTCCTTGCCTTCTCATTGTCAGGCACGAAGGGAAGGGGTCTTATAGCCCTTTTTAATGTATTAAATCCGGTATAATCCACTTTAAATTCTATTTTTCTAAAGCTCTTCTTCTGGTTAACCTGACCAAATAAATTTTGCTTCATTCTATCGCTTTGAATTCTTTGGACATCAATCTCACTGACAATCATGCAGCCTTTTCTTTGAAACCTCTCGCCCTCACATAAAAGCTCTCCGGCCTCCGCAATGAGAGTATGGCCTCCAAACACCATATCTGTAGTGGATTCATTTACTCCCGCAGATGATAAAATATATCCGTTAATACATTTGCGTGACTGCTGCCTGACCGCTTCTATTCTATATTCTCTTCTACCGATTATCTCGCTGTCAGCCGACAGATTGAAAATAATTGATGCTCCGGCAGAAGTTAAGCTTGTGCTTTTAGGTATCGGCGCATACAAATCCTCACCGATTTCAATGCCAAAGGAAAAACTGCCGGCCGCACCGTTTAAATCCCCGGCCTCAAACAGTAAATCCGTACCAAAGGGAATTTCATTCCCAAATATATTTACATAATCACAAGAGGTGTCTTCACCTGATGCGAACCACCTCATCTGGCCGTAACCGTTGTATGCGGGTATATGAGTCTTGGGAACAATGCCGAGTACCTCACCGCTTTGAATAGCCACACCGCAGCTATACAGCTTATTTCCAGCTAAAATCGGCATTCCGACGATCGAGACTATATTTAATTTCCTTGTTCTTTCGGCAATCCGCCTAAGCTCCATTAGAGCATGCTGCTGAAGCTGTCTTTGTTGAAATAAATCGGCACAGGTTGATGACGTAATTGAAAGCTCAGGAAACACAATAAGCTCAACGCCTTCTTTATCAGCGTCAAATATCATTTTAATGATTCTATCGCTGTTATAGCCACAGTCCGCAACCTTAAGCTCAGGAACTGCCGCAGCCACCCTTACAAATCCGTAATTCATATGCCACCTGTCTTTAAAATTTACTACCTAAAATTTGTCCTTTTTCTTCTATATTATACCACTATCATGACCAGCGCAACAACAGACAGTACAAGCAGAGGAATTTCAGCTATTGTTACCTTTTTTATAACCGCCGTCAAGGGTGTATTAAAATAATCAGCCGTCATAACAACACACAAATGAAGGGGCGTTATCATTACACCCACAGAGCCTATTGCAAATGCCAGTACAGCAGCCCAGATACTTTTATCCAGTCCCAGTGGAATCAATATTGGAAACGCCAGCGAAATAAAGCTTACAGTTAATCCGGATGTAAAGCCGCCTATAAAAGGTAGCAGTATAAACAGAATAACGGCCGGTATCCCGTATGCTTTCATTAATTCTGACAACGAAATGATAGCTCCTGACCCGATAAGTACTTCCTTAAACACCATAACGCCAATAATAATGATAACCAGCTTCACAGGAAAGGCTTCCCTTGCCGTCTTCAATACCATTTTTAATGTATACCTCTTTATGAATAAAAGAGCTGTAACCACCGCAACCGAAGCTATCTCAAGAGAATATGGAGTGACGTTGAGCAATAGAATGTAGAGTATTATGAGAGCTATAATAGGAAGCATTGCTCCAAATAAGCTCTTTAGGCTTTGCATTTTAGGCTTTGTCCTTACTATAATCTCTTTTTTTATCCTTAAAAGGCCAAAAGCCGTTCCAAGAATGGCATTAATAACCATGAAGGGTACAAGATGAATAAAAAAGCTGATTACCGAAACCTGCATCAATTCTGCGGCAAGTATAACCCCCGGATATAAAATGAATCCGTCCAGCCATATGTGCCTGAACCAATGGTTTACAAAGGTCTTATTGAGAGGATCCGTATTGTCCAGTGTCACTTCCTCGACCATAGGACATGAAAACCTTGCTCCTCCCGGAGACGGAAGCAATCCAAGAGCTGCAGGAAGAAGTGCCGCCGCCAGACGGTTGCTGCCTGTAAGCTCCTTAAGATTGTCTACCATTGTTCTGATCATGCCTGTGCTCCTCATAATATTCTCAAGCATCATAATAAGGAACAGTGCAACCACAAGCTTTATTGTACTGTTTGACAAAACACCTTTTATTGAGTATTCCAAAGCCTTTCCCGGCGGCATACGGGCGATTAGGGCTATTATAACCGAATCCGCCAGCATGACCAGTCCGAGATTGACCTTTTTTCGTATTAATATTATCGAAAGAACAAATGCTGCAGCCACTAACAGTACGTTAATAAATATATCCACTAGTTCATGACCTCATCTTCAAACTCTTTGATGTATTTTGTGCAACTTTTTTTACTTTTTCAGGCTATTTAGTCTCTCCATCACCTTATCATACATCTGAGTATATTTGACCTTTTTAGCCCTCTCCTCTTCGACTATCTTGGCAGGTGCCTTTGCTAAGAAGCTTTCATTGGAAAGCTTGCCGTTTACTCTCTCGAGCTCCTTCTCCAAATTTTCCTTCTCCTTTTCAAGCCTCTCAATTTCCTTTTGTATATCCACCAAATCCTCTAATGGTATAAATATCTCTGCTCCTGGAATAACAGCGGTAACCGCACTGTGCGGTATTCCTGCCTTATCAGCCCTTACCTCTATCTCCGATGCCCCGGCAAGCCGCAGGAAAAACTTTGTGCCTGACAATAAGAAACTTCCCTCTTTCTGCTCTGCAACAAATATCAGCTTTGTCTTTCTGGATGGCGGAACATTCATTTCAGTCCTTATATTCCTGACAGCCTTTATGGCGTTCATAATAAGATCCATGTTCTTCTCATCTTCAGAGAAACAAAGGGCTTCATCATATTCGGGCCATTTGGATATCATTATGCTCTCATCGTCATTAATAAGATTCATGTATATCTCTTCTGTAATAAACGGCATATAAGGATGCAGCAGCTTCATGGCAGTACTGAGAACAAAATTTAGCACCCATTGGGTTTCAAGTCTCGTACTGTCCTCTCTGTCAAACAGGCTCGGCTTGACAAGCTCTATATACCAGTCGCAAAACTCCTCCCATATAAACTCATAGAGCTTATGGAGAGCAATTCCCAGCTCAAAATGCTCAAGGTTTTCGGTTACTTCTTTAACCAGTGTGTTGACTCTGCTTAATATCCATTTGTCTGCCATTGTAAATTTCGATTTGTCAACTTTACTAAAATCAATATTTTCATCGAAATTCATCAATACAAATCTAGTGGCATTCCAAATCTTATTTGCAAAGTTTCTGCTGGATTCAACCTTCTCAGTAGAATAGCGCAGATCATTACCCGGCGAATTTCCTATGGTAAGCGCAAATCTCAGTGCGTCGGTACCGTACTGCTCAATAACTTCAAGAGGATCAATGCCGTTTCCCAGTGACTTGCTCATTTTTCTGCCCTGAGAATCCCTGACAATACCGTGTATAAAAACGTATTCAAAGGGTGCTCTACCTGTGTGCTCAAGCCCGGAGAATATCATTCTGGCAACCCAGAAGAAAATAATATCATACCCAGTAACAAGAACGCTTGTCGGGTAGAAATACCGAAGATCCTCCGTCTGCTCCGGCCATCCCAATGTGGAAAAAGGCCAAAGTGCAGAGCTGAACCATGTATCAAGGGTATCGGGGTCCTGCTCAATTCTTGAGCTGCCGCAATCCGGGCATGTATCGGGCTGCTCACGGCTTACCATCATATTACCGCACTCCTGACAGTAATAAGCCGGTATTCTGTGTCCCCACCAAAGCTGTCTTGATATACACCAGTCTTGAATGTTCTCCATCCAGTTAAAATAAATCTTGGAAAATCTATCGGGTACAAATTTTACCGTTCCGTTCTTAACAACTTCAATTGCAGGCTCTGCCAGTGGCTTCATCTTGACAAACCACTGTCTTGACATAATAGGCTCAATAACGGTATTGCACCTGTAGCAAGCACCTACATTATGCTTGTGCCCTTCAATTTTAGCCAGCAGGTCAAGCCGGTCCAAATCGCTGATAATTTGCTTTCTTGCCTCATATCTGTCCATACCGGCATATTTGCCTGCCGCTTCATTCATTGTAGCGTCGTCGTTCATTACCTTAATCTGGGGCAAATTATGTCTTAAGCCCACTTCAAAGTCATTTGGATCGTGAGCAGGAGTTATTTTAACCACACCTGTCCCAAAGTCCTTATCCACATATGGGTCTGCAATTACCGGTATCTCTCTGTCCATAAGGGGCAGAATTACAGTCTTGCCTATTAATTCTGAATATCTTTCATCCTCCGGATTTACTGCAACAGCCGTATCTCCCAGCATCGTCTCAGGTCTTGTTGTAGCAACGGTGACAAACTCATTGCTTCCCTTAACAGGGTATTTTATATGCCAAAAATGTCCTTCCTTTTCGTCGTACTCTACCTCTGCGTCCGAAATAGATGTTTTGCAATTAGGGCACCAGTTAATAATCCTGTCACCTCTATATATAAGGCCTTTTTCGTACAGTCTAATAAATACCTCCTTGACTGCCTCAGAAAGTCCTTCATCCATCGTAAATCTTTCTCTGTCCCAGTCACACGAGCTTCCAAGCTTTTTAAGCTGCTCAACTATCCGTCCACCGTACACTCTTTTCCATTCCCAGGCTCTTTTAAGGAATTCTTCTCTGCCTATTTGATCCTTTGTAAGACCCTCCTTAGCCATTGCCTCAACAATTTTAGCCTCTGTTGCAATGCTGGCATGATCTGTTCCCGGCAGCCACAGAGTTGAAAATCCCTGCATCCTTCTCCATCTTATCAATATATCCTGCATGGTTTCATCAAGGGCATGCCCCATATGGAGCTGTCCTGTAATATTCGGAGGCGGAATCACAATAGTATAGGGCTTTTTGCTGCTGTCAACCTCAGCATGAAAATATCCCTTTTCGATCCACTTTTCATATAACCGCTCCTCTACCTGTGCCGGGTCGTATGTTTTTGCTAAGCTTTCATATCCTTGCATTCTCATTCCTCATCCTTTCTATCCAATAAAAAAGCCTTCCGTCCAATCTTAATTGGACGAAGGCTATGCTCCGCGGTACCACCAAAATTCCCATTAATGGGCTGCTCATTGAGATAACGGCTCTAACCGCTGCATTTAGTACAACTTAAACCGCTGCATTTTGTGCAGAACTCCCGGGCGACCTTCAACGACTTTTCCCCGAAAGGTCTCTCAGCCGGTGAACCTTTCTCTCTTAGGGGATGGTGTACGTTTACTCCTCCCAATCATCGTTTTTAAAATATAATTACATATGATAATATATTATATAAAAATCAGTGTCAAGGATTGATTTATCTTTTTTCACATATTATTGAATACTGTAGTGTACTTAATGTATAATTTATATCGTTGAAGCGAAAAGTAAAATTATTCTTATATAAACGTCTGGAGTTGATGCTATGCATGTTATTAGCGGAGGAATTACAGCCCCCGAAGGGTTTTTCGCCACAGGAATTGCCTGTGGCCTTAAAAAAGATGGCAAAAAGGATCTTGCCATTGTTTGTTCAGAGGATAGTGCTGCTGCCGCAGGTGTTTTCACCACCAATAAAGTTAAGGGACATTCCTTGCAGCTGACAATGAACCATATTAAAACAGGCTTTGTAAACGCTATTGTTATAAACAGCGGCAATGCCAATGCCTGCGTTGGTGAGCAAGGCTATGCCGATGCTCTTGAAATCGCTACTATTACTGCAAATCTTCTTGAATGTGCACCGGAGAATATATTGGTAGGCTCAACGGGAGTTATTGGAAAGCCTTTGGACATGGAGGTTATAAGACCCGGATTGGAAGCCCTTATAACGGGAATGGCTCCAGACGGCAGCTCCGATGCCCAAGAAGCCATTATGACTACAGACACTATTCATAAAGAAGTGGCTGTTGAGCTGCGCATGCAGGACGAACAGATTGTTATCGGCGGAATAGCAAAGGGTTCAGGAATGATTCACCCTAATATGGCAACAATGATCGGAGTCATTACAACAGACTGTAATATATCCAGAAAGCTCCTTGATAAAGCCCTTAAAGAGGTTGTCAACACAACCTTTAACAGGGTTACGGTTGACGGCGACACAAGTGTATGCGATATGGTTATTCTGCTTGCAAATGGAATGGCCGACAATGCCGGTATTACAAGTGAGGGCGAAGACTACGATCAGTTTAAAAAGGGTCTTGAGTACGTTTGCGCACATTTGTCTAAGCTTATTGCAAAGGACGGTGAAGGTGCTACAAAGCTTGTCGAGGTGGTTGTAGAAGGCGCCGCGAACCCGGAGGATGCATACAAGGCAGCAAGCTCCATTGCCAAATCTCCATTGGTCAAGACAGCGATATTCGGAGAGGATGCCAACTGGGGCAGGATAATAACTGCCGCAGGTTATTCAGGGGCTGATTTTGATCAGAATTATACCGATATATATATAAATGGTATTATCGTTTGTAAAGGCGGCTGTGCTGTCGATTTTGACGAAAAGGCCGCGAAGGAGCAGCTTAAGAAAAAAGAGATAACCCTTTTGGTTAAGCTAAATAAAGGAGTTTATTCAGACAGGGTTTGGACATGTGATTTCTCTTATGACTATGTAAAGATAAATGCAAGCTATCGCACCTGACGAGAGTGTAAAGCAAAGGATAAGGAGGGGTTAATGTGGAGGCGAGGCAACTGATTGTATTTGCAATCGATTCTCAGGAATACGGTATAGATATCTCCCAGATCAGCAGCATTGAAAAGCTGCCGGAGATATTTAAGGTCCCTGAGGCTGCAGACTATGTCGAGGGTTTGATTAACTTAAGGGGAAAGGTTCACACTGCAATTAACATCAGAAAGCGCTTTAAGATGCCTGTTAAAGAATTTGACGAGGAAACAAAGGTAATAATGGTTTATTCGGGTGATTCCATTGTCGGTATCATAATTGATAACGTTAACCAAATGATAAAATTAGAAGAAGGTAATTATGAGTTTACCCCAAATAAAAAGTCCGGTTCCGATAAGGAATTCGTAGACGGAATAATAGTATTCGGAGAAAAAAGGGTTAAGCTCTTAAATTTAGAGAAGCTTTTAGCAGTCTAGTCTCTGACTCCTAAAATGTGCAAATACCTTATATAAGCCGGTTCAAAGTCTGTCAATCTGTAATAATCAGTGTCAAAGGTATGGGCGGCAACGTATATGCCGTCCGGCTTTGCCGGGCTTTCCACCTTTACTACCACAGGGGAATGATTGAATATTTTATTATCGGAAAATGAAACCTGTGCCAAATCTCCCGGCTCAACGTCTGAGACATCAACCTCCTGCGCAAACGGGCCTGAGCCTTTATTATTTATAAGAAAGTCATAAAGATAATTTACTCCCGTCCATGAAGCAGTTCTATTAAAAGAATTAATATAATACCACCCATATACAGGTGTGTAGTTCATTATTCCACTTCCCGCATATATACACTGGGATGCAAAATTCGTACAGTCGCCTCCCATATTTTCAAAATCCAAATACTCGGGATTTCTTGCATAAGCCCATTTATGTGCGTACTGTACGGCTTTGTTGCGGTCGTAGGGCTTTATAATCCTTTGCCCGCCGGGATTAAAATAATACATCATGCTAACTCCTCCCCCCACTAACTATCTTATGCTTCACTGTGACAATTTATGGTGCAGTTATCGGGGACGGTTCTTTTCCTCCATTTTTACTCTGAAATGTGGAAGCACGAGTGCTTCTTAACTGGATGGGTCAGCACGGCTGCAGGGCCAACATCTACGTAGTAACGTTTCAGGCTGTTTATCCCTGCAGAAAATATAAGGCAGGCTGCCCGTTATGAAGCTTGATGTCGGGATTGCAGTCGTGCTGAACTAGAGACTTATTTCTTACAGCCTGTTTCAGCCAAAAAAACGGTCCTTTCTGCTTCATTTCGAAGCGAAAGAACCGTCCCCTTTGCTTTATTGCTCTATTACCTGGTTGAGAACTTATATATGGTCTTGTGATGGTATTCCTGCCCCGCTCTCAAAACAGGAGACGGGAAGTGCTTATGCTTCATGGCATTTGGGAAGTACTGTGTCTCAAGACACAACCCGCTTCTCTTGCTGTATACGGCTCCTCCCTTTCCAACCCATGTTCCATCCAAAAAGTTTCCTGAATAAAACTGAACCCCGGGTTTCGTGGTAAACATCTCCATGACTCTGCCACTCTTTTCTTCATATAGTTCGGCTGCCTTCTTAGTGAGGTCCCCATTTGTATTTAGTACCCAATTGTGATCATAGCCTTTTCCGAAAATAACCTGTTCATTGGTTTCGTCGAGATTATTCTTTATCAAGGTCAGCTTTCTAAAGTCCATGGGAGTACCTGCTACCGTTCTGATTTCACCGTCAGGTATTCCTTCGTTATTTATAGTGGTATAAAAGTCTGCATTAATCATCAGTGAATGGCCCAAAATATCGCCCGACCCATGCCCGGAAAGATTGAAATATGCGTGGTTTGTGAAATTTGCCACCGTGTCCTTATCCGTTTTAGCAAAATACTCTATACCCAAAGCGTTGTCATCAGATAATGTATAAAGGACCTTAACATTAAGATTGCCCGGGTAATTTTCTTCTCCATCGGCGCTGAAATATGTAAGCTGTAATGCACTATCACCGCTTACATCAACAATGTCAGCCTTCCAGACAACCTGGTCAAAGCCTGTAAGACCGCCATGGAGATGATTGTTGCCATCATTTTTGGCAAGCTTATAGACAGTACCGTTCAATTCAAATTCGGCGTTCTCCAGACGATTGGCATGTCTTCCTATAAGAGCCCCAAGATACGTACTGAAAGCTGAATATCCTTCGAGCCGGTCAAATCCCAAAGTTACATCCTCGAGCTTGCCATTTCTGTCCGGTACTATGAGAGTGACAATGGCTCCTCCAAAATTTGTTATTTCAACTTTAACGCCGTTTTTATTTGTGAGGGTAAAAATATCAACAACCTCATCTTTTTTGGTTGTACCAAAATACTTTTTTGTTATATTCATGCTTTATTTCCTCCATTTTCTTTTCTATTATACATTCCATGCCTTGCTGTTTTCAAGTGCCAAGTTCCATTCCAGACATCATTAATTGTATAAATAAAATACTTGATAAATGACAATAATAACTTTGAAAAAGCATTAATTATAGGAGGCTAAATTATGAAACCAGCAAAAATGAATCAACCAAACACAGGGATTTCTTGTTCCGTAAATACTTGCCACTATTATATGCAAGGAGACCTATGTTCTGCTGAAAAAATCCAGGTAGAGCCAAGGAATGCGACTCAATCCAATCAAACTGATTGTGCAACATTTATACCCCAGGGCTAGTTTACGGTATCCGACAAACTAAATGCATACCATGGGGCGGTCTTTTCGCTCCATGGTATTGTTTAATTAACTAAAACAACTTCCTCCTATAAACTCTCTCATAATGGAATTGGCCGGGACATCCTTACTTTCGACTGGAAGGAAGTAGCTTAAGAATTCCAAAAGGCGCCGTGCCTCGGAATATTCTTCTGCAGTACTGTCTATCCTGCTGAGCAATGGTTCTGCAAAGCTCTTAAGAACACCCAACTCTACTATTAAGGAAGAGTTGAACATAACATCCGCACTTTCTTGGAAGGGGAAAATGTTTCTTTCCTCCCCCCGTCTGACAGACGACCACATTTTAATTGTGCTCAGCGCACTGGTTCCTCTGAATTGATGATCTCTTACAATTCTTCTGATGATTCTGTTATCGGTTGTGGGAATACGATTGTGATCATCAATATTCATGGACGTTAATGCACTCACATAAATTTTAAATTTACTCTGTGCAGGGACCTCTGATGTCAGCTTCTCATTGAGCCCATGAATGCCTTCAATCAAGAGGATATTGTCATCATTGAGTTTCAGCCGTTGTCCCACAGGCTCTCTGGAGCCTGTCAAAAAGTTATATATAGGCTGCTCCACTTCGTATCCATTAATCAATTCAATTAACTGCTTGTTGAATAATTTGATGTCAATTGCCTCAAGTGCTTCAAAATCAAGCTCCCCAAATTCGTCTCTCGGTGTTTTTTCCCGGTCTATAAAATAGTTGTCAAGAGAAATGGTAACGGGCTTTAGACCGTTTACACGCAGTTGAATTGAAAGCCTTTGTGCAAACGTTGTCTTGCCGGAAGACGAAGGTCCTGCAATCAATACAATACGTTTCTTGCTCTCACTTTTTGATATCATATCTGCTATACTGGCAAGCTTCTTTTCATGGAGTGCCTCAGATATTCTTATCAGCTCGGCAGCCTTACCTTCTTTTATTGCGTCGTTCAAAGCCCCTACATTTGCAACCTCCAATATCCGGTACCACTTCTTATTCTCCAAATATATGTTAAAAAGCTTTTCCTGTTCCACATATTCGGGAAGTTTATCAGGAGAATTCCTGTGGGGAAACATAATTACGAAGCCCCCCTGATGATACTTCAGTGCAAATACCTTAATGTAGCTTGTGTCAGGTGCCATATAACCATAAAAATAATCGTCCAGACCATCACAATTATAAATGGTGACAAGCTTCTTGTTCCTATGTTTAATAGCGTTGTATCTGTCCATTCTGTGTGTGGTTCTAAATAATTCTTCCGCTTCCTCAAGAGGGATTTCCCTCTTTTTAAAAGGAATTGCAGCATCAACAATTTCATGCATCCTTTTTTCTATACGCTCAACATCCGAAGGCGTAAGCTCCGTTTCCCCCTCAAACTCACAAAACAGCCCATTGCCGACAGCATGGCTGATAATAACCTTTCTTTCCGGGAAAATATCATAGGCTGCTTTAATTAAAATAAAATACAGACTCCTTCTGTATATTCTCATTCCGTCCTCATCATTTAAGTCAATAAAACTGACTTTACTATCCTCTTCCAGCTTAAAACTCAGCTCTTTAATATCATTATTCACTTTTGCAGCAATTATAGGCGATTTGTGAAGACTTTGATATTCTTTACTTAATTGAAGTAGCGTTGTTCCCGGTCCAATACTCACCGTATGCCCGTTGTTAATAATAATTTTAATAAGTTCCTTATTGTTTGTCATTACAGCGCTCCCCCATTAATTTATTAATTACATTATATCAAAGTATGTTGCTCATCTGCAATTTCGTCACCTATACAACAAATAACTGGCAGATTGACAGAAGCCTTTTCAATAAGTTAATATGAATAAGTTAATATGAAATAAAAAATTTGAGCGTAAATTCAGCTAAGAGGACTGGTTATATAGATGCAGAATAAAAAGGACCTAATAAAGAAAGAAGCCGGCAGAAGGAAAACCTTTGCCATTATATCTCACCCTGATGCCGGAAAGACAACGATTACAGAAAAGCTGCTGCTTTACGGAGGCGCAATAAGGCTGGCAGGAACGGTTAAGTCCAGAAAATCAAGTAGTTACGCTGTTTCAGACTGGATGGAAATAGAGAAGCAAAGAGGTATTTCTGTCACATCAAGTGTTTTGCAATTTGAATATGGAAATAACTTTATAAATATCCTGGATACCCCCGGTCATCAGGATTTCAGTGAAGATACCTACAGGACTTTAGTAGCTGCCGACAGCGCAGTTATGCTCATTGACGGCGCAAAGGGTGTTGAAGCACAAACCATAAAGCTGTTTCAGGTCTGTAAAATGAGAGGTATCCCCATTTTCACATTTGTTAACAAAATGGACAGAGCCAGTAAAGACCCTTTTGAATTGATGGAGGAAATTGAGAAAGTCCTGGGCATTCGTTCCTATCCCATGAACTGGCCTATTGGTACTGACGGCGACTTTAAAGGTGTCTACAACAGAAAGCTTAAGCAGATTGAGCTTTTTGAAGGCGGCAGACACGGTCAAACCGTGGTCAATTCTATAAGAGGCAGCGTAGATGACAAAATCTTTGCCGACTTGCTCGGAAGCATCTATCACGATAAGCTTTGTGAGGACATAGAGCTGCTTGACCTGGCAGGAGACGAGTTTTCGATTGAAAAGGTCCGAAAAGGTGAGCTGACGCCTATGTTCTTCGGAAGCGCCATGACTAATTTCGGCGTTCAGCCGTTTTTGGAAGAATTTTTAAATCTTGCACCATCGCCCGGTATAAGAACTGCCGAAGACGGCGAGGTGGATCCGGAATCGGAATTCTTTTCAGGCTTCGTTTTCAAAATTCAGGCTAACATGAATCCGGCTCACAGAGACAGGATAGCCTTTATCAGGATATGCTCAGGACAATACACCCGGGGCATGTCCGTCTACCATGTCCAGGCAGGCAGGGAAATCAAACTTGCCCAACCACAGCAGTTCATGGCTCAGGACAGGGCTATCGTTGAAAAAGCATATTCCGGTGATATTATAGGTGTGTTTGACCCGGGTGTTTTCAAAATAGGCGACTCATTATGTGAGGGAAACAATCGCTTTAGGTTCGATGGGATACCCACATTCCCGGCAGAGCATTTTGCAAAAATTTATCCCGTTGATTCAATGAAGAGAAAACAGTTTGTAAAAGGTATAAACCAGTTGGCTTCCGAAGGTGCCATCCAGGTATTCACCCATCCGGACGGAGGAATGGAATCTGTAATAATCGGCGCAGTAGGTGTTCTTCAATTTGAAGTTCTGGAACACAGACTAAAGCATGAATATGGTGTAGAAATCAGGCTCCAGCAGCTTGCCTACAAATTTGTACGATGGCCCGATGCCACTTTCGATGATATAAAAAAGCTAAACCTTACCAGCTCGACTTTAGCAGCGGAAGATAATGGAGGCCGGCCTATACTGCTGTTCGAAAACGAATGGTCAATAAACTGGGCCCTGGAACGCAATAAAGACCTTTCCCTTGCAGCTATAGCAGCCTCAAAAAAATAATCTGACATGTAGTTATCTGGCCTTTGAAATCATTCTCTCATATTCTGCATTTTGGCCTTCGAGATACTCCTCCATGAGCCTTCTGGTGACAACATCCACATGTGTCAGCTGTATTCCATATTCAAAGCATTGGGTATGAGCCTTCTTCCATATTATCCTTCCACTGAAATAAAACATTGCCTTATCTGTTATCAGATCTATGTCCAAAAGCTCTTCTTCCTCTAAATCCTCCTCAGAAATAGCTCCCAAGCCATACAGGCTGATATTTTTCGCAATAAAATGAAGCCTTTTGCTTGAGAATTTTCTTCGTGCACTCACAACAAGTGACACCGGATACCTTTCAAAAATACGCCGCTCTTCAAAAATCGCCATTTCAGGACGATTAAAAACGACCTGTCCGGCTGAAGTATCAATAGCTAAAACATCTGCTGGTACCGTCTTTAGCTGCCTACCCTCATAATAAAGCAAAACTACCGGGTCATTGGTTTGGAACATGCCTACTTCTCCTGATAGGGGTGATAATTTTAATTCCTTTTCCGAAACCTCGTCAACCCTGCACCTTAAAAGATGGTCCAGACTGTAAATCTTCAGTAGTATCTCACTATTTTGAATAAGCTTCATATTTATACCTCGAATATCCCCCAAAAATTATTTACTTTACATATTACCAAATTCAATATTATAATTCAATCTACTTTCCCTCCACAAACCACTTGTTTCCATCCTCAAGAAATAAATAGATCTCTTTTCCTGATACTCTGCACCTATAACGCCTGCCCTGTCCTCCTACCTTAAGACTGGCGGCCTTTTTACTTTCGATGACCCTGTCTATTTCATACTTGACCCCGTCCTCCCAAATAAAATATAAAGGAAGAAGTGTGCCATCCTTTTTAAATATAGCGGTTACATCCACAAACACCTTGCGCATGACCATTCACCTCCTGTTATCTAAAATATGACACAGGGAATATTACATTTTCCTCTATAGGATTGCTGTTTAGCTTCTCATCAGTCAAAAGTACGGCTCTTTGAACCGAGTAATGGCCGAAGCGCCTCCTTATATCGTCAATACTGTATTCAAGCTGCTCCTGTTTTAGCCGTTTGTTTTCGTCGTCAAACAAGCTTAACTGGGTATAGCTGTCGGCGGTAACAAGGTTCGTAACCCTTACACCTATGCTGCGTATAGGTCTCTCCCATTTCCAATTCGCCTTAAAAATTTGAAGTGCTTTCCCGGCTATTTCACTGGACACATAGGTGTTGGCCTTAAGCTTTGCCTGCCGTTCTATGCTTTTTAGTTCATTGTCTCTAATGAATATCTGAACAGTCTTTCCTTTGAAATTCTGCCGTCTCAGACGCTCTGCCACAGATTCCCCAAGTACGTAAAACATTATTTTGACATCCTCATCATTCTCAAGGTCTCTGGGCGTAGTCATGCTGTTTCCGATTCCTTTTATTACTCCTGTATGATCCAGCTTAACAACAGGAGCATCATCGTACCCATTTGCAAACATCCAAAGGTACTCTCCCCATTTGCCCAATAATCCCTTAAGCAATGACAATGGTGCATTGGCCAAGTCTCCTATCGTAAGTATCCCTACATTTATAAGCTTTCTGTATGTTGATCTGCCGACGTATAGAAGCTCCTTTGCCGGCAGGCTCCAGACAATGCTGCGAAAGTTGTCTCTCGTAATAACTGTGGTGGCATCCGGCTTTTTTAGGTCACTGCCCAGCTTTGCAAATATTTTGTTGTAGGATACTCCGACACTTGCTGTAATACCAAGCTCCTCGCGAATTCTTTGGCGGATTTCATCTGCTATCTTCTCTCCTGTACCGAATAGCTTTACGGATTCGGTCACATCAAGCCACGCTTCATCAATGCCAAAGCTTTCAATTAAGTCTGTGTAGCTTTTGTAAATTTCCCTTGCCTCCTTGCTAAAACGCAGGTACAGGCTGTAATTCGGAGGAACAACCACAAGCTCGGGACATTTCTGCCTGGCCTGCCATATAGCTTCCCCTGTTTTTACGCCAAAGCCTTTTGCAATGATGTTTTTTGTCAAAATAATGCCATGTCTGTGTTCTACAGAACCTCCCACCGCAACAGGCTTATCTCTTATGAGAGGATTATAGAGACACTCTACGCTGGCATAAAAGCTGTTTAAATCACTGTGCAATATTACCCTGTCCATATCTCCACCCTAAAATCGAACTTATGTTCGGTATAAATATTATATGCCTCCATTAAGTTTATGTCAAAGCAAAAAAACTCCAAAAATTCGAGTCAAGGGGGGCGGTTCTTTTTGCTTTGCTCAAGAACCGTCCCCCTTGCTTTTTTGTAGAAAGTGAAATAAACTGAAATTAGGAACAGTGATTTGTCGGACTTGCTCAAGGAGGTATTCTCATGAGTGTTCCCGGTATAGGATACGGAAATTATAATTACATAAATCATGCAGACTATCTAGGGAATAGCGCCGGGGCACGAAAGGCAAAAGATGCCCGAGGTGTAAAGCCTTCTAATGAAATTGAATGTGAGACCTGTAAAAACAGGACCTATCAAGATGTCTCCGATGACCCGGGTGTGTCCTTTAAGGCGCCGGGCTATATTAGTCCTTCAGCTTCGGCAGCTGTTGTGAGAAGCCATGAACAGGAGCATGTTTCCAATGAGCGAGCCAAAGCACATGCCCAGGGAAAGCGAGTTATATCCCAAAGTGTAAGCATTTATACCTCTATTTGCCCCGAATGCGGGCGTTCTTATGTTTCCGGCGGCATGACTAGGATTACTGTAGCTGGCAAGAGAAAAATCAACATTGGTTTAAGAGGTGGTTCAAGCGGCGGCCCAAGTGGTAAAAAGTTTGACATGTCTGTGTGAGAGCCCCTTGCTTCATCCCCCTCGCCTTCCTCAAGAACCGTCCCCCATTCTAAGCATCAATTTTAAATACCGAAATGTCCTTGCCAAGATCCTCAGCCATTTCCCTTAAGCCCTTTGCACAGCCTGACAACTCGTCTGTTGCAGCCATCTGCTCTTCAGTGGCGGCAGAAATCTCCTGCACTGTGGCAGCATTCTCCTGTGAAGCAGCGGAAATGCTTTCAATCAATTCAAGAACCTTTTCTTTGGCTTTTGTCATGTCTTTAACCAGACTATTTACGTCGCAAGTATGAACCAGCCGATTTTACTTACTTCGGAATTTATATAGGCAAAGGGTACGGTATACACTGTATACCATGGAACATCCTGAATTTGCGCATAGGCCACCAGATAATCCTTTCCGCCGATGTTGGCTGTGAAAGTATACCCATCTTTTTGCCTGATAGAATTATTCAATTTATCAATTATACTCTTATCCTTAACAGCAACTCCAGAAGAGGCTTCTCCACCCCTGCTGGAAATAACTATACCATCCTGACTTAAAACAAATACATCGGCATTCTCACCCAGATTCATATCTTTATAAATGTTTGAGAACGCATTCTCAGTAATTTCTGTATATGTATACCCTATCGTCTCCTGTGTTGTCAACGATTTAATAGCTCTTGTCAATACGAGATGGTACCTGTTCTTTCTTGTTGTTTCCCAAGAATAATTACCATCTCTATTGTCCGCTTCCTTAAATATCCTGCTTATTTCATCATCAGTGATATCTGGAAGACCGCTGGCAGTATTCATTTTTATTGCTTCAAGCCCCTTGCTGAAAAGATAACCATCCTGAGCCACTCCGTCTGTTGAGGTTTAAATCAATTCAGAAAAGCTGTTGGCAACTTCTGATTTAAAAGCGATTTTTTCATCATCATTCAGCTCGTCAAAGCTGGCAAGTTTCTGCTGAATCAGATCACTAAAAGCTACATTGTCACTGATTCTTTCATAGCTTTTTTGTATCTCATTCAACTCAATGGCAACTCTTTCTACCAGTTGCTCGGAATAGGTTCCAATCTTATTTTTTAGTGCGTTGCTTGAATAATTGTATGTAAAAATTCCTATGACAACTAAAATCAAACCTCACCTGATGTGGGAGTATGAAGCGCATTTTCAGATTCATTCTTGACATCCTTTAAATCCATGTCCAAAGACAGGTTAAAATATCTCTCAGCCAGTTCCATTTCACCTACACGAGCGGCGCACAAAGCGTAAACCCCAGAGGATAGTGATGAATAATGAAGAGTTCTTTTCTCATAGAAAAGCAAGGTATTTCTTGTGACTTCTTCGGTAAAGTCAAAGGGCAGTATATTAAACAACAAAACTGTGTCAGCCTGTTTTATAATCCTCATTTTTTGTGACATGCGCACCAGTTCTTCATGATACGCGACCAAATCTGGGGTATATTTGGGATTTGACGGGTTCTTCAGGTCATCTATCTCTGTAATTATAGGAATTCCGAATTCATTTCGCCTTGTAAAGGTATAGTCCTCCAAGTCAAAATATCCTTCATATTGCTCCAGAACTCCGTCTTTTGCCTCCAGGAGGTTTATTTTTTCAACAAGCCTGCTCCAGGTTTTCATTTCATTTTCTGATACAGACAAACGTCTGGTTATCTTATAGAAAGCATTTTTATAACAAGACCGGCATTCCTCAAGGAAATCCAAAGTCATCTTACCGATTGCCTTGAATAAATAATTTGTATAGTAGTTATTGTTAATATTGGCGTGATATTCATCCGGTCCCATTACCTTTATGGAATTATAGCAACCTTTATCCTCATCCCAGATAAGGTGGCTTTCCCAAAAACGCATATTTTCTACAAGCATGTCCGCCCCGTAGTTAATTATAAATTCAATATCCTTTGTGGCACGGTAGTAGTTGAATACGGCATACATAACAGCCAGGTTCTTGTGGTACTGGTCAATGGTCTCCCTTATTCCCAATTCGCCTGTTTCACGGATTATCTCATGATTTATGCATTCATTTCCCCGCTCATCATCCTCCCAGCAGTAAAGAGCGCCTTTAAAGCCTCTTGATGCCGCGTTTCTCTTGGCAGCATCAAGTATTCTGTGCCTGAATACCAGCAGGTTCCTTGCTACCCATGGATTGGTGTATAGATAAAACGGATACATGTACATTTCAGTATCCCAGAAATAGTGCCCCCGGTACATTTCACCAGTAAAGCCTTTGATGCCGATACCGTGTCTGTAATCGGAATCTGACCCGTTCATAAGCAGTTGATATAGGTTGAAACGGATTTTGGCATTAAGCTCATCCTGCTCTTTTCCTGTGACAACGCTAATATCAGCAATATTCCACTTTTCTGCCCATGCCTTTTGGTTGTTCTCCCAAATTGTATCTTTATCAATAATCTTATACCTGTTTAGTATATTGGTTGTAGCCTTGACAAGCTCTTCCTCAGGGACATGTCTTGTATCTTCCACAGCAATGTACTTTACGACATTGAGGGGCTTTCCTTCAAAAACTTTTACTGTTGCCTCTTCAACCACCTTCTCCCCAAATATCTTCTTGAACCTCTTAACTTCCTCGAAAGGTCTATCGATGGAAAGGTAAGAGGCAAAACAGTACTTTACCCCCACGTCCCTGGTGCGTACTACCATCACTGTATCAGGGTCATAATTGTCATTAATGGATTCAAGCCATAGGTGCCTTACCCATTCATCCGGAAAGTAATTAGCGAAGGCGTTGTGGACTGTGCCATCCAGCTCTGAAACCATCTTGAGCTCTCCGGACCAGTTTAATGGAGTAATTTCGCAGAACATAACCGCTAAGTTTCTGTCGTTTCTGCAGATAAAGCGCAGACTCTTAAAGCTTGTTTCCTTGTCCCCGGTCTTAAATACCGTATCACGATAAATCGCGCCGTTTTTTAAATCTAAAAGACGTTTATGCCACAGTATTTCCGCTTTATCCAGATCCGACTTTTCACCATTTATAATTAGGTAAAGAGGAATTGCGTTCGAAAAGTTCACCATTTCCGCACACATACACTCTGATTTGTCAAAGGCTCCGGCAATAAATGTACCCGGCCAGGTATTCACAGGCATATCCTCATTAATGCCCCTCATCCCAAGATAGCCATTGGATATGGTAAACAGCGCCTCGTGTAGTTTCCTTTTCTTTAAGTCGGACACATCTTCATATATTATCCAGCTTGGGTCTTTCTGCATATACTTTTCTTCAAAACTAGCCATAAAAGAAGCCTCCATTCTAACGAGATAATAATAGTGATCGCAATTTAATGATATGAAAAAATACTAAGCAGATAAATTGTAATTTACTAATAAAGGTGGATAATTCTAATGTGATTTTGAAGTAAAGGGAAGCAGAATAGGTTAGGGCAGTTGCAATGTCGGCATCCGCGCAGAAATGGCTTAAGTCTGTTTATTTTTGCGAAGCTCGAATGGGCGGCTAATAGCTGCATGAGAGCGGACAGTTTCAGACACCGTGTAATGGAGCGATTACAGGCTGTGAAATAATGTCGAAGCTGAAATGCGGTATAAGGAACATAAGGCTTTGCCATGGATGGCAAAGCCGCTTGTTTTTGAGGCATGGATGCCGAATAACAAGCGCCCGCTTTTCAGCGAGACTTATTTCTTACAGCCTGTTTCCGACATTACTCCGGTGCAAGAAGATGTCTGCTCTTATGCAGTTACTCCGCTCCCGCCTGAGAGCGAGCAAGGATATTACAGCCTGCTCGTTATGAAGCTTGATGGCGGGATTGCAGCCGCACTGACCTGTCACAGCTTATTGCTTTTCAGAGCAGCAAAAAAGCCTCCTTGCAGGAAGCTTTTTAAAGGATGGACATCGTTTTGCTTCGCAGCCGAGTCTTTGGTGAGCCATCGGCGATTCGAACGCCGGACACCTTGATTAAAAGTCAAGTGCTCTGCCGACTGAGCTAATGGCCCGTATTTCGTGGTCCGCTTTGTGTTTTGGACCACACAAGAATATATAATACAGTATTATAAGTGTTATTGTCAACCTGAGAAAAATTTTTTA
>CAZPMC010000040.1:0-20479 GCA_964587755.1 uncultured Oscillospiraceae bacterium
AAAGGG
This sequence comes from uncultured Oscillospiraceae bacterium, assembly GCA_964587755.1. GTDB lineage: Bacteria > Bacillota > Clostridia > Acetivibrionales > DTU013 > CAZPMC01. Next base: position 7 of record CAZPMC010000040.1, read on the forward strand.
TTAAAGATACTCAGTTTGGAAGGGCAATGCGAGAACTTGGAATCAATCTGTTAAACAAACCTGATTGTACCATCATGTAGGCTACAAATAAAGCACCAATGAAATTTCCGTTATAAACGATGATAAGGTTTTTTAACATATCCCCCCAATAAACCTTTTTGTCAACTTTTCGGCACCCAAATCAGCACCGAACCCTGCTTCCGTTATAAGGTATTCGCTTAATTTAAGTCCTATTTTGGTTGCTATTATACTATTGCAGCCATGTGCAATATTTGCAAAAGGTCCGCCGTGAATAAAGGCAGGCGTATTTTCCAGTGTCTGCACAAGGTTTGGCTTTATAGCATCTTTTAAAAGTGCTGCCATTGCTCCATGTACATTCAAATCAGATGCGGTAACAGGCTTGTTATTATAATCAAAGGCGACTATAATTCTTCCCAGTCTTTCTTTAAGGTCTGTGGGATCTTTTGACAGACACAGGATTGCCATGATTTCAGATGCAACCGTAATCATAAAGCCATCCTGTCTTGTAAATCCATTGGATTTAGCCCCTAATCCTACTACTTCCCTGAGTGCCCTGTCATTCATATCAAGCACTCTCTTCCACACAATTTGGCGCGTATCAATCCCCAGGGTATTGCCTTGATGGATATGATTGTCAATACAAGCTGACAGAAGGTTATTGGCAGCTGTTATGGCATGGAAGTCGCCAGTGAAATGAAGGTTGATATCTTCCATGGGTACAACCTGGGAATACCCGCCTCCGGTAGCACCACCCTTCACACCGAATACCGGTCCCAGTGAAGGCTCTCTTAATGCTATAGACGCCTTTTTCCCTGCCTTTGCAAGTGCCTGTCCCAGCCCGACAGTCACCGTAGATTTGCCCTCTCCGGCAGGTGTGGGATTAATGGCTGTCACCAGTATAAGTTTTCCGTCTTTTTTCTCCTTGAGACGTTCTAAAACATCCAGACTTATCTTTGCTTTGTATTTTCCATAGAGCTCTATCTCATTATCCAAAATACCCAGGTTCTTCGCCACTTCTGTAATAGGAAGCATTTTTGCCTCATGTGCTATTTCTATGTCGGTCTTCATTTATTCACCCCAGTAACACTTATTTCATTATTTGATATTCTATGACTTGGTTTAAACTGAAATCCTCAAGCTGCATATAGTAAGAAGCTGCATCTAACAATGCCTCCATCGGTGTCAGCCCGACAATCTCACTGCTTACCACAGAGACACCATACCTTTGGGCTTCAAATTTAACCATTTCAAAAACTCTATATAGCGAAGTTTTAGTATAGTCCGTCATGTTAATGGATACTTGCACAATACCCTTTTCCTTTAGATCTACACCCATTACATCACTAAATATTCCATGACCCCTTATGTATTGGAATCCGATTTTTTTTTGCACATAGTCTAATGAATCCAGAAACTCTTTTCTCAATGCAAGGCTCATATTTCCTGAACCAACACAGACTTTGAAATTTTTACTGAACTTTTTCTCAGAATGCAAAGAACTCAAAACAATCTTTTTCATATCAACTTGACCTCCTTTTGAAATACCGTTCAGAACTCTCTGGCTGAATCAAGTTTATGTTATCATAAGCCTTCTGCTATAAGAATACGTAATCTTAAGATTGTTTACATAATATTATTTCATTTTATCAAATATGTTCACTCAATTGGCTGGTTTACATAATAATAATAGTAGTAGAAAGAAATATCGGAGGTATTCTATATGCATTCACATTTCTATGTAGGCAAAACCTCATATAATGACGGTCATTGGCATGATTATAAGGGGACGACAAGCAGCGACCCTGATATTGCGGGTCATGTTCACTACATGAGTGGAAGCACTTCAGTAGATGACGGTCATTCTCACGGATACCGTTCTGCCACCGGTCCTGCCATATATTTAGACGGAAAGCACTATCACATGTACTGTGGAGTAACAGAGATTGCAGACCAACACACCCACACTTATAATGCCTCGACATCAATCTATCATACAGACTATTACAAGAAATGTTCCCAGAAGAATCCTCAGAAAAAAGGCTAGCTTGCAGAACAAAAGCTGCTCAATTTGAGCAGCTTTTATGTTATTTTCCCGCTATACGGAAGCTTACCTGTCCCGCCGCATTGGGGGCAGTCTGTATGCATCATGGTGCTCAGCTCACTTCTGACCTTTTTTCTTGTCATTTCAATCAGTCCAAGACCTGTCATGCCAACCACCGTTGTTTTTGTCCTATCCCTTTTCAGTGCTTCCTTTAATGTATCGAGTATCATTTGCTGGTTCTCATGCCTATGCATATCTATAAAGTCAATTATAATAATTCCGCCAATATCTCTGAGTCTTATCTGTTTTGCGATTTCCTTGGCAGCGTCAATATTAGTCTTCAGGACTGTTTCCTCAAGATTGCTGTCTCCCACATATTTGCCTGTGTTGACATCAATCACTGTTAGTGCTTCGGTTTTGTCGATTATAAGGTATCCCCCGCATTTTAACCAGACCTTTCTAGATAGTGCTCTTTCAATCTTCTTTTCTATCTGGTAATAATCAAATATTTCATATTCCTTAAAATAATAGTTTACCCTGTTTAAAAGAGCCGGGGACAACATTTTAACCAGCTCCAAAACCTTCTCATACTGGGCCTTGTCATTGATGAGCAGCCGATCTATATCGGACGTGAACAAATCCCGGACAGTTCTGTAAACCAGGCATAAATCTTTATGTATACAACGGGGCACCTGTCCTGATTTTTCCTTTAGCTTTATACTTTCCCACAGCTTTAAAAGAAACTCCAAATCTCTGGTAAAATCCACCTCACTCATGCCTTCAGAGGCTGTGCGCACTATCAGGCCCATGCCGGCAGGCTTTAGTTTCTCTGCAATTGCCTTTAGCTTTGAGCGCTCCTCTTCATCTGTTATCCTTCTTGACACGCCTGTATAATCAGCATTGGGTAAAAGTACAAGCTGACGTCCCGGTAATGTGATATGGGTGGTGACTCTTGCTCCCTTTGTACCAATGGGCTCTTTTATGACCTGAACCGTCAGCTCCTGACCAACCTTCAAAAGCTCACCAATATTGTACCCCTTTACATCATGAGCAGTCTCATCCTCATCGTCGGCATAATCCTTTTTTGCCACGACCTCTCCCACATATAAAAAGGCATTTCTTTCAAGACCTATATCAACAAAGGCTGCCTGCATTCCCGGCAGTACAGAGCAAACCTTTCCTCTGTAGATATTGCCTAGTGTTCTTTCGCAAGAGGCGTTTTCTATAAAAATCTCTGCCAGATCGTCATCCTCAAGCAAAGCGACTCTGGTTTCCTCTTCTTTTATGTCAATAATTAATTCGTTAGCCAAAATTCCACCTCTATATTTTTACAATTTGACACTGTCATTTAATACCGATTCGTCCAATGGGTCAAAAAGCTTAGAACCCTTCCCCACATAAAGAGCCCTGCGGTGTACTCTTCTTGTTTCCACCAGTATGTCTGTATGTTCAGCCAAAGCCTTTAAAAAAAGGTCAGGCTTAAGGTTTGCAACATTTCCGGCTTTAAATCCAGCCGTAATTTTCAAGACAGTTTTGAAAGCCTCATATCCTGGCGGTTTTTCTTCTATTTCTCCAACCGATACATTCAAAATCAACGGTCTGATATTTATTTCCTTGACGCCGCCCTTACTCTCCTTGAGAGCCATTATACTTTCTTGTTCCATGAGCTTATTTATTTTTTCTTCAACCGAAGCTGTCGAAACTGTTTCTCTCAGGAATATATCTATTTCATAATCTGCAGCAGCAATTGAAGCCATTATATTTGCTTTTGTATTCTTATATGAAGCTGCCGTTATTCTTATCCCTACAGGAAGTGACTCATTCAGCTTTTCCATAAAGTCTGCCGTATCAACTTCCCGGGTCAAATCAAAATCGGCATACTCTGCATCACTTGTCACACCTACCGCCAGCGGAAGTCCAAATACCATCTGGGGATGGGGGTTAAACCCTTTGGAATATGCTATGGGTAAGGAAGAACGTCTTATTGCCCGTTCAAAAACCTTCATTATATCAAGATGTCCGATAAATTTAACAGCTTCACCCCGGGAAAATCTTATCCTAATTTTATTCACAGCAGAAGCGCTCCTTTCCTGTATCATAGCAAATACCCTGTTTAAATACAGCTGCACCGCAGCCTGTACATTCCCTGATACAGTTTGGAGTAACCTCTCCCCGTTGGGCTTTGCGGTTTTCACGAAGCAGGTGCTTTTTTGTAACACCAACATCTATATGCTCCCAGGGGAATATTTCCTCGTGGCTTCTCTTTCTGTTAGCATAAAATGCAGGATCTATTCCGCATTCCTCAAAGGCTTTGAGCCAAGCATCATACTTAAAATGCTCACCCCAGCTGTCAAATCTGCAGCCTGACTCCCATGCTTTTTTAAGAACATCGCCCACTTTTCTGTCACCCCTTGCAAAGACTACCTCTAAAAAGCTTAACTCAGGGTCATGCCAGCTGTAGCGTATATGCCGGTTCTTTATATTGTCTTTGAGATATTGCTGCTTCTTACTTAGCATCTCAATAGTATCTTGAGGTTCCCACTGGAATGGTGTAAAAGGCTTTGGCACAAAGGATGATGTGCTTATTGTGACCTCAAGGCCTCTACCTCTTTGACTTTTTGGTATTTTATAATATTCATCAACAACCTTTCGCCCAAGTACAGCTATTCCTTCAATATCCTCCATCGTCTCTGTCGGCAATCCTATCATAAAATAGAGCTTAACACCCCTCCAGCCTCCTGCAAAAGCAAGGCTCACAGAATCCAGGAGATTTTCTTCAGTAACCCCTTTATTAATGACATTCCGGAGTCTCTGGGTTCCTGCCTCAGGTGCAAAGGTGAGTCCGCTCTTTCTTACCTTTTGTGCCTTTTGCATCAAATCAAGTGTAAAAGAGTCTATCCTCAGGGACGGAAGAGCCAGATTTACCATCTTAGGCTCCATTTCATCTATCAGCTCAGATGTTAATTGGGGAAGACAGGAATAATCACTTGTGCTCAATGAAGTCAGTGATATTTCTTCATATCCTGTGCTTTTTACCAGCCTTCTTGCCATCTCCTTGAGCCTGTCAACGTTCCTTTCTCTCACCGGCCTGTATATGTAGCCTGCCTGGCAGAATCTACAGCCTCTTGTGCATCCCCTGAAAAGCTCCAGCATTATTCTGTCATGAACTATTGCAGTATACGGAACAACCATTTTATTCGGGTAATAAACCTTATCCAAATTGCCTATTATTCTCTTTCTTATCTTTGCGGGATAAGCCGGATCAATAGGCTCAATACCTTTTACTGTGCCATCCTCATTGTATGATACTTCATAAAACCCCGGCACATATATTCCTTCAATTTTTGCTATTCTTTTTAAGAAATCTTCCCTTGAAGAGCTCTCCTTCTTCCACTCTTTAAAACAGTCCATTACCTCGTTTATTATTTCCTCGCCCTCACCAAGCATAAAGAAATCAATAAACTGAGCAAGAGGTTCGGGATTGTACGCGCAAGGTCCACCGGCACATACAAAAGGCATTCCGTCCTGCCTATCCCTGCTTAAAAGCGGAACACCCGCCAAATTCAGCATATTTAATAGATTCGTATAGCTCATTTCATATTGGAGTGTAAAGCCTATGAAATCAAAATTAGCCACCGGCGCTCTTGACTCCAGTGAGAACAGGGGTATGCCGTTCTCGCGCATTTTTGCCTCCATGTCAACCCAAGGGGCAAAGACTCTTTCACAGCATGTATCATCTCTTTCATTAAGAAGATGGTATAGAATTTTCATTCCCAGATGTGACATACCTACCTCGTACACATCAGGAAAACAAAAAGCAAACTTTATATCTACTGAACTATGATCCTTTTTAACGCTGTTCCACTCGCCACCAGTGTATCTGGCAGGCTTTTCAACGCTAAGAAGTATTTCATCTCTGATATTTACCGACACATTTACCTCCATAAGCAAACAAGCGATTCTATCATTCGCTTGTCTGATCCAAAGTTATTTCTGCAACTAATAATATACCCCATAAGAGAAGCATTTAGCAACTCAACTTTAAGCAGAAACCTTCCTGACACCTCTGTGCCACCTTGCAAGATATGACATGGACGCTGCTACTCTTAAAGCTCCTACGATAACCATAGCAATAAATATGCTCGATTTATTGTAGACCCATACGCCCACAAGCGGCGCAACAAATCCGGTTGTATTAGTAAGTGTATTAAATACAGAAATATACACTGTTTTGTTCTCATTTGGGAGAGTCTCAAGAAGGCTATAGAAAAGAGACAGGTTAAAGCCTGCCAAAAAGGCTCCTGACATGGTATTTAAAAGCAGTATAACAGGAAAGCTTAACTGAACCCCATAGAACAGTGGATTTATGGCAACCCCTGCTGCGCCGAGAAATAGAGCCAGGTTTGACCCTTTTTTCTCTGCAAGCCTGGTCCAGCGGGAATATGACACAAACTGCGCAAGCCCTCCTACAAGGCTTATAAGGCTTAGTTGAAACTCATTGAGCAGTGCATAATCCACATTGTAAATAAAATATAAAGGCCACCCCATCTGCCATGAGAAGTGAAATGCAATGCCGCATGCACAAAAAATAATGAACTCTTTGTTTTTAATTATGCCCGCAAAATCCGACTTTTTTATTTTAAATGAAATCTTACTTTTATGGTTGACCAAAGAGTTTTCCGCGGGTTGTCCTAAGTTTTCTTGCACTTGTCTGGCATCCGGCAAAAAAGCGCTTTCAACATGCTCCGTCCGCTTTTCATCAACCTTGGAGAACAAGTACAACTGAAATAAGGTCAGTGCAAAGCAAGCCAAGTAGAACATTTGGTACAAAAACAGTCTTTCTTGCTCGTTCTTTGGTATCGAAGTCAACATAATTCCTGAAATCAGGACTGTAAACAGCCCTGCAAAGGAGCCGAATTTACTTCTGACGGAGTAAACCCTCTTTGCATATGTGCCTGTAAAGTTGTCGGCAAAAAAGGATTGCCATGTTGCCAAATAAAGTGAGTTTGGAAAATTCAACAGCCCTATGAAAATCACATACAAAATAACCTTCGCCTCATGGGGAATAGAGGGTATAAATGCTATTACACCGTAAAAAAAGCTGCTTATACCAAGCAACACTAACACGGTCTGTTTTTTTCGGTTAACCCGTTCTATCACTATCCCAAGGGGAATCAGTATAAAAATTGCCACCAAAGGCGGAATTGAGTTCAGCAAAGCGATATGAATGTCTTGGGCCCCCATCCTCTTTGCAAACATCTGGATAAACGGATTGTATAAATTAAATACCATCGTGTAGACAATCCCCTCAAATACGAGGAACATCGCCCGTGAAGGTTTTTTTCTAAATAGTCGCATTCTTTTTGCATCCTGTACATATTGTTTGCTGTGTTTCAATTACATTCTAACATAATATTGCTTTTTTCGACAGATGAAAAATACATAGAGATTTGATGGTGCATTTAATAGGTTTTGTCTAACTTAATCATTTCATTCCCCAGCTCAATGTTCTCTATATGAAGGCGATTTCTTGCTACAATAATTATGTTCATAGTATAGAGTGGCTTTGGAGATGATTTGTTTTCTTGGCTTGCTTTTTGCATTTAAGCCCCCTCCATTCAGTTTTTCTCGATTTATACCTTCCCTTGACTATTCCTCGCTTTCCGGCTTTGCCTCGATTAGGTCCTTTGCAAGTTCATATAGTTTTGACGGCACAAAAATGTCAATAGCAGAGGCTACACTGCCCATATATATCTTCAAATATCCTCCTGCGTCCCGATACTTTCTTAATACAGGAATCTTATATGAATTCAGCAAAGCCTCCAACATATCCGCTTCTATATTGTTATATACAGTTGTGAGGTACTTCTCATGATCGTAAACAGGCTTCTCTTCATTTTCATCTTCATGTTTTTCAACCAGATTGGAATTACAATCGGTGCAGGTTGAGAAGTTTTCTCTATATTCGATTCGGCATTTGGGGCACCAAGGCATTATTATCCCTCACAATCTTTTATATGATTTTTCGTTTGAAAAAACACATATGGCAATCTTGAAGTTATAACTCTCGTAAAAAATCATCTAATGTTAAACCTGCCTGTTCTAGTATTGATTTTAATGTGCCTTTTGCTATTTCATTATGATTTGGAATTATGACAGTTCTAGCTTTATCCATCTTTTCTGAGCTTTATATGGCTGCCTTTTTGAGATATGGCGACAAAGCCGAATTTCATTAATATAGAAATAATCTCACTCGGTTTTAAAACAGGATATTTGGAACCCACTAAACTGTTAACTCCATTGTAGTAACAAAAAGTTGTTTTTCTTTAATGTCTTCCTTCGGGATATCTTCATAGTAAAGCTCTAATGCTTCCTTTAGATTATTCATTGCTTCCTCAACTGTTTTACCTTGAGAGGCAACACTATTTTCAACACATTTAGCGACAAACCAATCATCATCTTTTTGAATTACTACTGTAACCTTAAAACTCATTTCATTCACACCCCGAGTGATTATTTTGTATTTATTTTACCATATTTCCGTAGAAGTATCATTGTATCTACAAATCTCCTTTCCTATACCACTTATCTCCATTTTATTTTAGTTCAAATTACTCATACAAAAATATCAAAGCTAAAGTTCATTATCGTATGGGCAATTGTTGGCGCTAAGATATTATTGTGTCTGGTATATAGATAGACAAAATATATATGAATAAAGCATGTTGTAATTAAGTGCCGTAAATCATACTTTAAAAAGTCCAAAAGGGACATATTGGCTTTAATCATTTGAAAAGGAATATGCATTAACCCAAACAATATACCAACTACTATGATGCTTAGCCATTTGCTTTTTATCAACCCTTGAAGCCTTGTCTGTAAAAAGCCTCTGAAAACTAATTCCTCTGCAAAAGCAATACATATCAAAAAATACAGAAACGTCCAGAAACCATCCGCTATATTTGGATTGATAGTTTTACCGCTGGAAATTGCTCCAACTATATTTGGGATTGAAAACGGTATTGACCCAATTATGCCGATAATAATTGATTTGACTATGTTTTCTGATTTGATTCCAATACTTCTAAGGCTCTGTTTTCTGAGCTTAAGTATCAAGAAAATAGGGAAAATGTTTATTGCCGTGTCAGGAATGTAAAATAAAAATCTATAAAACGTCCGGCTGCTGAAATGACTTCCCAAACCTTCATATATCTTTGTTTTAAAAATGAGCAGGCCAAACAGGAATATAACTATCATGTAATAAACGAAGTAGATGAGACTATAAACTCCATCCCTTTTGCCAATTGACTCTTTTACTTCTTCATCAAAATTAACTGTAAATAATTGTTTTAACCTCATATCAAATACCCCCCCAAAATTACCGTATAGCCATATCCCTACGGCGTCAGATTATCTTTGCCAGCTCTTTCATAAAAGCTGTTTCTCTGTATACCCAAGGGTTTATATCCTTCTCGTCTTTTTTTAACAACTCTTGATTTTCTTTTATTGCTGTATGAATATTAACCCTCACCGGGCAAAAACCTAATGTTTCTTCGTATGTATCGAGGTTTTGAGCCCTTGTACTCTCTGACACTTCGCTCATTTTACATTCTCCTGTATTTTTACTATCAAAATACTCACGTATCCTGACGAGAATAGTAAGTCATATTACAAAATACAAAGGTTGCAAATCAAAGCACCTTGCGGATATTGCTCATTACTAATGCCCCGAAGCACATGGGACATGGCTCCATGCAGGTATAGAGCGTATACTCCTTTACGTTTGGATACTTTAGCGTATCTAAATTTAGCAAACATTCCATCTCCGCATGTGCAATTTTCGGGTTGGGAATTTCCGATTCATTCATTCTATTTCTACCGGCGAAAATTATTTCGCCTATTTCGTTTGTAATTACTGCGCCGATAGGTATAGAACCATTTTTGAAAGCTTCCCAGCCTTGTTCAAAGGAAACCTTCCACGGTCTTTCAACATCGTTCCAATTCATTATTTTCCCCCTTAATCCAGCCATTGGTTAGCGTGGTGACCTCCTATCCAATACCAATGAGGATGAATTAAATAGGCAATAATCAAACATAGATAAATGTATTCTGCATATATTTGCAAAATCCTTCAATAAAGAGCATATTATCTCACTAAGCTCAACATGTATAAAGAATGCGATTATTATTCTGTATATGCAATAGAAGTATCAATCCCAATTGTATTTGTCGTCCCGTCCCAGGTAACACCGAAATCAATCACTTTCGCTATATCCCTCAATTTAAAGTAATTGTTTCCACCGATATAATAGGCAGTAAACCGAACCTCTTGACCATCAACATAAACCTTTGAAGTAGTCGGCATGGCTTCCTTTGCTTTTAAATTTGCAGATGTTGAAAGCTCACCGCCAACAGGAGTATACACCGTATTCGTTGTAACGTTTATTGCGTTTTTAGAACCGTCCCAGCCCACTTCAAACTGCTTTTCTGTACCATTGACCACTGTTGCCAAGTCCCGCAGCTTAAAATAATTGTTTCCGCCAATGTTGTACGCTTCAAACGATATCACCTTTCCGTTGACCAAAACCTTTGAACTGGTTGGACTTGCAGGAAGAGTTACTTTAATTCTGAAAGGCACTTGACTGACTGGATTTTTTCCGTTCCACTGCCATAGGGTGCCATCAGCCTTTAATGCCATACCATGGTACCACCTTGACGATATTTCAATAATATCCGATAAGCCCTCAACCTTTTGGGGTTTATTTGTATTTTCAATCAATGTACCTAGACTGTTTTTTGAAGATAAAAAGCCCCACTGCCACACAGTCCCGTCTTTTTTCAAGACCGTTGCCCGACGGCCGCCTGCAGCTACTCTTATAACATCAGTAAGTCCTTCAATCTGCAGTGGAACGGGATTGTCATTAAAATTCCAATAGGACCCCCATATTGCTAAAATCTTTTTCACTTTATATCCCCTCCGAAACTACTGTATACACATATTTAAACTATACGCAGATCGTCAGCCATATTTTACCACTTTATATATTGGCCGACAACCTTTTCCGAGCAGGTTCAAATTTAGTGCTTTCCCCTCAATCCAGCCACTGATCAGCGTGGTGACCGCCAACCCAATACCAACGAGGGTGGTCCAATTGCCATAACTCATTGTTTCGATAGTATTCCTGCTCCCTTTCAATAATTTGCTCATCCCCATCGAAGGACACTTCACGGACAACTTCCATTTTCCCGTTTATAAGAGCTCTTTCCACCAATCCGTCAAAATCGGTATCCAGCTCGTTCGTTAGGACGAATTCACCATCAATAAATTTATATATCTGACCGCCCCAATATGCTGCACCTGAACCTCCGGCTGAATAAATACACTTTTTCTCCTTATCAAGGGCAGGGTTGCAAATTTCAGCAAATGATTTTGATTCTACAAACGAGGATGTTTTTGTATCCCAAAGCCAGCAGTCATACCATGTATTAGCGTGTGCTCCGGCAAATGTGTTGAGGATTATCACATCCTTATATCCGTCAAAATTCACATCAGTAACATGAAGTCCCATTGTATCCATCATTTCATTGTAGACGTGGTAACCGGTTTCGGCGCCATCTTCTGAAATCCCTGAAAAATCCGCAGAAAGTATGGACTTTCCATTTTCATCATATATATCAAGGCCCATAATATAGCCAAATGCCCATTCATCAGACTCCTTCACAACCCCTGTCGCAATAAAACGATACTCAGGCATGCTCTCATGAACTCGAGCCTTAATTTCATATTTATGTGTCCCCGGCTTGAGTTCAGGTGTGTCCGACAGCTCGGTGCCCGTGGGCTCAATGGTTGTCGGCTCTAATGTTGCAGGCTCTGTGGTTGTAGCAGGTATCGTCGATTCGATACCAATCTCTTCAATAACGCCTAAGTCACTGGAAACACTCGTAGTTTCACCAGCTTGGTCAGCGTTGCAGCCGCTCACAATCAAAATAAGTATAAACAAAGTAATAACATAGATGTATTTTTTCATGTCCGTCACCCTACACACATATATAATTTTACTGTTTGATATTCTAACATAATATTAAGATGTAATTCTTTTTTTTGGGTAACCACGCTTGTAATAATCAACGATTTCCCTAAATCATCTTCTCCTCTTGAGATATAAATACAGCCTAAAATAATACCGACTAAAGGTATTAAGACTGCTACAACATACATCCAGCATCCGCTGTTATCTGAGTAAGAAGTTTTATTGACGGCATCCGGAGTATATACTGACAATCTTCCACCACAACTATCACAGCTTTCAGTTTTCGAAGAATATACAAAACCGCATTTGGGACAAATCTTTTGATACGTATCGACAGAGCCTAAAATAGCTTTACATTTAAAACAATCAGTTCTGCTATCACCGTTTAATTCACCACATTTAGGGCAAGTCTTCATATTAGCCCTCCTGTTACTACACTATATATCTCATGGACTTCTAATCATCTATAATCTAAAATATTCCATCATAGGTCTTAAAGTAGCAATTGAAAAAGCATATTCAAAACAATAATGTTAATTAACATTATATCTAATATTTTGTAACGAGTAAACATAACTTCTAAAATTATACATTTAGCTGCTAAACATTTAGTGAAATCCATCTTCCTTTTTCTTAATTACGTCATTTCCCTGTTTTTCGTTTTTTAACTATCCATATGATTATTCCAGCTATTATAATGCATGCAATAATCATGGCAACAATCTCATACATTGAGATGCCTGATGAAACAAGAATTGATGTCGGTCCGTCTGCTCCTCCAATGATGCTAATATCCATAAATACTCATCCATTTCTATATTTAATAAAGTTTAGTTTACTATCCTGGCAATATCTTGATATGCAACTACAATCAGCAGCACAACAATTATACAAACTATTATACACATTAGAATTATTATAATCTTGGGTAATATTTTTAGCCTATTGGGTTTTGTCAAATCAATAATCGACATTACTCATTTCCCAACATTATATCTAAAGTTTTGTTATTAGTAAACATAACTACTAAAATATGCATTTTTATTTGCTGGCTATGCCGGTTAGTTAACAAACCAGCACAAGCTCATTGCACATGGCTAGGTATGGGATGGCACTTCTAATATAATATTTGGCTGTGGTGCAAGGAATAATTGGCGAAAAATGAAAAAGCCCGCTTAAATAGCGGGCCATGAACAACCGTGGTCGGAGTGACTGGACTTGAACCAGCGGCCTCTTGGTCCCGAACCAAGCGCGCTACCAACTGCGCTACACCCCGAAATCTCAAACGCGCTTTATTATTTTAACACCATTTTTAAGCTAATGCAAGGTTAAATTGAGACAGGGGCAAAAGGGTAAGATGGTGCATATTATGAAGTACCCCCAATATTAAAACCAACTGGTTTTTGCGGGGCCTGCCGGCGTAGTGTGCGTGAAATTATTATATAAATATGTTTAACATAAATAGTCAATTTTACATACATTATGATATAGGCAAAATCTAATCGTCTATAAAACAATGATAAAGGTGGGGTAATATGAGCGAAGATATTAGCAAGGCAAGCAATGTTGTGGTACGCCAACAAGAACCGACTAATGAATGCATAAATGTACAAAAGGTATATGACTGGGTCAAGATAAATACAGATGAAATTAAAACAATACCTATCCCGGAAGAAAACCTGGAAGATATAACTGATGCTATTGCCGGCGGCGCCCAGCTGCAGGTAACAGCTACAATAACATTACCGGCAGATGTCACTACATCTGTTGTCAGCATCATCAGAAGATTCGTTGTAATTGACGGTGTTGAGGTTGAGGTAGGGTGTGCGCAAATACTCAAGACAGTTACACTCAACATTACTGTAACAGACATATCTGCTGAACCTCCTGAAGAAGTTACTGCATTCACTGCAACAACCCAGTTGATTGAGAGAGCGGGCATTTGCTTCCCAGAGCCATTAACCGCAGACAATGTCACTATACATGTAAGAAGCGCGCAGGCACTGTCCTTGTCTGATGTGCCTATTGACGGCAACTTTATGTTCGAAGTTTACGTATGTCAGGATCTGCAGGTTGAAACCCAGGTTAAGCTTGAAGTTTTGGCAAGATACTGCGAGCCAAGGGAAAATACTATAGTATGCGGAACAGGCTTCACTTGTGAAACACCTACGTACCCGCCGCAATGTCCTCAGATATTCCCTGGCGCATAGTCTTGAAGGTGAGAAGAGCTCTCTTCTCACCTCCTACATATTATTAATAAAGAGAAGGGGAAGTAATATGACATTGTTGGATTTATTATTGATTTCATTTTCCACTTACTTTACATATTCTATTTTAACTGCATATTCGATACCCGGCATAGTGAAAAGACCGTTTCTGACAATATGCATAATAAGCGGCATCAATGTATTGCTTATAAACAGCGTCAAAGATTTGTACCTCATATATTTCGCACTTGCTGCAGCAGGTATTGCGTATTTTTTCAATGCCATAAAGCTTGAAAAAATATTGCCTGTTGCTGAAAATGCAAAAGAGATTCTAATCCCCCAGGATGAGACATTCAAAAACGTCGAGCAAAAGCAGGAGGTAAGCCATGATGAAAGTTTGCAGCAAGCCCAATTAAACATTAAAGCCCCTCAGAACAAACCGGAATACAGGGCGGCCAGCAATCCGGCAAGAACCACCAGACCCAGGCAGAAGCCTGCAAAAAGCATGCCTCCTCAGCCAAAAAGTCAACGCCCAATAGCTACAAAAGTAACTACCGTAGCCTCTCCAATAACTCTCAATGATTTTTATAAGGAAGCTGCCGAAAACAAAATGCTTCTGAGTGATGCGCTGGTTAAGAAACTGACCAACAGAAGCGGCAACAAGTTCTAAGGCGCATGGGTGTTTACCATATCTTAGCATAAAACCCTTTTGCTTTCTGTACGCATTTCAGCGTATATTTTTATGTATATTTCCTCGTATTGAGTTTGACAGTCTATATATGTTATTCTGATTTTGAAGCATTCACCTTGTGTAAGCATGAATTCTATGCAGTTGCAACCTGCGGTTGCGCAATTTCAAAGCCCCGTTGATAGCATGCAACTGCTGAAGCTGCTATGCTTTACTTGTAAAAAAGTTGAAAACAGGGGGAATTAAACATGATTTTAGCTGACAAGATTTTATACTTGCGAAAAAGCAACGGATGGTCCCAGGAAGAGCTTGCAGAGAAAATGAACGTCTCAAGACAGTCCATATCCAAATGGGAAAGCGCCCAGGCCATACCCGATATTAATAAGATACTGGAGCTGGCAAAGATTTTTGGGGTTACAACAGACTACCTATTAAAGGATGAAATGGAGACAATCGATTATTCGGATACTGATGAAACAGAAGGTATAACGAGGGTAACCCTTTCGGAGATGAACGAATTTCTGCAAAACAGCGCTATATTTGGAAGACGGGTTGCATGGGGTGTTGTACTGTGTATACTGTCGCCGGTGCTGCTTATTATATTGTCTGCACTGTCCGAAGCAGGCTACTGGCTTTCAGGAGCAGCCGTATCTGGTATAGGAGTTGTAACACTGTTGTCAATGGTTGCAGGAGCTGTCGCTATATTTATTATCAGCGATGCAAACATGAAGAGGTTTGAGTATTTGAAAAAGGGCGATTTCGAGCTTGATTACGGGTTATCCGGCATCATAAAGGAGCGGAGGGCAGCATATGAGAAAACCTTTGTGGCGAGTGTGGCTATGGGTGTGGTTCTTTGCATTTTAAGCCCGGTTCCTTTAATTGTCGCAGGTGGATTAAGTTCATCCACTCTGACACTGTGCTTCTTTGTCGCTCTGCTTCTGGCTTTTATTGCGGCTGCTGTTTATCTGTTTATCACTTCCGGCGCCATAAAGGGCAGCTTCGACCAATTGCTCAGAGAAGGCGCCTATGAGCCAAGTGAGCAGGAGAAAGAAAAGAAAGTCTCCAGATTTGCAGGCGTCTATTGGCCGGTAGTTATTGCCGTTTATCTTGCCTGGAGCTTCATCTCAGGCAAATGGGGCATTACATGGGTAGTCTGGCCTATAGCAGGGGTGCTCTTTGGAGGAATTTCCTCTGTGGTGAGTTCATTGGAAAAATAGAATATTACATTAAGACCCTGTTTGTAAAAGGCTTGGAAAGAGTGGTACCATCCAGGCTTACAGCCATTGCAAAGGGCTTTGTGTTTAGCTTCGCCTCCTCAACGCTAAAGCAGAGAGGCTGGTGAAATGTGATTGATGTAAAAGAGTACTTTCCCAAAAGTGAAGCATAGAATGACGGCACTACGTCTGAGGTCACATTAGACTCGTAGATGATAAGCTTATCATCCGCGGGCTGTAAAAGGACGTAGCCGTCATTTTCTTCTTTCATTCCGAAGGTAAGCCCTTCTCCACCTGTACTCTCCAGTGTCTCTATGTAAAACCTGTTCTGTTCCTCTGTGAGTATGATGCAGCCCGGTGAGTAAAAGGGACCTTTTATGTACGCCTTCCAAATCTCACCGGAATCGGCTCTTTTAAGCTTCAGGGGCTTATGCCCCTCTGCTTTCGCCCTTATCTGCCCAATTGTTTTAGTCACCGTGACCCGGTCAAAGCACTTATCAAAGCCAAACCGTCTGTAGTAGTCAAAGAGGGAAATCTCAGACGGAATCAGCACAGACAGGGAATAACCTCTCTCCCGGCTTATCTCCAGTGATCTTTCAATCAGCTTTGACATTATTCCTTTGCCCCTGTAAGAAGGCTCAGTTGAGAGGGCATAAAGATAGGAAACAGGTTTTTCCCCTTCCTCTGTCAGCGCCGCATAAGGTACCATGTAAAGCGCTGAGACGGCGCGGCTGCCTTCGGTAAACACCAGTGTGTTTTCCGGTCTGTAGAAAGTTTTAAAAAACGCATCCAAATATTCTTCGCTGTCACCAAATACTTTATGCCACAACGCCTTAAGCTGTGGGATATACTCTGGCTTTCCATATGAAATCATTAGCTTTCCTCACTTAATATCTCTCACTAAAACCTCTTTTTACGGGTCAAGGCACCCCTCTGCTCTCTCTATTTTAGAGTCAGGACACCCTTTTGAACCATAAATTCAGGATAATAGGACTCTTTTGCTTTTCTTAAGCCCTTTACACCCATGTCCTCCTCACGGTTTACATATGTGTAGCCTGAAAGCTCATGGGTAACAAACTCCTTGTTGATCATCGGATATGCGCCCGCAACATCTGAAAATGCCTTTTCAAAATGAACGATAAACATATCATCATCGGATTTCTCACCCATTGTCATAGCTACGACACGATCGTCAGTTCTTAGAAGTCCTCCGGTCATATTCAGCTCTTTTCTGTTCTTCAGACCCCTTATAAGAACACACACCTCATCATGCATTTGCTTTTCATCGCGGCATTTGTTTTTTATACACCATTGCTTAACCATTTCTATGCATTCATCCGTATTCTCATCGGTAATAGTTTCATAAGCCCAGTTGTCATTGGTTTTTAAAAATTTATTAATGTGGTTTCTCTTGCCGTTATATTTTTTACCAACAAGCTCTCTTAAGTCTGAAGCTTTATACACATAATCCGCATAATCTCTGTTGTAAGTGATTTGGAATTTCCCTGGGAATATTTCCTCAACCCTCTCAAACATTTCAGGTTCAACAACATTCATAATAAAGTCAATCTTTTGTTTCTTGCAGTAATCTAATATCCACTCAAATGCTTTTTTTAAATCCCCTCCACCCATTGGGAAAGCGAAATTGTATTCATTATTCTTCATAAATCTTATGATAAGCATATCTTCTGCCACAGTATATTCGGTATTGTAGACCTCCGACCATAGAACAAGATTTCCCACGCTGTAATCACAAGCTCTGTGTTTTGACATTGCTAAATATTTTGCTAAAAGCTCTCTGTCTTCTATTGTTATTCTCCTAAACTGCTCCATTTTCTACTCCTCAACTAGCTATTTATAGTTATTCTGTCATTTTAAAAAACAGGAACCTCTACAGGCGCCCCGTTATTCATTGCCGATTCATGAGCACATATGCCTGCAGCCGTAATGTTTCCTGCAAGGATTTCATCAATCCATGGTTTTCTATCCTCTATTATAGCCTTAACAAATTCATTTACAAGGTGAGGATGGGATCCGTGATGACCTGCTCCCGCTCCTTTTTTTAGTGAATCCTGAGGATTTAGAGGATCATAATCCTTACCGACAGTGTACTTTTGGATTTCCTCCGGCAATGTATGATAATAGTTTGGAAGCTCAATTTTCTCAACCCGGGTCACCCCTCCGCGCCTTCCTTCAACAGGAGGTGACAGAGTTGTCAGGAACGGGCTGTCATCATCCTTAAAGCCCCATTCAAAGCTTGCTTTGCTGCCATAGACAAACAAGCCCTCCTGATAAGCTCTTGCAGTCTCAAATAGACTCCTAGTAGCCTCACCCTTTAAGCCATTCTCGAACTCAAATATTGCACACTCCACCGGGAAGGGGTTACCATAGAAGTGTGTAAGTCTCTCATCCATGGTGCCGGAACCGAAACAATTAACCCGCTTTACCCGGGACCCAGATAAAACAGTAATAGGTGCTATGGCATGAGTCCCATAGTACATTGGAGGCAAACCCAGCCAATAATCAGGCCAGGCAGCCATATCCTGATAATGTGAACCTCTTAAAAACTGTATTTTCCCCAATCTGCCACTTTTAAGCAACTGCTTCACATAAAAAAAGTGATATGTGTAAAGGGCAGTTTCCATCATCATATATTTTTTACCGGTGCTTCTGACTGCCTGGATAATTTTCTCTATGCCATCAAGTGAAATGGCCATTGGCACCGTACAAGCACAGTGCTTGCCGGAATTGAGCACTTGGATTGTTTGCTCTTCATGTACAGGTATAGGGGTAACCAAATGCACAGCATCCAAAGTATCATCCCTTAGAATCTCATCAAAGCTTTCGTAGGTCTTGTCTATTCCGAATGCTTCCTTTACATCCTTCATCTTCTGCTTGTTACTGTCGAATATTCCAACTGAGGCAACATCAGGATGGTCCTTGTATATTTCAACAAATGCACCACCGAAGCTCAAACCAACTAATGCTATATTTATCTTTTTCATAAATCTCATCCTTCATGCGAAAAGCTACGGGTACACCCGAAGCTTTTCAAATATACTTTTATGTTGTGGCAACTCAATTTTAGATTTTACCACTTTCCTCTTTTCATGTGTCCTTCAATTTCTGCTTTAGACCTTTGTTTTATTACCCTTGTCTCAGCAATGGCATCTTTAAACAAAGCAACACACGGTGGGTCAAGGTTAATTTCAATGCCTTCTTTTGCCAGCTCTTGAATCTTAGCCGCCAGTGTAATTATCTCCATATGTATGTCATTTGTTCTGTCAGACATGTAAATCTTTTCAGCTTCCTCGTTACTAAGCTCAGAAAATTTCTCCTTGGGGGCTCTGCATTTCGGGCAAGCATCAGGTGCTTCGCTCCCCTCATGTAAATAACCGCAAACACCGCATCTCCACAATTTCTTCATTGTTCTACCATCCTTCCTGCTGTTTTTATATGCTTTAGTATTATTACCCATCACAATTATAAACTAACACTCTTTTTCACTATTCTATCGTCACCTTTGAATTAAGAGGCATTACCTGTATCCAGGTCTGACCTCTGTTTAGAGTTATTTCTTTTCCCGCTTCATCGGTATATTTGGTCTGGGAACTCCTTGATTCCTTCGACCATTTTATCTTTATTGCCGTCCCGCAGGATATAAACCATCCGTCGCCGCTTCCTGTTGTCACCATATCCTGTCTGCCTTCCTTATCTCCAGGAATGGTAAAGTTTTTTGTAAATCTGATAATAATATTTTTCACTTCAATCTGCTTTTCGCTGACTCTCTCCATATGGGGCTTCCCCTGCCTTAAGCGCTTATATGTCCGTGTTTGTTCGTCATACTCATATCCAGAATTTGCGTAGGTTGAATACTTAAGCTCTATCCTTGTGGCGGGTATGCCCCCTTCTAAAGCAACATCTTTGGCATTATAGCTAAAGGGATATTTCACTTTGGATTGCATCCTGTAGCCTTTTTTTGATGAATACTCCAAAAGCTTTTCCATTGAGCTGTAAGAATCCTGCCAATTGTTCTTGTCCTTTGTCAGGTCCCATATCACCTCATTACTGACAACCAGCCCGTTTACATTGGCTATTTTAAACTTACTTATGTCAGATTGTGCCATCGGACTCCACCCCACATGAGTGTAAATGGCATCATGCTCCATGGCGAAATCCAGGAAATAATGTCTTGAGCTTCTGACAGGCCCTATCAGCTTAACATCAGCTTCCCAAAACACGGGCATATATCTTGTTATTCCTGCCTCAAC
>CAZPMC010000041.1:0-20440 GCA_964587755.1 uncultured Oscillospiraceae bacterium
TGACAGAGGTCATAGGGAGCTTCCAATAAGGGCTGATTTTGTAGGTAAAAACGTTCCTACATCAAAATCGGAATTGGTTAATGTTAAGCTTTATGATATTGACAAGGTTAATGTCGTAACAATAAGCGATGTTGATAAAAATACTAAGCATTGAGTAAGGACTATTCCTTACTTTTTTTTTGATAAATTACATTAACAAAAAGGCGGTAGAAATTTATGCATTTGAAATCAAAGGATTTGCTGGGTCTAAGAGATATTTCTGCCCAGGAGATAGAATTTATCCTGGACACTGCTAAAACAATGAAGTATATTATTACATCAAACAGTAAAAAAACACCACACTTGCAGGGCAAATCTATTGTTACTTTATTCTACGAAAACAGTACCCGCACCAGGCTTTCATTCGAGCTTGCATCTAAATACATGAGTGCTGCTGCTGCCAATATATCTTCATCCGCAAGTAGTGTTCAAAAAGGCGAGTCATTGATAGATACTGCCCGGACTATTGATATGATGGGCACGGATATAATAATAATCAGACACCCCCAATCAGGTGCGCCCCATCTTCTGGCAAAAAACGTTAAAGCCTCGGTAATAAACGCCGGAGACGGAATGAATGAGCACCCCACACAGGCCTTGCTTGATATGTTTACAATGAGAGAAAAAATGGGTTCGCTAAAAGGTCTAAAGGTAGCCATAATAGGCGATATTTATCACAGCAGGGTTGCAAGAAGCAATATTTGGGGGCTTCAAAAGATGGGTGCAGAGGTTTCCATTTCAGGACCTTCAACCTTAATACCCCCTTTCATAGAAAGAACAGGCGCAAAAGTGTATAGCACTATCCAGGAGGCTTTAATAGACGCAGATGTTGTAATGTCATTGAGAATTCAGTTGGAGAGGCAAAAAAAAGCACTTTTCCCGTCAGCCCGTGAATATACACGATTTTACGGTCTTGATGAAAAAAGACTCAAGCTTGCTAAGAAGAACGCCCTGATTATGCATCCCGGGCCTGTCAACCGAGGTCTTGAGCTGACAAGCCCTGTTGCTGACAGCGACTATTCGGTGATAAATGAACAGGTGACAAATGGTGTCGCAGTTCGCATGGCACTTCTTTATCTTTTAACCAGGAGGATTAGTGATGAAGCTGTTAATTAAAAACGGACATGTAGTAGATCCTAAAACAGGAACAGATAAAGTAACAGATATATTAGTTGAGGATGGTTTCATTTCCCAGGTTTTTGAAAATATTCAGCAGGAGAATTGCGAAACCATAGATGCAACAGGTAAATACGTATTACCAGGTCTTGTGGACGCACACTGTCACCTGCGTGATCCGGGATATGAGTACAAAGAGGATATTGAAACAGGAACTGCTTCTGCTGCAGTCGGCGGATTTACCTCTATTGCCTGTATGCCAAATACAAACCCTGTTATAGACAATGAATCTGTTATTAAATATATACTTGATAAAGCGCGGTTGGAAGGATATGTTCATGTATATCCCATTGGAGCTGTTACTAAAGGGCAAAAAGGGGAGGAGCTGGCAGAGATAGGTGAACTGAAGTTTGCCGGCGCTGTAGCCATATCAGATGACGGAAAACCAATCATGAACTCTTCGTTGATGAAAAAAGCAATGCAATACTCTTCCATATTCGATATAACATTAATATCCCATTGTGAAGATACTGATATTGCAGAAGACGGTGTAATGAACGAAGGCTATATGTCGACTGTATTAGGGCTTAAAGGGATACCTGCTGCTGCTGAAGAAATAATGGTTGCACGGGAGCTTATATTATCTGAGTATTTAGGCCTGCCTTTGCACATTGCACATGTTAGTACAGAACTCTCAGTAGAAATGATAAGAAATGCAAAAAAGAAAGGGGTGAAGGTCACATGCGAGACCTGTCCCCACTACTTCTCACTGACTGAGGAGGCTTGTGAGGGTTTCAATACTCTGGCTAAGGTTAATCCGCCTCTCAGGACAAAAAAGGACATGGAAGCAATAGTCAAGGGGCTTCTTGACGATACCATTGATATTATTGCTACGGACCACGCCCCTCATCATTCAGATGAGAAGAATATTGAGTTTAATTTCGCAGCAAACGGATTAGTAGGCTTTGAAACGGCAGTACCTTTAGCAGTTACATATCTTGTTAAACAAAACAATATGTCCATATCTAAGCTTGTTGAAAAAATGAGTCTTAATCCCTCAAAAATACTGGGGTTAAACAAAGGCTCCCTTGAAGTTGGAAGTTGTGCAGATATAACCATTATTGACATTGATAAAGAAATTACTGTTGATATCGAAAAATTTAAATCCAAGTCAAAAAATTCGCCTTACAACGGGTTTAAGCTTTATGGCCAGGTGTGGTGCACCATTGTAGAAGGAAAGCTTGTAGTCAGCGAGGGTATTTTATTATGAAAGGACTGATAAAGTGTTTGCAGATAAATTAACACAAAGCATTAAAAGGCTAAACAACCCTACCGTAGTTGGTCTTGATCCTAATCTTTTATATATACCTGAGTATATAAAGGAAAAAGCATTTAAGGAACATGGAGAAAGCCTTAAGGCAGTTGCCAAAGCTTATATGGAATTCAATAAAAAGCTTATTGACTGTGTATATGATATTGTCCCGGCAGTAAAACCGCAGCTTGCGTATTATGAAATGTATGGTATCGAAGGGTTAAATGCATTTTATGAAACCTGCAAATATGCTAAATCAAAAGGTTTAATCGTTATAGCCGATGGGAAAAGAAATGATATCGGCTCTACGGCTAAAGCTTATTCATCTGGATATCTTGGAACCTCTCCCATTGGGAAAAGAGAAGCTTCCGCTTGTGATGCCGATGCACTTACAGTCAACCCGTATCTCGGCATTGATGGAGTTGAGCCCTTCATAAACGACTGTAAATCCTTTGAAAAGGGTATATTTATTCTTGTAAAGACTTCAAACAAATCCTCCGGACAGCTTCAAGACATTGTGACAGAGGATGGTCTTCACTTATACGAAAAGGTGGCACAGCTTGTAAACGAGTGGGGAAAGGAAGTCATGGGAGAATGCGGATACAGCAGTATCGGGGCTGTTGTAGGAGCTACATATCCTAAGCAGGCTAAGGTGTTAAGAAAAATAATGAAAAATGCATATATCTTAGTACCTGGCTATGGAGCACAGGGAGGGACAGCAAGGGATGCTGTAAACTCCTTCAATGAGGATGGTACAGGAGCTATTATAAATGCTTCAAGAAGTATTATGTGCGCCTGGAAAGCAGAAAGATGGCAGGGTAAATACACTGAAAAGGATTTTGATGCTGCCGCAAGGCAAGAGGCAATCAGAATGAGGGATGAAATTATTCAGGCTCTTGAATCTTGTTGCAAATAGATAAATCAGACAATTTTTTTAGACCAGAAGGAGAAACTTGATGAAGGCCTTTTTAGCATTAGAAGACGGTACTGTTTTTGAAGGCAGCGGCTTTGGAGCTTGCGGAGAGGTTATAGGCGAATTGGTTTTTAATACCTCAATGACTGGGTACCATCAGATACTTACAGATCCCTCCAACTATGGCCAAATAGTTGCAATGACTTATCCTTTAGTCGGAAACTATGGTATAAACACCGAGGATATTGGTTCGCATAAGCCTCACCTTAAGGGCTTTATCGTCAAAGAAATTTGCAGAAATCCAAGTAATTGGCGCTCAATTGAAACTCTAAATGAATATCTTGAAAAAAATAATGTTATAGGTATAGAGGGTATCGATACACGTTTATTGACCAGAATTTTACGCAACAAAGGCACCATGGTGGGAATGATTTCAACTCAAAAAAGCTTTGATTTTAATTTAAAGAAAGTAGCAATTTTAAAAAATAAAATCAAAAAGCCTGCTTTAAAGGTTACAGTAAAGGAATTAGAGCATATTGAAGGCAAAGGGTTAAGAGTTGCAATGATAGATTATGGAGCAAACAGAAACATCATTAAATCTCTGGTAAAAAGGGACTGTGACATTTTAAGGTTCCCGGCCAAGGCTTTGCCGGATGAGATATTGGCTTTTGAACCTCACTGTATTTTACTGACAAACGGGCCTGGAAATCCTAAGGAATATACAGAACAGATTGAAGTTATAAAGCAATTACTTGGTAAAAAGCCGGTATTCGGAATAGGTCTTGGACATCAGCTGGTGGCTCTTGCAAGAGGAGCAGATACACAAAGGCTTAAATGCGGTCATAGAGGAAGCAACCACCCTGTAAAGGATATAGAAAAGGACAGGGTATTTATTACTACTCAAAATCATGGATATATTGTAACAGAAGAGAGTCTTAGCAACTCAAAATCTGTTATAACACATATAAATATGAATGACGGCACTGTGGAGGGTATACGTTATCAGGATATTCCGGCTTTTACTGTGCAATTCCGCCCGGAGGATGCACCAGGACCTACCGAAACAGCATACCTTTACGATGACTTTTTTGAAATGATCAGACATAGGGAAGGGAGATAAGGATGTCAAGACATAATGATATCAGTAGGGTAATTGTAATCGGCTCAGGCCCCATCATAATCGGGCAGGCAGCAGAATTTGATTATGCTGGAACGCAAGCCTGTCAGGCACTTAAAGAGGAAGGTATTGAGGTTGTTCTTGTAAACAGCAATCCTGCAACTATAATGACTGATACACAAATAGCAGACAAGATATACATAGAGCCTTTGAATGCAGAAACAGTAATGAAAATAATAGAGAAAGAAAGACCTGATAGCATGCTGGCCACATTAGGTGGACAAACAGGCCTAAACCTTGCAATGGAGCTTTCTGAATCAGGTTTTTTAAAACAAATGGGAGTTAAGCTTTTAGGAACGTCTACCGAAGCCATAAAAATGTCAGAGGACAGGCAGGCTTTTAAGGACACTATGGAAAGCATTGGCCAGCCGTGTATCGCAAGTAAGGTGGTCACATCGGTTGAGGATGCACTCTCTTTTGCCGATGAAATAGAATACCCCGTAATTGTAAGGCCTGCATATACATTAGGCGGCACTGGTGGCGGTATCGCATACAATAAAGAGCAGCTTAATGAAATATCAGTCAATGGGCTCAGGCTAAGCCGCGTAGGACAGATACTAATCGAAAAGTGTGTTTCAGGATGGAAGGAAATTGAGTTTGAAGTAATGAGAGACGGTAAGGGAAATGTTATTGCTGTGTGTAACATGGAAAACATTGACCCAGTTGGTGTACATACAGGCGACAGCATCGTGGTTGCTCCGTCACAGACCTTGTCGGATACTGAATATCAAATGCTTCGCACCGCCTCCCTTGATATAATTTCAGCTCTTGGGATTCAAGGAGGCTGCAATGTACAGTTTGCACTACATCCAGAAAGCTTTGAATATGCTGTTATTGAGGTAAATCCAAGGGTTAGCCGTTCCTCCGCCTTAGCTTCAAAGGCTACAGGATACCCGATTGCAAGGGTTACCACCAAAATTGCCATTGGGTATGGACTGGATGAAATAACAAATTCGGTAACAGGGAAAACCTACGCTTGCTTTGAGCCGACACTGGATTATGTTGTCGTAAAGATTCCAAAATGGCCCTTTGACAAATTTGTAAAGGCACAAAGGACATTAGGTACACAAATGAAGGCAACTGGTGAGGTCATGTCTATCAGCAGCTCATTTGAGGCTGCCCTGATGAAGGCGATAAGGTCACTGGAGCTTGGCATATACACTCTGGAGCAGAAAATGTACAAACCCCTCGACAACGAAACAATACTAGAAAAGCTCCATGAGGTAAATGACGAGCGAATATTCGTAATCTCTGAAGCACTTAGGCGTGGAATTTCGGTTGAGAAAATACACAGCATTACAAAAATCGATAATTATTTTATCTCTAAGATTAATGAAATTGTATTGATGGAAGAACAACTGAAAAAATTCACATTGGATACCATAACACCCGAAATGCTTAAAAAAGCAAAGATTCTAGGCTTTCCGGATATTGCAATTGCAAAATTTATAGGTGCTGAAAGGGCTTGTGTAAAGAAAACACGCTCAAGACTTGGAATAAATGCAGTATTTAAAATGGTTGACACATGTGCAGCTGAGTTTGAAGCTGTTTCACCATATTATTATTCAACATACGACACATTCAACGAGGTAACAAAGTCTGAGAGAAAAAAGATACTTGTTATAGGCTCGGGTCCTATAAGAATCGGTCAGGGGATAGAGTTTGACTATTGCAGTGTTCATTGTGTTTGGGCTTTAAGGCAGATGGGTTATGAAACCATAATTGCAAACAACAACCCTGAGACAGTCAGCACAGATTTCGATACGTCCGACAGATTGTATTTTGAACCGTTGACAATAGAGGATGTTGAAAATATTATAGAATGTGAACAGCCTGAGGGCGTTATTGTACAATTTGGCGGACAGACAGCCATAAAGCTTGTTAATCAATTAAGCGATATGGGAGTAAAGATTATCGGAACACAGGCAAAGGATGTTGATGCTGCCGAAGACAGGGAGAAATTTGATAAGATTTTAGAAGATGCCGGTATAGCAAGACCTAAAGGAACTACTGTTTATACATTAGGGGAAGCATTAAAAGCTGCAAATGAGCTTATGTACCCTGTTTTAGTTAGACCGTCCTATGTTCTCGGCGGACAGGGAATGGAAATCGCATATAACGATAAAGACATAGTTGAATTCATGGAAATAATAAACAGAGTTAAGCAGGAACACCCCATACTTATTGACAAATACCTTATGGGTAAGGAAATAGAGGTTGATGCAATTTTCGACGGCGAAAGTATTCTTATACCAGGCATTATGGAGCACTTAGAGCGTGCGGGGATTCACTCCGGTGACAGCATATCGGTTTATCCTGCAATATCTGTTCCCGAATCTATTGTAGGAAAAATAATAGAATACACTGAAAAGCTTGCAAAAGCACTTAATGTTATCGGACTGATTAATATTCAATACATACTGCATAATAATGGGCTTTATGTTATTGAGGTGAATCCAAGGTCAAGCCGTACAGTCCCGTATATAAGCAAAGTCACAGGTATTCCCATGGTTAACATAGCCACAAAGATTATGACAGGGAAAAAGCTTAAGGATTTTAAATACGGGACGGGACTATTCAGAAAAAGTAATTATGTGGCAATAAAGGTTCCTGTGTTTTCATTTGAAAAACTCCATGATGTGGATACGGGACTTGGACCTGAAATGAAGTCCACAGGAGAGGTTTTAGGTGTGGGTAGGACCTTTCACGAGGCGTTGTATAAGGGGATTGTCGCATCAGGTATAAGGCTTCCTGATAAGGCAGGGGGAGTTTTAATGACTGTTCGGAATTCTGATAAGCTTGAGCTTGTGCCGATTGCAGAGAAGTTTGAAAAGTTGGGCTATGAGCTCTGGGCCACAGGAAAGACAGCTAATATACTGAATTCCCATGGTGTTGCAACAAATGCTGTCAAAAAAATAAATGAGGGACATCCCAATATACTTGACCTTATTTCATCTGGGAAAGTTAAGATAGTTATCAATACGCCTACAAGAGGCAGGCAGCCTGAAAGAGACGGCTTTAGAATCAGACGCAAGGCAGTTGAAATGTCCATACCATGCTTTACATCACTTGATACTGCAAAAGCCGTGGTAAGCTGCATTGAGATGGAGAATAATAAAATGAATCTTGATGTAATAGATCTCAGCGTTATAGAAAAGGAGAGGTGATTGGATAAATTGAAATCTACCATGGAGAATAAAAAAACAAGACTCATATTTGTAAGACATGC
The DNA here is from genome assembly GCA_964587755.1 of uncultured Oscillospiraceae bacterium. Lineage (GTDB taxonomy): Bacteria > Bacillota > Clostridia > Acetivibrionales > DTU013 > CAZPMC01. The sequence continues at coordinate 7,787 of CAZPMC010000041.1, forward strand.
AGAAGCAGTAGGGAACAAAATAAGGCATTTTCATGGCTGGACTGATTCACCAATAACAGACAAGGGACACATTCAGGCACAGCTTGTTGCTGATAGGCTTTCGGGCTTGGATATTGATGTTCTTTACTCCAGCTCTCTTAAAAGAACCATGGAAACGGCTCAATACATCTCTAAAGCTAAAAATCTTCCAATTATCAGAACAGATAAGCTAAAGGAAATTAACGGTGGTGAATGGGAGGACCTGACATGGGCTGAGTTGGAAGAAAGGTGGCCGAAAGCCTATAAAACCTGGGAGAACAGCCCTCATAAGCATCAAATGCCTGGCGGCGAGTCTATGGTTTCATTTCAAAAAAGACTTATTGACGAGGTAATGTATATTATTAATCATAACATTGGGAAGAATATCTGTATTGTTACACACGGTACAGCTATCCGGGCACTTATATGCTTCTTTAGGTCATGCACTCTTGAAGAAATGACAAATGTGGCGTGGTGTGACAATACAGCCCTTACAATTATGGATTATGAGGATGGCAAATTTTCAACGGTTACAGAGGGGGATGCTACCCACCTGGGAAACGAATACGGGACAATAGTAAACCAGCAGTGGTGGGAAGATTATATGAAAAAGGTAAGGGATAGGGAGAGAGAAAGAGAAAAAAAGCAAGCGATTGAAAAAGATAAAATAAATGATGACTAGCCTAATTGATATTAAATGAGGAGGAGTTTTTACATGTCGGTTGAAAAGCTTGTAAACTGGCTTTTTGAAACAGGAGCAGTCAGGGTTTGCCCTGAGAACAAACCATTTTGGTATACATCTGGTACAATAGGCCCTTATTACATAAATACTCACTTTTTGTACGGAAGTGAAAAGAAAGCATTAAAGCTGCTGGAATATATAGACGCTGTCAAGGCGGAAAAGCTTTCATGCCCGGCAAAGCTTATTGAGTCTATTGCCGGCAACTATGACTCAGACGCGATTTTCAAAGGCGTAATCGACTGTATGCTCCAGTTTATAAATGACAATATTGACTTAGACTCCGTTGATTATATTTCTGGAGGTGAAAGACGTGACTGGTTCTTTTCACTTATTATTGCCAAGCTTCTTAATAAGCCTCATATTGCGATTTACAAGAATTTAGAGACAGTTGTTACAAAGTCGGGCAAAACAAGCTTAATTGAGTCAATTAACGGCGCTAATGTCCTCCATATAGCAGATCTAATTACAGAAGCGTCAAGCTTCAAAAGGGCATGGATTCCTGCCATAAAGAATATCTGCGGTCAAATCACAAACAGTATTGCAGTAGTTGACAGATTACAGGGCGGGGGTGAGCTTTTAGAGGATAATGATATCTGCTCCTTTTCCATGGTGAAAATCGATAAGGACTTTTTCGACAATGCACTTAAGCTGAATCTTATCAACAAGGGGCAGCATGAAATGATTCTTGAATATACAAAAAATCCCCGCGAGTCCATGAGAAAATTCATAAAAGGGCATCCAGAGTTTTTGGAAAATGCATTAATGGCTGATGATAAAACAAGGGAGAGGGCATTGCTCTGTATCGCCTCAAAAATCTATTCCTAGTTGGATTCCGAGGTGCCCGGCCCCTAACGCTAGGAAGCTTCTTGTTTTACAGCATCTGATTCTTTAATTTTTATAGCTGCTGGAAGCTGAATACCAGTTAGGAGGACAAACAGCAGCATAGGCCAGATTACTGAGCTTAAGGCGATTTGAAGCACTTCGAAAAGATAGAGGAACAGTGCTCCGGATATTTGCCCCATCAACAGTATAACACCTAAAGAAGTGCCCTCTTGTACAGGATAAGCCACTTCCGCACCATGCTGGAAAAGTATGGGGGCGACACCCATTATTGAAAACCCGGCAATTCCTGCAATTCCAATAAGAAGAGTATATTTGTCTACAAATGTTAACCCAAGATACAACGGTATTAGTAAAGCAATTGCGCCTATAAAAAACGGAGTCCTTTTTTTAATATTATCTGAAATAATGGGCAATACAACAGCTCCTGCTATACCGGCTACCACAAAAACAGCTCCGACAATACCTGCTTGGGCTGATGTTATGCCACGCGGGACGAGTATAGCTTCTATCAAAGTCAGCAGTGCATTAAATATACCCATGGATATAAAGCAAATAAATAATACCAGACTAAAGGCCTTGTTTGTAAAAAGCTTTTTCACAGAAGACACGCTCATGTCTTCTCTGGGAGAAATAGGCCCTGGAGGCGCTATAGCGGGCTTTTCCCTCGTGAAAGCTATTGCAATTATTGCAGAGATAATCCCAATGAAGGCAAAAATATAAAAGGTGTATTGTATTCCTGAGCTTTCAGCTAATATCGGCGCCACTACCATAGGTACGGCAAAGCCGATATACTGAGCCATAGTCAATACACCGGCAGCAGTTGAGCGTTCTGACACAGGAAACCAGTTTGCTGGTACCTTTGTCGATATGTTCAAAAGAAACGGCTGTCCCATTGCAATAATAAACTGTGAAATAAGTACGGCTGTGAAATTATCCGCAAAAATTGCCCTGAACAGCCCAAAGACAGCAGTAATTGTCGCCCCGATAATTAGTGAATATCTGAAACCATATTTATCAACTATCCAGGAAGCAGGCAGAGAAAACAAAATAAACATAATCATGTAGCTCATGGAAAACAGCGAAATGCTTAGGCTGGATACCCCGTAAAAGCTTTCTGCCATACTTGCAATCGGAGCCAGTGAAAGCCACATTATTTCTGTAGAGATAATAATAGGGACTATGGCAAGAATTATAACCCATCGATAGGGGGAGGGATTCCTTTTTTTTGACATATTGACACTCCCTTATTTTTTATTAAATTGTTTTGAATATTTCTTTAAGTAAACAAATCTCATCAATTTACTCTCTATAGGATTTATGTATTTGATTTTGCCAAATAAGGATGCTGTTTTGTACGCAATTAAGTTTTTATCCAACACCATTGCCACAGCCTTAGCATCACCCAAAGAGCTACCGGCACAAAGTGCTCCATAGTCTTTTATTATCACTGCAGATGAGCTCTTTAACGCTGACAAAATTTCTTTTGTATTCCTCTCAACAATTTTCACTGAAGTTCCTGCAATTTGAGCGAAGTCATCCAGCAGGGGAAGAAGCCTCGATGTATTTGACTGTATTGAGTTTATATTCTGCGAGTTAGCATGAACAATGTAATTAATATTTTTATTGCAATTAAAAATCTCACTAACCCCATGGAAAATATCAGCATTCTCTTGATGCATAGCGGCATGCTTGTCACGCTCAGTTATACCCAATGTTTCAATTGGGCTTTCCAGGGACACACCGTTGTTTTTTGTGGCAATGAAGCTTTTGCAAGCAGCCTCCAGCTCATGAGCAGCAATAAAAGCTTCATCATAATCCTCACCAAAGCATAAGGCACCGTGATGTTTCATTATGACAGCTTTTCCAGTTGAACTGCCAAGAGCTTTGGCAACATTGACCATTAGCTTCGAAGTCCCAGGAAGTGCATAGCCGGCGCAGATAACCTCCCCCCCCAATAGAGGAAATTCTGCTCTTGACACCTTAATGGAGGGGAGATTTGATGCGCTTATGGCAGATGCCATATTTTGATGGGTATGAATAACAAAGTTTACATTTGGATATTGCTTATATACGGTTGCGTGAACACCCTTTTCTGAGGAGGGTTTTATATCGGAGTCATAGCTCAAATCTGAGATGGAAACCTTGACAATCTCATCCTCCGTCAGTGACATATAGTCTCTGCCGCTCGGAGTAATTAAAAAATTACTGTCGCTTATACGGCAACTGACGTTCCCCCAGGTGCGGGCAATAAGGCCGGTTCTGACCAGTTCCTTTCCTGCAAGTATGACCTTTTCCTTAGCTTCCTGAATAGTCATCTCAAACACTCCTTAGGATTCTATTATTCACTGATTACTCCTACGTTTGCAAACACCCTGTCAAATCTCTCCAGTACATCGTCAATCATTTCATCAGTATATGCCGCACTTGTATATAGCCTGCTTCCTGCGAGAGTGACAATACCCTCTGCCATATACGCCGCGCCCATATGCTCCATTTCTTTCTTACGGGCAGAGGTTGCCTTTAATATAGCTGGAATAGTCCATGGCTTTGACCAGTTTATAGAAAAATGCATTGTACCGACAGTTTCAAGATGGCATATGGAGCCTTGATTGAATGCAACAAAGGGTAAATTGTATTTCTTGATCAGCTCTCTAAGTCCCTTTGTTAGCTTGTCACCTATCTGGCCGGCTTTCTGGGCTGCATTCGTGCTTGCTATTTCAGACAATGCATAATAACCTGCTACACAACTAAGGGGATTTGCCGCCATAGTTCCGCCAACAAGAGCTTTTTTATGCTTTTTACCGTCTGAACCGATACCGGCAGAAAGATATTTCATATATTCACGCTTACCGCCTAAGCCACCTGCACCAGGATATCCACCGGCTACAGCCTTACCGAAAACAGTAAGATCAGGCGAAACACCGAAATATCCTTGTGCACCTGACATTCCAATCCTAAAACCCGTCACAACCTCATCAAATATCAATAGTGCGCCATATTTACGGCAAAGAGCTTCAACTCCCTTATTAAAATCCTTATCAAGCGGTCTTGTTCCGCTTTCCGGACCTACAGGCTCAATCATAACTGCAGCAGTTCCGCCCCTGAGCCTATTGAGTTTTAGTTTTCTTTCAAGGTCGTTGAGGTCATTGGGGAAAAACTCCTGTGTGTTTTTAAAGCAGAAATGGGGTACCCCACTGGATTGGGTCCATTTTGAGCCGGGGACGCGAATTCCGTATGCCAGCTGGTCACTCCAGCCATGATATGCTCCCCCCATTTTTAGAATATATTTCTTCCTGGTAGCCAGTCTTGCAACCCTGATAGCCGCCATACAAGCCTCTGTACCTGAGCCCAGCATTCTAAACATCTCTACAGTTTCAAAATTATCAGAAATCAGCTTGGCAAGCTTGTATTCATATTCATGAAACAAACCTGTTGACGGACCGCAAGTATTTAAAAGCTCTATAACTTTGCTGCGGACTTCAATTGGATTGCTTCCGAGGACAGTAGGTCCTCCGGCTTGAAGAAAGTCGTAATATTTATTACCGTCAATATCATAAAGGTAAGCTCCTTCTGCTTTAGTGAAAACCAGGGGGAAGGGGTAGTTAAATGCCAAATTGTGTTGAACACCGCCGGGGATAATTTCTTTTGCTTTTTCAATCATAGCCTTTGAATTTGAACATTTCTTTTCAAAATACTCGTCTACATAGGTTTTCAGAGCTTCAGGCTTAATGGAATAAATAGGCTTTTTGATAAGTACATCAAGCTCTTTTATTACTTCCTTCGCGTCGTGATATTCAGAAATGGCAAATCTGGTATCCATAAAACCTCCAGTCTTCATAATAAGCAGCCAGAGAACAGTGCTTATTATGACAAATATTTTATTAAAGGTAGGTGAGTGAATGAATGTTCACTCACTTATTAGTATATCATTTAAATGGTAAAAGTCAACAAATCAAACCAGAAAATTCTTGTATTATTTATTGAATGTGGTAAAATATGAGTGAATACTCACTCACCACAATGGTAATAAAACTGATTAAGAGGTGTTAAATGAATAAAGATTATTATAATGACTCCTTTAAAAAAATATCGGAGGAAAAAAGACAAAAGATATTATCTGTGGCAATTGACGAATTTTCAGAGCATGGCTTTGATAGCGCAAACATAAATAGTATTGCGCAAAAATCCGGCATTAGTGTAGGGTCTATATATAAGTATTTTGATAATAAGGAGCATTTATTTTTAACGGTTGTCCATGTGGGCGTCGAAACGCTGAAAAATGTTCTAAATGAAATAATAGCCGAGGATGACAATTTAGAAAACAGGATTGAAAAAATCATTCGAGCTATACAAAAGCATTCCCGTTCGCAAGTTTCACTTACAAAGCTTTACAATGAGATGGCTACAGAAAGCCGCTCAAACCTCGTATGGAAAATCTCTTCCGAGATGGAAAGTGCAACAGCCGGTCTTTACACTTCTTATATTGAAGAGGCGCAAAAGTCAGGAAAGGTACGTCCTGATGCAGATCCGAGTCTTTTTGCGTTCTTTTTGGACAATTTGTTTATTTTACTTCAGTTTTCTTATTCCTGTGAGTATTATAAGCAGCGAATGAAGATATTTACAGGGGTAGATATATTCGATAAGGATGAGCTGGTTGTAGAGCAATTGATGAAATTTATAAAGGGTGCTTTCTTTATCAGTTAGGCTTTTATATAGTCTTCTAATATAAAACATACGGAGGTCATAACATGTCAATTCATATTATTGCCTATGATGTAGGTACAACCGGTCTAAAAACATGTCTTTTTGAAATTTCCGATACCATAAAGCTTATAGCTTCTGCTATGGAAAGCTATGAGCTTTTCGTTTTGGAAAACGGAGGAGTGGAGCAAGACCCTGACAGCTGGTGGAGAGCAATGTGCAATACAACAAAACGCCTGCTTGAGGAAAACAATATTTCAAAGGATATGATCGACGGAATTTCTTTTTGCTCCCAAATGCAAGGACTTGTTCTAGTGGATAAGGAAGGCAGGCCTGTCAGAAGGGCTATGAGCTACATGGACCAAAGAGCTGTCAGAGAGCTTAGGGAGAATATGGCGCATGGAATTCAAATTGCAGGCACCAATGTTTTTAAGCTATTAAAATCTCTGAAAATAACAGGCGCTGTTGCAGCAAGTGTTAAGGACCCTGTATACAAATATAAATGGGTTGAGAATAATGAGCCCGAAGTATTCGCAAAAGTTCACAATTGGCTTGATGTTAAGGAGTTCTTAATTAACCAGTGCACTGGCGAGTTTATTATGACACCCGACAGTGCTTTTTCTACATTGCTGTATGATTCGAGAAAGGGACATGAGGGCTTCAGCAAAGAAATGTGCGATATGCTGGGTGTTGATATGAAGCATCTTCCTAAAATTATAAATTGCTCAGATAAAGCAGGATATATTACTGAAAAAGCTAGCCTGTGTCTTCACTTGAATGAAGGTACTCCTGTTTTCGGGGGAGGAGGAGATGCTTCGTTAATTGGCGTTGGTGCCGGAGCCGTCGAGATGGGTGATACACATATTTATTGTGGCACATCGGGATGGGTTTCAACTGTTGTTGAAAGCAGGTTAGTTGATACCTCATCAATGATAGCTGCAATAGTAGGTGCAGACTCAGATACATTTAATTATTTTGCAGAGCTGGAAACGGCGGGCAAATGTCTTGAATGGGTTAAAGATCATCTTGCTTTGGACGAAATAGGGGTTTATCTTGAAAAGAAAAATGTTTATGATTCTCCGGAAGCTGTTTACACTAGTCTTTATGAATATATGATGTACTGTATAAAGGATGTCCCCCCAGGAAGCAACGGCATTATTTTTACTCCCTGGCTGCATGGAAACAGGTGCCCCTTTGAAGATTCCAACGCAAGAGGGATGTTCTTTAACATTAGCCTTGAAACAGGCAAGACAGAGCTTATTCATTCTGTTTTAGAGGGAGTATGCTATCATCTCAGATGGCAGTTAGAATCCCAAGAAAAAAAAGTGAAAACATCTGAGGTTATACGCTTTGTTGGTGGCGGTGCACTAGCCCCTCTGACATGCCAAATACTTTCTGATATAATTGGCAGAAAAATAGAGACTGTGGCAAGTCCCCAAAATGTCGGGGCAGTAGGTGCTGCTTTGGTGGCAGCCAAAGGGTTGGGCTATATTGACTCACTGTCTGATGCAAAGAAGCTTATTGAAGTAACAAAATGCTATTTTCCTAACAAGGGAAATAAGGCTGTCTATGATAAATATTTTGATGTATTTAAATCATTATATAAAGATAATAAAAAAAGCTTTGCTGCCCTTAATTCATCTGTATAATGTAAAACTAGTAATTTTTTTAAGTAAATACAATATATTGTAATTGACCAAACTAATAGCTATAATATTAGTATAATTTATAAAGGGGGTTGAACTGTTATTATGAAATCTTCAAAGGAATTAAAGGCAATTGCAAAAGAAGGCTTGCAAGGCAAACGCGGACAGTCTATAGGTGCAATGTTTATTTATCTTCTCTTAAGCGCAATACCGCTGTGTTCACCTGCATTACTGGTTGGCTATCACAAGTATAACGTCAGCTTAATAAGAAAAGAGCAAACCAGTGCGGGAGATGTTTGTGAAGGATTCAGCTTTTTTGGAAAGGCATTATGGCTTTCAATCATCTCTTCTTTCTTCATTTTTCTCTGGTCTTTATTATTATTTGTTCCTGGCATTATTAAGGCTTTTTCCTATTCAATGGCTCCCTATATTTTAGGTGACAATCCGCAAATGACTGCAAGAGAAGCGTTAAGAGAAAGCAAGAAATTAATGGCTGGCAAAAAAGGTAAACTGTTTTGGCTTGGACTTACTTTTATTGGCTGGTCATTAGTCGGCATAATAACACTGGGCATTGGTTTCATCTGGATATGCCCATACATTCAAGCTACATATGCCGCTTTCTATAATGAAGCAATTACTGTCAGCGTTCCTCAAAATGCCCCTGAAGAAGTCACAGTTTAGTCCGCTTATTGATTTTTACCTACCGGCACCTCCATCACAGAGTTTATGTGGTGGAGGTGCCTTTTATTTACGGTTTATTGATGATATATTTGTTAAATGATATAATACTAAGAATACCGGACAATCGGAGGATAGGAGACATTGGACAAAAGGGAAAAAATATTGGTTCCGGATGAGGAAATAACCGTACAGGATGCTTTTATTCACTCAGTTCGTGAATTAAACCAAAATTTAGATAAGAAATACACTATCAGCACCTTTGGATGTCAGATGAATGAAAATGATTCTGAGAAATTAGCCGGGTTGTTGGAAGCAATGGGTTATACCCATACTGATAAGCAGGAAGAGAGTGATTTGATATTATATAACACCTGTTGTGTGCGAGAAAATGCAGAACTCAAGGTTTATGGCCATCTTGGTGCATTAAAAGCCCTTAAGTCTAAAAAACCTGATATGATAATCGCACTTTGCGGCTGTATGATGCAGCAGACTGAAGTAGTCAATCACATCAAAAAAAAATTCAAGCAGGTGGACTTAGTTTTCGGAACTCACAATCTGCATAAATTGCCTGAGCTGCTTTACAAAGCGCTTAATTCCAAAGATATGATAATCCAGGTAGAAGCGTCTGAGGGTATGATTGCGGAAGGTTTACCCATAAGGCGTGAGCACGGCATAAAAGCGTGGCTTACAATAATGTACGGCTGTAATAACTTTTGTTCCTACTGTATAGTACCATATGTCAGAGGGCGTGAAAGAAGCAGACAGCAAAGTGATATTATTGACGAGGCGAGGATACTTGGACGCCAAGGATTTAAAGAAATTACACTGCTAGGCCAAAATGTCAACTCCTACGGGTTGGACCGGAAGGATGATAGCAGCTTTGCACAACTGCTTCGCAATCTTGAAGATGTTGACGGCATTGAAAGGATACGCTTTATGACCTCACACCCTAAAGATTTGTCTGACGATCTTATATTTGCAATGAGAGATTGCAGCAAGGTCTGTGAGCATATTCATTTGCCTGTTCAGGCTGGTAGCAATACTATACTTAGACAAATGAACAGAAAGTACACTAGGGAATACTATTTTCAGCTTGTTGACAAAATTAGGCAGCACATTCCCGGTATTTCTATTACAACTGATATCATTGTAGGATATCCTGGCGAAACCGATTATGATTTTGAGCAAACTTTAGACCTTATTGAGACAGTCCGATTTGACTATGTTTATACATTTCTCTATTCCAAACGGACCGGGACTCCTGCGGCTTCCATGGAAGCCCAAATAAGTGAGGATGTTAAAAAAGCTCGTTTTGAAAAGCTTTTAGAGGTTCAAAACAAAATAGGAAGAGAAATAAATGAAGAGCTTTCAGGTAAAACTGAAGAGATCCTTGTAGAAGGCTTGAGCAAAAATAGTATAAATATGCTCACAGGACGCACCAGAACAAATAAAATTGTTAACTTTAAGGGAAGCACTGATTTAATAGGCCGGTTAGTAAATGTAAAAATAGAAAATGTTGGTACTTGGTCATTGGATGGCAGTATATTATAAATAAAAATATGAAAGGGTAAAAAATATGGACAACATTTTGATAAAAGCAAGGGAGCTTGGTAATCTTTTGGGTGAATCAGATATACTGAATAGATTAAAAAAGGCTGAAAAGATTCTTGAAAATGATGAGCGCGGTATGGGTCTGATGGAGGACTACAGGCTATTGCAGATAGAGCTTGTCAAGGCCACCAGAGAGAAAAAAGGCGAAGTCCAACTTGCTGATATAAGACAAATGCTTCTGGCTAAGCAAGCAGAAATAAATTCTTATCCCATAACTCTTGAATACATCGAATCGAAAAATGAGTTTGATGCCTTGATGAAGAATGTAAATGATGTAATAACCTTTGCCATTTCGGGCGAAGAGTGTGTAAGCTCAAATTGTTCTTCATGCGGCGGTGGCTGTAGCTCCTGTCACTAATTTATTACAAAAAAAGCAAGTGAGGTCGGTTTAATGCCTGTTACACCAATGATGCAGCAGTATCTGGACATGAAGGAGCAATATAAGGACTGTATCCTTTTGTTTAGATTAGGCGATTTTTACGAAATGTTTTTTGATGATGCAATTATAGCATCCGCTGAGCTTGAAATTACCCTTACAGGCCGTGACTGTGGACTTAAGGAAAGAGCCCCCATGTGTGGTGTTCCTTATCATGCTGTGGATAGCTATATATCCAAGCTGATTAATAAAGGTTATAAGGTTGCAATTTGTGAACAGGTTGAAGATCCCGCACTGGCAAAGGGATTAGTTAAAAGAGAGGTTGTTAGAATCATAACGCCAGGAACTGTTATGGATTCGGCAATGCTTGATGAAAAGAAAAACAACTATCTCATATCGGTTTATGCTAAAGGAAGTATGTTTTCTATTGCAGCCGCTGACATTTCGACAGGAGAATTCTATACCACCAGAATTACCTGGGGAAATACTGTTACAAAGCTTTTAGACGAAATATCCAAATACTCTCCTGCTGAGATTATATTAAATCAATCACTGGCTGACTCTAAAGCTTTGGTAGATCAAATCAAAGCCCGCTTTAGCTCGTATATTTCTATACTTGAGGATTCATATTTTGAAGACAAAGAAATTCTAAATGAACTATATGAACGCTTTGGAAATGAAGCACTGCCTGACGAAGCATCGGAGCTTTGTATAAATGCTTCTTCCGCATTGCTTCATTACCTTAAACAAACTCAGAAGGCTGGACTTGAACATATTCAAAGTATTACACCATATAAGATTGAAGAATACATGATACTTGACATGGCGACGAGAAGAAATCTGGAGCTTACTGAGACAATGCGGGATAAAGCCCGCAAAGGAACGCTTTTATGGGTGCTGGACAAGACCATGACCTCTATGGGCGGGAGAGCTCTAAGAAAATGGATTGAACAGCCTCTCGTAAATACTGGCGATATTAATGAAAGACTTGATGCTGTATCAGAATTTAAAGATAAATTCATGGTTCGTATGGAGCTTAGGGAGCTTCTTAAAAGAGTATATGATATTGAGAGACTTACAGCCAAGATTGTAATCGGCTCTGCAAACTGTAGAGACCTAATAGCTTTAAAAAATTCACTTCAACAGATTCCTTATATTAAAAACATACTTTCAAACTGTGAAACGCAGATGATAGTTAAGGCTAACTCCTTGATGGATGAGCTTTACGATATCTGCCAACTCATTGAAGAATCAATAGTTGATGAGCCTCCCGTTTCCGTTAAGGAAGGCGGTATTATTAAAACCGGTTACAACTCAGATGTTGATAGGCTAAGAAAAGCCACTACCGATGGTAAGCAATGGATTGCCGAGCTGGAAGCATCTGAGAAAGAAAAAACGGGTATCAAAAATTTAAAAATTGGATTTACAAAGGTGTTCGGATATTATCTTGAGGTCACAAAATCATATTTGCACCTTGTCCCAGAGAATTATATCAGGAAGCAAACTCTCACCAACTGTGAAAGGTATGTTACACCTGAGCTTAAGGAAATGGAGGAGACGATTCTCGGCGCTGAGAGCAAGATTATCGAATTAGAATATAAGTTGTTTGTTGAAATACGGGAAATGGTCGCATCCCAGGTCACAAGAATAAAAAATACTGCGGCAAGCCTGGCACTGCTTGATGTTTTATGTTCACTGGCTGAGGTCTCCGACAGGGAAAACTATGTAAAGCCTGATGTTAATAATGACTCAATCATAAAAATCGATGCAGGCAGACACCCAGTTGTTGAAAAGATGTTGGAAACAGGCACATTTGTGCCAAATGATACATATCTGGACCTTTCTGATGACAGGCTTTTAATTATAACTGGCCCCAATATGGCGGGTAAGTCTACTTATATGCGTCAGGTTGCACTGATAGTTTTAATGGCGCAAATAGGCAGTTTCGTCCCTGCCAGCTCTGCTGTAATAGGTGTTTCAGACAGGATTTTCACAAGAGTCGGAGCTTCCGACGATTTAGCCGCAGGCCAGAGCAC
>CAZPMC010000042.1:0-19227 GCA_964587755.1 uncultured Oscillospiraceae bacterium
TGGAGAGTAGAGGCCTGAAGGAAAATTCAAGTTTCGAGGATCCAGTTTCCGTATCTGCGGCATGGCGCCATAGCCAAGTGGTAAGGCACGGGTCTGCAAAACCCTGATTCCCCAGTTCAAATCTGGGTGGCGCCTCCAGAATATTATCCTCAAAAGTTTTTACGAGACTTTTGGGGATTTTTTTTAAAGGATAGCATGCATTATGAGTATGGTGGAAGTATATGCCGTTAAACTGGATAGAAATCTTGAAGATGATGAGTTTCAAAGACTTCTGGAATTGGTTTCAGATGAAAAGCGTGAAAGAATATATAGACTCAAGCAGAAACGGGATGCCTACAGAACGCTGATTGGTGATGTTTTAGTCAGAATTTTAATCTGTGACAGACTGGGAATTAAAAATAAAGATCTGGTATTTGATAAGAATGATTACGGAAAGCCTTTCCTTACTAATCAATCTGATGTTCATTTTAATATTGCCCATTCCGGGCATTGGGTGGTTTGCTGCATTGATACGCTTCCGGTAGGTATTGATATTCAAATAATAAAAAATATTGATATTAATTTAGCAAAAAGATTTTTTTCACAGAAGGAATATGATTCCATTAAGTCTTTGCCCGAATCACAAAGACAATCTTACTTTTTTGAGCTTTGGTCACTGAAGGAGAGCTATATAAAAGCCGTAGGAAAAGGTATGTCAATTCCGCTTAAGTCATTCACAATTACAATTGAGAGCGGAAAAATTAAAGTGCAAAATGAAGATAGAGCAGGAGAATATTATTTTAAAAAATTCTTCATTGATAATAATTACAAAATGTCGGTTTGCTCATGTAAAAAGTCGATTGCTGAGGATGTGAAATTTTTAAGCCTGGACCAGGTGCTTAAAATAGCATCACTGCTCTGATACAGCTATTCAAATCCAGTATTTTGTTATATAATAAAAGTTACTGTAATATATTTGCTGATATTTTGATATAAATAACGTACAGGTTGAGAGATTGCCAATGTTTGCAAAAAAAATACTGATTATTGATGACTCAGAATTGATGGTTAAACTTACAAAGGACATACTTGGTGCCAATGGCTATGAAGTGGTGTCAGCTAGTAACGGACTTGACGGAATAAAGATGGTTGCTTCCGAAAAGCCTTCTTTAGTGCTGCTTGATATTGTAATGCCCGGCATTAACGGCTTTGAGGTGTGTAAGCTCCTCAGAAAGGATGAAAGCAACAACCTTATGCCTATTATAATGCTGACGTCTCAAGAAGATGAAGAAGATAAGCTCCAAGGCCTTGAACTAGGTGCCGATGATTATATTACCAAACCTTTCAACCCTCGTGAGCTGCTCAGCAGAGTCAAAAATATACTGCTGAGAATTGATAGAAACAGATTAGCGAATCCTCTTACGGGTCTTCCGGGCAATATTGAAATTCAATCGGAGATAAATCATAGAATAGCCAAAGAAATGATATTTTCGGTTATTTATTTAGATGTGGACAATTTTAAAGCATATAATGACGTTTATGGATTTGCCAAAGGGGACAGAGTAATTAAAGTAATAGCAGATATCCTTATCGATGTTATTCATGCCTCAGGTTCCAAGGGTGACTTTATAGGACATATAGGCGGGGATGATTTTGTGGTAATAACAAAACCTGAATATGCTGATAACATATGTGAAAGTATTATAAAGGAATTTGATGCAGTAGTGCCTGAAATGTATTCAGATGAAGAAAGAAAAGCAGGTTTTATTTGTACCACCTCACGAAGAGGTGATGCTCAGTGTTTTCCTATTATGACAATTTCTATGGGTGTTGTATCAAATGAGCACAGAGAGCTCAAAAACCACTTGCAGGTCGGGGAAATTGCCGCGGACCTGAAAACAAAAGCCAAAACCATGAAGGAGAGCTCATACGTTAAGGATAGAAGAAAAAGCTGACTAAGAGGGGAAAAAGCCAATGAAGCGTTTTATTAAAACTGCCGCTAAAGTATTGTACGACTATATTGTAGTTTTAATATTGTATCTCATTTTGATATATACCTTTATTGCGATTACAAAGGATAGATTTATTGAGCTGATACCTTACTATGGATTGGTATTCTTAGTATTTGTATTCTTGTTAATTTATTTAGACATGAATAAAATTGCGGTTAAGGAAAGGAAACCCCAATACGGATACAAAGCATACCCATTCAAAGGCTTTGTGTACGGACTAGTCGGAGTAATTCCACTTGCCGTTATTGTAGTAATTGCTTCCCTAATCCAATTTCAAAATACTTTTCTTAATAACTTAAGACATATTGGTATCAATGTTTTGCTCGGACCTATGTATATTATAATAAGATGGCTAAAAGAAGAGCCTGTGGGCTACGCATCAGCATTAATGGTTCTGCCCGTCATTTCGATGCTTGGCTATCTTTCGGGGTATTTGGGCATTGGCAAAAAGCAAAAAATAAAAAACGATACTGCGGAAGAGAAGTTTGTTAAAAGTCCATGGAACCCGTCAAATAGCGATGATACAAAGAAGGATAATACAAAAAAGAAATAGGAAGTTTCGTTTGTAATATGTCCAACCCGTCTGTGAATATCCTTATAATGAGTTTGTATGAGGGGACGGAGCGTTATGATCATTGTTATGAGGAAATCAAATTTACTTCTTATCGGGCTTATTTTTGCCCTGCTCGTAGCCATATACAGTCTGAATATGAATGCAGATACTCAAGCATCGACAGCGGGTACTGTTTTACAAAAAACAATGCAAAGAACAGTTGTTGTTGATGCAGGGCACGGTGGTGAGGATCCCGGAAAGGTCAGCAGCTTTAGCGATCTTAAGGAAAAGGATTTAAATCTTTCGATTGCATTTAAGCTCAAGCAAGTGCTTGAAAACAATGGCTACAATGTGATAATGACACGTGAGGAAGATAAGCTTGCATATGAAGGAGGAACAACAAACATTTATGATAAGCGCAAGCAGGACCTGACAAGAAGAAAGAAGATAATGGATGAAGATGGAGCCGATATTGTTGTAAGTATACATATGAACAGCTTTACTGACCCGATATACTATGGAGCCCAGACATTTTATCCCCCGAATTCGGATGAGAGCCTAAAGCTGGCTACCTGTATACAGAATTCCTTGAGGGAGCTTTTGGATAGAAACAATAAAAGACAGCCTCAGCAAAAGGATCCGTCAATTGTCATACTAGCGAATTTGAAGACTCCTACTACCATAGTTGAGTGCGGCTTCCTTTCTAATGCTTCTGAAGAAAAGAAACTGGGCACTGAAGAATATCAGCTCAAGTTAGCGGATGCGATTTATAAGGGGATAGATGCTTATTTTAAATAGACTATAAAAGCTGTTTGGATAACTCTGCCCAAGTATCATAGAGGGATTCCAGGCAGCTTTCAAGTTCAACCTTTTCAGAGTGTAAAGCTGCCAGCAGAATGTAATCGCTTTGAACCGACTCTTGGGACATTTCATTTAATATTTCAGAGCATCTTTTTTCTGCGGAGCATATTTTTTTCTCGCAATCAGCCAGTTGCTTTTCCAGTTTGCGCTTCCTTGCTCTTTCCTCTTTACTTTCTAAATGGTTTAATTTCGCTTCGGAGAAGGCCGGTTTTTTGCCGGTACTATCCCCGCTGGCGGAAGAGCTTTTACGATGTTCAAGATAGTAGTCATAGTCACCCCTGTAATCCAAAAGTCCCTCAGGGATCATCTCCAACACCCTTGTGGCTAGTTTCTTTATAAAGTAACGGTCGTGGGTAACTGCAATTATGGTACCGTCATAGGTAAGCAAT
This sequence comes from uncultured Oscillospiraceae bacterium, assembly GCA_964587755.1. GTDB lineage: Bacteria > Bacillota > Clostridia > Acetivibrionales > DTU013 > CAZPMC01. The sequence continues at coordinate 3,795 of CAZPMC010000042.1, forward strand.
GCTTCCTCCAGGGCTTCCCGTGAGTTTATGTCAAGGTGATTTGTCGGCTCGTCTAAAAAAAGAAGATTTGCACCTGAAAGCATGAGCTTTGCCAGGGCAACCCGGCTCTTTTCGCCACCGCTTAAAACATTTATTTTTTTAAACACATCCTCACCTAGAAAGAGAAATTGGGCTAAAGTATTACGTATCTGGGTATGAGTCAGTGTCTCATTATCATTCCATACTTCCTCAATGACAGTATTGCTCTCGTTAAGGTCCGTAAGCTCCTGATCATAATAGCCTGGAACTATTTTATGACCGTATTCAAAGTTGCCGCTTGTTTGAGGAATCTTACCTACAAGGATTTTAAGCAAAGTGGATTTACCGCAGCCATTTGGTCCCATTAAAAATACTCTTTCCTGTCTCTTAATATCAAAGCTGATATTGTCGAACAGGTCTTTGCCAGGAAAGTCTTTTGAAAGATTTTCTACAAACAGGACATCATTACCGCTGATTATACTGCTTCTGAATTTTATCTTAATGCTACCGGGCAATTTTTTTGGAGCCTCCAGCTTCTCCATCCTGTCTATTGCTTTTTGACGGCTTTCTGCAGCCACGATATTGCGTTCCCTGTTCCAGCGCCTCTGTTGTTCTATGAAGGCTTCCAAACGGGCTATTTCCTTTTGCTGCTGTTCATAATGTCTTCTGTGTATTTCTCTGTCTTGAGCCTTCTTTTTCGCATATTCAGAGTAGCTGCCATTATATATGGTGCATCGGCAGTTTTCCAGTTCAATGGTTTTAGAAGTCACAGCATCCAGAAAGTATCTATCATGGGAAATTACAAATACAGATTTTTTATAATTCTTCAAAAAATCTTCCAGCCATTCTATTGCTGTTATATCCAAATGATTAGTCGGCTCATCCAGAAGCAGAAGGTCAGGTTCTGCCAACAATAGCTTTGCCAAGGCCAGGCGGGTTTTCTGACCGCCGCTTAATGTGCGTACAGACAAATCAAACTGTTCCTGTGTGAAGCCTAAGCCCCGCAATACGCCTTTTATTCTGCTATTGTACTCATAACCGCCTTCTCTTGAAAAACGTTCAAGCAATAAATCGTACTCATGCATCATAGAAGCAATACGTGCTTCGTCCTTTTCTTTACTTATATTTTTTACAAGAAGCTTGATTTTTTCTTCCATCGAGGTTAGAGAAGAATATGCTGTTAGCATTTCGTTCCAAATAGTCTTTTCCGAATCAAGACCCGAACTTTGCTCTAAGTAGCCTATTTGTAATCTCTTTGAAGTAAAGACGTCGCCTGAGTCCTGGGCAAGCTCACCGGCAATAATTTTAAAAAGAGTAGATTTGCCTGCGCCGTTAACGCCGACTAAGGCTATTTTTTCGTTTTGCTTAAGGGTAAAGCTGACCTTGTCCAATATGATATCTGTCCCGAAAGATATACATACTTCATTGCATGTTAAAATAATCATAATTGCTCCGCATCATTCATTCTATGAATATTCGTAACCATTCTAGCAAATTAGCTAGAACCAAGCAATATTGACAAAAAAATATCAAAGAAGTATAATTTTATTAAATGAGATATCAGCAGGAGGGTGAAAATGGCTACAAACAAGAAAATCTCATCTGCGGTTATAAGGCGGCTCCCACGATATTACAGATATCTGTCAGACTTACTTAATCTTGACATTACAAGAGCATCATCTAAGGAACTAAGCAAACGAATGGGTATTACTGCTTCTCAAATAAGGCAGGATTTAAATTGCTTTGGAGGCTTTGGACAGCAGGGGTATGGCTACAATGTCGAATCCTTGTACAGGGAAATAGGCAATATTCTTGGAGTTAATGACAGGTTTAAGACAATAATAATCGGAGTAGGCAATATGGGTCAGGCTCTGGCTCACTATGGCAATTTCGGCAGAAGAGGGTTTGACATAATTGGTTTGTTTGATATAAACCCGGATCTGATAGGCAAGGAAATTAACGGTATAAAGGTGTTTCATACAGATGAGCTTGAGAGCTTTGTTGAAAAACGTCATGTTGACATAGCTATACTGACAGTGCCCTACGAGTACACTCCGGAAGTAGCTGAAAGAGTGGCACGTCTTGGAATAAAAGGGCTTTGGAATTTTTCGCCCATGGATTTAGAACTGCCATATGATATAGTAATTGAAAACGTCCATTTAAGCGATAGTCTTATGGTCCTCGGCTACAAGACAAAAGAGAAATTTCAATGACAATCATTAAAGCTTGTTAATTGTTTCATAGAAGCTGGGATATACAATATCAACAATTTGTGTTTTTCTTATGGTGGTTTCACCCTGTGCCGCCAGCCCTGCGATTGATAAGGCCATTGCCAGAGAGTGACTATTGTGGCTTTCAATAAAAGTCCCTTTTAGGTATTCTTTTCCGACTATAAATAGTCCATCCTCAGTTTCTGTAGCCTTTGCGCCCATTTTTGAAAGCTCTGTCGCCAAAGCTTTGATTTTACCTGATTTCTTGACTTTAGAACCAGCAAGTCCTGTAATTTCAGTGGACCCTTGTGCAAATGCAGCAGCTACTGCAATGACAGGAAGCTCGTCAATAAGTGCCGGGGTTTGTGTTTTGTCTATCTTAACACCTTTGAGTTCAGATGTAACTACATGAATATCGGCAACAATTTCATTATTTTTTGTTTCCTGATTAAGCAGCTCTATTTTTGCACCCATCCTTTTGAATACTTCTAATACTCCTGCTCTTGTCGGGTTAACTCCTACATTTTTAATTACAATTTCTGAATTGGGAACAAGAAGGGCTGCCGCAATAAAATATGAAGCCATTGATATGTCTCCGGGAATAGAGATATCCTGTGCGTAGAGGTTTTCAACCATACGGCTTCTAACTTTAAGACCGTCGGTCCTTATATCGGCTCCAAAGTAGTTCAGCATAAGCTCGGTATGGTTTCTCGACGTTACTGTTTCGCTGACAACTGTTTCTCCGAGGGCATATAATCCTGCCAAAAGAAGGGGAGACTTCATCTGGGTTTCGTATTCGGACAATTGGACATCAGTCCCTATCAAAGTGGACGGAGACACTATCAGCGGGCAAAGGTTTGCGTTATCCCTGCCCTTTATATCTGCACCCATCAATTTAAGATGGTTTACAATGGAGCCTACAGGCTTCTTCATTTCATATTCATTTCTGATTACTTCGCAAGTAAAGGGCTGCCCGCAAAGGATACCCAGCAAAAGTCTAAGTGAAGTACCTGATCTGCCTGTATTCAAGGGTAAAGACGGGGCTTCAAGACCATATAGCCCGTTTCCGTGCACCTTTATTTTATTGTCCCTAAGAATTTCTATTCTGACCTGCATCTTTCTGAAGCATTCAATTGTACTTAAACAGTCCTCGCTCAAAAGGAAATTCTCAATATGTGTTGTACCTTTTGCAAGAGCTCCGATCACTATAGATCTATGAGATATGGATTTGTCAGCGGGCACTGTTACTTCGCCTCTGAGCCTGTTTCTGTTTTCAATCAGCACAGCTTTACCCCCTAAAATCAATTTATTAATTAATTTTGTATACCCTATATCCTTTATCCTTAAGCAAGTCAAATGCAATATCTTTACTGTGAATGTCAGGCAATGAAATTATTAAGCAGCCTTGCTCGAATTCTCTGTTATTTGTAACATTAATGTTTTTTATATTAATATTATTTCGACCCAGGATTGTTGCTATTTCTCCAATAATCCCCGGCTTGTCCTCAACATCAACCGCAAGCCTGCAAAGAGGCTGTAAAAATCCGGAGGTTTGTGTTGAAATTGAATTTCTGAATTCGCCAGCAGCAGCAAAAAAACCATATATGCTTTCGCTATCATTATTTTCAAGCTTGCCGTGGAAATTCTCTAAACACTTAACAAATAAAGCCAGAAGCTCTGTAAGCTGCTTTTTGTTATCGGCAACGATACTCTCCCATAGAGACGGACTGGATGATGCAATTCTTGTGATATCCCTAAAACCGCCTGCGGCTAAGAGCTTCATGGTTCCTTGCCTGCTGTCAAGTTCCTTAACCAGATTGACAAGAGAGGCTGCCACAATGTGAGGAAGATGGCTTATGGCTCCGGCTGCTCTATCGTGTTCTTCAGGTGTAATTACTGTAGGTATGGCACCTATACCCCTAATAATATCAATAAGAACCCCAAGCGCTTCATTACATGTGGAAGAGGAAGGTGTTAACGCATAATACGCATTTTCGAACAGGTGGGCAAAGCTATTGGCATAACCGGATTTTTCCGTTCCCGCCATGGGATGTCCGCCGATAAAACAGGGGGGATTTGGCATTGAGTCTACATATTCTGTGATTTTTTGTTTAGTGCTGCAAACATCAGTCACGATGCACCCCTGGCGTATATGCGGAGCTAATTGGCTTATGTAATTTATTGTTTGCCTCACTGGAGTGCAGATAAAAATAATATCGGAATCGAATACCTCACCGCATAAAGAGGTAAAGCCCTTTGAAATCACACCCTCGCTCAGAGCAAGTTCAAGAGTATGAGAATCACTATCGACTGCTAAAATATCGACAAGACCAGGCTTCTTGTTAATTGCTTTTGCCAGTGAGCCACCTATGAGGCCTAACCCTATTATCGTAATATTAGTCGGTTTCATTTCTAAACTCCCTGCCTACTATTTCGGCAATTTTCCTAATATCTTTACACAGCAAATCGAAAACATCAGGAGAAAGCTGTTGCGCCGCATCAGACAGGGCACATTTTGGATTTGGATGCACCTCCACAATAAGACCGTCAGCTCCTGCTGCTATGGCAGCCAGTGACAGAGGAAGTATATACCTGGTATTTCCTGCAGCATGGCTTGGGTCAACGATTATGGGCAAATGACTTAGATTTTTTACAACTGGGATGGCAGATATATCAAGAGTGTTTCTTGTTGCGGTTTCAAATGTCCTAATTCCACGTTCACAGAGGATGACATTATAATTGCCCTCGCTCATTATGTATTCTGCTGCGTTTAACCATTCATCTATTGTCGTTGACGCACCTCTCTTAAAAAGCACAGGCTTGCGGGAGCGTCCTATTTCCCTGAGTAGGTAAAAATTTTGTGAATTTCTTGCTCCTATTTGAAACATATCAACATAATCCATTGCAATTTCTACAGAACGTTCACTTATGACTTCTGTGACAGTGAGCAGCCCGGCAGCAGCCCCTGCCTCCCTTAATATTTTCAAGCCTTCCTCTTCGAGACCTTGGAAGGAGTAAGGAGATGTCCGGGGTTTAAAAGCACCACCCCTAAGGAATTTCGCACCTGACTTTTTAATTGATTCGGCAGCTTCCATTACTTGTTCAAAGCTTTCGACAGCACATGGGCCGGCCATCACGACCAATTCCTTACCGCCTATTTTTACGCCTTTTATGTCGATAATGCTCCGCTCGGGCTTAAAGGTTTTACCTGCCAGCTTATAGCTTTCCACTATCGGAACTAGCTTATCGACTCCGGGCATCAGTTCAAGGGGGATATCTCTGATGAGCCTTTTGTCTCCGATTACCCCAATAATTGTTCTTTCGGTGCCTTCAGAAATATGAACGCCAAGGCCGAGAGATTTGAGAACCTTCGTAATATCATTTACTTCAGATGCCTTGGAACCCGGCTTCAATACAATAATCATATAAATCTTCCTCCCTGCAAATTCTACCGTGCTACCCAGAAGTATTGCCTCTTATTGATTTGATATAAACTTACAATTATATAGGGTAATTGTCAAGATGAGAAAAGGTATTGCATTGTGATAAAAATCGTGATATTATAAACCTGTACTACAAGTCAACAAGTGAACAGCAGTACCGAATTTCCAAATTTAAGAATGGAGACGAGAAATGAATCTATTAAAAGAAAAATTACAAAAAAAGATACCTCTTGCAGGGACACATATTAGCCTCAGTGACCCCTGCATAAGTGAACTTATTGGTAATTTGGGCTATGATTTTATTTGGATTGACACAGAGCATACAGCCATTGACTACCACACGTTGGAGCTGCTATTAATAGGAGCACGTGCCGGGGGAGTAAATCCTATTGTCCGGATCCCATGGAATGATGCTGTTTTAGCCAAGAGAGTGTTGGAAATGGGACCTGACGGAATAATATTCCCGATGGTAAATACCCCGGAAGAAGCTGACAGAGCTATGAAGAGCTGTCTTTATCCACCGGAAGGAAATCGTGGTTTTGGGCCAATAAGAGCAGCTAAATATGGGCTAGAGGATGCAGACCAATTCATAAAGAGAAATAATAAGGAATTATGTCGCTTTATACAGATTGAGACTGTTACTGCCGTGAAGAATCTTCCTGAGATAGTTAAAAACCCTTATATAGACGGCTACTTCTTTGGACCCTGTGATCTGTCGGGCTCTATCGGGGAGTTGAATCGGGTCTTTGAACCAAATACTTCAAAGCTTATAGATGAAGCTATTGCCATATTAAAGGAAGCGGGTAAACCTATAGGTGTATCAACAGGGACACACGACCCTGAAGTACTTAAGTACTGGCGCGATAAGGGCATAACAATTATATCCGCTTGTGGTGATTTTACATATATTCTAAACGGGGCAAGAGACAATCTTGACAACCTGAGAAAAATCCTTAAATAATGTACTGAGTTTTGCCTGTAATATGAATAATATTGAAGGCAATTAAACAAATATAAAATTGTGAGGAGGAAGCAATTTAATGAAAAGGTTATTGGCAATTTTGTTAACTTTGGTCATGGTTGCAACAATCATGGCAGGGTGCGGCAATTTGGCACCAAATGCTCCCAAGGATTCGACGACAGCACAAAGCACAGATTCTTCTGATAGCAACGAGAGCACACAAAGTGATGCTGAAATTGAAGGCGAACCAGTTGAACTCGTATTTTCCACTCAGGCTTCTCCAGGCGTTCATTATGTGGATGCTATGTACAAGATGCAAGAGTATGTGGAATCTACCAGCAAGGGTAACATAAAAATGGTTATCCACGATTCAGGAAGCTTGATGACGCAAGAGGCGGAAGTTGACGCAATTGCTCGTGGCACATTGGATATGATGTTCAGCACTCCCTTTCTTGTCTCTGACCAAATGCCATCACTTACACTCTTAACACAGGCTTATATATTTAAAAATCAAGCCCATATGCGTGCGGTAATGGATGGGGAAATTGGGCAAGAGATTGTTGAGGAAGTAGCTGAAAAACTGGGTGTACGCTGGCTGTCAGCTTTATACTGTGGTTCTCGTCACCTTAATCTTCGTGACATAGGCAAAGAGGTGCGTACTCCTGAAGATCTAAAGGGTGTTAATCTAAGAATGCCTAATTCTTCTGCTTGGCTGTTTATGGGGCAGGCACTTGGTGCTAACCCTACTCCAATGACTTTCGGTGAAATCTATACAGGTTTGCAGACAGGAGCTATTGATGGGCAGGACAACCCCTTAACAACTACCCGCGCACAAAAATGGTATGAAGTTACCGATTATATTGTATTGACTGGCCATGTTATTGAACCCATGTGTATTGGTATCAATGAGAAAAAGTGGCAATCACTTTCAGATGATCAGAGACGTATTGTTTCAGAAGGTGTAGCTATAGCAACAGAATATGCTGACAGTCATAACCTTGAATCAGAAAAGTCTGATGTTGAGTTTTTCCGTGAGCAGGGCTTGACAATTATTGAACCTGATATTGATGCTTTTATGGCAGCAACGGAAAAGGCTTACTTAGGAAACCCCGAAATGACCAAAGACTGGGATATGGAAACCTATGAAGCCATTAAAAAGCTTGGAGAGAACTTCTAAATAACCCTATGATATTTACGGGATAATCTTATGTATTATGCATAAGATTATCCCAATCTTGAAAGGACGTGAATAGTTTGGAAAAGGCCAAAAAGTATTTTGGAACTTTCATGGATGTATTAGAAATATACATACCATCCGTAGCAATAATAAGTCTTTTTGTCGCTTTTATTTTACAGATTTTTTCCAGGTATGTACTAAATGCACCATTGATTTGGCCGTATGAGCTAGCACAGGTATCTTATTTGGTTGCAATAATGCTCGGCACCTGCTATGCGGAGAGAAGCTATGAAAACATTATGTTTACAGTATTTTACGATTTTCTGCCTAAATCACTGCGTAAAGTATGCGATTTATTAAGCTATTTATTAATAGTAGTGTTTTTTGTGATTAGCTTTCCGTCAATTTTAGAATTCTATTCTTTCTTTATGACTCGCTACAGTACTGTACTTAAGCTTCCGTTAGGAATTGTATATTTGCCGTATTTCCCTTTTGTCATAATCACGACGGTCCGGTTTATGTTTAGATTCGTTAAGACACTGCGAACTCCGGCAGCGATGCTGTATAAAGAAAGTAAAGCTACCGATAAGGAGGAACTGGTATGAGTACAGAAATAATTGTTGCACTAATTATTCTATGTGTTGCATTTATTATAAAAATGCCCATTGCACTCAGTATGATTATCTCATCTCTTGCCTGGTTACTTATGAAAGGGATGGATCTGAGTATTTTACCTGAGATTTTGAACAGCAGAATGTTTAATAGCTTTACTTTATTAGCGGTACCACTGTTTACTCTTTCGGCTAACATAATGAACTCGGGAGCTGTAACAGAAAAGATATTTAACTTTACTATGGGTATAGTTGGCCGTTGGAGAGGTGCTCTAGCCCACGTTAATGTCCTTGGCTCCCTGATATTTGCAGGAACATCAGGCTCTGCAATAGCTGACGCAGCAGGATTAGGGGTTATGGAAATCGAGGCCATGAAGAAGGAGGGGTATGAGACAAGCTTTGCTGCAGCAACTACTGCGAGCTCTGCAGTAATCGGACCAATTTTCCCTCCAAGCATACCATTGGTTATATATGCCGTAATTGCAGGTGCTTCCATTGGTGATTTATTCCTGGCAGGCATGGTACCAGGCATCTTTTTGGCGGTTGCACTGTGTATTTACATATATTTTGTAGCGAGAAAGCGCAATTACCCAAAAAGCAAAACTTATACTTTCAAAGAATTTTTGAAAAACTCTTTCCAAGCGATTCCTGCTTTGCTTACACCGGTTGTCCTGTTCGCAGGTATTTATACAGGTGTTATGACTGCCACAGAAGCTGCAGCGGTAGCAGCGTTTTATGCACTTCTTGTAGCTTTGTTCTTCTATCGGACATTAACGCCTAAGGGTTTATGGAGAGCTGTCAAGGATACTGCTAGGTCCACAGGTCAAATAGGAATTATGCTGGCTGCTGCTTATATGTTTTCATATGTGGTAAGTGTGGAGCGAGTCCCGCAACTTGCTGGTGAATTTTTGCTCAAATATGCATCAAACCCGGCTGTGTTCCTTCTGATTTGCAATATTGTACTTTTCATTTTAGGTATGTTGGTAGACTCTGCGGTTCTTCAATTGGTTTTGTTGCCTATACTTGTTCCTATAGCACAGCAGATTGGACTTGATATGGTGCATTTTGGTATAGTATTTACTCTCAATACCATGATAGGTCTTTGTACTCCGCCATTTGGAATGCTACTGTTTGTAGTTACAGGCATCTCAAAAGTACCCATGAAGGACATTATAAAGGAGTTACTGCCCCAGGTCGGGGTTATGGTGTTAGTTCTTCTCATTATAACTTATGTACCTGAAACTATAATGTGGGTACCGAGAATGTTTGGATTTGGAACCTAAGACAATGAAATAAATACATATAAGTTGACAGTTTGCTTATAATTTTTTATCATGGAAACAGAAAAAACTACAAATATTAACATATAAGGCGGGAAATTCATTGCAGGATATTGACTTTGATATTAAAAAATCTAATTTATATGAAGTGATAGCTGACAAATTGGAGGATATGATTGTTAAGGATGCAGATCATCTGGGTGAAAAGCTGCCATCTGAACAATCATTGGCAAATAGTTTTGGTGTTAGCAGAAATGTAGTGCGCGAGTCACTCAAGCTGCTAAAAGAACGTGGATTAATTGTTCTCAGGGCAGGTGGCGGTGCATATATAACAAAACCAGAATCAGATATCCTCACAAATATGATTGGTAGAATTGTTGCAATGGATGGGACTGACGATATTGAAGTGCTTCAAATGAGAATCCTGTTAGAGACAGAGGCTTGCAGACTGGCAACTACTAAGGCTTCGGACGAGGACTTTGATGAGCTGGAAGAAATTACACAGAAGATGGAAGAAGTCTTTGAGCAACATGAAGCAAGAACAAAGCTGGATATTCAATTTCATACCCGTATTGCAGAATTATCTGACAATCGGCTTTTAGCGTTATTTGTACATTCTATGGCGAATTTGTTATTTACTTTAATTACAACAGCAATACGTTCACCTTTAGGCTCAGATAGCGGAATTGATTACCACAGAAAGCTTATCGCTGCCATGAGAACGAGAAAGGCAGATGATGCATCGGAAATTATGCGAAATCATTTGACAGAGTCCGCCAGACGTTATGTAAGCACCAAGGAAAAAACAAACAAAAAATAGAGGAATAACATATGGTTGTTGATTATATTAAGAATTACCAACAGTACAAAAATACATTAAATTTACTTGAAGAAGCTTTTGAATATGCGAAAAATTGCACTGCGGATATGACTGATGGCAGATATGAGCTTTCTGAAGGCATGTATGCTTCGGTTATGTCAGGGGAAACGACGCCTTTAACAGAAGGACTCTTTGAAACCCATAAACAGTATATTGACCTTCAATATGTCATTGAGGGGGAAGAGCTTCTCGAAACCAACGATGTTAGTGCCTTAACACTGAAAATCCCCTATGATGCCAGCAAGGATGCATCTTTCTTTGATGGGAATGGACAGGTACTTAGTATAAAAAAGGGAATGTTTTATTTAATGTTTCCAAATGATGCTCATAAAGGTTGCAAACATGAAAAACAGCCAACTAAATACAAAAAAATAGTTATTAAAATACCATTATAAATAAATACTACGCTGCGAATCCATGATAACCTATTACCTTAACATAACAAAATTTTTTCGTTGAATGTTAAGGTTTCTTTTTGATTGCTTTGATTACATGATATTAAGCGTGCATATTATAGAAAATCCTTGAACTGCCTGCAATGTATATGATAATATATACATTGCGTCAATTAATTCCCGGACTTTTGAATGAAATGCTAATATTTAGGAATATTAATATAAACTGGGACTAAACAAGGGGGAATTCTTATGAAAGATTATACTGTGGAAAAGCTCCGCAACGTTTGCCTTATGTCGCACGGCGGGGCTGGAAAAACAACTTTAGCTGAAGCAATGCTGTTCAATACAGGTGTCTTGGACAGATTTGGCAAGGTGAATGATGGTAATACAACAATGGATTATGACCCAGAGGAAATTAAAAGAAAAATTTCAATAAGTACTTCTATTGCATCATGTGAATGGAAGGACTCAAAAATCAATATCATCGATACACCGGGTTATTTTGACTTTGTAGGTGAAGTCAAGCAAGGAATCAGAGTAGCTGAAGGTGCTGTTATACTTGTTCCTGCAAAAGGCGGAGTAGCAGTTGGTACTGAAAAATCTTGGGCTTACGCAAAGGAACAGGGAATACCGAAAATTTTCTATATCAGCAAGATGGACGAAGAAAATGCGAATTTCTTCGAGGTTTTAAGTCAATTGACCAGTACCTTCGGTAACGGGGTCATAGCAATGCAGCTTCCCATTATTGAGAATGAGAAGTTTACTGGATATGTTGATGTACTTACAATGACAGCGAAAAAATTCGACAAGGATAAGCTGGTTGACACAGCAATTCCTGCCGATTTAAATGATAAGATATCTGAAATTAAAGAAGCTCTGAATGAAGCTGTTGCAGAGACAAGTGAAGAGCTGATGGAAAAGTTCTTTAGCGGTGAAGAATTTACTCCTGATGAAATAAAAACGGGTATTCGTACTGGAATGGCTGATGGCTCTTTAGTACCTGTATTTTGCGGAGCAGCACTACAAAATCAAAGTGTTCAGCCATTAATGGATGCAATAGTTGAATATTTACCCTCGCCAACAACTAATCCTGTTGTTAAAGCCAAAAAGGCTGGGACTGATACAGTTGTTGAGCTAAAGGTTTCTCCGGATGAAAGCTTGTCAGTACTTGTTTTCAAAACTATTGCAGATCCCTTTGTCGGTAAGATTTCTATATTCAGAGTATATTCAGGAACTATGAAGTCTGATTCCACAGTCTTCAATTCCACAGCCGAAAAGAACGAAAAGATTGCTCAGGTATTCATGCTCAGGGGCAAAAAGCAATTGCCCGTTGATAAGCTTGTTGCCGGCGATATAGGGGCTGTTGCTAAGCTGCAGGTTACAAATACAAATGACACTCTGTGCGAGCAGTCAAATCCTGTGGCTCTTGAGAAGATAGTATATCCCGAGCCTACACTTTCTCTTGCTGTTGAACCGCAGGCAAAGGGAGATGAGGAAAAAATCAGCTCCGGCCTTACAAGGCTCCAGGATGAAGATCCTACATTTAAAGTGGTCAACAATCCTGAAACAAAGCAGACTGTTATATCCGGTATTGGAGAGCAGCACCTGGATGTTATTGTAAGTAAGCTGAAGGCTAAGTTTGGTGTTTCAGTCAATCTGACTGATCCTAAGGTCCCCTATAGAGAAACCATCAAAAAGAAGGTTAAGGTTGAGGGTAAGCACAAGAAGCAATCCGGTGGACACGGGCAGTACGGTCATGTATGGATTGAGTTCGAGCATGGCGATGAAGAGGATTTGACATTTGAAGAGAAGATCTTCGGTGGCTCGGTACCAAAGCAGTACCATCCGGCTGTTGAAAAAGGTCTTCGTGAAGCTATTGCTAAAGGTGTGTTGGCAGGATATCCTGTTGTTAACCTAAAGGCTACATTGCTTGACGGCTCTTATCACGACGTTGACTCTTCTGAGATGGCATTTAAAATCGCGGCAAGGCTTGCATATAGAAAAGGTTTACCCCTTGCAAACCCAGTATTGCTTGAGCCTATAAACCGTGTGGAGGTAGTGATCCCAGACAGCAACATGGGTGACATCATAGGTGACCTTAATAAGAGAAGGGGAAGAATACTTGGAATGAATCCGCTGGAAGGTGGCTTACAGGAGGTTGTGGCCGAAGTGCCGATGGCGGAAATGTTCAAGTATGCCAATGACCTGAGATCTATGACACAGGGCAGGGGTTCATTTACCCAGACATTTGAAAGGTATGAGGAAGCTCCTGTAAATGTAGCCCAGAAGGTTATAGATGAGGCTAAGAAGTCCATGTCCGATGATGGAGACGACGAATAGACTAAAATATTGTGGCTCTACGTCAATTGTTGGGGTGGGGCTCAAGTAAAATGAAGCTTTGATTATTTCAGTGGATGGCCTTAATGGTTATCCACTGAATTCATTTTTTCTAACGTTTTCAAATGCCCACATAACTTGCCTTACTTATGCTGGAACTTATTTTTGTATAAAAGCGTCAAAAAAGTATAGTTCCTAGAAATGACCTTAAAGGTCAATAAAAAGGAGGAATTTACTTGATTAAGAGAGCATTAGCAATTTTAGTTGCATCTGTGTTAATTTTATCATTTGCAGGCTGTGGTTCCAAAAAGCAGACAGCTATGCCTAGCGGACAGTCTGTTGCCGATGAAGCACAGGGTTTTGTCTATTCTGACACTGCATTGAAATTAGATGGGGAGAACGAGGCTTATGGCACAGCTGAAGCACCGGAAGAAGTAAAAGGTGACAGAGGGGTTGCCGACTCTATTACAGGTGGCGGAAGCTCAATTGATACAATTAGTAGTGCTATTCTGGCAGAGAGAAAAATTATTCGCAGTGCAAATATTTCAATCGAAGTCGACAATTTCGACGAAGCATTAAACAGCATATATACAATAATTAATGGAATAGGCATTGTACAGAATTCAAATGTTGTTACGGATAAAATATACGTTGACGGTGAGTACAAACCACTAAAGAACGGCACCATAGTACTTAGAGTATATAAAGAGAAATTTGATTCTGTTCTTAACAATCTAAAGGGAATAGGCGAGGTAACAAACGAGAATATAAATGGTGAGGATGTCACGGATCGGTACGTTGACACAGAGTCAAGGCTGAGACTGCTGAGGATGGAGCAGGAAAAGCTGGAGGCATATCTCGCAAAACTGGATGATCTGGATAAAATATTCAAGACAGAGAGCAGATTGACCGAAATCCGCTACGAGATTGAGAGCCTGACAGGCAGTCTAAATAAAATGAGCAGCCTTGTGGAGTTGTCCACGATTACAATCAGCATGAAAGAGAAAAATCCATATGAGGACAAAAAGCCTGTGAAGGTAACATACTGGAATAGACTTTTAAACAATCTTAAATCCAGCTTTGAAGGCGTAATTGATTTCCTGGGAGATTTCTTCATATTTATAGTGGCAGCTATTCCTGTATTATTGATGTTGGGCCTGTTTGGCCTGTTGATATGGGTCATAGTCAGAAGAATCAAAAAAAGAATAAGACGTTCATCCGGACCGGCGATAAACAAACAGCAGCCACCGGCAATAAATGATAATACACAGGAGAAGAAGGAAGAGTAGATTTATTGGTTCTATAATAAATGTTGGGGTGGCTAAAGATCACTTTAGCTCTTCGACATTTTTGTATAAAATAAGAGCATAGAGTTGAACTCTCAAGTAAAATGAAGCTTCCACACACCATTTGAAAGGAGACACAACCTATGCTCAATATTAATTATACGGAAGAATTGCTCGGTTTGAAAGATATTTCTCTAAAAAATGTGGAAAGACGTGAAAATGAACTATGTATCCACATAGAAATGCACCGGAGAGTACACAAATGCCCCAAGTGTGGTGAAAGGACTAGCAAGGTGCATGATTACAGAACACAGGCAATAAAAGATATTCCGGCATTCGGTGAAATGAGTGTAATATATTTACGCAAACGAAGACATGTATGTCCCATATGCGGTAAACGGTTTTACGAAACTGTCCCATTTCTTCCCCGGTATCACCGTACAACAAACCGTCTTGCAGCTTATGTAATTGAATCATCGGATAATTTAACTGAAGAGGAAGCAGATCAGATAGAAGCAATGCTAAAAATATCAGAGAGATTGCGGCAAGCCTATTTTATGAAAAATGAATTTCACAAATTTATGGACTGTAAAACCAGAGAAGATGCCAAAAAACAACTTGGAATCTGGAACATGATGGCTACCGGTTACAATCTCCCGGAGTTTCAGGCATGCACAAGAACTCTTATCAATTGGAGTGAAGAAATACTTAATTCCTTTGAGTATCGATTTTCAAACGGCTATACCGAAGGTGTAAATAACAAAATTAAGGTAATCAGAGGAGTAACTACAGGCTGTTAACAGGCGAAGCTGGAATGCGGTATCAGGAACAT
>CAZPMC010000043.1:0-14759 GCA_964587755.1 uncultured Oscillospiraceae bacterium
AGTGGTGGACAAATTTATAGAAGAATGTTTGATGAAATGATAAGTTATCAAACTGCTTAATAGAATCGCCGTAATAGAAAGGGTTTTAGTCTTAAAAGTGAAAAAATATGATTGAAAAATATTATACCTAGTTCAATCTGCGCTGTTAGTAGTTTGGATTAGGTTATTTTATTTGTTTCATTCTCAAAAAAAATGTAAAGTCTGGGCTAAACTATGCCAATGCATACGCACCATAAGAAATTTGGAAGTTTAACGAGAAATGTTTATATAAATATTATGTAAAAATAAGAGAGAAACGTCCCCCACTTTTGTGGTAAGATATAAGCAAATACAACGGAGGTATACAACATGTCATTTATAAAGGAGTTTAAGGAGTTTGCAATCAAAGGCAATGTGATAGATCTAGCAGTTGGAGTCATTATAGGCGGAGCTTTTGGGAAAATAACCACATCCCTTGTTAATGATGTTATTATGCCGTTATTAACGTTAATTACAGGAAAAACCGGGTTTGAAAATCTTTTTATCAATTTGGATCCGGACAAAGGACCATTTTTAAAGCTTTCAGATGCTCAGGCTGCAGGAGCATCGACTGTAAACTATGGACTTTTCATTTCAAACATTGTTGACTTCTTAATAATCGCCTTAGTCGTATTTATTTTTATAAAACAAATTAATAAGTTGAAGCCAAAGCCAAAACAAGTAGTTGCTACAACGAAAGAATGTCCGTTCTGCCGAACTGCCATTCATATTGAGGCTATAAAATGCCCTAACTGTACAGCGGATATTAAATAGTTATATCATTTTAAAAAAGGAAGGATATTTGATGGTTGAGATATATAGGGTAAAAAATGAAGAAGATATGGAGATGGTTCGAAACATCAGACTTGAGGTGTTTGTTGAAGAACAGGGGGTTCCAGTGGAACTTGAAATGGACGAGTTTGATAAGGATGCAATTCATGTCCTTTCTTTACTAGATGGCGAACCTGCAGGTTGTGGTAGACTTTTAATAAATGGTGATGATGCTAAGATCGGTCGAGTAGCTGTTAGGAAGAAAATGCGCAGAAAAGGCATTGGTGAGGGTATTTGCAAACTATTAATTGCAATAGCAGCTGAGCATGGTGCTAAACAGGTTCATCTGGGCGCTCAACTTACAGCCGTGGATTTTTACTTAAGTTTAGGATTTGAGAAAGAAGGAGAAGTTTTTAAAGAAGCAGGAATTGAACATATTAAAATGGTAAAATATATTTAAGAACCGTCCCCCAATAATCCGCCAATAACAGATGCAGAACCGTCCCCCCAATATCCCCCCCAATATCCCCCCAATAACAAATAAAGGGATTTTTGTGTCTACGGAGAATATTTATAAGAAATAATAAAATGACATTTTTCAACTTCGGAGTGTAAAACATGTCTAATGGTAAAAAGTTACATGAAGGCCATCGCCAACGAGTTAAATCCAGATATTTAGAAGAAGGGCTTGACAGCTTTGAGGATCATCAAGTGCTTGAAATGTTGCTGTTCTACTGTATTCCAATGAAGGATACAAATGAGCTCGCTCACAGGATGATTCGCGAATTTGGGTCATTAGCGGGAGTGCTAGAAGCTGATCCTAGAGATGTGAGTAAACGCTGCAAAGTTAGCGAAAATACGGCCGTTTTGATATCTCTCATACCTCCTCTGGCAAGAAGATATCTTAGGGGCAAATGGGGCGACAAGCCCGTTTTGAACACATCTTCAAAAGCAGGGGAATATGCAGTTTCACTTTTCGCCGGCAGAACCTATGAAGCTTTTTTTGTCATATGCCTTGATACACAAAACCGCGTGAATTATTCGGCATTAGTTCATGAAGGGACATTGAATGAGGTTTCTGTTTATCCCAGATTGATTGTAGAATTGGTGCTTAGGCACCAGGCAAACAGTGTAATCTTGTCACATAATCACCCTGGTGGAACACTGAATCCGTCAATAGAGGATATCAACCTGACAAAAACAATCATATCAGCCCTTAGGCCAATTTCAGTAAATGTGCTGGATCATATTATTGTTGCGGGGGAGAAGTTTGTTAGCTTAAAACAGAGAAACCTAATTTGATTGCTTATTTAGCCTGAAGAAACGGAGCTGAATTAATTGGAACAATTAATCAAAAAAATATTGTTATTTAGAGATGAACGAGACTGGAAGCAATTTCATACCCCAGAGAATTTAGCTAAATCTATATCGATTGAAGCTGCGGAGCTTATGGAAAATTTCCAGTGGGATAATAATTTTGACAGGCATAAGGTTAGTGAAGAGCTGGCGGATGTGATGATATATTGTATTTTAATGGCAGACAGCATCGATGTCGATATTTTAAAAATCATTGATGATAAGCTAAAGAAAAATTCGCTGAAATACCCTGTCGAAAAATCGAAGGGTAACAGTAAAAAATATACAGAATTCAAATAAGGGCGGGAAAATGTATGAGTAATATAAAACAAGTGAATATCTATTTGATAGATAATCGTGTTAGAATCTTAAGTCTTGAGAATCAACAGTGAGTTGGTAGAGAGTTAGAAATAGCACAGATAGACTAACAAACACATCGAATGAGGAGACATAAATTATGAGACCGTTTAGCGAAATAAAAAGAGATATGAAATATCCTTCAGCTGAAGTTAAAGAAAGATGTATGAATGAGGTCGCGCGGTACTTGCGGGACGCTTATGAATGCGCTGCTTATTCTGAGGCGCTTGGGAGATTAATAGGCAGCAAATATTATTTCGGTATTGATTCGGATGAGCTGATGAAGCTTCTGAAAGAAACATATAAATGCTGTGAGCTTTGTGAAAACGCAATACTGCTTCGGGATTTATACATAAAAGAGATTGGTATACCTGCAGATAGAATTACAAATATACCTGCAGATATGCGATATAAATTTGTCTGTGAGCAAGTAATGGGCAAAAAGCTTGATTGTGAAAATGTAACCTGTTCGGATATTGATAGCTTCGCTCAAGGGATTGATGAGATTAAAATTCCGGGAAGCTTGTATCCGTTAATATGGCTTACACATGGTAGGGATGAAAAAGCATTTCTATATATCTATGAGAAATATGTATTTCCAGCGTATATTAATCTGAGCGAATCACAGGCTATTGACCGGTATGAGGCCATTGGACGGCTTTTATGCGGTTATATTGAAGAGTTGATTATTCATGTAGGCGGAACAGGGCAGGTTTATATTCCATCGATTCCAAAGAATACGACTTGGAACGAAGTCATGATAAAGTTTAAGAAAACAGGCGAATTTGACTGCTTAAAACAGGCGCGTGAAAAGCTTATGCTTTCTGACGGTATAGGAATGCTGCTGCTTCAAGTGCATAAAAAGTATAAGCATTGGCTGAAAAGTAAGTACAGAACTTATTTGATAAATTTCTATCCGGTGTTTGCTGCCCTTGTTGCTTTTGCATTGCTTGGGGAGGAAAGAAACAAAGAGGCAGTTGAGTTTATGATTGACCATTATGCTGATATTTGTGAAGATAATTACCAAAGCGACTATACTTTAATTATTTTATTTAAGACAATTTTACTGGCTGACAATTATGAATATATGAATATTCTTTATGCATATCTTCTCAAAGAAAAGCTGTTATATCAAAGATTTTTCACGGACATTTATGATGTGATAATCAAATCCTGTGATTTCATTGAAGAATTGTATGACGGGCTTGGCGAACCAAAGGATGATGAATTCTTTGAAGAGCCCAGACGTTATTTAAAGGAGACGGTATTCGAAGAGTGGGGGATGCTCCGGGATATCAGGGCTATCAGGAATGATTACAAGCGTGTAGAAAGCCAAGAGAAGTATGAGATGTTTTTGAGGATAAATAATGTTATCAGTGCTCTTTCTGATAGGGATGGTATTGATGTGGCATACCTTGGGGAGATTTATGGAAAGAATTACTTAGAAAGTGAGTTTATCAAGAAGAATCGTTATTATAAGATTTTATTGGGTATATCCCCGGAGGATGAAGACAAAGCAGTTAGGCTTTGCGCAAGAATCGACGATGTCCAAAAGTATGCTACATCAATCAGAAACCATTCGTTTTTCCAGAAAGCTGATATTATGATTAAGGATATTTTATTTGAAAAAATGGAGAAGGATATTGAAAACACTTTATTATCAATTAGTGAGCTGAGGAAGAAGCAGGATTATGCTAATAACGAAGAAGAATTCCTTGCACTTATTGAGCCTAGCATTACATCGCTGGCAAACAGAATTTCAGCAAAATATATTGACCGGGACCGGATTATAGAATATTTTAATGGACTTGATGAGAATAAGGGATGCTGGGAGAGGCTTGACGATGAATGCAAAAATATGATGATTACTTCTGAGATTGTTTACAGAACTCTGGTCGCAAGAAAGGACGCCGAAACATTGGATTACTCGCCGTCCATGATACCACTGACAAAGGTTATTGAGTATCTTCTAAATGATATATATAACCGGATAAAGTATAATATTGTGTTTGACGGACCTGGAATGAATATCGATTCAAGATCGGTGGATTTTTTCCGCGATAAATATACCATGAAGCCAAGGAACGGTTTGGAGATGGGACCTGCGATTAAAATGCTCAGCGATGGTTTTCTCAGATTTGAAAGAGGAAATCTTGTGTATGCAAGCTATCATCTGGGGCAAGGCCGTTCCAGGTTTAGCCAGTGGTATGGTGATGAGCATGTAGATTGGGATTTGTTGAGAGATTTTTCTGGAATAAAGCTTGATTGCAATAGCTTTGAGACGAATTCGCCTGTAGTGAAGCTTACTATTGGAAATGACACAAATGTAAATAGAAGAATCTTCATAGGCGCATTGGAATACATAAAGAATTTCTACAGAAACAAGGTCGCTCATAAAGATGGTATTAAAAGGCCCAGGATGGAGAAATGCAGGGAGGATATGCTAACGGCTCAAAAGCTGATATGGATGTTGATTTATATCATTAAGTGAGTATTGATTAAATAAACTGTCGAAGGGAAATAGAATGCACTTTAAGGAAGCAAAGTCGATTTTATCTGCACGTAATGGGATGAATATTTATCGTGGGTGTACTCACGGTTGTATTTATTGTGACAGCCGCAGCAAATGCTATGGTATGGACCACGACTTTGAGGATATAGAGGTTAAATGTAACGCACCTAAGCTTTTGGAAGCGGCACTTCGAAAAAAGCGTAAGAAATGTATGATTGGGACAGGCTCAATGTGCGATCCCTATATGCATATTGAGTCTGAGCTTAACTATACCAGAAGATGTATTGAGATAATTGATAAATATGGATTCGGACTCTCCATTTTGACAAAATCAGATCGGATTTTGCGTGATCTTGATTTATTTAAAAGCATTAATAAAAAATCCAAATGTGTTATTCAAATGACACTTACAACATATGACGAGAAACTAGCAAGGATTATTGAGCCAAATGTGAGTACTACAAAGGAGCGCTTTGAGGTATTAAAAATTATGCGCGATAACATGATTCCGACAGTTGTCTGGCTTGATCCGATTCTACCGTTTATAAACGATACAGAAGAAAATCTTAGAGGCATATTAGATTATTGCATTGATGCTAAGGTGTACGGGATTATTTGCTTTGGCATGGGCTTGACCCTTCGGGAAGGAAACAGGGAATACTTTTATCGAAAGTTAGATAAGCATTTCCCCGGGCTTAAGCAAAAATATCATAGAAAGTACGGATATAGCTATGAGGTTATGAGTGAAAATAACGAAAAATTGATGCAGATATTTCGTGCAGAGTGCAAAAAGCATAATATTATGAGCGATAACAATGAGATCTTTAAATACTTAAACACATTTGAGGATAAATGGGAAATGGAGCAGATTAGCATGTTTTAAATGCCGGGCTGCTCCGCTTCTTTATCAAACTGCTAAAGCTTAATCCTTTAGAATATGTCTATCAAGCTGTTCAAGCTTAATCCTTTAGAATATGTCCATCAGTGCTTATCGTTACAACATTCCAGGGTACCAAATTCCCGCTATTTACCAGGGCGGTTTTTACCGCATGAACAATACCGCTGCAGCATGGCACCTCCATACGAAGAACAGTAATACTCTTTATATTGTTGTTTGCCAATATATCTGTCAACTTTTCTGAGTAGTCAACGCTATCAAGCTTTGGACAGCCTATTATGGTTATTTTGTCCTTCATGAAATCCTGATGAATATTTGCATATGCGAATGCTGTGCAGTCTGCAGCTATCAGAAGATGAGCATTGTTAAAGTAAGGTGCATTTGGAGGCACAAGCTTTATTTGGCAAGGCCATTGTCCCAGCTGTGATTCAGCATGTATGGATGCCACAGAGCTGGTAGCAGCATCGATCTGAGTTGTCTGTGCCGCTGCTCTTTTTATGGTACGTGCCCGAGAACCCGGACAAACAAAGCCTTGTCCGTCATTTGAATCGGAAGTTGCACAGGAGAGACGCTTTTTAGCTTCCATGTTCCTTTTTACCGCTTCTTCATCGAATGCAGCAGCTTCACGTTCCACTATTGTTATGGCACCTGTCGGGCATTCGGGAAGACAGTCACCCAGACCATCACAGTAGCTTTCAGATATTAATTTTGCTTTACCGTCAACCATTTTTAAAGCCCCTTCGTGACATGCATTTACACAAAGTCCGCAACCATTACATTTTTCTTCATCTATGCTTATTATTTTTCTTATCATCTTTATTCTCCTCTCAAGTTATCTTTTTGTTCTAGGTAAATTATAATACATAAAACCCTTTTTAATCGGTAACATATGTTACGAAAAGCAGAGAACTGAATTAAGTAAAGAACCGTCCCCCACATTGCGGGAAGGGGACAGTTCTGTTATAATAATAAGGATGTTTGGTTAATTGATAATGGAATAGAAAAGGATGCTTTAATGAAAAAGGGCTTTAGAATAGTATTTGTAATATGCTTAGTTGCAATGCTGTTAGTATGCCAAAATGCAGCATTTATTCCACAGTCACAGAATTATTTTTGTAGTCATCCGTTTATAAGCAGTTTATTATTACGTGCAGATATTATATTTACTACATATACGCTTTTTCTTGATGATGAGTCATCTGAAGATGATTTTATAAAACTGCCAGCTAGACCGTTTGAGATTTACCTATCTACAACAAAAGTCATGCCGGTCAGAATTAAAAGGACTTCGGATGTTTTACAAATAGCTGATATTAGAAGCAATATTGAAAAAGCAATACCTCAGTACTTTAATGGAAGTAAGTATAAAAGCATCCATCTCAATGCATAAAGTTTTAAATGCAGGGAGGTGAAGATGATGGATGCTGGCGTTATTGTTATGTTGATAATAGGCGCAGTGATTATTATTGGTGCTCCAATAATCGGAAATTATGCCTCTAAATCAGCAACAACTGCGAAAAAGAAAGAAGTAGAAGATAAAAAAGGTAAAGTACAAAAGTAAATTATAATAAGCAAGTGAAATAGGAGCAACGGTCATTACCTCATCTTATGAAAAGTTGGGGTAATGACCGGAAAAACTGCTTTAAATAAGACCTCAAAAAAGGAAGTGATATATGCTTGAATGCACTTGTTGAAAAGTCAAAAGAAGTGTTGTATTCAGTGCTTCCAATCACAGTAATTGTATTGATACTAAACTTTACAATCGTACCCCTTGAAGACCATATAATATATAGGTTTATTGTCGGCGCTTTATTTATCTTTTTCGGGCTGACAATTTTTTTATTGGGAGTAGACATTGGAATAACTCCTGTTGGAACCCTTATGGGATCGACTCTGACAAAAAGTAATAAAGTCTGGATTATCGGAGTGGGGGGATTAGTCCTCGGATTGTTTATTTCAATCGCAGAGCCGGATCTTCACATTTTGGCGGGACAGGTTGAAGCTGTGACATCGGGTGTGATAGCAAAGTTTGACATTGTTTTAATTGTTTCTCTCGGTGTTGCAGCAATGATCGCACTGGGATTACTTAGGATAGTCTTTAATGTTTCTTTGCGTAAGTTCTTTACACTGGCGTATTTATTGATTTTAGTATTAGGCATATTCACATCGCCGGGATTTTTGGCAATTGCCTTCGATTCTTCAGGTGCTACTACCGGTGCCCTAACTGTTCCCTTTATGCTCGCTCTTGCATTAGGTGTTTCTTCAATGAAGAAGGATAGTAAGGGATCTGAAAGTGATAGCTTTGGTTTGGTAGGAATTGCATCAGCAGGTGCAATTATTGCTGTTATGGTTATGAGTATTATTAAAAGGGCTCATGAAATTTCCGGTTCTCTCGAATCAAGCATAGCTTACTCGGATTCAATTATGGGGCCTTTTTTTCAAAAGATCCCCAAAATAGCCTTCGAGTCTTTTATAGCACTATTGCCTTTGTTTCTGATATTTATAATTTTTCAAAGAATATCGTTTAAATTGAATAAAAAAGCTTACAATAGAATTTTAAAAGGGTTTTTATATACACATATCGGATTGACGGTCTTTTTAGTAGGAGTTAATGCAGGATTTATGGATGTGGGCAGTGAGGTCGGATTCCGTGTCGCGTCTTTAAATAGTAATCTGTATGTAATAATTGTGGGTTTTGCTCTCGGACTGGTGACTATATTGGCAGAGCCCGCTGTACACGTTTTGACACACCAGATTGAGGATGTTACAAGTGGTTATGTTAAGAGAAGGGCGGTTTTTGCATCCCTGTGTCTTGGAGTAGGATTGGCGGTGGCTATGGCAATGGTGAGGATCATTGTCCCAGGAATTCAGCTATGGCATTTTCTTCTTCCCGGATATATAATTTCAATTGGAATGATGTACTTTGTTCCTGAATTGTTTATAGGTATGGCATTTGATTCCGGTGGTGTTGCTTCAGGACCTATGACAGCTACATTTATATTAGCTTTTGCACAGGGCGTCGCTAAATCTATTGATAGCGCTGACGCCTTAGCCGATGGGTTCGGTATGATTGCGATGGTGGCAATGACGCCTATTATTGCACTGCAAACGTTAGGTTTGATATTTAAGATAAAGTCCAAGAAGGGAGGTTTACAAAACAATGGAGACAAATGACGTGAAGGAAGTAGAATTATGTTGTGTCATTGTTAACAAAGGTACGGGAAGTAAAGTGTTGAAGATTGCCAAGCAATATGGGATAAAAGGCGGCACTATATTCTTTGGAAGAGGAACCGTTAAGAATAGATTACTTGAGTTTCTCGAGGTGTATGATATCAGAAAAGAAATCGTTTTAATGGCAGCTGAGAAAACTATTGCTTACAATGCTTTAGAACATCTGTATAATGAATTACACTTTGCTAAACCAAATCATGGTATAGCTTTCAGCACATCCATAAAAAGGCTTTGTGGCACACGGTGCAATAAGTTTGAATCCGTTCAAGAAATTCATGAAAGGAGTGTAGAAAACAAAATGTATAATGCGATTTTTGCTATTGTCGATAAAGGTAAAGCAGAGGAAGCTATTGAGGCAGCGACAAACGCTGGTTCCAAAGGCGGAACGATTATCAATGCCAGAGGCTCAGGTATTCATGAGACTAGCAAATTGTTTTCTATGGACATAGAGCCTGAAAAAGAAATTGTTTTAATATTGTCTGAAGAAGAAAATACCGACAAAATCGTATCATCAATAAATGAAAGCTTGAAAATTGATGAGCCGGGTAATGGAATAGTATTTGTGCAAGATGTTAATAAAACATATGGTTTGTACTAAGCGACGCTGTTGTATAGACCCACCGTTAGGACATCTAATATGTCTTGGGCTGTGGGTTTTATTATTTATAGAGTTCATTTTCAAATGTGTCTAAATTACTTTTAATCGAATTAATTGAGCCGAACACGTAAAAAGTTGCAATTGCATAATAAACAAGCCGAATCAGCAGAAAATTGATAGGCAACAGCCCTAAAAACGTGATGACAATCAACGGAAGTGTAAGGGCATAAGCGCTGATTTTAAATAAACTTCGGTAGCTGAGGTTTGTGTTTTTAGCTGAATTTATTATAAGGGCTATAATGCTTACAATAAAGATTGATACAAGACGCCATCCAACGAATAGGATTCCAATAAAGATAAATACCGGAATCCCGAGCGGTTTAAGGAGAGGAAGTGCTTGCTTGAGGCTATCCTTTGTCAGTTCAAGCTCTTTAAACATTTCCAAGCTGGTATAAGTTTTTTCTACAAAGTTCTTTTGAATGATTTTGTCACCGGTTATCAAAATTAGCTTGTCATAACTGTTTAGTATTGTGTCTTCTGCGTCTGGTGAGGTATCAATGACAACTGTTGTATTGCCACCTTCCAAAATGATAGGCATATCACTGTTGATTTCCAGCTTTCCGTCAGCAAATTTAAAATCCGGGGCTTTAGTATCTATATATTCAATCATTTCGTCAACTATCTTGTTGTAACTATTCACTATTGGGATAAAGGTGATAATGCAGCCTACAAGAGCGATTATTAGTACTTGCAGTACAGCTCTTGCAGTACTTTGCCTGAGAAAATAACGATATTTATCAAAGCTTACTATGCTGTAATATATTTTTGAAAAGAAACCCATTTTCGGCTCGTCCATAAAGTCCTCCTGATAATGCGAATATTATGGATAAAGATTAATCTCTTTGCTTATTATACTATAAAAGCACATTTTTGGGGACATTTTTGGGGACAGTTCTTTAAAATGGGGGACGGTTCTTCAATAAATAAAGTAGCACAACAAAATTTAGCAGGAGTTTTATCCAAACTGATTTTCGAAATTTCAAGAACCGTCCCCCAAATGTTGAGAACTGTCCCCCAATAATGTATAATAAGGCGAAAGAGAGGGGACCGGGATGCCTAAGATGCAATTGATAGCTACAACATCATTTGGAATTGAAGCAGTTGTAGGCAGGGAATTAAAATGGCTGGGTTATGACGACCAGATGGTCGAAAACGGCAGAGTTACATTTGCCGGTGATGAAGCAGCCATATGCAGGTCGAATATCTGGTTGCGTTCTGCTGACCGCATTCTCATAAAGATAGGGGAATTTAAGGCGTTAACTTTTGATGAGCTTTTTGAAGGAACCAAGGCACTACCCTGGGATAAATGGCTACCAGAAAACGCTGAATTTCCCGTAGATGGCAGGTCAGTAGATTCAAAGCTTGCAAGCGTTTCTGACTGTCAGGCTATTGTCAAGAAAGCAATCGTTGAAAAACTCAAGTTAAAATATAAGAAGCAGTGGTTTGATGAAAGTGGCCCGCTATACAGAATAGAAGTAGGGCTTTTAAAAGATGTTGCCACTCTTACCATAGATACTACAGGGACAGGTCTTCATAAACGCGGATACAGAACTCTTTCTACAGGAGCACCTCTTAAAGAAACCCTGGCCGCAGCAATGCTAATGATTAGCAGGTGGAAGCCGGACAGGGCTTTGATCGACCCATTTTGCGGCTCAGGCACAATCCCGATCGAGGCTGCACTTATTGCAGGGAATATTGCACCGGGAAGCAAACGAAGCTTTACGGCAGAAAGCTGGCATCAGGTTCCTGCAAAGCTGTGGACAATGGCAAGAGAAGAAGCAGCCGACAAAGTAAGGAAGACGGCTGACCTTAGAATTCACGGCTCAGATATTGATGCTGATGTCATCAGTATTGCGAGATATCATGCCAAACAGGCCGGTGTTGCCGATGATATACATTTGCAAAGACTCCCATTGTCCGACATTAGCTCAAGGTATAAATATGGTTTTATAATCTGCAATCCCCCTTATGGAGAACGTTTGGGAGAAACAGAGGAGATAGAAAACCTGTATAAGGAGCTGGGAAGAGTATATAAGAGGTTTGACACATGGTCTTTATATGCCCTTTCCTCAAATAACCGGTTTGAAACGTTTATAGGGAGAAAAGCTGATAAAAAGCGTAAACTCTTTAATGGGCGGATCCAATGCAACTATTATCAATTTTACGGACCGCCTCCCGTAAGAGCAAAAAACTCTTTACCGACACAAAATGCCTAATAGCAAAAAGCCTAACAGCAAAAATGCCCAATAGCATTAGCGCAAAGCATTTGACTAATGACACGTAGTATATTAATATAATACTACTATATATGGATTATTTTAACTTCTGGGTAGTCAGAAAGGATATACATATGCTGCTTAAGGTAAGAAAATCTCAAACCGGTGGGTGTGTCAGCATTCCGGGTTCTAAATCACATACCATAAGAGCTGTTTTTATTGCAAGCCTCGCCGAGGGCAAATCTATTATCAACAACCCCCTTATTTCTGATGATGCAATGTCTGCAGTTGAGGTTTGCAAAGCGTTTGGCGCAAAGATTGACAATTACGGTGACAGATTTGTTATAGAAGGTGTAAATGGCGCTCCTCTACTCCCGAAAAAAGTAATCGATGTAGGCAATTCCGGAACGGCCCTTTGCTTTGGACTTATGACTGCAGGACTTATTGAAGGAACTATCGAGATAACAGGGGATCACCAAATACAAAAAAGGCCCCTTGGACCGTTGATGGATGCAATCAACGCATTAGGTGCAGAAGTATCATCAGTTAATGGGAACAATTCGGCACCTGTTGTCGTAAAGGGCAGGCTTACGGGAGGATGTACCGAGCTTGATTCTGTTACATCCCAATACCTTTCAGCCATACTCATTCATGCCCCCTTGCTTAAAAATGATACAAAGGTCACGCTGACAAGACTTTATGAAATCCCGTATGTTGAGATGACAATGTGGTGGCTCGATGGCCAGAATATAAAATACAGCAATAATGGCTTCAAAACGTTTCATATAGCTGGGGGACAGAGTTATAAAGCATTTAACATGAGCATACTGGGAGATTTTTCTTCAGCGACCTTTTTTATGGTGCTGGCATCGATTTCTGGAGGAGAGTTTATTCTCAAAAATCTTGATATGGCTGATCCACAAGGAGATAAGAAGGTGCTTGATTATCTAAGGGAAATGGGCGCTGATGTAAAGATTACAGAAGAAGGCATCTGTATAAAAGGAGGAGAGCTTACGGGTTGTGAAATAGATATGAATGATATTCCCGATGCTCTACCGGCAATGGCTGTAGCAGGATGCTTCGCTAAAGGTGAGACGCGTCTTGTAAATGTATATCAGGCAAGGCTGAAGGAGACAGACAGAATTCACGTTATGTGTACTGAGTTAAAAAAGATGGGCGCGGATATAGAGGAAATGCCCGACGGACTGATAATAAGGAGAAGCAGCTTAAAAGGCTGTAGAGTCCATGGTTATGGTGATCACAGAATTGTTATGGCTCTTGCCATAGCAGGGCTTTGCTCTTCCGGGGAGACTGTGATTGATACTGCGGAAGCGATGAGAGTGACATTCCCTGAATTTCCGCAGTTAATAAGAGAATGTGGTGGCGATATGGAGGTAATTACATGTTAGGTAATACATACGGAAGAATGTTCAGAATAACAACATGTGGAGAATCTTACTCCGGCGGCTTTAGGAAGAACGCAAATATCCCTCCTGAGCTATTCGGCGGACAAATGGTGATTGTTGACGGTGTTCCTCCGGGACTTAAAATCACATCAAAAATAATACAGGATGAGCTTGATAAGCGCAAACCGGGCCTAACGCCTCTTAGCACACCGAGAACGGAAGCTGATAAGGTTTATATATTTGCCGGTGTCATGGAAAATGATTTGTCTACTGGTGCGCCGGTGGGAATGATTATTCCTAACAGCGATATTGAAGACATTCACATTGAGCAGCATAAGGGCAATAAATATTTAATGAGACCGGGGCAAGCAGCATACACCTATTATAAAAAATACGGTAAATACTATGATTGGGCCGGGGCAGGAAGGGCATCAGCAAGAGAAACGGTAGCAAGAGTAGCAGGAGGCGCTATTGCAAAGCTTGTATTGGACACCATGGGAATTGATGTCATAGCCTTTGTTTCTGAGCTTCACGGAATAAAAGCTAAAAGGGTTACTTATGAGACAGCAAAGGCAAATTACAGAAAAAACGAGTTGAACTGTCCCGATCTTGAAAAGGCTCAGGAAATGATAGATGATTTATTGAAGGTAAAGGCAACGGGTGATTCTTGCGGAGGTGTGGTGGAGATAATTGCAGCTGGTGTGCCTGCAGGACTCGGAGAACCGGTATTTGACAAGCTGAGTGCTACATTAGCCCATGCCTTAATGTCCATTGGCGGTGTCAAAGGGATTGAATTCGGAGAAGGCTTTGGATTTTCTAAAATGACCGGCTCTGAGTCCAACGACACCCCATATTACGATGAACAGACAAAAAGAATCAGATTTAAAACCAATAGAGCAGGTGGCATGCTAGGTGGAATATCAAATGGCGAGGAAATCAGAATAAGGGTGGCAGCAAAACCTACACCTACGATATTAAAGCCACAAAATACAGTAGACATAAATAGTCTGGAAAATGTCAGCCATGTATTCGCGTCAAGGAGTGACCCGACTATATGTACCAGATTATATGCTGTATGCGAGGCTATGACAAGAATCGCGTTACTTGATGCTATTTATATGGCCGGCGGGTACAAAAATGTTATGGAAGCTATTGATCCGGAGTGGGACACACTATGAGCATTATTTTGATTGGTATGCCAGGAGCAGGGAAAAGTACAATCGGATCTCTTTTAGCCCGGAAAATAGGTATCCCTTTTAAGGATACTGATGATATAATATTTGAGAATGAAGGCCGTGAACTGAAAAATATAGTTAAAGAGGATGGATTTGAGACC
>CAZPMC010000043.1:14769-18891 GCA_964587755.1 uncultured Oscillospiraceae bacterium
ATATACAGCAGAGGCTAATAACCAAAGCAGATCTAAATGATTGTGTCGTAGCAACGGGCGGAAGTGTTGTGTTGAGCGAAAATCTTATGGAGCATTTGAAAAGTATAGGCACAATTGTCTATTTAAAGGTGGATTTTGAAGCATTGTCAATGCGCTTATCCGCTGACAGAAGACTTGCAAGACCTGAGGGTCATACATTCAAACAAGTATTCCAACAGCGGGATAGTTTATATAAGAAATATGCCGATGTAATAATTGATTGTACAGGAAGAACTCCAATCGAAATAGTGGCTGATTTAAGCGGCATGAAGCAAAACTAATGTGTTGGGTGGGGTTTTAAACAAATGACTGACATGATTTCGGTACTGATTGTTGACGACAATGCTGAATTATGCAACTCGATCAGTGCATATTTAGGTCAATGCAACGATTTTGTTGTAAAGGGAATAGCAGAGGATGGTATAGTTGCAATTAAAATGATTGAAGAGCTATTACCTGATGTTGTACTTCTTGATCTAATAATGCCTAACTTAGACGGGCTAGGTGTTTTGGAGAGGTTTTCAAAGCGGAATATTAGAAATAAACCGATATTTATAGTAATTTCAGCAGTAGGAAATGATACTTTTGTGCGGGAGGCACTTGGAAACGGTGCTGATTATTTTATAATGAAACCTTTTGAAATGAATATACTAACCAATCGCATACGACAGCTTTACAATGATAACAAAAAAAGCCGTATTAAAAAGACGCAAAAGTTAATTTATAAAAATGAAGAAAGCACTAAAAAGAAAAAAAGAAATCTTGAGCAAATAGTTACCGTATTGATAAGAGGACTTGGGATAACGCCGAACATAACAGGATATCAATACTTAAGGGAAGCTGTTATGATTTTGGCAGAAGAGCCGGCATTGCAGAGCCTTATTGGAAAGTGCATTTTTCAGGGGATTGCAGACAGGCATAATACAGAACCAAGAAATGTCGACAGAGCTATAAGATGTGCTTTGGACAATGCATTTAAAAAAATGTCCGGAAATGGTTTGGTAGATGATTCGGCTATGCCCGAGGAATTCAACAACAGGAAGAAAAGAACCAACTCCAGGGTTATTAATTTACTGGCTGAAAAAGCCAGGCGTGAAATGAATTTATCTTAAAAAAATTATAAAAAAGAACTGCCTGTTGACAGTTCTTTTTTACAATAATAGAAATAGAACATTATTATTTGTTGACTTTATCCTTTAATACTTTGCCGGCTTTAAATACAGGAGCCTTTGAAGCTGGGATAAGGATTTCTTTCTTAGTCTGAGGGTTTCTGCCTTTTCGTGCAGCCCTTTGTCTAACCTCGAAAGTACCGAAACCAACTAAAACTACCTTTTCTCCAGCCTGGAGTGATTCTTCTACTGAACTGATGAATGCATTGAGGGCAGCTTCGCTGTTCTTTTTGTTTAAACCGGATTTAGCGGAGATGGAATTAATTAAATCTGTCTTATTCATTATACAACCTCCTAAATTTGGAATTCGACATTATTTTATACTGAAAGTAGCACTAAGTCAAGGTTTTAGCAATAATTTAGGCTAATAGTACTACAAAAAACATGCAAAATATGTCTTTATATATATTTTTAAGACAAAATTCGTATTTCTACATCAGTTTTCAGTAATTTTTTTAGTTCCCTTAGGAAGTAATCACCCTTTTTTTTGGAAGGTGATTTGCCAAGAATAATACAGTTAATAGAATTTTCTTCAGCGTAGTTAGCTATTGTTCCTACAATATCATCGGATTTTAATACAGTTAAATTGGCACCGATATTCTTTGATATGTTAAACAGATATTCAAGTGCTTCAGGCTCCTTCACACTATCTAGAAAATTCAAATCATTTTTTACAACATTTAACACGTGGAGTTCTCCACCGTACTGCTTAATTAAGTCATTGGCATTGTTTATTAGTCGTTCACAGCTTTTTTGTTGGGTTACGCAAACGAGTATATTTTTTATATCCACTGAAAGGCCCCTTTTCTGTAACATTGAAATTGAGAGAAACGTCCCCTATACATTATACCAAATGAGCCGCAAAAAGTCTTATTAGGGTTGTAAACAAGATGTGAATTTTATTCCAGTTGGGAATCTTGCATTTCAAAAACTATTGCTATATCATAGATAAGTATTAGTATGGGTATAACTGCATTATGGAGGATATAATGAGAGAAATATCAGTGGAAAAAATAATTGATTGTGTTGAACAGCTCTGTATGACGGCAAATTATAATCTCGGAAGCGATATAATGGAGGCTATCAAAGACGGTGCCCAATGCGAAGAATCGCCAACTGGCCGGATAGTACTTTCGCAGCTTGTGGAAAATGCAAATATTGCGGCTAATGAACAAGTGCCTATTTGTCAGGATACGGGTATGGCGGTAGTATTCATGGAAATCGGCCAAGACGTTCATGTAACAGGAGGAAATATTACCGATGCAGTTAATGAAGGGGTCAGAAGAGGATATACAAAAGGGTTTTTGAGAAAATCTGTTGTTTCAGATCCTATTGACAGGAAGAATACAGGTGATAATACGCCTGCCGTTATTCATTATGATATAGTTAGTGGAGACAAAATCAAAATAACAGTTGCACCTAAGGGCTTCGGAAGCGAGAATATGAGCGGGATAAAGATGTTAAAGCCCTCTGACGGGGTCGAGGCTGTTAAAAACTTTATTGAAGAAACAGTAGAGAAGGCAGGACCCAATCCATGCCCGCCAATAATTGTGGGAGTAGGCATTGGGGGAACCATGGAGAAGGCAGCTTTTTTAGCTAAGAGAGCATTGTTAAGACCCATAAATCAAAGAAGTGAAAAAGAGCACATACGATTGATCGAGGATGAGATGCTTGAGCGCATCAACAATCTTGGAATAGGTCCTGCCGGCCTTGGTGGCAGACTTACGGCAATGGCTGTTAATATAGATGTTTATCCCACACATATCGCGGGGCTGCCTGTAGCTGTTAATATAAGCTGTCACGTCACAAGGCATGCACAAGCTACGCTTTAATAATTAAACGAAAAGAGGGATCACATTGGATGAATTTATCAGGATCGAAACTCCTTTTACAAAGGATGCTGTAAAAAAGCTAAAGGCAGGAGATACTGTATACATAAACGGTACAATATACGGAGCAAGAGATGCAGCTCATAAAAAGCTTGTGGCCCTTATTGAGGAAGGAAAGGAGCTTCCTTTTGATGTAAAGGATCAGATAATTTATTACGTCGGGCCCTGTCCTGCTAAACCAGGCAGTGTTATCGGATCCGCAGGGCCGACTACAAGCGGCAGAATGGATGCATATGCGCCGTATCTTATTGAACGTGGACTTACCGGTATGATAGGCAAGGGCGCAAGAAGCGAGAAGGTGAAAGCTTCGATTGTAGAACATGGAGCGGTTTATTTTGGTGCTACAGGCGGTGCAGGTGCCCTGTTGTCAAAGCGTATTATTTCCGAAGAAATTATTGCATTTCCTGAATTAGGTCCTGAAGCTCTCAGAAGGTTTACTGTAAAGGATTTTCCTGCTACAGTTGTTGTGGACAGTACGGGTACAGATCTTTATGTAACAGGTCGTGAAAAATATGCAATAAAAAGGCTATAAATATTGTTGATAAGCCCCCTCAAATTGGGGTATATTTAAAAGGTATAATTATGTGTAAAGGAGAAATGGTTATGGCAAAAGTAACTAAAGATATGATAATCGCGGATATTTTAAAAATGGACAGAGGTACAGTGCCCATATTGTTAAACAGCGGCATGCATTGTCTCGGGTGCCCGTCATCATCGGGAGAGAGCCTTGAGGATGCCTGCAGTATTCATGGTATAGATGTAGACAATCTTGTTAACGAATTAAATGCATATCTGGAAACTAAACAGTAATTAGCTGTTTGTTGTAAGCAGAACTGAAGCGAATACTTTTTGAGTTAGATGCACAAGTAAGCTCTATACTTAGAGAACTTGTGCATTTTTTGTGCAGGGCGGATTTTGAGTCGGGTCGGAATTTATGCGGGAACGATTTTAATGCGAATTTATTTTTGATTAAAAAATTTTTCTCAGGTTGACAATAACACTTATAATACTGTATTATATATTCT
>CAZPMC010000044.1:0-17503 GCA_964587755.1 uncultured Oscillospiraceae bacterium
CTGCATTTATGTGTTACAATCAAATTATACATATATTATTTACCTCATTCAATATTGACAAACACCAGTACGTATTTTATAATAAATTAATTCATTGATTTATCGCTTTAGTGCGATAAAGAATTCGATGAAAAAGTGGAGGTGCAGGTCTTGTCTAAATGGAACATATACACACCTGACGGAGTTCAGGACATATTGTTCGATGAGTGTTATCTGAAAAGGAGCCTTGAACAGCGGCTGCGTTCACTTTTTGCCGGTTACGGCTACAATGAATTAGAAACACCCACTATAGAGTATTATGATGTATTTGCCTGTGAAGAGGGAAACATACCTCAGGAGAATATGTACAAGTTCTTCGACCAGCAAGGAAGGATACTTGTTTTAAGACCTGATATTACTATTCCGGTTGCAAGGATAACAGCCACGAAGTATAAGGAAGAATTATATCCTCTGCGGGTTTCCTATATAGGAAATGTATTCAGGTACAATGATTTCGGGGGAGGAAAGCAAAATGAATTTACGCAAGCAGGAGTTGAGGTGCTTGGTGCCGGTACCCCGGAAGCGGATGCAGAGGTCATATCTATTGCAATAAAGTCTCTTAAGGAATGCGGGCTTGAAAATTTCAGGATTGAAATAGGCCAGGAAGAATTTTTCAACGGAATAATGGATGAAACAGGCCTCTCTCAGGAGCAAATAAATCGTGTCAGGCTCCTTATGGATAAAAAGGACTTTGTGAGCCTTGAGGAGTTTCTCAATGAATTAAGCATAAAGGAAGATTTAAGAAAAATAATCCTTCAGCTATCGTCTATATTTAATGCCCCGGATTTGGACGAAAGGCTAAAAGCGCTCAATATTAAAGGAGCGGCTATGAGCGCCCTGGACAACATAAGACAGGTCCTTAAGCTTCTTACGGATTACGGGGTGTCCCAATATGTATCCGTTGATTTGGGAATGCTTAAAGGACTCAATTACGACACGGGTATAATTTTCAAGGGCTATACATATGGCGTAGGCTTTCCCATACTTACAGGAGGAAGGTATGACAGGCTTGTGGGAGAGTTCGGGAAACAATGCCCTGCTACTGGATTTTCACTTGGAATCAATTTGTTAATGATGGCTCTTCAGCGGCAGGATAAAACGGAAAAACGTCCCGGGACAGACAGTATTATCTGCTATTCGGAAAAGGGAAGGAAGGTTGCCTTTGAAATTTGTGAGGAATTTAGAAGGCAGGGGCTTATAGTTGAGACAGATATTACAGGAAAAAGCCCCGAAGAAATAAAGGCTTATGCTAAGGCAAAGAATATTGGCGGTGTTATAAGCATAACAGACGAAGACACTGTTGAAATATATTATGTCCAGTCAGGAGAAGTTATAAAAGTTCAAATAAGCGATTTATTGAAGAGGTGACCATGGTGAAATATTTGAACATAGCATTATCAAAGGGAAGATTGGCTGATTTGTCCATAGAAATGCTTGAGAAAACCGGGATAGATTGCTCAGGATACAGGGATACTTCCAGAAAGCTCATTTTCACTGATGAAAAGAATAAAATCAGGTTTTTTCTTGTCAAGCCTGCAGATGTACCTACATATGTAGAATACGGTGCAGCAGATATTGGTGTGGTAGGCAAGGATACACTGCTTGAGGAGGACAGAAATCTTTACGAGGTTTTAAATCTTGGATTTGCTGCCTGCCGCATGGTTTTAGCCGGGCCACCGGAGTTAATCGGAAAGCTTGCGGGGCTTACTAACAAAAGGGTGGCAACAAAATACCCGGGCATTGCAAGGAAGTATTTTGAGGGAAAGAAGAAGGAGTCTGTTGAAATAATAAAGCTCAATGGCTCTGTGGAGCTGGCACCTTTGGTGGGACTTTCCGAGGTTATTGTAGATCTGGTTGAAAGCGGCAGAACATTGAAGGAAAACGGACTTGTTATACTGGATACAATTGCGGATATCAGTGCAAGAATGGTTGTTAACAGAGTGAGTATTAAGATGGAAAGTGAGAGAATCAAATCTATTATAGAGGGGCTCAGAAAGCAGCTTTAGGCTTTCAGGAGGTGGAGTGCATGATTAGAAAGATTGATATGAGACAGGGCAGGGACCTGGGACTATTTGACAGGCTGATTGAAAGGAATTCCCTGTCGAAGGCGGATACTGTAAAGGTAGTGGAGGAAATAATATCCGATGTCAGGGCAAATGGAGATAAGGCACTTCTTGAATATACAGAAAGGTTTGATAAGGCAAAGCTAACTGCTCAATCTATAAAGGTATCCGGGCAGGAGCTTAGGGAAGCCTATGATGAGATAGACCCGGAGCTTCTTGGTGTTATAAGAAGGGCAAAGGCAAATATTGAACAGTTTCATTTAAAGCAAAAGGAGAACTCGTGGTTTTCAGCGGGAGATGACGGTATAATACTCGGACAGTTGTACAGGCCTCTTGAGGTTGTCGGTATTTATGTGCCCGGAGGCACTGCGGTGCTTACATCCTCGGTGCTTATGAATGCTGTTCCTGCAAGGGTGGCGGGAGTAGAAAAAATCATTATGACAACCCCGCCCCAAAGGGATGGTTCAATAAACCCTGCAGTATTGGTGGCAGCACAGGAAGCAGGAGTCAGTGAAATATATAAAATGGGAGGCGCTCAAGCAATAGCGGCTATGGCTTTTGGTACTGAGACGGTACCCAGGGTTGATAAAATTTTCGGGCCGGGCAATATATATGTTTCCACAGCGAAAAGGCTTGTATTTGGTTATTGTGATATTGATATGTTTGCAGGACCCAGTGAAATAACGGTTGTGGCTGATGATTCGGCAAACCCGAGGTTTGTAGCTGCTGACCTGCTTTCACAGGCAGAGCATGATGTACTGGCAGCCGCAATTCTTGTTACTCCTTCGGAAAAACTGGCCGATAATGTAATCAAAGAGATAGAAAAGCAGTATGCCAAGCTTTCCAGAAAAGATATTTTGGACAAGTCCCTAAAGGATTACAGTGGGGCAGTTATTGTAAACAATCTGGATGAGGCAATGGACATTGTCAACCAAATAGCGCCGGAGCATTTGGAGCTATGTATCGAAGAGCCCTTCAGCAGGCTTTCCGATGTAAAAAACGCAGGAGCTATTTTCCTAGGGAACTGGTCTCCGGAACCCTTGGGGGATTATTTCGCAGGACCGAACCATGTTCTTCCTACCGGGGGGACGGCAAGATTTTTCTCGCCGCTGACAGTGGCTGATTACACTAAGAAATCAAGCGTTATATCATACACAAGGAAAGCTCTTGAAAAATGCAATGATGATATTGTACTTTTTGCAAATTCTGAAGGACTTGACGCACATGCCAATGCAATAAAAATCCGCAAGGAGGCAAGGGATAGCAAGAAGGGAATGGAGAGTATATAAATGAACAAGTTTTGGAGCAGGCTGGCATGCGGGCTTACGCCTTATGTGCCCGGTGAGCAGCCGAAAGATAAAAGCTACATAAAGCTCAACACAAATGAAAACCCTTACGGGCCGTCGCCTAAAGTAGCGGAGGCTATTAAGGGAATACCTAATGAGGGCTTAAGACTTTATCCGGACCCTACATCAGACACCCTTATTAGTGCTGCGGCACAAAGCTATGGCCTTAAGAAGGAGCAAATATTTGCAGGCAACGGCTCTGATGAAGTGCTGGCATTTGCGTTTATGGCATTTTTTGACCCGGTCAGGAAAATAGTTTTCCCCGACATAACATACTCTTTCTATCCTGTCTATGCATCGGTGTTTAATATTGACTATGATTTGGTGAAGCTGGACAGTGAGTTTAATATTCCTGTTAATGAGTTTTTGCACAGCAGGGGCGGAGTTGTGATTGCAAACCCCAATGCTCCTACGGGAAAGGCTTTGAAGCTTACGCAGATAAGAGAAATCGTAGAAGGAAACCCTGATAATGTGGTAATTGTTGATGAAGCATATATTGATTTCGGTGGGGAGTCGGCAGTAAGGCTTATAGACGAGTATCAAAACCTCCTTGTGATACATACCCTGTCAAAATCCCGTTCCTTAGCGGGAATGAGAATAGGGCTCGCCTTTGGGGACAGTGAATTGATAAAGGCTCTTGACAGTGTAAAAAACTCATTTAATTCATATACCCTTGATAAGTTTGCAATTGTTGCCGGTGCGGAAGCTTTAAAGGA
Source organism: uncultured Oscillospiraceae bacterium (assembly GCA_964587755.1). Lineage (GTDB taxonomy): Bacteria > Bacillota > Clostridia > Acetivibrionales > DTU013 > CAZPMC01. The sequence continues at coordinate 4,165 of CAZPMC010000044.1, forward strand.
CGGGGAATACTATAGAAAGATCACCAGGAGGATAATTGCAACAAGAGAAAGCTTTGTTAAAGAGCTTTCAGCCAGAGGATTCAGTGTAGTTGATTCGGCTGCCAATTTCGTGTTTGTGACCCATAAAGTAAAAAGTGCCAAGAAGATATTTTCAGACTTGAAGGATAGAGGAATATTGGTCAGATATTTTGACAAACCGCGTATAGATAATTATTTACGCATTACAATAGGAACAGATGAGGAAATGTCGGCAGTACTTACGGCATTAGACGATATTTTGAAAGGATGTTAATATATAGGAGACTTTTGGAGGTGAAGTATGGAAAGGTACGCTCAATTAAGCAGAAAGACTACGGAAACTGATATTACATTAAAGCTTTGTATTGATGGAAGCGGTAAGTCGTCCATAAATACCGGAATAGGTTTTTTAGATCACATGCTGACATTATTTGCAAAGCATGGTTTGATGGATTTGGAGGTAACGGCTAAAGGGGATCTCAATGTTGACGGACACCACACGGTGGAGGATATTGGCATTGTACTGGGTCAGGCCTTGAAAGAGGCAGTTGGTGATAAAAAATCAATAAAAAGATACGGAACTTCATATGTGCCGATGGATGAAGCACTGGCATTGGCAGCATTGGATTTTGGGGGGAGACCTTATTTGGTTTTCAATGTGAACTATACAAATGAACGTGTCGGCGATATGGATACGGAGCTTATAGAGGAGTTTTTCAGAAGCGTTTCAAACAATGCCGGTATGAACATACATATAAATGTGCTTTACGGAAGCAATAACCACCATATAACAGAAGCCGTGTTTAAGGCATTTGGAAGAGCAGTAGACGAGGCAACGGGAATTGACGAAAGAATAGTTGGCGTAATGTCCACTAAAGGGAGCCTGTAAAAAATTATCAGAGTAGGAGAGGACAGTATGGTTATTTACCCGGCAATTGATGTAAAGGACGGAAAATGTGTAAGGCTTGTACAAGGAAAATTTGACGACGTGACCGTATATTCTGATGATCCGGTTGAGATGGCTTTAGAATTCGAAAAAATAGGGGCAGAATATCTTCATGTGATAGATCTTGACGGTGCACGGTTCGGAGAGCCACAAAATATAGCAAAAATCAGTGAGATGGCTGTGAAACTTGGTATACCTGTCCAGCTTGGAGGGGGGATCAGGACAATCGAAACGATTGAAATTATCCTTTGTAAGGGGATTCAAAGGGTAATACTTGGGACTTCGGCAGTAAAGCAGCCTGAAATAGTAAAAAAAGCGGTTCAAACATTCGGAAACAATCTGGCTGTTGCAATCGACGCAAAAGATGGAATGGTGGCTATTGAGGGATGGGAAAAAATAAGTGATTATAAAGCTATTAATTTTGCAAAGGCGATGGAGGATTTAGGAGCTCAGACAATAATTTATACCGATATTTCCAGGGACGGAATGCTTAATGGTCCAAATCTCAAGGCTATGGAGAAAATGGCTAAGGCTGTTGCGATGGACGTAATTGCATCAGGCGGAGTAACCACAATTCAGGATATAAAAAGTTTGAAAAATGTGGGAATGGCAGGAGCCATCATAGGAAAAGCACTCTATACCGGAGATATTAAACTTAAGGAAGCTATTGAAGCTGCCAAGTGATATACCTAGGCTTTGTATAGCTGGATTTCTTTGGAGAACCAGGGGGAATAGGATGAGCGCAATAAGAATAATACCTTGTCTTGATATGAGTGACGGAAGGGTAGTCAAGGGAGTAAATTTCGTAAATATAAAGGATGTTGGGGATCCGGCGGAAATAGCAGCCCTTTATGAAAAAGAAGGCGCTGATGAGCTGGCATTTCTTGATATCAATGCAACCATGCAGAGCAGAGGAACTATGCTGGATGCGGTGGAGCGTGTCGCCGGGCAGATATCCATACCTTTCACAGTAGGCGGCGGAATAAGAAGTATCGAGGATATTAGGGATGTCTTAAAAGCTGGAGCAGATAAGGTGTCAATAAATTCTGCAGCGATAAAAAGGCCTGAATTGATTTCAGAAGCTGAAGCTGAGTTTGGAAGTCAGCGAATTATCGTTGCAATTGATGCTAAAAAGCGCAAGGAAGGCAATGGGTATTATGTATACGTTAACGGGGGAACATCAAACACAGGTAGAGATGCTGTAGCTTGGGCATTGGAAGCCGAAAGACTTGGCGCGGGAGAAATTCTATTGACAAGCATAGACTTTGACGGTACGAAAAACGGATATGATATTGAGTTAACCAAAAGTATTTCAGAGAATGTCAGAATTCCTGTAATTGCTTCGGGTGGGGCAGGTACAAAGGAGCATTTTTACGAAGCCCTTACGGTGGCTAAAGCAGATGCAGTCCTTGCTGCATCACTCTTTCATTTCAGGGAGCTGGAAATTAGTGATTTAAAGCAGTACCTTAAAAATAAAGGGATTGAAGTGAGGTTGTAATATGTCTAATATTCTGGAATTGGTTAAATATAATAAAGAAGGTCTGGTGCCGGCAATTGTACAGGATATCAGAACTGATGAAGTGCTCATGCTTGCATATATGAATGAAGAATCCCTAAAGAAGACCGTTGAAACCGGACGAGCTCATTATTACAGCAGAAGCAGGCAAAAGCTCTGGCTTAAGGGGGAAACCTCGGGACATTTTCAAAAGGTACGCTCCATAAGCTTTGACTGTGATTTTGATGCTATTCTTATTAAAGTCGAGCAGACAGGCACTGCATGCCATACAGGCCATCACTCTTGCTTTTACACAAGGCTGGATGCAGATGAGTTAAGAAGTGATAAGGAGCTGGATAACGAAACTGAAAACTCTGACAGGGGAGCTGAGAACACGGGGGAATCCGGTGCCTCTTGTGAATCGGAAACGGAAGGAAAAGGAACCCGGACAACAAAAGGGTCTGAGGTACTTAAGGAAGTTTTTGATGTGATTACGGACAGATTGACAAATCCTAAGGAGGGCTCCTATACAAATTATCTTTTTACAAAGGGGCTAGACAAGATACTGAAAAAAGTCGGTGAGGAGGCATGTGAGGTCGTAATAGCTTCAAAAAACGGCAGACAGGACGAAATTAAGGCTGAAATTGCAGATCTTTTGTATCATATTATGGTATTGCTGGCCGAAAGGGGTATGACTCTTGATGATGTTTATGGAGAAATGGAGCGACGTATTTAAAAAACAAAGAGATTGCATAATAAAGCCAGTAAAGTGAAGATAAACTGCCTTAAACGGCATAATTTAGCAATAATGCATATTTGATTAGGAAATGGTTATTATATTATATTATTAATACAGTTAGCACTCAACATTAGTGAGTGCTAATAAAATGACAAAATCTTTATTAGGAGGTATACCTTATGAAAATAAAACCTTTAGGGGAAAGAGTAGTTATTAAAATGGTTGAAACAGAAGAAACTACAAAAGGCGGTATAGTTCTTCCGGGCAGTGCCAAGGAAAAACCGCAGATAGCAGAAATCGTAGCGGTAGGTCCTGGCGGAGTTGATGACAAGGGTAATGAAATTAAAATGCAGGTTAAGGTCGGCGACAAGGTGCTCATCAGCAAATATGCCGGTACTGAGGTCAAAATTGACGATGTTGAGTATACAATATTAAAGCAAAGTGACATACTGGCTATCGTTGAATAAAACAATTCGTAAATAATGTTTATAAGGAGGCTTTTATAATATGGCAAAGATAATTAAGTTTGGTGAAGAAGCTAGACGAGCCCTTGAAAGCGGCGTAAATCAATTGGCGGATGCTGTGAAAATCACACTGGGGCCAAAGGGCAGAAATGTTGTTCTTGATAAGAAATTTGGTGCACCTTTGATTACTAATGACGGTGTTACCATTGCAAAGGAAATAGAGCTTGAAGATGAATTTGAAAACATGGGTGCACAGCTTGTTAAGGAAGTCGCTACCAAGACAAATGATGTAGCTGGTGACGGTACTACTACTGCAACACTGCTTGCGCAGGCAATGATAAGAGAAGGCTTAAAAAACGTAGCAGCAGGCGCAAACCCCATGATTGTTCGCAAGGGTATTGCTAAAGCAGTAGATGCTGCGGTTGAAGCAATAAAAGAAAGCAGCCAGAAGATTAAGGGTAAAGAAGACATTTCAAGAGTTGCAGCAATTTCAGCAAACGATGATGAAATCGGAAGACTCATAGCAGATGCTATGGAGAAGGTTACAAATGATGGTGTCATAACTGTTGAAGAGGCCAAAACAATGGGCACAAGCCTTGAGGTAGTTGAGGGAATGCAGTTTGACAGAGGCTATGTATCAGCTTACATGGTAACAGACACTGAGAAGATGGAAGCTGTACTGGATGATCCGTACATTTTAATTACTGATAAGAAATTGAGCAATATTCAAGACCTTTTGCCATTACTTGAGCAAATCGTTCAGGCCGGAAAGAAGCTTGTCATTATTGCTGAAGATGTGGAAGGTGAAGCATTGACAACACTTATCGTCAACAAGCTTCGCGGTACATTTAACTGTGTGGCGGTTAAGGCGCCGGGCTTTGGCGACAGAAGAAAAGAAATGTTAAGAGACATAGCAATACTTACAGGCGGACAGGTTATTTCTGATGAGCTGGGACTTGAGCTTAAGGAAACAACTCTTGAACAGCTTGGAAGGGCAAGACAAGTAAAGGTTGACAAGGAAAACACAATAATTGTTGACGGAGCAGGCGATCAGGAAGAAATCAAAAAGAGAATTGCAGTTATTAAGGCTCAGATCGAAGAAACAACTTCAGACTTTGACAGAGAAAAGCTTCAGGAAAGACTTGCAAAGCTTTCCGGCGGCGTAGCTGTTATACAGGTAGGAGCAGCTTCAGAGACTGAGATGAAGGAGAAGAAGCTTCGCATAGAGGATGCTCTTTCTGCTACCAAGGCTGCTGTTGAAGAAGGTATAGTTGCAGGCGGCGGCGTTGCATATCTAAACGCTATTCCAAAGTTAAATGAATTGCTTGATTCATATCAAGGTGATGAAAGGACAGGCGTCAGGATTGTTCTCAGAGCACTTGAGGAACCTGTCAGACAGATTGCATACAATGCTGGTCTTGAAGGCTCGGTTGTTGTTGACAAGATTATGGGCAGCAAGCCTAATGTAGGCTTTAACGTTCTGACCGAAGAGTATGTTGATATGATAGATGCAGGTATTGTTGACCCGACAAAGGTAACAAGGTCTGCCCTACAGAATGCAGCATCAGTGGCAGCTATGGTATTGACCACAGAGAGCATTGTAGCAGATCAGCCTGAAAAAGAGGCTCCTGCACCAGGCGGCGGAATGCCGGGCGGAATGGGCGGAATGTACTAAGATAGGCTCATAGCAATAAAAAAGATAGAAATGCAATTAACCGGTAGGAGACCAAAAACAAGGTCTTCTACCGGTTTTTGTGTTTATTAATCTCGTCACACTTTTATCAATAGGACCATCATATATAATAAGGCTCAAATACCTGGATATTCAGGAGAATATATTCTTGACAATGTAGTTGATTCGGAAAACAGGACTACATACTACACATATGACTATAAACCAGCAAGGATATCTTTAGTTAATAGAAATGTAGTATCGGGAGTTACAAATTATTATGCCTGCTTGAAGAGTGTAATATATCCGACAGGTGGAAAAACTCAATATGAATATAATCTCTCCACAAAAAACTGTGGACGGGATGGGCTGATGGAATTCTATAAGCTTTCTGAGCGCTTTGACTTAAGCAAGAACAATGTAAGGTATAAATACAAGAAATTTAACTATCTATACAACGGAATAGGGGAATTCGACGGGTACCCAAATTACAGAAGTGATACAGACATACCTGATACCTATATAGTACAAACTCAAGCGATTGATGATTTAAATAACACAGAATTATACACATATAATAAAAGACTGTTATGTACAAATGTTGTAAAAGAAGGGATAGATCATAAAAATGAGACCATAAACGAATATGATTCAGTTCACAAACAACTTTTGACTAAGACAATATATAGAACCTATAATACGGATTTAGGGCAGTATATGGAAAGGGTTGAGAACTTCCAGTATGACTCGGATGGATATAGAGACCTAATATATTACTGGAGTCCATTAGCAAATGGCGATATAACCAACGATGAGTATAAGACGTCATTTACTTATGATTCAAGCCGATACCATCTATTGACTGGCAAGACATTCAAAAGGGATGCCAATAATACTATTAGGGAAGAGTATACTCCTTCTGAAGATGGAAAAACGATAATTTGGGCAAAAATATATGAAAAGACAGGTAATTCAAGTGAGAAGTTAAAAAAGCAGACATGGTATGATTATGATCTTTACGGGAATGTGATAGAACAGAGAGATTACCTTGACAACTGGAGTGACTATATATCTACTAAGTTTAGCTATATGGATAATGACAGTTCGAGAAATGGCAAATTTAATGGCCTATATATTACAAGAAAGTGGACAGATGGAGTTAAGGATGCCGATGGGGTCTATGTAGCCGCAAAGAGCGGCAACTCTGCAGGTACAATAGATGAAGTATATCAATATGACTGGTTTGGTAATCTTGTCCAAAAACAGGATGGTCAGGGGAATGTATGGAGGACTACCTTTGACAAATTAAACAGAGTTACATCCGAGATAAATCCTGACAATACAATAAAGACATACACATATACTACCAATACTACTGAAAATAGTGTTATAGAAACAGATGAAAATGGTGTTGAAATAAAGTCATATTTTGACGAGTTTGGTAATCTTATTTGTATCCAGGATGTATTAAGCGGTCAAAATCTTAATCATTATACTTATGATAGCATATTCCGCTTAAAAACGGAGGACAACAATAACACTAGTTCATATAGCAGGATGGTAACATATGAATATTGCAGTGATAACCGAATAAAGCAGCGGAAGGTTTGCGATAGACAGGGGCAAATTTTAGAACAGGTGGACTTTACATACGATGATGCGATAAATAATGGCTTGCATAATAAAGTAACAAAAACAATCGCCGGGGATAGTTCGGCTCCTTCTTGTACCACAGTTACATACACCAACAAGTTAGGACAAGTAGAAATGCAAGGTAGAGTTCATAACAATATAGAATTATTAGATACTTTCAAATATGATTATGTTGGTAATATGATAGAGGAGAAAAGTGCAAGGGCATATGATGAAGGGTGGAATAATGCGTATACAAAAAAATATGAGTATAACTATGCAGGTAAACCAATTAAAGTAACAAATATAGATGGCAATTATACAACAACTGAATATGATGCTCTCGGAAGGGTTTCGAAAATTACAGATATGAGAGGCGGACAAGCTGAAACGCCTTATTTTACAACCTACACATATGATAGTTTAGGTCGACTAATAGAGGAGAGCATCCCGTTTCAAAGTAAAAACGGTGTTATATATAATACAATCAAGAAAAAATATTATGATAGAAATGGTAATGTAATACTTGAAAAAATCAGTTGTAATATACCAGGCGATGATACAGTTTACACAATGACAGTGTACGAATATAACAATCGGAATATGCTTACGATGGTTACTACCTTTAATGACTCTTCACCGGAAAACTATACACAATACTTTTATGATGCTGTAGGAAATAAGCTAAGGATGTATACAGGTCTCAGCGCTCCGTTAGAGATAAACGGATTAGATAATGTATATCCTTCATCGGATCCCGATTACGCTGTTACCAAATACAGGTATGACAATTTCGGAAATTTAATTGAAAAGAAAAGCCCGTCTGGAATGGTAGAAGAATTTGCATATGATTTGAATGGAAACATGTTGCAAAAGATCGACAGGAATGGCAGCGTTATAACAATGACTTATGATGGCTTAGGAAGACTTCTCGATCATTTATACATATGACAACTCAAATAACAGAGTGACGATGACTGTGGGAGATACTACTACTTCATATGAATATGACAAAGATAATCGTCTGCTGACAGAAACAACAACAGATGATAATGAATCTAAGATAACAAGATATGGCTATGATGGGAACGGAAATCAAATCTATAAGGCAACTGAGACAATAAGGTATGCTGAGGCTGACGAAGAAGAGTGTTTCAAAGTTGCAGTGGTAGGGAAGGATACCGAAACATCGAACATACAAATAAATGAATATGACGGCTTCAACCGATTGGTAAAGGTATCAACAGGTGATATAATTGCTGAGTATGGGTATAATGCAGATGGTTTGCGAATAAGTAAAAAAGTAAACGGCGAAGTAGTTAGACATATATGGTGTGGAGACCAAATTGCATTGGAGTTAGACGATTCTGGTTTGGTTACCAATAAGTATGTAAGGGGTATAAATTTAATCTTTTCCGAAAGCGGAATAAGTGCAAGCAGACGATATTTCCTGTATAATGGACATGGTGATGTTGTCCAGCTCACGGACCAAAGCGGGGATGTCGTAAAATCCTATGATTATGATGCCTTTGGGAACGAAAAGAACATTGATGATAGCGATAATAATCCGTTTAGGTATTGCGGGGAGTACTTTGACAAAGAGACCGGCACCTATTACTTGAGAGCAAGGTATTATAATCGCTCCTTAACGGAAACATCAATGAAATAGAAGCCTGGCACCATTTTTTTATTCAAACTCAAGTTTTTGTATGGTATACTTGATAGTGATATTTAGAATAAGGATTTGGACAATTGATTTTGGAGGTTATATAAATGGATGTATTTCTGGAGAAAATAGTAGCCAGGCGCAAAGGCATGGCAGATGTCTTTATTATATGGGGTATTGTAGTCGGAGCAATAATTCTTATTATACTTGGTCTATCTTTAGAAATGCTAGGCGGATTAGGGCTTGGACCGATTATTGCGGCAGGTATTATATATCTGGCATACAGGCTTATCACATCTAGAAATATAGAATATGAGTATATTGTGACAAACGGTGATCTGGATATTGACAAAATAATTTCAAAAAGAAAGAGAAAAAGAGTGTTCAGCGCAAGCTGCAAGGACTTTGAGATATTAGCACGGATTCAAAGCCAGCACTTTAACCAGGAGGTTAAATCAATAACAAAAAAGATAGACGCATCAAGTTCTATTAATTCTCCCAACGCTTTCTTTGCGGTTTTAAACTATAAGGGGGAAAGAACGGTAGTTATATTCGAGCCTGATTCAAGGATGCTGGATAATTTCAAATTATTTATTCCAAGAAAGATATTTGCCGATTAAATAATGTGTTTTATGTTTTTTGAACGCTTCCGTGCAAATCGATTGCCGGGAAGCGTTCTGTCATATAGGGGGACAAATTGAAAAAAATTCTATTAACATTACTTTTAGCAATTACTATGGTGGCTCTTTGGTGCGGGATGGCCTATGGAGTATACAGAACCGTCATTATGTTTATGCCCAACAATGAACTGGTGCCTGCGTTTTCTCAGGAAGGGCAGGTCAATGTGGTCATTGAGGATACTGTAATTACGGGTATGGGCAGCCCACGTATTAAAGACGGAAGACTACTTTTGCCTTTACCTCTGGTAAAGGAGTATTTAGACCCATATATAAGCTGGGATGATAAGCTTAGCAAGCTTACAATCACAACCCGGGACAGGGTCATCCGCATGAAGACAGGAAGCCTTGATGCGTATGTCAATAATAAGCCAGTAGCTTTGAATATCCCGGTAATAAAGGACGGGAACGTTTTTGTGCCTATAGAATTCTTAAGTGAATTCTATGGAATTAAAATAGAATATATAGAAGAAAATAATGTTATTGTCATAGATTTTATTGGCAGTGAAAAGCAGTATTCAAAGCCTGTCAAGAAAACTGTTGCGGTAAGAACGGGGCAGTCCCGGCATGCCCCCATAGTGAAAAGGATTGAAAACGGAGGCTATGAAAATGCCGGGAATGAGGAAAATCAGCTCAGGGTATTTGAGGAGTACGAAAACTGGTATAAAGTGAGAACGTGGGACGGGATAATAGGCTTTGTTAATAAAAAGGATGTCCGGCTCACAGATAAAATACCCGAGCAGACCGGCAAAGAGCCTTATGAGCCGGAGCTGTGGAGGCCGGAAAGCGGAAAAATAAATATGGCATGGGACTATGCATATAATGTAAAAACTAATTTAGATAAAAGGGCAAAAATAGAAGGCCTCGATGTCATCTCACCGACCTGGTTCCAGGTAGTGGGTGAAGACGGCGAAATAAAGAACCATGCTGACAGCAAGTATGTGGAATGGGCTCATAATCACGGATACAAGGTGTGGGCGCTTTTTAGCAACAGCTTTGACAATGCAGAGAAGACGAGTAAATTTTTAAATAATACTGACGCAAGGGACAATGCAATAAAACAGATTTTAGCCTTTGCAGCATTGTATAAGCTTGACGGGATAAACATAGATTTTGAAAATTTGAAGGCCAGCGATAAAGGGGCTCTTACACAGTTTGTAAGAGAAATTACTCCCTTGCTGCGTGAGCAGGGTTTGGTGGTCTCTATCGATGTAAATATGCTGCCATGCTATGACAGAAAGGCTTTAGCCGAGACGGTGGACTATGTTGCATTGATGGCATACGATCAGCACTGGAAGGGTGGAGGTGTTGCAGGCTCCGTATCCCAGGTGAGCTGGACTGAAAGGGTTGTGGAGATTTATTTAAAGGATGTCCCGCCTGAGAAGCTGCTTCTTGGCATCCCATTTTACACCAGACTATGGAAGGAAACGCCAAAGGATGGTAAAATAGAATTAACAAGCCAGGCTTTATCAATGGCTAGTATAGAAAAATTCCTTGATGAGAATAATGCTCCAAAAATATGGGATGATGAAAGCGGGCAGTTTTATAGCGAATTTGTAAAGGACAGTTCCACATATAAGGTTTGGCTGGAGAGTAAAGAGTCCTTGAATCTTAGGACTTCTTTAGTACACAAGTACGGGCTGGCGGGAGCTGCTGCATGGAGACTTGATTTTGAGCTGCCCGAGGTGTGGAGCGTAATCAGCAGGAATTTAAAGGCCGTTGACAGTTACGCCCAATGGGAGGCTTATTATTCAGACTGATTATTTGAGATGATGAAAGGGGAAGTTAAGCAAATGGAGATTGCATTTGAGATTGTGCTCAGACTTGTATTAGCTGCTGTACTCGGTGGATTCATTGGCTTTGAAAGAGAGCATACAAACAGGCCTGCCGGATTTAGAACACATATTTTGGTGTGTATCGGCTCAGCACTTGTTATGATAACCTCTGAGTTTGCTTTTGCAAAATATATGGGTACTGCAGATGTCGACCTGACAAGGCTTGGCGCTCAGGTTATAAGCGGCATAGGATTTCTTGGCGCAGGAACTATAATACGGGACGGCTTCAATGTCCGGGGGCTTACTACGGCGGCAAGCCTTTGGGCTGTAGCGTGCGTGGGAATAGCTGTAGGTATAGGCTTCTATACGGGAGCTATAGCAGCTACGGCTTTAGTATTTATAACACTTATGTCTCTTAAAAAAACAGAGATATTTATTTCGAAGAAAAGCAAGAACCGAACCATTGTGGTTGAAGCTGATGACATGCCGGGGCAAGTCGGGGATATAAGTAGACTCCTTGAACAATTTGGCATTCATATCAGAAATATAAAGATATATATGGGTAAGGACAAAAATCTTATCATTAAGCTTGCGGTCAAGCTGCCCGGGAAGAACGTTGACCTTCAGGCGGTGTCTGAACTGGCATCCCTTGCCGGTGTTACAAAGGTATACGAGGAATAAGATAATATCCCTTTGAATACAAATAGGACATATAATCTCGAGCTCTTATTTGAATTCAAAGGGGTGTCATAATTGGAACATTTCGGACTAAGCGACAAGGAAGCGGCTAAAAAGCTTCTTGCTCATGGCCCTAATATATTGGCTGAAAGAAAAAAGATATCACCTGTTTCCATTCTATTTTCCCAATTTAAAGACATTATGGTGCTTATACTTATGGCTTCTACTGCTATATCTGCATTTATCGGAGATATAACCGAGGCTATAACAATTATTGCAATAGTCATACTAAATGCGATACTCGGCTTTGTGCAGGAATTTAGAACCGAGAAGACAATGGAGGCATTAAAAAGCCTTGCCGCTCCGACAGCAAAGGTTATAAGAAGCGGTAGGCAGGTCAGCATCCCTTCCCATCAAATCGTTCCAGGAGACATAATAATTCTTACGGCTGGCGACAGGGTACCGGCTGATGCCGCATTGATTGAGAGTATGAGCCTACAGGTGGATGAATCCCTACTTACAGGCGAGTCTGTGCCTGTAGAGAAAAAAGCGGCAGGCGGAAAGGAAGTAAAACCCATCAAGGAAAGCAAATCCTCGAAGGTATTCATGGGGACAGCTGTTACTGGTGGCAGGGGTAAAGCAATAGTACATGCAACAGGCATGAACACTGAAATGGGCGGTATTGCAAACCTGATACAAAGCATTGAAGAGGAGCAGACACCGCTTCAAAAAAGACTTGCCGATCTTGGCAAGCTTATTGTGACAGCTTGTCTTATTATATGCGCTATTGTAACAGCTACCGGGATATGGAGGGGTGAGAACGCCTTCTCGATGCTGCTTTCGGGTATCAGCCTGGCAGTTGCCGCTGTTCCGGAGGGACTTCCTGCACTAGTTACAATAGCATTGGCCTTAGGTGTACGCAGAATGCTTAAGAGAAATGCACTTATAAGAAGGCTGCCGGCGGTTGAGACACTAGGGTGTGCCGGAGTGGTTTGCTCCGACAAAACCGGCACTTTAACAGAAAATAAAATGACAGTCAGAAGGATTTATTCAGCCGGAGCCATGACATATGTGAGGGACAGTTCTTCAAAAGTGAGGGACGGTTCTTCAGGAAGCTACTTCTACTTTGAAAACAGAAATGTTGATTCACTTAAGGAGAATGCTTTAAGGCTTACTCTTGAAATTGGTGCCCTATGCAATAATGCACAGTTAAAAAAAGGCAGAAAGGGAGCGGTGGATACTTGGGAGTTTTCAGGGGACCCCACGGAAGGCGCTCTACTGGTGGCTGCGGCAAAGGCGGGGCTTACCACTGAAACTTTCAAGCCGATTTATATAAGGGTTGACGAGCTGCCCTTTGATTCAGACAGGAAATGCATGTCTGTTGTTTGCCGGAACAATATGGGGGAAACCTTTGTTTTCACTAAAGGGGCTCCTGATGTACTATTGAGGAAATGCGACAGAATACAGGAATCAAAGGGTATCTCTTTGCTTACGGGAGAGCTGCGCTCCAAAATATTAAGGGTAAATGATGCTATGGCGGCTGATGCACACAGAGTCATTGCTACAGCTTATAAGAA
>CAZPMC010000045.1:0-16708 GCA_964587755.1 uncultured Oscillospiraceae bacterium
ATGCTGCGGCTTAAAGCCTGTATGCCGCCCTGGCTGGTGGCAACCATAATTGCCGCATGAGCTAGTAATAACTGGCCTTCAGGCATGCCAATCATGCGCAGTCCTTCAGCTGCTGCAACAGCAACTTGAAGAGCTGCAGGGTTTGCCATACCTACATCCTCTGAGGCACATATTATTATTCTTCTGGCAAGAAATTCAGGGTCTTCGCCGGCATAAAGTGCCCTTGCAAGATAGAACACAGCTCCATCAGGGCTGCTGCCTCTCATGGATTTAATAAAGGCACTGATATTGTCATAGTGTGCTTCACCTGATTTATCGAAGGTAATGGATTTTCTTTGTACACACTCTTCTATGGTTTCGACTGTAATATGAAGCTTTTGGTCCTCCCCCAGCTCCGAGGTTTTCGCAGCAAGCTCTATGGCATTTAATGCAATTCTGGCATCGCCGTTTGAAACCTCAGCAAGATATTTTATAGCTTCATCGTCCACAACCATGTTGTATTCTCCAAGACCCCGTTCCTTATCCTTAAGGGCATTTTGGACTATTGCTTCAATGTCCGGTATGGTCAGTGGCTTTAGCATAAATACGGAAGAGCGGGATATTAAAGCTTTATTTACCTGGAAATACGGGTTCTCGGTGGTCGCTCCAATTAATACGATGGTCCCGTCCTCGACAAAGGGAAGCAATGCATCCTGTTGAGATTTATTAAATCTATGAATCTCATCTATAAAAAGAACTGTTCTGCCCAATGGATTATACATTGGATTCTTTGTATCTGAGACAATTCTTTTTATATCGGAAACACCTGCTGTTACAGCATTCAATCTTTCAAAATTAGATTTTGTTGTAGCTGCGATAATCCGAGCAAGAGAAGTTTTACCGGTGCCAGGCGGGCCATACAAAATGATTGGGGTGATTCTATCAGCCTTTATCATTCTGTATAACAATTTACCTTTTCCGATAATATGCTCTTGCCCGACAAACTCTTCAAGTGTCTTCGGGCTCATCCTATATGCAAGGGGCTCTTTCTTGTCAGGCATGACTCCTCCTTTTTTGGGTGCCATTTTGGGTGCCTGGCACCTGTAAATGTGGTACCTGTTTTCACTTGCTTAAATAATAAATAAGAGCCGTATTCCGACTCTTATCATAATAGTCAAAATAAGTTTATTTTTGATACAGCGGGTATTTGGCGCATAACTGCTGAACACGCTTTTTAATCATTTCAAAGGATTTCTCGTAATCGGTTGCCGTAAGCTTCATAAGTTTTGCAATTTCAACCATATCATCCTCTTTAAATCCTCTGCTGGTCAAAGCCGGTGTACCTATTCTTATACCGCTTGTAACAAATGGGCTTAACTTGTCAAAGGGGACAGCATTTTTGTTTACTGTAATACCAACCTCATCAAGCTGATGCTGCATCTGCTTTCCAGTGATACCCAGATTCGTCAGGTCAACCAGCATCAAATGGTTATCGGTACCCCCTGATACAAGATCAAAGCCCTCCTGAATCAATGCATCAGCAAGAGCACTGGCATTTTTCAGAATTTGCTTTTGATACTCTTTAAAGCTGTCAGAAAGTACTTCTTTAAAACTTACAGCTTTAGCTGCGATTGTATGCATCAAAGGCCCCCCTTGTGTACCGGGAAATACTGCAGAATCAATTTTCTTTGCATGCTCTGCCTTGCATAATATCATTCCGCCTCTTGGACCTCTTAAGGTCTTATGAGTAGTAGTTGTCACAAAATCAGCATATGGTACCGGACTCGGATGAAGGCCTGCAGCCACAAGACCTGCAATATGCGCAATATCAGCCATTAAATATGCACCCACATCCTTAGCAATCTCACCAAAGGCTTTAAAATCAATAATTCTAGGATATGCACTGGCACCCGATACAATGATTTTCGGCTTAACTTTTCTAGCTTTAGCGAGAAGTGCATCGTAATCTATAAGACAGGTATCTTCCCTTACTGTATAGAACTCAGATTTATAATATTTTCCTGAGATATTTTTCTTCATTCCGTGGCTAAGATGACCGCCATGGGCTAAATCCATTCCAAGTATAGTGTCTCCAGGGTCTAATACTGCAAAGTAAACAGATGAATTTGCCTGGGCGCCTGAGTGAGGCTGTACATTTGCATGGTCAGCTTTAAAAATTTCTTTTGCTCTGTCAATGGCAAGCTGTTCTATGACGTCGACATGCTCACAGCCGCCGTAATAACGCTTTTTAGGATAACCTTCTGCGTACTTGTTTGTTAGTGGAGTTCCTAAAGCTTGCATGACAGCTTCACTGACGAAGTTTTCAGAAGCTATCATTTCTAATTTGTTTCTTTGTCTTTTGACCTCTAATTCGATTGAATCTGCAATCTCAGGGTCTATTAGTCTTATCTTGTCAATTTGATACATGTTTATACCTTTCCGGACATATATAGTAAAAATAATGTCGCATTTGCTAAAATGATTATATTAATTCAAAAAATATCTGTCAAGAAATATTAGACTACTTTGTAAAGCTCATCTTCAGCAGGTGCTTCAATAGGTTCAATGGAATCATCAAGGACCATAACCCTTTCCTCTTCCTTGACGAGTTTACCAATTATTGTAGCCGGAATATTGTTTTGTGTTAGTTGTTTTACCAGACCTTGACCGTCAGAGGTTGAAATAAGCATACAGCCACTTGAAATAAGCTTAAGAGGATTTAGATCAAAATAGCTGCATATTTTTTTAGTCGGTCCGGAAACTGGAATCTTACTTACATCAATCCGAGCACCTGTTTTTGAAGCCTCGCACATCTCCCAAACAGCACCTAAAACCCCACCCTCAGTTACGTCATGCATTGAGTTTACACCAAATTTAGCACTAATTATGCCGTCCTTTACAACAGAAATATCATCCATAAATGATTTTGCAGTTTCGACTATATCAGCTCCAAAGGCATTTATTAATTCGTTTTCCTTCTCAAATGCTATTATGGCTGCTCCTTCCATGCCAGCATGTTTTGTGAGAATTAAATCATCACCAGCCCTTGCACCTGAGGTACTTATGTATTCTCCATTCAAACACCTTCCGACAGCTGTACAGTTTAGGACAAACCTGTTTACGGCATTGGTTACTTCTGTGTGGCCTCCCAGTATATCAACATTGATTGAAGCTGCAGCTGCATTAAGCTGGTCTGTGATTTTTCTCAGCTCTTGTTCAGTTGCATTTTCAGGGCATAGTATTGTTACAAGAAGCCCGATAGGCTCGACACCGCAGGCGGCAATATCATTGCAGCACACATGGACGGCCAGCTTCCCAATTTCATTGGCTGTACCTGTAATAGGGTCGCTTGACAATACACATGCATATTCACCGAAATCCAGCACGGAACAGTCCTCACCTATTTTTGGTCTCAAAATAACTTCACTTCTTGTCCTTGTAAGCTCATTTAAAATAATATCCTTAAGAAGCTTATTTGGCAGCTTACCTGTCTTCATAAATATCTTTGTCCCTCCCAAGCGAAATAATCAGCTGTGCTTCATTTCCTTAACAAGTTGAATTTGTTCTCTTGCGGCTTCCATCAATGCAGTGTTTTCTCTGGCTTCAGGTGAGCTGATTAATCTGCTGAACCATTGTATAGACACCTCAAAATTGCTAAGTCTGCGGTTTAATTCCCCAAGCATATACATACATGTGTTCTCATCAAGCTTGTCCACTGGGAAATGCTCATTTATATATGTTTGATGGTAATGATGCTCGGCAAACCGTAAGAAATCCATTTCCCTTTCATCACCCTTAAATCTGTAAAGCCAAGCAATTCGCAGACACACCCTGGCCAATTCGCTGGACTTTGCACCCCTAATCTGGTGGTTTAACAAGACGAGCTTAAATGCTTCCAAAGCATCGTCAACAGTTCTCTCCCCAGCAAAGCTTCGTTTGGTCCACTTGGGTGCAAGCTGTTCAAGCAAAACATCAATCTCACTTTCGGTAGTTTCATTGAACTTGTCCGCCAGCGAAGCATAACCGCAGTGTTCACATACAATTGCATCATAGAACAAAGGGTTTATTGTCTTATAGTGAACACAAAAGTCTGCATCGCGCTTTTCTACCCTTATAGCTTTTATTTTGGTCTTTGTAATATAGAACTTATTTTTGCACACAGGACAAGTTATCTGTTTGTTGTATAAGCCATCATTCATTTTGTCCCCCTAAATAAATTTATAATAATTTATTCGCTCTCTATTAATTGATTTTGAGCTTCAAATGTTTGTTTGCTGACTCTTACCTTTCCTTTAACGGGCTTATAATAATCCTCAGTAAGCTTTTCCCTCTTTTGGAGCTTTCCGTTGATGTAGGTTTCCCTATAAAGAGCAACTCTTATGCCTTTTATAGGTTTTCTTTCAACTATTCTTTCGCCAAAGTCAAGGGTATTGTCAATAACTACTTCGTCTTCCCCTGGCGGATAAACTGCCAATGTTTCAGTTTTAACTTTATATTTCCTGCCGTCCTTCGGTTTCCTTCCAAGGATACTGACAGTTAATACATTGCCTTTAACATCGGCTTGAACACAAATGGCGTAATCTGAGCTGTTAACAAATCTAAAATCAATAGAATTCTCGTTAACCGTAGCATCTCTTCCGGCACTAATATAACTTAGTGGAGCAGAATGATGAACTCTTTCGATTACATCAAGCCCCGATAGCAAAACGGCATTGTAAAGGGTTGAGGACACTTGGCAGATCCCGCCGCCAGTCCCCATAACAAGCTCGCTTTTCAGCATTATAGGAGCTTCCTTATAACCGTTTTCCAAAGTCCTTGGCCCTAGTGATTCATTCATTGAAAAGCTTTCGCCGGGCAGCAATATTTTGTTGTCAAGTCTGTTTGCAGCAAGCTTTATGTTATCGGTCCGGTTTATATCTTTTGCATTAAAACGGGTCTTAAATGACGAAAGCTCACTGTTAATTTCTTTTATTTTGTCGTACTGTATACGAGGAACTGTTTCCTCGACCACAAGTTCAATTATACCAAATTTTTTCTGATTAATATAATATTCTGCAATTTCTAAGTTTTTTACTACGTCAACCTTCACTCCATTATTGCTCTTTGTGATTTTAATATTGCCCTTTTCATAGGTTATTGTAGCATTTTTGGGATTCGAATCAATTTCCTTTTTAATATTTTTAAAAAATTCTTCTAATTTATCTCTTCTGTAAGTGGATCCTATACTCAGCCGGTTTCCTTTTATTGATAAAAGCAGGGCGTCATAAACCTTTTTAAAAATATTGCCGTTTCTTCCTATTGAGTAAGCTTTTTCAATTTCTTCGTCGACTAAGAATCTATAATCAATATCTGAAAGCCATAAAGTCCACTGCTTATTACCCTTCACAAATGTAAGACTGTCACCGGGGTACTGGCTCATTAAATCGTTATTAACAGCTATCTTTGCCTCCTGCGGAGTCATCCAAGACACATCGGTATTACCTATTTTAATACCTTTTCTTATAGTATGCCCAGTATAAATATAAGAAAGAACCAGTAAAGCAATTGCTAAAACAAGTACAACTATACCGATACTTAGTAAAAGCTTTTTCGAGCTCTTTTTAGTATTATCCAGCAACTAGCTCAACCTCTCATTTATTATACTATTACAATATTATGTTGCCGGATAAACGCATATTACATGCTGGTAATTACTCCATAACCTCAATAATCTCCATATCATTAATTGCTTTTTCAATCAAATCATCAAGCTTAAGGCCGGCTTCAATATAAAGGATTTCACTGAGTCGTGGTTTTGTTTTTGGATGCTTTGCCACGAACACTGTACAACAATCCTCATATGGTAATATGGACGTTTCAAAAGTACCAATTTTACGTGCAATTTCAATGACTTCATTTTTATCCATACCAATTAAAGGTCTAAATACTGGCATTTGTACCGCTGCATTTGATACAGCGAGCCCTTGTACAGTTTGGCTTGCTACCTGTCCTAAGCTTTCGCCTGTTATCAGTGCATGACATCTGTTTTTCTGTGCTATCATTTCTGCAATCTTCATCATTGCGCGGCGCATTATTATTGTAATCTGCTCATAAGGCGCTTTGTCATTTATCTCTAGCTGTATTTGTGTAAATGGAACAATATGAAGCTTTATTCTGTAGCAATACTCTGACATTATCTTAGCCAGGGATATTACTTTTTCTTTTGCTCGTTCGCTGGTGTACGGATAGCTGTAGAAGTGAACGGCTTCAATCTCCATACCCCTTTTTGCCATCATCCACCCGGCTACAGGGGAGTCAATCCCACCTGAGAGAAGCAGCATTGCTTTCCCGCTTGTACCTATGGGAAGGCCTCCGTAAGACTGAATAATGTCACAATAAACAAATGTATTGTCCCGCACCTCAATATACACAATAAAATCTGGATTGTGGACATCAACCTTCAGAGCAGGTAAATTATCAAGAAGGTAAGCTCCAACCTTTGAACAGATTTCAGGTGATTTCATGGGGAATTTTTTATCGCCTCTTTTTGCCTCAACCTTAAAAGTGACAACTCTTTGCGAATCTTCCCGGATATTAGGAAGGTTATGAATCTTTTCTTTAGCCAGGATCAGGCAGTGCTTCTTTATTTCTTCAAAGTCCGATTCGATTTTTAAAACAATACTTACAGATACAATTCCAAACACTCTTATGACCTTAGAAACTGCAGCTTCAAAATCAAAGCTATCATCCATGGGTTCAATAAAAATTCTTCCCTGAGAATTTAAAATGTCAACCTCGCCAAGCCCATAGACTGCTCTTCGGATATTTTTAACCAATTTATCTTCAAAAAGAGGCCTGTTTAATCCCTTCAAAATGATTTCGCCATATCTGATCAGAATAACCTTTTTCATCTTTTCCTCCCTGATTTGTGCTTTCTGCGAATGTCGATAACGGGTATTATTCTTTCTATTGATTTTATAGTGTTGTCTATGTCCTTTATTGTATTAAAGCTTGAAAAGCTAAACCTAATGGCACCATCAATTAATTCACTTGAAATTCCCAAAGCCTCTAGCACGTGACTTTTGTTCTTCTTATGTGAAGAGCATGCTGAGCCTGTTGAGACAAATATTCCTTCCTGCTCTAAGTGGTGCAAAAGGACCTCTGCTTTTATATCCTTAAAAGCAATGTTCAATATATAGGGCGAGCCTGACCTGGAAGATATTACATAATGCTCAACATCAGTGGCAGAAAGCTTTTCAATAAAATGGTTTTTCAATGATGAGACATGAGCAAAGTTGTTCTCCAATTTCTCAGCAGTCTTTCTTGCTGCAAGAGCGAAGCCGGCTATACCGGGTACATTTTCTGTCCCGGAACGAAGCAATGCTTCTTGTCCCCCGCCGAAAAACAACGGCTTGATTCTTATATTTTTAGAAACATACAGCCCTCCAACTCCCTTAGGACCATGAATTTTGTGTGAGCTCATTGAAAGAAGACCTATGCCGGATTTTGATGGAACTACCGGTATTTTGCCGTATGCTTGAACGGCATCAACATGAATAACAGTTTGAGGATTTATTTTGTTACGGATAGCCGAAATCTTATTTATATCTTGAATGGCACCTGTTTCATTATTAACAAGAATTATACTGATTAGAGCAGTATCTTCTTTTATATTTTTACTAAGCTCATCAATATTAATTAACCCGTTCTTGTCTACACCTAAATAAACAACTGAAAAGCCTGTCTCTTCAAGATGACGGAAAACTTCTAAAACAGACGGATGCTCCGTTTTTGTAGTTATTAAGTGCTTTCCAGCTCTTAAATTTGCACTAAGATACCCTCTTATGGCAAGATTATTTGATTCAGTTCCTCCTGAAGTAAAATAAATCTCCTTCGGTTCTGCTGACAATGATGCTGCTATAGCTTCCCTTGCCGAATTTACAAGCCTTTCTGCCTCGATTCCCTTTGTGTGCAGCGATGAAGGGTTTCCATATGTGTTTTTTGATATATGGCTTATAAGCGACGTAACTTCATCATACTGCCTTGTAGTTGCGCTGTTGTCAAGGTAAATATCGTAGCCCATTTCCAGTCCTCTTTTTCTATTGTAAAATCATTACAAATTAAAAAACCTCGTATGTCAGGTTATGAGGTTATTATACCATAAAAGTTTTAATATTAAAGAATGGTTTCAAATAGCCTAATCTGTTGAAGTTTTTATGCCTGTTATGGTAAACTAAGTAAGAAATATTACATATGAAGGGACAATCCAAAATTGAAAAAATGCTATAAATTTCTATGTGCAATCCTAATTGTCGCATATTTTTTATCATTTTCCGTAAGTATGCCAACTCAAGCTTCATACAGCTCAGATATTAGATTTTCAGACGTACCTGAAACAAGTTACGCATTTGAATCAATCAATAGACTGCGCTCCTTGGGGATAACCAATGGAATTGGTGATAATAAATATGGATATGGCAAAATCCTATCAAGAGGCGAATTTGTTACCTTTCTTGTTAGATTAATGGGCTGGGAGCAGATTAAACCCCAAATAGGCACATTTGCCGACAATCAGAACAGTAGGAAATTTTATTACAGTCCTATTGAAACTGCAATTGTCCATGGAGTGATTTCAAAAGATGAATTATTATTCCGGCCGGAGGATCCTATTACCCGTGAGGAAGCTGCTATAATGCTTGTTAATTGCCTGGGCTATGGAAGCCTGGCAGAAAGGCTCTCTTATTTAGATAGTCCTTTTTCCGATGTAACCCGCAATGTTGGTTATATTACAATTGCAAAGGATTTCGGTATATTTAACGGTACATCTGCCACCACCTTCAGCCCTGATGGATATGCGTTGCGCGAGCAGGTTGCCGCGATTCTGATAAGAATGATAGATGCCCTTGACCGTCCAATAAAAGAATTAAACGGTTTTTATGCTATTAAATCCTCACCCCAAAAAGAGATGATTAGCTCTCTTACATCTGTATGCTTTGGGTGGAGCAAATTAAGCTATGACAGCAATTTAGAGGCTATTGTTTTAAACACTTCAAGAACTTCTTTAGGTTACAATGACTATTACCTTCCTGTTGGTTTCTCACAAAGGCTGGAATCATCCAGGAAGGCAGGTGTTACCACACTTTTGATGGTTCAAGCTTTACAGGATGATAAAATGAAGGATCCTGAAGACGGTCATACAGTTGGAATAGCCGAATATGTATTGACACATCCCCATGTGTACAAAAAAGTAATTCAGGATATTACTGCATCCTTAAATAATATTGCACTGGGCGATGAAACAGGCTCCTTTGACGGTGTTGTTATCGATTTTGAGGGCTTGAGGGGTTCGTATCTCAAAGGCTGCTTCAATGATTTTTTAACGCAGTTAAAAGCTGCTTTAGAGAAAAACGGCAAAAAGCTATTTGTAGCAGTTCATCCTTTAATACACCCGAAAATAAGTGCTACAAGCTTTGACGGTTATGATTACCGTACCATCGGAGCTTTAGCAGACGCAGTTATACTGATGGCTCATGATTATGATGCAAAAAGACTGACAGAATCTGAAATGGCAAGGGGCGTTACAACAACTCCTCTTACTCCCATAGAGAATATCTACTATGCATTAAAGGCGATTACCGATTCTGATAACGGGGTTTTGGATAAGAGTAAGATAATGCTGCAAATCTCTTTTGATTGGAAGGTATGGAACAAAAAAGACGGTAAAACACTCAATAGTACTGCAAAGGTTTATAACCTGGAAAATTTCATAAACCTTTTAAACAGCGGAAAGGATATATCATACGGGTATTCTAAGATATATGAAAACCCCTATTTAAAATATACCGATACCGATACGGGTATTGAAAGCGTCGTATGGTATGAAAATACTGAGAGTGTAATGGCAAAGATAAATCTTGCAAAGCTTTTCGGCATCCAGGGCATATCCCTATGGCGATTGGGTCAAATCCCCGATTATTTGCCTGAGGATGGAAGAGAGCTTGGAATGGACGTTTGGCAAAACATTTTAAATGAAATGGAGTAATTGATAATTGTCCGGATTAAAGATAATTAGTTGGATTGAAAATAAATTCAAAGAGAAATTTTATGTGTATGCAGCAATTGCCGCTAGTGCATTAGTAGCATACTGCAATAGCTTTGCAGTGCCTTTTTTACTTGATGATTTCGGCTCTATCTCAAACAATTATGCCATACACAAATTTCTTAATTTTGCCGAGCTATGGAAGTTTTACGCCAACAGATTCGTTTTATATTTTACCCTGTCTGTGAATTATGCAATTCACGATAACGGTGTTGAGGGTTATCACATTACAAACCTGTTGATTCACATACTCAACGCCATTATTTTTTATTGGATATTGAGAATGCTCTTGGCTCTTCCCTATTTTAAGCATAAGCTTATTTCGAGGTACAGTAATTCCGTATCCCTTATAGCTGCCATATTGTTTGTCTGTCATCCTATACAGGTTAATGCGGTCACATATATTGTTCAAAGAACAGCTTCTCTTGCTGCCTGCTTTTACTTGCTTGCTATTTACTTTTTCATAAGGTACAGAACTTCGGATAAGCTCTATCACTTGCTTCTGACATTTTTATTTACAGTAATCGCAATGTTTACAAAGGAAAATACCATAACTATTCCCTTTATGCTTTTTTTGATTGAAATAATGTTCTTTTTAAAGGATGGACGAACCTCCAATATAAAAAGAGCTTTTATGTTCCTTCTGCTTTTTGCAACTGTACCTATTATACCCGGCACAAACCTTTTGCTTAAAGGCTACAGCCAAAGTGATCCCAATGTGACCTTCAAGGCCAGTACATCAATGGACAGATTTCATTATTTTTTCACTCAGCTTAATGTTATACTTTTATATATTAGAATTATGTTTTTGCCCTACGGACAGAATTTTGACTACAGTAATGATTTTCCTATATCAGCAACAATTTGGGATAATCATTCTTATATATCATTTATTATTCTTATTGCTATAGGTATCTTTTCACTAAAAACCTACAAGCGCAACCGACTTGTTTCCTTTGGAATAATGTGGTTTTTTATTGGCTTAGCCGTAGAATCAAGCTTTATATCCATTAAGGATGTCTATTTTGAGCACAGGCTGTACTTCCCAGCAGCAGGCTTTGTAATGCTTCTTATAGGAATTATTTTTTATCAGAGAAAGAATAAGAAATTAATAAATAGATCCTCTTTATATTTATTCAGAAAGCCTCTGACCATTTTGATTATCTGTTCATTTATACTTATCCCGGTTTATACAGGACTGACTATAAGAAGAAATTATATATACTCAAATCCGATAAGACTATGGAGTGATGTTGTAAGCAAAGCTCCCGGAAGTGACAGGGCTCATAGTGTGCTTGGCTCAAGTTATTTAAACGAATACGATGAAGAAAAGAATAACACTGAGTATCTTGATCTTGCGGAGATGGAGATTAAAAAAGCTATTGAGCTTTATTATTCAAACAGCACTGCACATGCAAATCTATCCAAGGTCTACCTTCTTAAAGAGGAATATCAGAAATGTATAGATGAGGCAAAACGTACTATCAGATTAAGAGAATCGGAATATGCATATCATAACATGGGTCAAGCCTACAAAAAGCTCAATGATAAAGATAAGGCCCTTGAATCTTTTCTTAAGGGTTATGAAATAAATAGCAGGAGCAGTTTTATATTGAAAGCCCTTGGTGAAACGTATTATGAAAAAGACGATTTAATTAACGCAAAAAGATATTATGAAGAGTACTTGGAAACAAATAAACGGTATAGGAATATCGAAGTAAAAGAAGCATTGTCTAAAATAAATGAGGAGCTTGAGCAGCTTAATATAAAGTAGATGCTCCCTACTATAAAGGCATTTTAATTACCTCTCCTTCAATTAAAACGCTATCGGAAAGGTCATTAAGTGCTCGTACTTTATGAATATACCGGCGGATATCGCCATCTTTATTGTATTTTTTCGCCAGGTCCCATAAGGTATCCCCTTTATCTATGGTAACCTTTATAAAGGAAGGGCCTGAATCGGCACCATTAACCGTCGAAATAAGTAGTGTACATGAAATAATGATAGTGAAGATCATAATAACGCAGTAAAAGCGCTTAGGATTTTTTAAAATATATCTTCTGTTCATTTTCACATCCTCCTCACAAAAGAACATCTGTTCTGATATTATTATAACCGAACAACTGTTCTTCTGTCAACATATTTTTCGAACATTTGTTTGACTTTTCATTTAATCTTAATTATAATAATTCATGTAATAGTATTTTTTACTCCAATTAAAGACTAAGGAGTGCATTTTATGAAAAGAAAAACTAACGAAAAAATGCAGCAGATTCTTGATTTTGTAAACAGACAGGTCGAGGAAAAGGGTTACCCACCATCTGTACGCGAGATATGCTCTGCTGTTGGTTTCAAATCCACCTCCACTGTTCACGGCTATCTGCAGAGGCTTGAGAAGGAAGGTCTTATTTCAAAGGATCCCACGAAGCCCCGGGCACTCAAGGTAATTAGTAGTAATAAAAAACCTAAATCAAAGACACTTGCTCCAAAGGATTACTACTCCAGAAAAGAGCTTGTAGAGGTTCCCATTGTCGGTAAAGTTACAGCAGGACAGCCCATTTTGGCCATTGAAAATATTGAAGATACCTTTCCTATACCCGTCGAGTATGTAAATAACTCCACTGCTTTTATGCTGAGAGTGCAAGGAGACAGCATGGTGGACGCTGGAATTTTAAACGGTGATTTAGTTCTTGTGCGACAGCAACAAACAGCTTCTAACGGTGATATCGTTGTAGCTCTTTTAGGCGATGAGGCTACTGTAAAGACATTTTATAAGGAAAAGGGTTATGTCAGGCTCCAGCCCCAAAACCAATTTATGGACCCCATTATTGTCAGAGACAATCTTACAATACTCGGAAAGGTTAAAGGCGTTTTCAGAATGATATAAAAATAAAAAAGGCTGAGCAATTTTTTTGCTTAGCCTTTTTTTAAACCATACTATACTTAAACTGAGCTATACTGCATTTAACCACACTATTCTTTATTGTCGCTAAAGATAAAATTGACAAGCTTCATTGGACTTATAGTTGAAATGGCATGTTTGTAAACTAGCTGTTGGCGTCCATCCGTATCAAGAATTACTGTAAAATTATCAAAGCCCTTTACCAGACCCTTAAGCTGAAATCCGTTTGTAAGGTATATGGTAACTGCAATATGTTCTTTTCTCACCTGATTCAAAAAGACATCCTGCAAATTGATATTAACCTTATTCACCTGAAAACCCTCCTTAAGAACGATTTATATTATACTAATATTACCAGTAGGAATTAATTTAATTTTACAGGATTACCCCATTTGTTGCAAGACACTCATCAATTATTTTCCTGGCGATTTTCTTGTAACTGGTGTTTTCATCTACAGTAATCCAATTAATTCCCTCTAAGCGTCGAAACCATGTGAGCTGTCTTTTGGCGTAACGCCTTGTATCACGCTTCAAAATTGATTTTGCTTCCTCAAAGGTGTATTCACCCTTTAAATACTTTAATATCTCCTTATAACCGATTGCCTGCATAGCTGTATTTCCCAAGTCATACCCCTGTTGTGTAAGGCTTTTTACCTCATCGACAAGCCCTGCTTTAAGCATGGCATCAACTCTTTTTTCAATCCTGTCATAGAGCTTTTCTCTATCCCAATTCAGCCCAAATAAAATATAGTTATAAGCCGGTGGTTCAAGCCTTGACAACTGCTTATGCTTTGATATGGGTAGATTTGTGTGCTTATATACCTCAAGGGCTCTTATCACCCTTTTGACATCATTTTCGTGTATTTTGGAAGCTGCGTCAGGGTCTACATCCTTAAGTTTTTCGTGGAGGTATTTGTTGCCCTTTTCATCTGCCTCCCTTTTAAGCTCTTCTCTTAGTTTTTCGTCGCGAATCGTCTCAGAAAAGCTGATATTGTGAATTAGGGAGTTTATGTAAAGGCCGGTTCCTCCGACAACAATGGGACGTTTCTTTTGTTTAATAATTTTAGAAATACACCCTAAGGCCATTTTGCGATATCTAGCCACACTGAAATCTTCACCCGGCTCCACTACATCAATCATGTAGTGGGCAATCCCAGACATTTCGGCATCATCCGGTTTTGCTGTGCCTATGTTCATATGCTTATACACCTGCATGGAATCTGCTGAAACAATGCTACCGTTTATCAGCTTTGCCAGTTCAATTGACACCCCGGTCTTACCTGATGCAGTTGGACCCACAATAACGATTACAGGCTCCATTAAATTTTCTCTGCCCCCCTTTCTATTTCAAATTGTATCCACAAGTCTTCTGTTTATACAATTCTTTTAAACATTTTTTCCAGGTCATACTTTCTTATTTTAAATATTGCAGGTCGTCCATGGGGACATGTATAGGGATTATCCAAGGCAGCAAGGCTGTCCAAAAGTGATTCTATCTCTCTTTCGTTCATCTTCCTGTTAGCTTTGACAGCAGATTTACACGCCATCATAAACAATGCCTTGTCTGTAACGGTACTTCTTTTGTCACTTCTTTCATTCATAACAAAATCAAGGATTTCCAAAAACATTTCCTTAATATTAATATCTTCCCTGCCTCCATAAGGTGCTGTTCTAAGAATAATAGAGTTGTTCCCGAAGCTTTCATATGAAAACCCCAGCTTTTCAAAGTAGTCAGCTTCACTTATGGCAAACTGATAATCGCCTGCTGTCAGTTCAATATGGATAACACCAAGCAGAGTCTGGTGTATCGGGGTATTGTCTTTATAAGCTTGCTTTAAAGCTTCATAGCGGATTCTCTCATGGGCGGCATGCTGGTCTATCATAAAAAGTTCTTCTCCCCTTTCAAGGAGTATGTATGTGGAAAATGCCTGTCCCACAATTCTTGTACCGTGCTTTAAGCTGGGGAACAAGTTCTGGTCTTCATTTTTGCTAAGAGCATCATTATTGCGCCGGTATTCTGAGGCTTCATGAGATTCTTCCCTATCCCCAGAATCTGCGGAATCAAAGTTTTTGAGTTCTTCTTTAGCAGAACTATCAAAGCCTTGCTGTGAAAAAAAAGGCTCCTTTTGCGGCTTATCGTAAAAATTGTATGTTATATTTTCTATTTTTTCATAGCCTGGAAGGGTTCTGATTGAGGATTGGGCTAAAAGAGCACTGCTTACACCATGATAAACGGCTGTGTAAATATCCTGCTCGCTTGAGAATTTTACCTCCATTTTTGAGGGATGGACATTAACATCAACCATTGCTGGATTTATATTTATATACAATACAGAAAAGGCATATTTATTTTTCATTAAAAATGTGGAATAAGCTGCATCAAGTGCAGATGTAATGGTCTTGCTCTTAACGTACCTTCTGTTTATATAGAAAGATTGGAATCTTCTATTGGAGCGTGCAATCTGTGCTTTTCCAACAAAGCCTGAAATCGTAAGCTTTTCATCTAAAAAGCTTACTTCTATTATATTTTTTGCAGTTTCGGCTCCGTAAACGGAAAAGATAACACTTTTCAGGTCCCCGTTACCGGGAGTTTGAAGAATAGTTTGTCCGTTATTTATAAGCTTAAAGGAAATATTGGGGTATCCTAATGCAATCCTTCCTATTATATCAGCCACATTACTTGCTTCGGTTGAGTCCTTCTTTAAAAACTTGTACCTTGCAGGTGTATTGAAAAATAGCTCTCTGACCGTTATAACAGTACCAATAGGGGTTCCTGCAGGCTTAACATTCAATACTGTTCCGCCCATTATTTCGATTGAAACCCCTTTATTTGAATTCTTGCTTCTAGTAGACAGCTCCACCTTTGAAACAGCGGCTATACTTGCCAAAGCCTCTCCTCTAAAACCCATGGTCATTATTGATTCCAGATCGTCAGCATGTCGTATCTTGCTAGTAGCATGTCGTTCAAAGGCCATATGTACATCGTCCTCACTAATACCGCTGCCGTTGTCAACCACTCGTATAAAAGATTTTCCACCATTTCGTATCTCACAGGTTATATTGGTCGCACCTGCATCAATGGAGTTTTCTACAAGCTCCTTAATGACTGAGGCCGGCCGTTCAATTACTTCACGGCTGCAATCTTATTGGCGGTATTTTCATCAAGAATGATAATTTTACCCATAATATTAACCCTTCCTTGCCTTTTGCTGCAGCTTATACAATGCATTCATAGCATCTAAAGGTGTAATTTGGGATATATCTATATCCTTTAGCTCCTCAAGCACTGCTCTTCCCAGTTTATCTTCATTGTTATTAACAACAAACAGCTCTACCTGACCTTCAAAAGGCAGGTTCCTTCTCTTGGCTTTGTGTTTACTTATATCTGCTGCCTCAAGCTCCTTTAAAATTTCCTTTGCTCTGTCAATGACAGGCTGGGGCACACCCGCAAGTCTGGCTACCTGTATTCCGTAACTGCCATCGGCGCCTCCTCTTATAATTTTCCTTAAGAAAATTATGTCCTCACCCTTTTCCTGGACAGATATGCAATAATTTTTTATTCCTGTCATTTTACCCTCAAGCTCTGTCAGCTCATGGTAATGGGTAGCAAATAGAGTTCTTGCGCCCACCTTTTCACTGTCTGATATGTATTCTATTACAGACCATGCAATGCTTAAGCCGTCGTATGTACTGGTACCCCTGCCTATTTCATCAAGTATTAAAAGACTCTTTTTTGTAGCGTTTTCAA
>CAZPMC010000046.1:0-16274 GCA_964587755.1 uncultured Oscillospiraceae bacterium
TTCACATAGAACTGCTTTGCCGGCCTCAATACACATCATGGCGCATTGATAGTGTGCCTGGTGAGTCGTAGCAATATAAACCACTTCAATGTCAGCGTCCCTGACAAACTCTTCATAGCTTCCATAACAGCGCAAAGCCCCATATTTAGAGCCGAATTCCTGAGCCCTGCCCATATCCCTGGAGCCGACAGCCACAAGCTCAGCATTATCAAGGCACTGCAAAGATTGGACAAATTTGTGTGCAATTGCTCCTGGCCCCATAATACCCCACCTGGTTTTTTTCACAATACCCACTCCCTTATAGTTTTATCAAATTTAATCATATGATTTTGAGGTACAACAATCAAGTAAGGAGAGTCTTTTTAAAGAACTGTCCCTTAAAATGAAGAACTGTCCCCTAAAATTAGTTCCCCAAAAATAATGAAAAGTAACAACATTAGATGTATAATTAAGTAGTTTAATCTTAATAATTACAGGAGGCATTATGGATATCATTGTACGTGAAAACCATGAACAAATGAGTAAATACGCGGCATCGGTTATCGGCGGTTTAGTGAAGTCCAAACCTAATTGTGTTCTGGGACTTGCCACCGGCAGTACTCCTATCGGTACATATAAAGAACTGATAAAAATGCATAAAGAAGGGCTTGACTTCTCACAAGTCAAAACCTTTAATCTTGACGAATATTTGGGCGTTGGACTCAGCCTTGATAAGTCCTATGATATGGATCAGAGCTATGCCAGATTTATGTATGAGGAACTTTTTAAGCATATTAACATTAAAAAAGAAAATATATATTTACCCGATGGCTTGACTAAAATTCCTGAAGAGCACTGTAAATGGTATGAAGAAGAGATTAAAAAAGCTGGCGGCATAGATTTGCAGCTACTTGGTATAGGCGCTGACGGGCACTGGGCTTTTAATGAGCCTGGTTCCTCCTTAGCCTCCAGAACCAGAGTGCAAGCTTTGTCACAACAAACTCTTGACGATAATTATGAAAGCTTCTATAAGAAAGCAGGAATTGAAAGAGCTAAGATGCCTCATTTTGCAATAACAATGGGAATTGGAACAATTTTGGAAGCCAGAAGCTTATTAATGATTGCAATTGGAAAAAAGAAGGCCGGTATTATAGCACAAGCTCTTGAAGGCTATGTTACATCTCAGGTTACTGCTTCTGCAATTCAGCTTTATTCTGGCAAAGCCACTGTGGTTCTTGATATGGAAGCCGCTTCAAAGCTTAAAAACCTTGAGAACTACATGAATGTTGAAAAGCTTAAGAAGGAATACGGTCTTTAATGCTACATATAACCATAACTCCGGCTTGAGAAACCTTGCCGGAGTTTTTTGACATTTATAGTTATTTCAATTACGACTGACCAATCCCTTGGCGCACTATAAAAAAACATGTAGTCTTTGAAACTACACGTATTTTCTTGGAGCTGGTGGTGGGAATTGAACCCACGACCTGCGCATTACGAGTGCGCTGCTCTACCTCTGAGCCACACCAGCATATTGGGTTTGCTGAAGAATTAATCCAAAATCATAGAAAATATATTAATACTATTCTCCACTCTTGTCAATACAACTGCTCCGCATAAATTACTGAAAGCTTCTGTTCAAACCACCACAAACCATCATATCATTCCATATCCTTATTATTTAAGCAATCTCAAAGCTGAGCTCTCCTTCATCAAAAGGTGTCAGCAGACCTTTTAGTACTGCCGGATCCGAATTTTTATCAAGCCATATGTCAATAGATTCGTCACGGATTATCGCAGGCATTCTATTATGTATGAACGATATGTCGCTACTAGCACCTGTCGTAATTATGGCAACTGTCGGGGACAGTTCTTTAATAGTGGGGGACAGTTCTTCATTCACTTTAGTAAAAATATTATATATCCCAGCCATAAAAAAAGAATTCTTACCCTTAACCCTAATCAGATACTTTGTTTTAGTTTTATCCTCATTAATCAGCCATTCATAATATCCGTTGGCAGGCACAATACAGCGCCTTGCTTCAAAGGATTTCCTAAACATTGGTTTTTCCGACACCGTTTCAGCTCTTGCATTAAT
Organism: uncultured Oscillospiraceae bacterium; assembly: GCA_964587755.1. Taxonomy (GTDB): domain Bacteria; phylum Bacillota; class Clostridia; order Acetivibrionales; family DTU013; genus CAZPMC01. Next base: position 2,078 of record CAZPMC010000046.1, read on the forward strand.
TATTACACCTTTGCCTTTAAAGCTGGGAAATCCCCACTTGGCGATGCTTAGTACTTTTTTGCCTCTATGAGAATAAATAACAGGAACGTTGTTTGTGGGGAATATTTCACCGCTTGCGGAAGCAGCTTTATCATATCTTTGTGAGACCTCGCTGACTATACTCTCTATCCCATCAAACTCATCAGGTAAAATCAAATACCTACCACACATATTAATCACCCTTAAATGGTCTCAACTATAAACCGTCTCGACCTCATATAGTCCGGTAACATTACCCGTTCCAATATTACCGTCTTCCAAAAAGTCTGTTCACACAAGCATTGGCTTCAAATTTGACTCTTTCTTCATCTATATGCTTAAGCTTCTGGTTCTCCATCAATATTTCCCCGTCAACAATTACAGTATCAACATCACTTCCCTGGGCGGAATATACCACTGCTGAATGGGGGTCATGCATTGGATAAAGATGAGGCTTATCGATATCAAGCAATACGATGTCAGCTTTCATCCCTTTCTTTATAGCACCTGCTTCATTTCCGAATCCTATTGCAGCAGCACCATTGGCAGTGCCCATTTTAAAGGATTGCTTTGCGCTCACAAGCTCGGGATTTTTAGCTGCTCCTTTGTGAATAAGCGCAGCAAGATGCATCTCTTCAAACATGTTCAGATTGTTGTTACTGGCTGTGCCGTCTGTACCAAGGGCAATATTCACACCCGCCTTGAGCATTTCCGGTACACGGGCAATACCACTTCCAAGCTTAAGATTGCTTGTCGGGTTATGGACAGCATTGACTCCATATTTCTTTAAAATCTTAATATCATTATCGGAAACATGAACTAAATGTGCCCCAATAACAGGCACATCAAATATACCGGTCTGCTCACAAATCTCCACCGGTGATTTCCCGTATTGCCCAAAGCTGTCTCTTACTTCTTTTTCAGTTTCGGAAATATGAATATGGATACCTGCCCCTAACTCCTTCACCAGCTCAGATGAACGCTTAAGAGACTGCTTATCAAAAAGGTAGGTTGAATGAACCTGCATATACACCTTTATTCTTCCGTTTTCACTGCCATCCCATTTCCTGTGAAATTTCCTAAACTCATCAAATTTATCTATGGCAGTCAGCCCTTCTTCCGAGTGAAATTCCAAAGGACTCATGGACATATTAACCCTCATTTTTGAATCAGCTGCAGCCTTTGCAGCAGCTTCCATGTGAAGATACATATCTGCAAAAGAGGTAGTCCCTGAGCGAAGCATTTCTACAAATGCAAGAACCGTCCCCCAATATACGTCGTCGTCGGTGAGCTTATCCTCTATGGGAAAAATCTTGTCAAAAAGCCATTTGTGCAGTGGCAAATCATCTGCAGCGTTTCTCATAAGAGTCATGGCACAATGAGTATGGGCATTGACAAGTCCGGGCATGGCAAGCTTATGCCTTCCGCCTATTTTCCTGTCCGCTTTAAAATCAGAAGGTCCCTGGCCAGAAGGAGTAATAAAGGCGATTATATTATCCTCAATCCCTATGTCTGCATTTTTTATATACTCATTAGAATCATCTGCTGTCAATATGTCTATACCTTCAATAAGCAATCTCAAATTAAACTGTACCTCCCATCGGCAAATTAAAATATCCGGGTTCTTCGTAATGGTATTTTGTGCTGCAAGCTATATTGCCTGGTAATATGCCGCTAGCCCGGCAATATATCGCCAACATGGCAAAATACCGATAGCCGCCAATATACCGCTAGCCCGGCAGTTTACCGTCAAGTCCCGCTCTGCCATGATGCAAGATATGCTATCTGCTCCTCGGTCAACTCATCGATTTCAATACCCATTGATTTAAGCTTTAGCATTGCAATCTCCTGATCTACCTCAGTTGGAAGCAAATAGACCTTGTTTTCCATATTAGCAGCATTTTTAACGATATATTCGGCCCCAAGCGCCTGATTTGCAAAGCTCATATCCATAACAACAGCAGGATGACCTTCAGCAGCAGCAAGGTTCAGTAATCTCCCCTCAGCCAGTAAGAATATCTTCCTTCCGTCCTTCATAGTATATTCCTCGACAAAGTCCCTTACAGTTCTTTTGGATACTGATAATTTTTCCAAGGCACCGATATTTATCTCGTCATTGAAATGACCTGAGTTGGCTAAAATTACGCCGTCCTTTGCAAGTCTCATATGCTTTTCATCCACCACATTAATATCTCCTGTAACAGTGATGATGACATCAGCAAAGCTCATAGCCTGCTCCAGCTTCATGACTCTGAACCCTTCCATAACAGCCTCAATGGCCTTTATCGGATCAACCTCTGTAACAGTAACGTTGGCACCCATTCCCTTTGCTCTTAATGCGAGACCTTTTCCGCACCAGCCATATCCGCAGACAACAAGGTTCTTACCCGAAAGCAATATATTTGTAGCTCTCATAAGACCATCCAGTGTACTCTGGCCTGTACCATACCTATTATCGAACAAATGCTTTGTTTCTGACTCGTTTACAGCAATTATGGGAATACGTAAGGCTTTGTCCCTCTCCATGCTCTTTAGCCGGATTACACCTGTTGTGGTCTCCTCAGTTCCGCCTATTACATTTTTTAAGTATGAATCGGCATATTGCTGGTGCAGTAACCCTACCAGGTCACAGCCGTCATCCTGTGTCATATCCGGCCCGTGTTCGATAGCAGCCACCAGATGCTTATAATAAGTATCTCTATCCTCTCCCTTTATGGCAAATACAGGTATTCCATAATCAACAACAAGGGACGCTGCAACATCATCCTGAGTCGAAAGAGGATTAGATGCGCACAGCACTATATCAGCTCCGCCCTCCTTCAAGGTTCTGACCAGGTTTGCTGTTTCGGTGGTGACATGCAAGCAACAGGACATTTTCTTTCCGTAAAGGGGCTTTTCCTTTGCAAACCGTTCTCTTATAAGCTTCAACACAGGCATTTGGTTATCTGCCCATTCAATTCTCAATTTACCCTTTGGAGCCAATGCTTTGGCTCTAATATCACATTTAACCATAAAGTACCTCCACATTAATTCTTATTTTTCTGCAATCACTATAAAAATGCCGTTATCGCCACTGGCTTTTTGTTTTTTATTAACCGTATCAAATAATATATTTCTAAAGCCTGCTTTTTCAAACCAACCTCTGACATCGTTTAGAGAAAAGCCCTGCCAGATATCGTTCATCCTTTCCTTTAACTCAACATTGGAGTGTTCCCTGAGATCCGCAAGAAAAACTTTGCCTCCAGGACGCAAGACCCTTTTCATATCTTTTATTGCCAACATGGGCTCCTCTATATGATGTAAAAACATATAAGAAAACACCATGTCTGCACTTTCATCTTCAATGGGCATATCACAGGAGTCGCCTTCTATTGTATAAATATTTTTCAACCCTGCTTCTTCCGCTTTTCTTTCAAGCTCCATGAGCATCTTTGATGAAATGTCAACAGCAAGGACCTTTTTTACCTTTCTTGACAATATCCTTGAAAAGTAACCGTCTCCAGCGCCTAATTCCACCAATGTCATACTCTTTTGAAGGACTCCTCGCTTATCAAGCCTTTTCAAAACCTCTTCATCATAGGAGCCACCCCTCATGCTCTCCCATTGGGGTGCAACCTTGTCAAAAAATTCCTTCGTGTCAATTTCGCTTGATGAATACTGTTGGGAATCTCCTTGAGAAAGCCAGTTGATAAGCGCACTTTTGCTAAAACGCCATTCTCGGCCTATCTTTCTGGCTGGAACCTTTTCCTCTTTTAAAAGCTTAATAAACGTTTTTATACTGACATTAAAAAACTCTGCTGCTTCCTCCATATTAAGAATTTCTTTATCCATTAAAAATAATCTCCTTGAAAACTCCGCTTTCAATCAAATGAATTTATTACAGAACAATAATATATCAATTTTGAGCTGTTATCAACAACCAATTTCAATTAACAGCCATATATTTTCGCCTTTTTTATTGTTATATTCACTCTAAACATCCCAGTTTTCTATTATTCTGCTTGTAAGTAAAACAAATTTTTCCTCAGACCTTTTGGTAGTTTCTATAACTTCATTATGGTCTAGTGCTTGTCCAGTAATACCTGCTGCCATATTGGTAATACACGATATTCCCATAACCTTCATTCCTGCATGCCGGGCAGTAATGACCTCCGGAACAGTTGACATGCCCACAGCATCTGCGCCCAGTATTCGAAGAGCCCTTATTTCAGCAGGTGTCTCAAACATGGGCCCCTGAGCAAATGCATACACACCCTCAACCACGTCAACCTCTGCCTCCTTTGCAGACAATCTTGCCAACTGTAATAGATTGTTGTCGTAAGCATTACTCATATCGGGGAACCGGGTTCCAAATTTATCTATATTTCTGCCTCTTAAGGGGGACGGTGCAAAAAAGCTGATATGGTCGGTAATCAGCATAATATCACCTTGCTTAAAATTGGTGTTTATTCCTCCCGCAGCATTTGTTACAAGCAGATTCCCGACTCCTAAAAGCTTAAATACTCTTATATGAAATACAACCTTGGAGATATCATAGCCTTCATAATAGTGAAATCTCCCCTTCATGGCGAGTACACGTTTTCCTGCCAATGTGCCGAAAACAAGCTTGCCTGCATGTCCCACAACAGTTGCCTGAGGAAATCCAGGTATTTCAGAATAATTTATTTCAACCGTATCCTCGAAATAATTTACCAACGCCCCCAGACCTGAACCAAGGATAATGGCAATCTGGGGTTCTTCTCCGATTTTTCCTCTTATAAAATCTGCTGAACTTTTAATTGTATTCAGATAGTTTATCATCAAATGCTTTCCTCCTACATTGCCACATCTATTTGAATTTCTATTGCCTTACCATCCTCAACCCTTACAGTAAATAATTCATATCCGTCATATGTATAGCTCCAATAATTATCGTCATCTATACTGGCGGGGTCCCCGTAAAGCTGCCTTATAGCTTCCTCGCTGTCCCCGACCTTCAAACCCCTTGGAGTCGGGTAATCCGGGCTTATTACGTTAACAGAATATACAGTGTCATCCACCACCAGTATCTGTGTATCATCAGCTAAATAAAGAGTTTTAGCTACCAGACCTTCATACTCGTCTTGGGCTACCTCTACCGTTTCATTTTCTAGTATCTCCACTAATTCGTCATATGTCATACCTAGCTTAATCTTCCCAAGCTGCAAATCGTCAAGAGTCACTTGATTTTCACCGCTTAAACTGATTCCATAGCCTTCACGGGTTGTGCGTATACTCATTGCTATGTATTCTATTGTTTCTCGATTTTTATCAAACCATTGTTTACCGCCCTGCGCACTGATATGGAGTACAACGAAGCTGTCACCGTCAAGCCTTGTAAAATACACCTCATCATCAGAAACTTCTATTCGCTTTCCTGAAGAACCGTCCCTGAATGTAAAATCAGCAATTGTGCCAACTTGTCCCTTCAAGGAATTGTAAAAGCTTTCCTCCGTGCCCTCAAAAGCATTGCTGTATATATTTATAAAAACATTGTCATTGTCTGATATTATTTTGTATTCCGAACCATCAGACGACTCATCTTTGGCACTCCATTGGTTTGGTATGTCAAACCAAATTTCCAATATATCATTCTTACAAGTTTTGTAATTGGCATCGTATGTCGGGTAAAATTTTATCTCACCATCAATTGTTTTTGCTCCAGGCATCTTATCAGTTAAATCTATACTCAGTTCATCTTCAATATCTGCCGGCGCAGCAGTCTCATCTGCCTTATTCTTTATCGAACAGCCTGCTGTTAGTATTGCCAACGAACAAAGAATTACTAATAAATTTTTCATTTGTTATTGGACCTCACTTTGACATAATGTTCTTAGCTATCTTATTCAATTTTACCATATAGTCTGTCTTCATTACAAAAAATTGTTTTTTTCTTGCCGTCTATAACAGTATTTAATATTACGCTCCCTCCCCACAAATCAGCAATATGCTTTAAGGTTTCAGCTGCATAATTTTGTTCAAGCTCTCTTCCGTCATACAAATGTTCCAGCAGCAGTGTGTTGTCTTTTTTTATGTTATCTGCTACCAGAATGCATGGTACTGCTCCCATGCCCACTGATTGCACAATAGTATCCCTTATTTTTATACACCCCTCGTCATCAGCTATCTGAGTGACCACATACTCATTCCCCTGTTTCTTATACTCATAAAGCCTAAGCTCTCTGATTAGCTCCTTTGTCAGATATCTTCTTATAAAGGAATCATCTCTTTCTATAGCCCTAACCTCAAATATTTTTTTTGGGTTTTGTGAATAAGACTTTTCTATGAACTCAAATAATTTAAATCCTAAGTAATATGGATTAATAAATTCCTCATATGGCCTGACGACTTGATTATGTCTAATAAAAAACTCAAATCTGAGCTCATCGGGCATCGTAAGTTTATTAAGCAGCAAGCGGTGCCAGTAGCATGCCCAACCCTCATTGATAATCTTTGTCTCTATTTGGGGAATAAAATAAAGGGTTTCTTCTTTGATGATATTAATTATATCCTTCTGCCATGCTTCAAGTCTCCCATAATTAAAAATAAAGCTGAGCAAGTCGCAATCATACATATTCTGCGGGGTTTTCCCGCTCTGAAATCTTATTGCATGGGCAGCATCAATTATACGCTCCACCTTTTCATGACCTATCTTAGGATCACTGATATATCCCCTGATTCTTTCGGCATGATTTTTAAACATTTCAAGAGCATTTTTTGCATCTGTGCCTGAGCTAAAAAGTCTGTTGTTTTTGAAAAAATCATTATGGCCTAATACATGTGCCATCGTAAGTATTTGCATTAGCAGGGTATTTTCCTTAACCAGGTATGCCATGCATGGATTAGTGTTAATCACCAGCTCATAGGTAAGTCCTCCAATATTATATTTGTTGAGAACTTTTTTCCTTTCATAAGCCTTTCCAAAGCTCCAGTGTGGATAGCGAAATGCCAGACCGGAATATACCTCGTATGCTGTCATGTCCTCATTGCTTACAAGATTAAATGTCTGAGGGTAGAAGCTTAAGCCTTCCTCATATGCAAGCTCTTCTATTTGCATATACCAATATTCAAGGTCTTTTATATTGTAATCCAAGAACTCGCTCCTTCTCAAAAATGCTTTTAAGACCCTTTACAATTCCATCTGTATCTGACATAGAGATAATAACAAGGTTTTGCGCCGATATGTTTTTACTAAATTCATTTTTGATGGTGTTTGCTTTATATGCATAAGAAGGTGATATTTCACCGTATCCAAAAAGATTGCAGACCTCACAAAGCTTTGATGCTAACTGAACAGCCTTTTTATTGTCCTCCGGCCAATTATCACCGTCACTTACATGAAAGGTGTAAATATTCCAATACTCAGGATCATAGCGTTGGCTGATTATTTCAAGAGCCTTTTTATATCCGCTGCTAATATATGTGCCTCCAGATTCGCCTCTGTGAAAAAACTCCAGCTCATTAACCTCCTTTGCGGTTGTTGTGTGAGCCAAAAAGACAACTTCAATATTGGAATACCTGTTTTTGACAAGATTATAAAGAACAAAATAAAAGCTTCTGGCCATATATTTTTTTATCTGATCCATTGAGCCAGAAACGTCCATAATGCATATGACAACAGCATTTTTATCGCTCTTTTTCGCTTTATTTCTTCTCCGGTATCTCAAATCCTCTTTTGTAAAAGGAAACCGCGTTTCTTCGGTTTTATTCTTCTCCTGCCTCGAGCACCTTTTATTTGCCTGCTTTCTTTTTATTTTTTGAATTGCAGTTCTTTTTATAGCTAATCTGGGAGGTGTGCCCTTTCGACTGTAGCCAGGATTTCTTATGCACTCATCAATCGCCCCATAGGTTTTGTCCCCTTTATGGGGCTTCGGCAGACTTAATTCCTCAAACATATGCTGAGCAAGCTCGTCAACAGTAATTTCCGTCTCATATATTTCATCTGACTCAAGCTGACCCGGGGAAGAAGTCAGGACTCCTCCAAGCCCGATTTCTTCCCCCACTACATCCCCACGCATTTCACCACCATCTCCTGTTGCAACCTCGGGGACGGTTCTACAAAAAATAAAGCTATACTCCCTTACACCTCTTACAGGTATCTTGATTTTTTTATTTCCATCAACTCCAATTATGCTTTCTTGAGTTAAAATATTACCTATATTTTTCTTAATAGATTCCTCTAAAAGCTCTTTATGCCTTCGCCTGTCTTGAGCAAACCACTGTTTCATAATGGGCTCATATTCATTGAAAACTGCCATACTAATCCCCCGCTGTCAATCAGTCCTTCCAAAGATTGTTTGCTGCGTATCTTAAAACAGCATTACAGCAATGATCACAATATCCGTTCCTTTTCATTTCCTGTACCATTAAACTGTATTTCCTGTGCTGCTCAACATTTCTGACCTTTTCCCTGGTAACAATCCGGCTAATTTCCCGTACCGAGGCTGTCAGCTTTTTTTCAATCGCTTCCTTTAATGGCTCATAGCTTTTATAATCAAGCTTTCCGCCGTTTCTGAGTACAAAAAACATATATGCAGTCACATCTGTTCTAAAACCCTTTGCAGCAGCTTCTGATATACCGATTTGCTCCTCGATGGACCTCATGAACCTCTCGTCCGGCTCCAGCTTCTCACAGGTGTTTTTATCTTTTAATGAAATCTTGTTAACATAGGCCTCAGCATGATCCAAATACTTGTTGAATAGACTATCTGCTTGTTCCGCATACCCTATAATAAAAGCTTTTGAGACCTCTTTCTCAAGAATTTTGTTGTATTCCTTTCTGATTAAATCTTGAATAAAACCCAAATACCTTGACTTTTCTTCCTCGCTGATGCTTAACCCCTTTACTTCCCTTTCGATATTTTCCATCACAGAAATTGGATTGATGCAATTGTTTTCACACTCAGATAGGGTTTGGTCTATAGCCTTCATAATAAATCTTGTAGAAATGCCTGTCATTCCCTCCCGGGGAGCCTCCTCACGCAGTTGTGATATGTCAAATTTTTGTGCAAGTCCATTTTCAACTATTTCTTCACCGTTATAAATTCTAAGCTTTGTCACTAAACTTACCTTCGGCGATGGTGTAAGCCGTGTTAAAATAGCAAACATAGATGCCATTTCGATTGTATGAGGTGCTATATGGGCATTATACCGGCTTTTCTTCAATATTTTTTCATAAATCCTTATCTCTTCATTTAGTTCAAGACAATAGGGTATTTCTATTTTAACAATTCTGTCAAGAATGGCCTCATTGGTATGATCGGATTTAAACTTATTCCACTCGGCCTCATTTGAATGAGCCAATATTACACCGTCAAAATAAATCATTGCACCTTTTCCAGGGGAGGGTACACATTTTTCTTGAGTTGCTGTAATTATAGTGTGAAGGTACTCAGCTTCATTCTTAAAAATCTCTATAAATTCGACAATTCCTCTATTCCCAGCATGAAAAGCCCCATTTAATGACAACGCTCTAGGATCATCCTCAGGATACCTGTCGATTTGAGATATATCGACACTCCCCACCAATACACTTGTATCTTGATTATTGGGGTCAACAGGAGGCACAACGCCTATGCCTTTTCTGGACCTTACAGATAATCCAACTTGTTCCACCGGAAATTTCTCATACTCGCCATGATATTCATGATTTAGCCTATAGCGACAAATGGGGCATAGCTCGCCTTCAATTCTGACTCCCAGCAAATCCTCAAACCTTTTCCTCAAGCGCATTGGTACTAAATGTAACGGTTCCTCCCGCATGGGGCAACCCTTCAGCGCATATATGGGCGGACTGTTCTCCAGCCCTTTCTTTAGCGCCTCCATAATTGAAGATTTTCCCGAGCCTACAGGTCCTACCAAATACAGTACTTGCCTGGCCTCTTCCCCCTCCATTGCTGCGGAATTGAAGTATCTGGCGATTTTCATCACGCTTAAATCAATCCCATAAAACTCCTCAAAGAATTTATATTTTTTAATTGTTTCATTTCCATAAAGTCTCCTTAATCGTGGATTTTTATCTGTTTTCAATATCTCAATACCGGCTTCTGATATAATTCTAAACAGCCGTTGGTGGGCTAGCATTGCAATCTCAGGCTCTTTCTTTACCAAAAGCATATAATCAAGAAACGTCCCCTCGAAATTTTTTCTTTCATTTTCGCTTCTATCTTTTTTTATTATTTCTGTTAATTCACACTCGCCAGTCATTTCTGCCTCCCAAAAACATACGCTCCCATTGTTAATTATATTAGGGGGTTTTGTCTATAATTCCATTGGGACTTACCGTATAAGCCTTCATTGAGAACGCTCATCCTCACCTGCTTGGTCTTTTGGGAACACCTTTGTGCCGTAACGCTCTACTACAAATGTTATTCCATAGGCTTGTGCTATGTCTTTCATGTCTGAGAGCAACTTTTCATTTTCAGCTGATAATTCATTTTTAGGGATGACCAAAAACAACTCCTTTCCTTTAATCTCATCCTTTCTAATAACAATACTGTCCGTCCCCCAAGGCTTTTCTTGCCCTTCGAAGGCAGCCAGCTTCTTGACATACCCCATTAAGGTATTTTTAGCATTATCTCCTAGCTGATAGCTTGTGGCTGTCAGATCCATGCTTTTTATCATCACTGCATTTCCATTATCAAACTTCGAAATAACAGGAAAATTTGACGGCAAATTAGCTCCAAAAATTCTTTGAATCTTTCTCCCTCTTTGAAAATTACTTAGTGACCATATATCATCCACAGCCTCAACTTCATTTTTTACCTCATCCCCTTCCATCCACGCCTTTACTTTTGCCCGTTGCACAATTTCCAGCCCGTCAATAAAGGGTATGGGAAGAGGCAACTTTATTCTGTATCTGACAATAATATCAATATTCTCCTGTCTGTCGGCAAAAAATGAGGATTCACTAAAATCCATACCATCAAAGCCATCGGAGATATTTAACCTCTCAAGCTTTATATTTAAATCCTCCGACTTACCAAGGACAAGATATTTTTTCATATAAAGCTTAATTAACGGAATAAACAACTGAGTCTTTGCATCATTAAGAGTGTCACTGGCAAAATAGCAGGCGATGTTTTTAAGCTCATCGATGGGATTTTCAATAACATGCTCACCTTCCGCCAACATGTTTTTAAAGCTTTCTTCTGCATTTGACAGCAAATCCTTACTGTCACTTATGTCAGGCAATCCTTGAGATATGCCGTTTTTTATGTTTTTGATACTGTTATATGAATCGAAAACACTTCCTATTTGGCTCTTAAATACATCAGCCCTGTCACATACAGCATTTCTGGCCGTATCATGAAGGCCTCTTATGCCGCTCATATGATATATATACCCAGAGGATGCAATCTCACAGGCAGCTCCGTCTATTGCATGCTGAACCATGTCGTATGTGTAAACAGCTTTTATTATAAATATAATAGAAAAAAACGCACACAAAACCACTGGCAGTATCAGTGCTGCTTCAACCGTAACAGAGCCATTGGATTTTAACAATCTTTTAATATCCTTCATAAAACACGACCTTGTAGATATACCTTCCATCACCTGTTTTTAATTGTCTTTTGACAAAAGGTTTAGTAATAAAAAGATGCCCCATGGAAACCTCTGCCTCAACCATAATAAATGTATTGCTTTCAGACATTTTAAAGTCCTTTTTTGCTTTGCCCATGTTTAACTGTATCAGGTCTTCGATTCTTGAGAGCTTCTTTTCCTCGTTCATTGTCAGAAGAAAAAGCCGCATATAGTCATGGTAATTAAAGTACAGGCTTTTGTTCAATTGTGGTCCCGAAGCACCAGGAAGTCCAATGTCAAGCCTCCAATCACCTTGAAGCTTATATATGGGAACTGCCCTTCCCTCAAGCAAATCCCTTAAGTCGATGGCAGCTTCCCCCATGCCCCAGCCACACATAATCAGATTTGAGATAATCGGTATACCCGCACCGCCGGTCCACCATCCTGCTACTGCTGTTGCAACACTTGTGGCAGCCGCCTTTTTTTTAGCATCAGTGTATACATGAAGGGTATTTAGTCCGAATCTTATTAGCAGTAATTGCCCCTTAGTCATGGTGTTGTTTAATATTTGAGAAGGGTTTCCGTTGATTATGTACTCAACCTCACTGTCATAGAAGGTATCAAGTGAGCTTTTATCGATACCATGAAGGTTTTTCACACCTTCTGCCTCTTGATCTTTAACGATATTTGGAACAGAATTTTTAAACATTCCCATTATATATTCATTTATATAAATATTGTCCCTAAGTGCTGTGGCACTCTCGGAAATATTACTACCTATATCTGCAATAAAGCCAAGTGCATTTTCCTGAAAACACCCTTCCTCATCATATAAATCCACATCTTCTGCTACGTTTTCAATATTTCCCTCATACTCGGCACCACTTAAGACACTGTCTGACGAGACTTTTGTATGGGAAGGCAAATCTTCTTTTTTAATACCTTCATTAAGATAATTTACATCCTCTAATAATTTCTCCGAAATAATCTTTTTAACTGTTTCCGCCTTTCCTTCTCTCGGATCCTCCTTATCATCACCTTTATCAGGCTTTGCATAATCATAACTGATTCTTGTGTAGTTTTTTATAATTTCATTAAGTTCAGGCGGCAATGCAGTAGGTACTTCAACCTCTGCGCCGGCTTCCGGTTTTACAAGGTCCATTATATTAATAACATTATTCAGAACCATACTATTAGCGGTAATGCCCTCAAGAATTTCCTTTGCCTTCTCACCGTCTAAAATCAGCTTCTTCAAAGCATTTAGCTCATCTATTGTCTGCTCCTTAAAGCCTTTTGATATCTGGCCTTCTTCTTCACTAAAGTTATGGTTTAAATATTCTTCCAGCTCCACTATAGCAGTTTTGGCCTTCTCACCCTTATCAATTATCTTTTGAATTTCTTTTATTGCGTTATCATTTGCTTTTTTATAATCCTCTGTCATAGAATATCTGATTTCATCCCATTTGCCCGAAAGCTCATCCTTTAACTTAGCATATTCTGTTTTAAGCTGATAATGTTCGCTCCAAAGTGCTGCCAGACTTTCATCTATATCCGCCAGTGCTTCAATACAGGTGTCTTTCTCGCTGCCTTCCTTATCCTGACTGATTTTATTCTCATGATGAGCCTTTAGCTCTTGTAATTTTTTTATGCTCTCATCAACTGAAGATAAATTATTTAAATTTGTCGCAACACTTTGGCATAGGGAATTGTAAATGTTATACGCCTTTTCCCAACAGCCTTCCTGATTAAAGCCATTAATAAACTTATCAACACTGTTACCGATTCCGTCAATGCTTTTTTTAAGCCTTTGCTGAGCCTTGTCCATACTGCCAAGTATTTTATCAATTCCGACTTTCTTTTTATAACCTTCTGACATTTTTCCTACATCCTTAACGGCCGAAAGTCTTTCCACAAATCCATCTGCAAGCTCAGCCGGCGCCCTGTATTTCATATATTCAAGTATCTGCTGCTTGGTAACTTCATTTTCGCTAAGATTAAGTATCGGTGTGATTTTTACTCTTTCTATCCTAAAATCAAATAAATCGGTTCCCTTCTTAAAAGAGTCATCTTCAAAGGCTATGGAAAGGTTTGCGGCTAAATACTCCTCAAAGCAGGTATTTAACTCATCCTCAGATGATGCGGGAATTGCAAATATACCATAATCTTGCTTTAACCGGCTGTTGTATTTGGCCAATACTGACATTGAGGCAGAATTTGCAGCTCTTTTAACCACAGCCTTCCCTGCACTTATCCTTGACAAATCAACTAGTAACCCGGCAAGCATTAGAACAGAAAGAAGAGTAATGGCCAAAAACACAGTTATTTGACCCGATGTTTTATCTTTCAATACATCACCCCCGATGACGCATCAGTTAATGAATTCTTCAAGCTTATTACTTATCTGGCTCAAAAAATCCCTTGCCTTGTCCCCTACATTTTTAAGCTGTGGAAACTTATTTTCCAATTCCTTTTCAATGTCAAGTATAAAATCAGTATTTCTAATCAACTCGGAAGGCTCATCAATAGATGCAGTTGCCTTTACAGTCATTTCTACCCTTCCGCTGCCTCCAAACATTCTCATATATTTACCAAGAGGTAGCCTTATGTGCTTTGTAATCTCTACCTCCATCCTTCTTAA
>CAZPMC010000047.1:0-15735 GCA_964587755.1 uncultured Oscillospiraceae bacterium
TGACATTTGCTGCAAGGCTTGTTGAGCTGGGGAAAAAGGATATTGGAATATACACTGTTGCCCATGGAGCTACACCATTCGTTGCTGCCATTAATTTTGTTCTTAAGGGCAATCCCTCTGGCGATACTCCCGGGCAGTATACACAGGATATGATGAATGCCGGTTACGGAATATCAAACAGACAGCTGGTAGAGGCAATGTGTAATGCCTCTCAAGAGGGCTATGAGCTTTTGAAACGCTGGGGAGTAGAATTTTCTACGCAGGATAACGGCTTTCCCAGACTTAGAAAGACATCTGGCTCCTCCTTGCCGCGGTCGCTTTGTTCTACTGAAAAGCTCATTGGAGAAGATATTATTAACAAACTGACTAAAGGATTAGAAAAAAACGGAGTAATTATCAACACAGATTGCGAAGCAGTAAGACTTTTAAAGGATAAAGAAAAGGTATGCGGTATTACTGTAAAGAATGGCAAGGGGGAGATTTATAATGTGTATTCCGGCACCGTGACGGCTGCATGGGGCGGTATCGGTGCTGTTTTAGGTACTTCAACCTACCCCGGGGACATAAACGGAAGGATGTTTGCAGAGGCGTATGAAGCAGGGGCGCAAATGGTTGATATGGAGTTCCTTGAGTTTGAGCCCCTGATAGTGATTGACCCTCCAGAAGCTCACGGAGAGCCTTGCCCGACGGCAATGCTGGCTGAGGGTGCATATTTGCTCAACTGTGATATGGAGCGTTTTATACTTAAGGAAAGACCTGAGGGAGAATCAGGCGCTTCTAAAACGTTGATTAATAAAGCGATTTGGAGCGAGCTTGAGCGTGGAAAGGGTTCGCCAAACGGCGGCGTTTATGTTGATGTCCGCCATATACCCGAGAAAACGCTGAAGCTTTATCCGTGGTTTTACAACCGCCTTAAGAATGCTGGCAAGGACCCGGTTAATGAGCTTATTGAGGTAGTACCTATGCCCCATAGTATTTCTGGGGGGATATCTGTTGATAATAATTATAAATCAAGCATAGAGGGCTTGTATGCTATCGGTGAAGCAGCCGGATCTTTACACGGAGCTTGCCGTATAGGTGGAAATGCATCCTCTGTAGGAGTTTTATCCGGTATACTTTGTGCCGAGGCTGTAGCTAAAGCAGATGCCAAGCCATCGGTTTTGAAGATGGATATAGACTATTCAGAGGATTTGGCGGTGGCAAAGGCTTTTGGTCCAAAAATCAAAAGGCTTGCAGCAGATGGGCTGGGTGCGTTTAGGGATCGTGAGACTATGTTGAAATCCTATGATGAGATTTCTAAAATGATTTTAAAAGGGGAGCTGGATAAGGATACAGCTACACGACAGAATGCACTTACAGTATTGATAATGCTAAAGGCTGCTCTCACCAGGGAGGAGAGTAGAGGAGTTCACCTTCGAAGAGACTTTCCCTCAGAGAAAAGTGAATTCGAGAAAGGATTGGTTTTTAAAAAAGGAGATAATGGATTACCGTGTCTCAGATAACTGAAAGGAAATTAATACCCTCGCAGGTATAATACTTGCGGGGGTTTTTTGATACTTTACAAATGCAAGCATAGGGATTAAAATAAAATGAACCATAGTTAGAAGAAGCTTTGCGACAAGGAAAAAGCTTATAGAATATGAATTATTAAAAGATGCAGAAATTTTGGAGGTTAATATTGGTTAAGCAAGAGTTGATTAGAGAAATTGAACGGCTTAAGAAGGAAAGGAATGCGGTCATTGTTGCGCACAGCTATCAGATAGATGATATTCAAGAGATTGCCGATGTGGTAGGCGATTCCTTTGCACTTAGCAGATTCTGTGCTTCAAGCCCCTATGATGTTATTGTTTTTTGCGGCGTTCATTTTATGGCTGAGAGCGCAAAGCTTTTGTCGCCTGAGAAGACTGTTCTGCTTCCAGAGCTGGATGCAGGCTGTCCAATGGCAGACATGGTAACAGGCGAGGATCTAAGAGACTTCAAAAAGCTTCATCCGGATGCGGCGGTAGTCTGTTATATAAATTCATCGGCAGAGGTAAAGGTTGAATGTGACATTTGCTGCACCTCTTCCAATGCTGTCAATGTGATAAGGTCTCTTGAGCAGGAGGAAATAATTTTTGTACCTGACTGCAACCTGGGAAGCTATGTAGCGAAGATGGTACCTGAGAAGCGAATAATTCTATGGAAGGGTTTTTGCCCGACTCATCACAAAGTTAAAGCCGATGACGCAAGAAAAGCAAAGGAGCTTCATCCTGATGCTCTGCTTCTCGTACACCCCGAATGCAGACCTGAAGTGATTGAGCTTGCTGACTTTGTTGGAAGCACTAAGCAAATTACAGAGTATGCGACAAGCAGCCCGAATAAAAAGTTTATTATAGGCACGGAGATGGGGGTATTATACAGGATGAAAAAGGACAACCCAGATAAGACATTTTATCTCCTATCTTCAGGATTTATGTGCCCGAATATGAAGAAGACAACCTTAAAGAGCGTTTATGAAGCACTAAAGGATATGAAATACAATATAATACTTGATGAAGATATCCGTGAAAGGGCCAGAATTCCGCTTGACAGGATGTTACAGGTGGAATAGGGAGATGGCGGAACGGTTAACGGAGGAACAATATTTTGAGCACACTTAGGTATTTGGCGGACTTTGACACGAAGGATATTCCAAAGGAATATCACGATGTCATTATAATAGGAAGCGGGATTGCCGGGGTATATACTGCTCTTGAGATTCCGGAAGAACATGATATTACCATTTTGACAAAAGAGACACTTGATATAAGTAATTCGGTGCTGGCACAAGGCGGTATTGCTGTTTCCCTTGGCAAAAAGGACTCACCTGAGCTTCACATGAAGGATACTCTTTATGCGGGGGCAGGGCTTTGTGATGAAGAAGCAGTTAAGGTTCTTGTGGAGGAAGCTGCCGGGAATATCGAAAAGCTTCGTGATTTTGGTGTAAATTTTGACAAAACTAGCTCAGATGAACTCTCACTTACAAGAGAAGGCGCCCACAGCATGAACAGAATAATCCATGCCGGGGATACAACGGGCAAAGAGGTGCTGGACAAGCTTATCGCCGTTGTCAGGACGCGCAGAAATATAGATATACATGAAAGAAGCTCAGCCATAGACCTTTTAGTAGAAAACGGTGCTTGTAAGGGCGTATTGGCGTATTCAGAGGACACAGACAGCCTGAAAATATATATATCGAATATTGTCATATGCGCCACCGGTGGATATGGACAGCTATACAGCAACACATCAAATCCCGAGGTAGCTACGGGAGACGGTGTTTGCATGGCTTATAGAGCAGGGGCTGAGTTAACGGATTTGGAGTTTATACAATTCCATCCCACAGTATTATTCACCCCTCAGGATAAAAGCTTTTTAATTTCAGAGGCTGTCAGAGGCGAAGGTGGTTTGTTGAAAAATGTCGAAGGTAGACGGTTTATGCCGGAATACCATTCATTAAATGAGCTTGCGCCAAGGGATGTTGTTTCCAGGGCCATTTTTGCTGAGATGAAAAAGACAGGAACGGAACATGTCTATCTTGACATAACCTTTAAGGGTAAGGATTACCTTATAAACAGATTCCCCAACATATATAAGACATGCCTTAGCTATGGCATAGATATGGCAGAGGACATGATACCGGTGGCGCCGGCAGAGCATTACTGCATGGGCGGTATCAAGACAGATGTATATGGAAGGACAAATATCAAGGGCTTCTTTGCCTGTGGTGAATGTGCCTGCAACGGAATCCACGGTGCAAACCGGCTTGCCAGCAACTCACTTCTTGAGGGGCTTGTATTCGGACGAAAGATTGGGGAGCAGGTGGAGGAAATATTGTCATATACGGGAAGAAGCGTTGAATTAAAAGATATATCCTGTCAATCTGACAGGGTGCCGATGAATTTTGACAATGATGCGGCAATTAATGAGATACAAAATGAAATGACCACCAATGTGGGGATTATCAGAGAGAGAACGAAGCTATTAGAAGCGCTTGACAAAATAAATGGAATTGGCAAGAAAATTGAGAATATGAAGAATGAGACACTTACCGACTTTGAGCTACAGAATATTGTACTTTTGTCGAGGCTTGTGATTGAATCGGCATTGGAGCGGGAGGAAAGCCGCGGAGCTCATTACCGTTCGGACTTTGACATTATGGACGATGAGAATTGGAAGTGTCATATTATTAAGAGCATAGATAGATAAGAATAGAAGGAGAGAATAATGTCGAAAAACATGTATTATGATGATCTGATCATGGCAGCATTGAAGGAGGATATGCCCTTCGGAGATGTTACTACAGATAATACAGTGTTGCCGGGCACCAAAGCCAGGGCTGTGCTGATAGCCAAGCAGGACATTGTAATAGCAGGGCTTGATATATTTGAAAGGGTATTTAAGCTGCTCGATGAGAGTACTACTTTTGTCCGTCATGTAAATGAGGGAGGAAGAGCAGAAAAGGGAGCTGTTATAATGGAGCTTGAAGGTGTGGCGGCTGTGCTTTTAAAAGGAGAGAGGACCGCATTGAACCTTCTTCAGCATTTGTCCGGAATTTCGACAAAAACCGCTGAATTTTGTCAAGTGGTTGAGGACTTGCCTGTAGATATTGTTGATACAAGAAAGACATTGCCGGGGCTCAGATACCTTCAAAAGTACGCCGTGCGCATTGGCGGAGGGCGGAACCACAGATATTGCCTGTCGGACGGGGTCCTTATAAAAGACAACCACATTAAGGCAGCCGGAGGCATAAAGCAGGCAGTAGAGAAGGTCAGAGCCGGAATATCTCACACTGTAAAGATAGAGGTGGAGACAGAGACCATTGAGCAGGTGAGGGAAGCACTAGAGGCAAAGGCTGACATCATAATGCTTGACAATATGAGCCTGGAAATGATGAAGGAAGCTGTAGGATTGACAGCAGGACGCGCACTGACGGAAGCATCGGGAAATGTAAGTCTTGAGAGGGTGCGCGAAATTGCACTTACCGGAGTTGATATTATTTCAGTGGGAGAGCTGACACATACTGTAAAAGCTGCCGATATTAGTATGAAGTTTCTGTAGGAAATTTTTAAAAATGTAATTAAGTAAAGATGTAATGACGACCTGTGGACAAAACCATTTGTTTTCCACAGGTTTTTTACGTAAACCAAAGTAAAAATTTTACAATGCCCTGAAAGCCAGTAAACAAGCGGGTTTTAAAAAATTCGACAAAAAACTACTTTTCCACAGCGGTGTGGATAAACACCCAAAAAAGCACTTAAAGCTAGAAATATTAAACAATTCAGCCTGTTGATAATATTTTTGCTTTTGAAAAAATTGTCGAATTGCATAAGAAATCTGTTGAAGGAGAAAATAAGGCCAAGTGAAAAAGCATATCTAAGTCAATTATAAAAGGAGGCTATTATAATGAAGGTAAGGGATATAATGACTAAGGATGTTGCGTATGTGAGGCCTGAAAACAGCGTTTTTGAAGCAGCAGAGCTGATGCAGCAAAATAATGTGGGTGCCATACCAGTGTGTGATAACTCAGGTGTTGTGGGTATGGTTACAGACCGGGATATTGTTGTAAGAAATGTAATTATGGGAGTGGACCCTAAAAAGACCCCCGTAAGCAATATTATGACTACAGGAGTTGCCACAGTTACCCCTGACACAGACGTTAACCAAATCGGGGGCATAATGTCGGACAATCAGGTAAGAAGGCTGCCTGTTGTGGAGAACAACACACTTGTGGGCATAGTGGCATTAGGAGACCTTGCGGTTGATGAGCGCACGGATATGGAAGCATCCTTTGCGCTCACTGACATATCAAAGCCATAATAGTTTTTCCTTATTATAATAATATAGTTACAAACTTAATGGCGTACAGATCGCACATCATCATATCGTCGCTTTCAAAAGGCTGTAAAACAATATAGCTTGAGCCTACTGCCAGTAATGTGCCGGATCTGTCGGTTGTACCGTTGGTACCTATTAAAAATTCAACTCTTACACGTCTGCCGATTTGGGTTCTAAGAAAGCCGGGTGTAAAAAACGGACTTTCCAGTGTGGAAGGCATATTGGTCCATCCGGGCTGTGTAGCGTCAACAGGCAGAGCTGAAGGAGGCATGCCGGTTCCTGCAGGCAGACCTGTTCCTGCAGGCATCATACCGGTTCCTGCGGGCATAATACCTGTGCCTGCATGGGGTAAGCCGGTACCTGTGTGCAGCTTTCCGGTTCCCGCAGGCATTGTCCCTTTACCTGAAGGCATTAAATTCGGGGCGGGCGGCATAATATTGCTTGCGGGGAAAACACCTGTACCGGCAGGCATTATATTTGTACCAGCAGACAGCGCGGGCTCCAAAGCAGACGGCAGTCCTGTACCGACAGGAGCTATTCCGGGGTTTCCTGTAAATGAGCCGAATCCGCTACAACCTCTTTGGTTATTATACATAAAAATCACTCCCTCTAAGTTTGATAATACAAGGATGTAGGTTGATAAAAGCAATGCTCTCCGATTCTGTTAAACAAGCTTCCAGTACCGTTTCTGGGAAAAAGATTTTCACATGCGGGACTGAAAGGGTTGTAATACCACAGGCAGGGCTCCACAGCGGGCAACACATTGCCTGACAGCGCCCAGTCGGCCACCTCGAAGTGTATGGGCTCTGCAGACATATTCCACACATTCTGGGGATTATACTCTCCGTATACCACATCCATCACGCATGTGAACTGAAAGGGCTGCATTATGACATTTCGCAGGTCCCCCTGATTTACGCGCTGATATTCACCATCTGCCACGTGGACACGATTCATTACAATAGTTGCAACAGCCTTCATTCCGTCCAAGCCTTCACCCTCGGCTTCACATCTTATAAGCCGGGCAAAAAGCTCCCTGCTTGTCATATAATCCACTCCTGTAAAATGCTTTTAAATACTCAGTACAGTATATTAACATAATGAGTAAAAGGTAACCGATTAAAGAAAAATTGAAAATTTATTAAATAAAACTTTGATAAAGGGGCAAAATAAAATTGTACGCTGAGAAATGGGTGTTCCCATAAAAAAAGGAGGCGTTACTGTGGGTAGACGAAGGAGCTTGATGTCAGAACGCTTAAAGCATGAGATCGCAAAAGAGCTTGGAGTCTACAATACGGTAGAGGCAGAAGGCTGGGGTGCCGTTTCATCTAGGTATTGTGGTAATATCGTCAAGAAGGCGATAGAAATGGCCGAGAGGAGCATGGATGCGAAATAGTCTCTTTACCAGCGTAGCAGGAGCCGGCGAAAGCCGGCTCTTTTCATTTCTATATTACCGAGAATCTTGGCAAATCGTGTACAAAGCTTATTGAATTAAGGAAATTTAAATGATATAATGGTATTTGCTAAAATATGGAGTGCTTATTGCCGTCATTTTAGCAATCACCAAGTTCAAGTTTAAGTATAAGGATAACTGCAGCAGCGCATTGTTGCAGTACTGTTACATTTTCTTTACACTTGGTTTGGACTTGTTGACTGGTAAAAATGGCGGTGATATAATCAACTTGAATTCAGGGGGGTGAGGTTTGCCCTTACTGATGATAGTTGTAAGGCAGGTCGGGTTATTTCCGGGGGTAGAGGCGTGACCCGGCTTGATTTAGATTGCCTACCCCAAAAAATTACGAGGAGGATTTGAGAATTATGAGAAATCTCAAAAAGTTACTTGCAGTTATCGTAGCTATTTGCGTGCTTGCAACATTTACGGTTCCTGCATTTGCTGAAGAGACTGCTAAGACTGATGCTGAAATATGCGAAGATCTTGGTGTACTCCAAGGCACCACAAGTGGCGTTGACGCCGAATACCTTGCAAAAGGCACTACAAGGATTCAGGCTGTCATCATTTCACTTAGACTTGCTGGAAAAGAAGACGAAGCCTATGAATTTGAAGGCACAGACAATTTTGCTGACGCTGACGAAGTTCAGTGGGCAGACGGAAAAGCAGCTCTTGCTTATGTAAAAGCAAATCCTGAACTGGGATGGGCTGGTTCTACAAGCGGAAAATTCTTCCCTTACGAAGCTGCATCAGCTCAGATGATCTACAAGGTTCTCCTTGAAGTTCTCGGATACAAGCAGGATGTTGACTTTACATGGGGCGAGACTTTAGAATTCGCAGAAGAAGTTGGTCTTGTAAAGGTAGCTGACGTTACTGAGTTGACAAACAACGATGTAGCTATAGCTATCGTTGAAGCTCTCAAGGCTAATGTTAAAGACGGCGAAAAGACTCTGGCTGAGACTTTAGTAGAAGCTGGCGCTATCGATAGAGAAGCTGCTGTTGAAGCAGGTCTTTACAGTGCAGAAGCTACTGTTGCAGTTGCACAGACAGGTGCAAAGAAATTTACAGTCTCATATAGTAGGGCTCTTACAGCCGAAGAAAAAGCTGCTGCGAAATTCACTGTAAAGAAAGGTCTTGTACCTTACAACGTAACGGCAAAATGGGCTGAAGACAACAAATCGGTTGATTTGGAATACAGATACAGCCTTGTTGAAGGCGACTACACCGTAACAGTCGGCGAAGAGTCATTTGCGGTTAAGGTTCAGGCAGCCAAGGTTGCCAAGATTGAAATCCAGGATGCATATCTGCCGTTAATGGACAACTATGAACTCAAATATGTCGTATACAATCAGTTTGACGAAGATATGGAAATGGCAGTTGCCAACCTGAATGTTAATGCATTCAACGCTACAAAAGCTGCAGCTGTTACTGTTAGCAACGGCAAAGTTAGCCTTGTTGCAGCAGGAGCTGCTTTAGACGACCAGATTATAGTCACTATTGCACACTCATCTGGTATTTCAGCTACAAAGACACTTTCTGTTAAAGCTGCTCCCGCACCGAAGACAATTTCATTCGGTACTGTAGAGCCTCTGAAAGATAAAACAAGAGTTACTGAAAACGATACAGGTCTTGTATTACCTTACGAGATACTTGACCAGTATGGCGATAAGTTTACTCTTCCAAAGACTACTGCAGATACTGGTGGGGACAATAACCAGATAGAAATTGGCGGTATTATATTCATGACCAACAAGGCAGATGTTGTTGATCCTGACAACTTCCGTGTTGATGATGATGGAGTATTAACATTCAATGCCGGAGATGCCGGAACTGCGACTATTACGGCTACCGTTCCCGCTACCGGCGCGTTTGCCGTAACCACAATTACCGTAGAAGCTGCCACAGGCCTGAAGACATTTACAATCAGCGAACCTGCCGGCATCGTTGTCGAAGGCGAGAAGATTGAAATACCTTACGTCGCAACAAATACTTACGGCGAAGTGATTGAGCCCGATGATTTCACTTACACTCTCGGTACAGGGGCCAACAAGGTGAACATTGTTTCTTCCAACAGCTCTGTTATCGTTGGAGGCACTTCCGGGGACTTCGCGTTTGAGGACGGCAAACTCTACATGACTCCAACAGCTGATGGAACAGCTACAGTATATGTTTACGTAGACGGCGCTCTCCAGAATACCGTAGTATTCACAGTTAACGAAGCTCCTGAAGCTACCCAGTTTGTTTCGGCTTCATTCAACACATTGTTTGAAGACGACGCAACATATACGGTAACAGCAGACGATCTGAAAATTATTGATCAGTATGCACGTGACTGGGAAGCTTCGAGCATTTCAATAACATCTGATGCAACTGGTGTTATTACCGCTAGCGGCACGACTCTCACGGCTGTCGAACCGGGAACAGCGAAACTTACAATTACCGCAGACGGTCTGACGCTGGATGTCACAGTTAAGGTTATAGCTTCATCAGATATCAAGTCCTACAAGATAGCTGAAATCAAAACTATTTACGCAGATGACAATGCGACGGTAGGTGATCCTAATTCAACTGCCTACGAAGTTCCTGTAACTCTTGAAGGACTGGATGCAAACGGCAACTCTGTAACATTGGTTTCCAATGATCCGGAATTCTCCACAAGCAGCGATTCCGAAATCGCGGCTGTCGTCGACAACAATATTTACGGCGTGAAAGCAGGAAAAGCAACAATATCTGCTTGGCTCAATGGCAAGAAGGTTGCGTCCGCAGAGGTAACGGTAAGCGAGGATGCTCCCGTTGCTACAACTATCGAGTGGGCTGATACCAAGCAAATCAACGAAGGTCAAAACGTAAGCATGCTGATAACCATAAAAGACCAGTATGGTGTTGTGATTACACCAACAGTATTCTATGCAGGAGGAACTGTTATTGGTACAAACGGTGCAGCAGGCGCAGTTGACGCAGATACTGTAGAAGAAATCACTGTTATTACATCCAACGGGTTATCATCAACTGCTAAAGTTACTATAAAGAATACCGGTATATAATTAATAAAGATAACGGCTGTTATGCTCTGATAAAATCAAAGCTGACAGAACGCAGTGTAAAGAACCGGCCTTCGGGCCGGTTCTTTCACATGGTTCCGCAAAAATTCCTGCGGCTCGGGTCAGGTAAAATAATACTCCTCCGCGTCAATTCCGGGGCAAGGCTCAGGAAAAATAAAAAATCGATTTATTTTCAGGAGGACATCCGCTAAAGCTGTCCGCCGGAACATTAATTTCTTTTCTTCATTTTAACTGAAAATTTAACAATTTCCTTTTTTGCATGGTATAATATACATGTATAAATGTAAATACCAAAGAAAAGAGGTCGGTTGTATGAAGCCAGCAAAGAAAACTTTGTCGCTTATAATGGTTGTCATAATGATCCTTTCCAATGCCGTTCCGGCTTTTGCAGCAAATGCTTCCACAGTCGCTGAAAAGGCTGAGGCACTAAACTACCTATCACTTCTGCAGGGGAGCGCATCCGGTGACTATATGCTTGACAAGCCTCTTTTAAGAAGTCAGGCAGCTACATTCATAGTCAGGCTCCTTGGAAGAGTTGAGCATGTAGAGGAAAACAAGCTTGACTACTCTATTACCCAGTTCCCAGACGTGCCCTTTAGCGCATGGTATGCACACTATGTAGGATACTGCACCACCCAGGGCATCATAGCAGGAAATGGAGAGGGATACTTTCAGCCAGATGAAAACATCAGTGAGAAGGCTTTTCTAAAGCTTTTGCTTACTGCCTTGGGCTATGAGTACGGGGTTGATTTCAATTGGAGCAATGTGTTCCAAAAGGCTTATGAGGTCGGGCTTGTATCAGATATAGCCTATCTTACAAAAACAGCAGACAATGAAAACTATCTAAGAGCTAATGTTGTCGATGCTATGTACAATGCCCTTACTAAGGTTAATGTTAAAACAAAAATAACACTTCTGCAAAACCTCATAGATGAAGGTATAATAACAGAGAACCAGGCGGCCTATGCAGGGTTTGGTGATGGTAAAGGGCCTGAGATAGGTGTAAAGGAAATAAGGTCAATCAGCCAAAACAATATTTATATAATGTTTGACAAAAAGATAAAGACATCATCGGGGGTTGTTGTTACTGTCTATGAGACAGGCAACAGCGCAAATACCCTGGAAGCGAAAATACTGTCTCAGCAGGTTGATACCATAGTTCTTCAGACAGCGGACCAGATACCGTACATGGGGTATACGGTCGAGATAAAAAATATTATGGCAGAGGGTGAGACATACCCCTCAACCATTACTGCGACCTTTGAGGGATATAGGGCTTCAGAGCTTAAATCAGACTTCTTTAAAATAAGCAAGGTGGCTCCTGTAAACAGGAGTACGATAAATATATACTTTACTCACCCTGTAAATGCAAACAGTGCAAAGGCTTCATATTATGAAATATGGCAGGGAGAATCTCTCTTGGCTCAGGGAAGCTTAAATATGCTGACCGCAGGCTACAGCGGGACTCCGGACAATATGGTCAGTGTAAGCCTGATAGGTGTGACCTTTGCAGAGAATACCCAGTATACCCTAAAGGTGAGCGGAGAGCTTACGAGCCTGTATACGGTCAAGCTAAATGACGGAGAGGGAGACAGCTACAGGTTCTCAACAGGCAGCCTTTCTGAGAATACAACACCAAATACATCAACATTCAGCATGAATAAAATTACTCTGCTGGACTATAGGACTATGCAGCTTGAATTCAATATGGAGGTACACCCCTTAAGGGCTCAACAGGTATTCAGCTATTACATAACCGATGCATATGGAAATCCTGTTGCGGTGAATAAGGCAGCTATTGCAGGAAGTGGTTCACAGAGCGGGAAACTAGTTCACTTAAGCATTAACGGCAGCTTTATAAAAAACACGACCTATAAATTAAAGATAAATGAAATAAACGATATAACAAGACAGTATACGATTTTTGATAAGGATTATACCTTCTCTGGCAATTACCCGGAGAGAACAATATTAAATATTCAGTCTACATCAGCTCTTGATAAAAATACAGTAGCTGTGGTATTTGACAGAGCGATAGACCCGGTAACAGCTTCTACGAAGGAGTACTACAATATAGCTGGTGTCAGCGCTACCGGCTACTCGGCTATTCCTGCAAAGGCTGTGGTTGACCCGACCAATGCAAATAGAGTGTTATTGTACCTGCCTGCCGACAAGCCCTTGACATCCGGCAAGACATACAAGCTTACTGTATTGAGCGTAATGAAGGACAATCTTGGAAATATCGCTGGTGTAAACAGGGAGGCGACCTTTACAGGCAACAGCTCCGAGGGAGCAAAGCCATATATCACTGACGCTGTCATTATTTCCAAGGATACCATTAAGGTGACCACCAGCAGAGATATAGCCTTCAATCTCAGTAATATAAGTGAAGCGAACTATACGCTGGAGTATGACGGCGGAAGCCATGCTGCAGTTATTGTCAAGTACATTGACAGCAGGACGCTGGTGATTAAATTCGACAGACTGGATTTAGAGAAGGAATATACATTGAGGTTTAATACCCTGACGGATGCCTCTGAGCTATACACCAGGACTCAGGCGGACGGACAGAATACAATAAAGGTAAGAATGGGAAAATAGAAAAAATAAAAAGTCCTATGAAAACAGCCTGTTTTGTTCATCCCGTACCTATGGCAATTATCATCCTGTTATTTTGCGGAGCTGAAATTCGTCATAAAGGGAGTTGATTTTTTATGTAAATTAGGATAAACTTAGAGGTGTGTTTGTTATTCTAATATTCAAGCTTATCTTAAAAATAATGACAAAATTCTTTTACTCTTTTTGTACGCTAAAATAAAAATAATTGTTGTTTTGTCTTTTAAGATATATAACTTCAATAAGAAAGGAGGCTTAGATATTTTAATATAAGAAGTTAAACGTTAACCCAACTAAAAAACATATCTGGTTCAGACACAAAAGATTAAGCCTCAGACATCAATTCCCAAATTAAAGAAAAGGAGGTACGAATCAGGCGTTTGTCTGCATATTCCGGCTTAACCGATAAGCGGAAATTTGCAGAAAATGTATATATGACATGGGAGATTAACTGCAGGTGATGTGAAAAAACACATGGTTATTATTAGTACTGATTATTGCAGGAGGTAATTTTATGAAAATCGACGCAAAGAAGCTATTGTCACTGATTATTGGCGTCCTGCTCGTTTTTGAGATGCTGCCCGCCGGGGTATTCCCCGCATCTTCCGTATCCGCGGCAGCGGATACCATCTCAAATGACAGCCTTTACGCCAAGATCGGCGATTTGGGACAGATTGAAGAGCTGATTATCCAGAACAACCCGCTAAACCGGAACAATCAGAACATCAATTTTGTCCTGCCAAACAACACCTCGCCCCAGAACGGTGTCCAGCACCAGTGGATGGGCGAACTTATTTTCTCCACCCGTGTCGGCGACTCGCCTGATTTCCCTGACAACAGGGACGGGTTCGTGGAAGTTGACACAAACAAAACCCTTGCAGCAGGAGGCTCGACTACATATTCAAACATCAACCCGGCCAATCCGTACATCTCAAAAACAGTTTCACCTGACGGCAAAAAAGTTGAGGTCAATTTCATCGGACAGGATCTTAGCTCCACTGCCAGCAGGGTAATCAAAGGCTTTGACGTCAAATCCGTATTCAACATGGACACGGACGACGGTTCGCTGCTTTGGGAAATAACACTTAAAAATAAAAGCGATAAATATATCGAATTTGGCGATATCGGATTGCCCATGCCCTGGAACAACAAATACTCAAACGTGAGCGATACCTATAACAACCGTCTTACAGTCCACAACTTCGCCGGCATCGACAGCGGATATACCTATGCCATCCGCACCAGCGGCGAAGGGAACTTCATCCTGTTCACCCCGGTGCCTGAAAGCGGCGCCCGCATAGAATATGTCGATTACTGGCTGGCGGATCAGGGCGAGCTTCGCAACGGCAGTCTTTACCAGAACTGGCAAGCTGACCAGGGCGGCTGGTTCCCGGGACTGAATGTCCTTTACATCCACTCAAAGGATATAAGGAAAACCGGGCGCAGCTATTTCAAGTCTGAGGACGCTACCAGCCTTGTTTTAGGACCCAATGAAGAAAAAACATACCAGTTCAAATTCTGGGACGTACGCGCAGGCGACAATACGCCGGGCGACAGCGCATCTCACCCGAACAATTCATCAACCTCCATGGAAGACCGTGAGAAAAACCTCCGCTCCATACTGTACAATCTCGGCATGATTGACATAGCAGCGGTACCGGGCTTCCAGGTGGCTATCAATATGCCTGTTTTAGTGGATCTGCACTACGACAGCAGCAGAATAACGATAGACAGTATAGAAATCCAGTCGGTCTATGAAAACGACCCGTATGATGAGGATCATATCCCTGTCATCAAGCCGGGACAAACCAGGGAAGCCATGGTCAACAACACCCGTGGCGGACGTGGCGCCAATGGCGCAAATCCAGAGTATCAAGAAAAGGTCCAGTTTATAGAAACAAAGATAATAAACGGCGAGGAGCACCATATCTACGCCCTCTCCTTTGACACTCTCGGCAACAACAGTCTCCGTATCGACTATAAGCTGAATGTCAACGGAGAAATGGTGCAGAAATTTACCCAGTCGGAATTCAATGTAATGGCTGAGATTGATGAGACAGCCAGGGCACACTCACAGTTCATGGTTGAAGACACTCAGGACAAAGACCCTGCCAGCCCGACCTTCGGCATTTACCGCGACTGGTACCTCACCACCGGCTTAGATACAAACATAAACCATTGGGGAGACGACTGGAGTCATGACAATATCAATTTCATGGTTGCAAAGAACTATCTGGACCCTGATGCGGAAGAAATCAGGTCAATTGAGAATTACTTAATCGATTTTATGTGGGAAAGGTACATGAAAAATACTCAGAGCACTTTCAGGGTTGCAAACTGGCTGAGGGATTCGGGCATTTATTCCACATCCGAGTCCCCTTATGTACGCACTTTTTCAGAAGCAATGGTGGCTTCTGCGTACTTGAATATGTATCTGATTCAAAAAGCGTATCCTAACCTGATGGAGTATCGTGAAACATCCAAATACTATCTTGAAAAGGCTTATGGAATCTACTACAACCGCGTCTCTGCAGGAACAGTCGGTTTTTATGGCGAACAACAGATACCGCAACTGATTGAAGCGCTTAAAGAAGAAGGGATGATGACAGAATATGCAAACCTGAAGCAGAAGTTCGCATACACAAAAGGTAGGGCTATGGCTGCAGCCGCATATCCCTACGGCTCGGAATTCGAGTATGACAATACGGGTGAAGAAGGGGCTTATGCAGCATCAAAAGCGCTCCGCGCCTA
>CAZPMC010000048.1:0-15120 GCA_964587755.1 uncultured Oscillospiraceae bacterium
ATAAGGGATTTAATACTCCTGATTTACTGTTTAAACCTTATTAATCTGATTTTTTAAAGGTTCACCCTTTATAGCCCTGACAATCTCTTCAGCAACCTTTGTTTTCATATCACTTGAAGCCTGTTCAGAGTACCAGGCCATATGTGGGGTACAAATGAAGTTGTCAAATTTAAACAGAGGATGAATGCCTTCAGGAGGCTCTTTTGATAAAACGTCACACGCAGCTCCTGCAATCCAGCCGTTTTTCAACGCCTTTACAAGATCCTTCTCTACTATTATACCGCCTCTTGACACATTTATCAGGTAAGCAGAAGGTTTCATCTTTTTAAGTTCTTTTTCAGATATCAATCCTCTTGAGGTTTCAAGAGGAGTATGTATTGATATAATATCTGCTTCTCTTAGCAACTCATCCAGTTTCACCATTTCGATATAATCGGGATGTTTGAGGTTTGTATTGTAATAGCGCGGATCCCAGGCAATAATTCTGCAGTTGAATCCTCTTACTAATTCTGCGAAGCATTTTCCGATTCTTCCAATCCCTATAATTCCAATAGTCATTTTATTAAATCTGTAAATTGGAATACTAAGCTCATATTTCCATGCTCCATTTTTTACAGAATCGTTCATTTTTATTATCTTACGGCTAAGTGCCATCATCATTGCAAGAGCATGTGACGCAACTTCCTGAATCCCGTAATCAGGAACATTACATACTGCTACACCGTATTTAGAGGCGGCTTCCAAATCTATATGGTCGACACCTACCCCATATCGCACAATGCACTTGAGATTTGGCAGGTTTTCAAAAACCCTTTCGGTAAAAGGTGCGTATTGATTTGCTATAACTGAATATCCCTGCATTTCCTTAATCAAATCTTCTTCAGTATGACACTGATGCAAAATAACTTCATATCCATATCTTTCAAAAACAATCTGTTCTTCTTTTATATCTTTGTGGTCGCAATCACTTATTCCGACTTTTATCATATTTGCCCTCTCTGTGTTTAATATTGATAGTGTTTTGTTTATTGGGCATTTACCGCCTCTACAAACTCCTTGGCTAATTCAGTTATGGCTTCAAACTTACCATTAGAAATCCATTCTTTATTAACAAGGTTACCGCCTACTCCTGCGCCTTTTGCACCAGCCTTAATAAACTCGCCTACGTTTTTCTCATTGATTCCACCAACAGCAAGGATTCTAACATTATTTAACGGTGCAAGTACGTATTTTAAATAAGAAGGTCCAAATTGCGCCGAAGGAAACAGTTTTACAAAATCAGCTCCGGCATTCTGTGCTTTAACAATTTCACTCGGAGTAAGAACTCCCGGAATTGAAACTAATCCCAGCTCTACAGTTCTCCTGATAACCGGTGCATCTGTGTTAGGCGAAATGATATAACCGGCACCCGCTTTATGTGCCATATCAACCAGCTCAACCGAAGTAACCGTTCCGGCACCTGCAATAACTTTACCTTTGAAAGTTTCTTTTATCATGCTTATTGCTCTGCAAGTATCCTCTGCTGTCTCTTTTTTCGCCTGATCAAAAGTCACTTCTATCAGGTTTATTCCACCTTTATGCAATGCCCTTGCCAGGTTGATGCAGTCTTCGCCATAAACACCCCTTACAATTGCAATTAACTTTTCTTTTAAAATTTTTTCTATAATAAATGTCTTCATATACTTCCCCCCATATGAAAATTCGTTATTATCTCCCTAAATAACCGCCGTCCACAGGAAGGATTACGCCATTAACATAATTGCATGCATCACTGGCTAAAAATACTGTAGCGCCCTTCATATCTTCGCCGGTTCCCCAACGATGCTGAGGTATCCTTGCAAGTATCTCTGTATTACGAACCGGATCGTTAATGAGAGCAACATTCATTTTTGTATCCATATATCCGGGGGCAATAGCGTTTACATTAATCCCTTTACCTGCCCATTCATTGGATAAAGCCTTGGTCAGCTGTGCAATTCCACCCTTTGATGCTGCATATGCGGGAATAGTATAACCTCCGAAAAAACTAATTAATGAAGCAACATTAATTATTTTTCCGCCGCCGTTAGGTATCATATTAAGTGCGGCAAGCTGACAGTAACGGAAAGATACGGTAAGGTTCACCTCTATTACCTCATCCCAATCACTAATCGGGAACTCTTCACATTTATGTCTTCTCTGTATTCCTGCGGCATTTACCAGAATATTAACTCTGCCGCCCAGAATATCCAGTGCCTCTTCAAAGGATTTATCTACTTGTGCTCTATCAGTCAATTCAGCATAAACAGGATTAACCTTATATCCTTTTTTACTAAGCTCGTCTGCTACGTTCCTAGTCCGTTCACCTCTGCCTATTACCACTGCTTCGGCTCCGGCTTCAACAAGGGCTTCAAGCATGCTCTTTCCGAGATCTCCGGCACCGCCGACAACTATTGCCTTTTTGCCCGTTAAATCAAACATATTCATATTGCTTTCCTCCTTCATTATTTTACCCTGCTACATACTATTAAGCCTCGAAAATTACCTTATATGCGCTCTTAGGAGGGTTAAAGCCTTCCTGGCACTTACTTAATGGAATAATGTAATTTAGTATTTTATCGTAGCCCAAATTTTCACCCATTAGCTTACATGCGATTGAGAAATCTTCTCTTGTGCAATTTCTGGTAAATCTAATATCAAATTCCCTAAACATACCTTTTTGGAAGTTCATTGCCGGAGGATTCTTATAACCTGCCACTATTACTATTGTTCCGTTAATTTTCACTGCATCGGGTAAAACATCGATAACAGGCTGTACTCCCGCACAATCAAAAATAAACTGTGCTCCGTTTCCATCAGTACGGTCGTATATCTGTTGTACTATATCCTTTTCTGAGTCTAAAACATCAAACCCTAAAGATCTGGCAAGTTCTTGCCTTGCCGGGTTAGGTTCACTGATTACCAGATCCAATGCCCCGAATTTTCGCAGTGTTATTGCCGTAGATAGGCCTATCCCGCCTGCACCAAAAACAACTGCGCTGTCCCCCGGTCTATAGCCGCCTTTTCGAGCAACGTGGACTGCTATTCCAACAGGTTCTATAAATGCTGCAACTGCAGGATCTACACCTTCCGGAACCGGATATATTGCATCTTCCGGGACCTGAACATATTCTCCCATGCCTCCGTCCAAATCTATACCAATAATCTTCAACGACTTGCATACGTGGTATTGTCCATTTATACAACGCTCGCATTTCATGCACGGTAAATAAGGAAATACCGTTACGAGAGTGCCCTCCTTATATTTTGGATGCGGAGAGGCAATATATCCCGAAAACTCATGCCCCATAATTAATGGAGCTTTTGCCCGGGGATGCTTACCTGAAAATATAGTCATATCGCTTCCGCAGATTCCTGCATGTGATACCCGCACCAATGTCCATCCCTCGCGTGGTGTTATCATCGGGACTTCCTTATATTCGATCTTATTTGTTCCTTCAAATACAATCGCTTTCATTTAGTCTTCACCCCTTCATTATTATATATGATTATTTATGGTCTTCTTATCTTTGAACACGCCCCGAAGCATTACCTGCTGCAAGTGATTCTACCTCTGCTATACTCATCATGTTGTAATCATGTTCTATTGTATGTTTCAGGCATGATGCGGCAGTAGCAAAGTTAACAGCCTTCTGAGGGTCAAATCCATTGCACAAAGAATAAACCAATCCTCCGCAGAATGAATCTCCTCCACCAACACGATCAACTATGTGAATACTATATTTTGGTGAAAAATATGCTGTATTATCTGTATAAAGCAGTGCAGCCCAGTTGTTGATAGTTGCAGAAATGCTTTCACGTAAAGTAATTGCAACATATTTAAAACCGAATCTTTCAGTCAGTTGCTTTGCAACACTTATATAACCATCATGATTTAATTTACCGCCTTCAATATCTGTCTCAGCTGCGTGGATTCCAAACACATCAGCTGCATCTTCCTCGTTTGCAATACAGACATCAACAAAAGGCATTAATGTTGACATAACTTTACCGGCCTGCTCACTTGTCCATAACTTTTTACGGAAATTAAGGTCACAGCTGACCGTTAATCCCATGTTTTTTGCTGTGCGGCATGCTTCCATGCATATTTCAGGATTTTCGCCTCCTAATGCCGGTGTTATTCCTGTAAAGTGGAACCAGTCTACTCCTTCAAAAATTTTCTCCCAATCAAAGTCTTCCTTTTTCGCTAAAGCAATTGCAGAATTTGCTCTGTCGTAAATTACCTTAGAGGATCTTTGAGATGCGCCCTTTTCTACAAAGTATACTCCCAGTCTGTCTCCGCCTCTAACGATCTTGTCAATATTGACACCATAACGTCTCAGCTCGTTAATTGCACATTGCCCTATCTCGTGAGCCGGTATTTTGCTTACAAATGAGGCATCAATTCCATAATTAGCAAGCGAAACAGCTACATTTGCCTCGCCTCCGGCAAATGTCATTTCCAGTTCATCTGCCTGTACAAATCTCAGGTATCCTTTAGGATTTAACCTCATCATTATTTCGCCAAAAGTAACTACCTTTTTCATGTTTTCCCCCCTGAATTAATATATAGTTTTTATTAAAGCTAATCATCATTCTTTGCACTGTTAACAATATAAATAGCTGAACAAACCATCACAAGCGCCAAGAGACTACGCCAGTTTAGAACCCTCTCCGAAAGAAGTAACCCTGAAAGCAATACCCCAAAGATTGGAACAAATGAATAATATATTGACACGCTTGATACCCTGTTATAGCTAAGCAGCATAGTCCACACAGAATAAACAGTCGATGACAGAAAGACCAAATACGCCATCATAAGAATACCTTCTATGGTCACGACAGGAATGTGTCCTCCTCCCAATCGACCTGCTATTATAAGGAACAGACCCCCGAAGAACAGCTGATATCCAGCTATGGTAGAACTGTCTTCATCCTTGACAATCCATTTACTGATAACAGAACCTACTCCAAAGAACAATGATGCAAGAACTATAAAGCCCTCCCCCTGCAAGGACATCTCAAGACCGCCAAATTCTACATTCAGGTTAATGATGACTACTCCTGCAAATCCCAACATACAGCCTGAGATTTTACTTACTGTCAGCTTATCATTCTTAAAAAATACAGCAGATAGAATTACCGTGAAGAATGTTGCTGTACCTTGTAATATTGCACTTTTAGCTCCGGCTGTATTTGATAACCCAATATAGAAAAACATATACTGTATACCTGTATAGGTAAGCCCTAATAACAGTATCTTTGGGATGCTTCTGATTTTTTGCGGATATAACAGTCTTTTATTTATAAGAGACATGACAATGATGATGGCAAGCCCTGCAAGAATAAATCTAATTCCTGCAAAAAGCATTTTATCATATGAGCTGCTCCCGCTCATTCCAAAATATTCATATCCCAATTTTACAGTTGGGTATGCACTGCCCCATAACAGAGCGCAGAAAATTGCCAGAACAGCAACAATGTATCTATTGGTTATCCACTTGACTTTTTCTTTCATCATCATTCAATATCCTTATATTTAATTATTCTTATTAAATACTTTTTCTCAGCGCTGCTCCGATACCTTAAACTGGCACGATGAAATTTGTTCACCATCTTTGCTTAATACAAGCGGTGCCCTGAAATTAGCATCGTCTTTATTCGGGTAATCAGCTCTGTAGTGAGCTCCTCTGCTTTCTTTTCTTTGTATTGCCGCAAATGACATGAGTTCAGCAGCAATTAGCATGTTCATTGTCTCAAGATTTGCAATGTTATAAGAAGTACTTGCAGAAGCTTGTAAAATTTCTTTTTTAAGCTGATTTATTAACTCAATAAGCGATGACAGTCCTTCTTCAGTCCTTCTTATAAGCAAATGCTTTTGTGTATTTTCCTTGAGTTTTTGTTGAATTTCAGTGTAATCTAAGTCTTTATAAAGAATCTCTTTAATTGATTCTATTTTTTCGGTTATATTTGCTGAAGAAATATCAGCTTGTTTTGATAAGTTTTTCGCTCTTTTTGCAGCTGCGATACCTGCAATCTTACCATAAATCTGGCAGGTCAATATCATATTGCCACCAAGTCTGTCAGCTCCATGAGGGCCTCCTGCTGTTTCTCCTGCTGCATATAAGCCTTCAATTGATGTGCTTGAATTTTCGTCAATTAGAAGACCTCCGTTAATTGCGTGAGCGAAGCAGGCAATCTGTACAGGCTCTTCCATTACACGTACATTAAGACTTTCATAATATTCTCTGGCTATTGGCCACATTTTCCTGAGGCCGGTGTTTTCTTCTATCGAATTTACATACTCATCAGTCATATGAGTCAAATCCATATAGATGCCGCCCTCATCTGTTCCTTTTCCTTCAAGAAGCTGCTTTTGTACAAGAGTTTCAATATAGAAAGAATTATCATAACAGCTGAAAGGAAAATGATTTGCATGATCATTCATTACCATTTCTGTTGTTAAGTTTGACGGAAGTCCCTCTTTCATAAAATCTTCATTATATCTGTTTCTCAACTTAGGTAAGCCAGACCAAATATATGCGTTCAACAAACTGACTATTGGATAACTGATTCCTATACCTGACTGCATAAATTCCATGTTAATCAGTTTCGCTCCAGCCCTGAAACCAAGGGCATAACCATCCCCGGTAATATCTTTCGGATTCAGGCTTTTTTCAAATACTTGTCCCGCGCCTCCTGTAGCCAAAATAGTCGATTTCGCTTCAATAATTGACATGTTGCCTGACTGATCAATAATTACCGCACCACAACAAATGCCATTTTCAACAATAAGCTCAGCGACAAAGGCGTTTTCAATCATTTTTATATTTTTCTTTTCTTTTATCTTTCTATTTAGTGCCTCAAGAATCGGTTTGCCATGACCTTTTATTACATGGGTACGCGGTCTTTTTGAAAAACAGCTCTTGAATGCCAGATATTTGCCATTATCTTTTTCGTAATTAACTCCCCAGGAGTCTAAAGTCTTAAGAGTGTCAACTGCTTCGTAAGCTACTATTCTTGACAATGACGGTATAGACATACCGTCTGCAGCATCCATTATATCTTTGTAGTGTTCTTCCGGTGAATCATTTTCATCGGCTGCCCCGTCACCGGCATTGAAACCTGCCATTTCAGAGGCCTCGAATGCAGTTGCTCCTGAATGGGTAAATTCACCTTTCATTACCATTAATACATTAACGCCTTCATTTGCAGCCTCCAGTGCGGCCCGGGCAGCAGCTCCTCCACCACCGATAACCAATACATCAATTTTGCTAACTTTCATATTTATTCCCCTTATACCCTATATAATAAATCTTAAAAATGGTGTTGCAGGCCGTAACCTGCAACACCACTCACAAAATTATTTCAAATTAGAAGAATCTGTCATACCAATCGTCAACTTCGTCTTGCAGAATTAATGGAGTTGCAAGCATATTAACTTTTTCATAGGATTCGCCATTCAGAACTTTTTCAATTAAGTCAACAGCTTCAGCTGCACCAGTAGGATAGAATACTGTGCCTGTCGCTTTACCGGCTTTAATCATATCTGCCATTTCCTTCTGTCCGTCTGTTCCGAATACATGCATTTCTCCGGTACGACCAGCAGCTTCTATAGCTTCAATTGCACCAAGAGCCATGTTGTCGCTGTGGCAGTACAGAACATCAATATGATCATTAGCCTGTAAGATATTCTCCATCAGTGTTAATCCTAAATCTCTCTTATAGTCTGCACTTTGGTCACTTACAATTTTGATGTTAGGATACTTTTCTACAATAGAACGGAAACCTTTGTGTCTGTCGTTTGTTGCACTAGCACCCAGTGTGCCCTGCATTTCAACAACAATAACTTCTTTTTCTGTTCCATAAGTGTCAACGATCCACTGACCCACTACCTCACCTGCATTGATGTTGTCTCCACCAACAAATGTTGTGTAGTCATCATTATCAATGGTACGGTCAACAAGTACCAATGGTATACCTTGAGCCAGTACTTCTCCTGCAATTGGTGTCAGAGGTGCAGACTGTGTAGGAGCCATAAGTATCAGATCAACCTCAGATGCCATCAGATCATAAACATTGTTAATCTGTGTTGTCGGGTCATTTTTACCATCGGTAAAAATAAACTCCCAATTATAGCCCTTTTCTTTTACAGCTGCCTCAAGCTCTGTTGTAAGAGCAACACGGTAAGGTGTGTTCATGTGGCACTGTGATACACCAATAACATACTTTTTGTTCGGATCAGCTTTCGGACTTTCTGATGCATCAGTACCAGGTGCTTGTGAAGAAGCCGCCGGTGTTGCAGATGTTCCTGGTTCACTTTGTTGTCCACATGCAGCCAGCACGGTTACTAACATAATGCATACGAGCATTAATGCCAGTAGAGTTTTTTTGTTTCTCTTCATAATTATTTCCTCCCCTATTTATATTCAAAAGATATGCCATTTTGGCAATCCTTTGTGTCTAACAAAACTATACAGATTTACGATTTCTTCTCCAGTTGTCAACATATACGGTAACGAATATTATTAATCCGGTTACAACCTGTTGCACATAAGGGCTAACGTTAACCATGTTAAGAATATTAGACATAATTACAATTATTGCTGCACCTATAACCGTTTTTAAAACATTTCCTTCTCCACCTGCCATGCTTGTCCCGCCTATGACCGCAGCTGATATTGCGTTAACATTATATCCGATACCAAGGGTCGGGTCGCACGCATTCATTCTTGCTGTAAGCATTATGGCGGACAATGTTGCCATAAATCCTGAAATTGCATATACAATCATTTTTGTTCGAGATATGCTGATACCTGACAGACGGGCAGCTTCCGGATTTCCTCCCACTGCATGTACATGGCGGCCAAACGTTGTATGTCTGAGCATAAAATGGGCAAGCAGCACCACTACTGCAAATATTATTACCGGTACGGGTAATCCCATATTTTTACCGTCCAGCTGAAAGCTCAGCACTTCACCTGAACCCAGATATCTGTAGAACGGGGTTACTCCCGAAACCGGCTGACCATTTGATGACAGGTACGCCAAACCTCGGACTATTGTGTCCATGGCCATTGTCATAATAAATGGTGCTAAACCCTGGCTTATACAAAGGCCGTTTATCAGTCCTACAAGTATCCCGATAGCAAGAGCAGTAAGAATAGCAACGGCAGAACCTCTACCCTGAATAATTACAGCAATCATCCCTGTTAATCCGATTACTCCGTTTACACTTAAATCAATTCCGCCATTAATAATTACAATTGTCATTCCAACTGCAATAACGCCTGTGACTGATACTTGACGCAAAACGTTAATAATATTGCTTGGTTGCAGGAATTTTGGGGATGCAATGGAAGCGATGGCAATTATAGCTATTAGCGCTAAACCTATGCCGATTTTCCCCATAAAAGCTTTAAAGTTCTTGAAAAATTCGCTTTGTTTTACCTCGGTCATACCTTTCCCCCTCCGAAAGCATACGTCATAATTAATTCTTCGTTCGCATCCTTTCTTAATACTTCACCAGTGATTGTTCCTTCATGCATAACTATAATTCTGTCGCTTAAACCAAGAATTTCAGGCAATTCGGATGATACCATTATTACTGCAGCACCTTCATCTGCCAGTTGAGACATAAGTTGATAAATTTCAGCTTTTGCTCCCACATCAATACCCCTTGTGGGTTCATCAAAAATATATATATTTGCACCTGAATTAAGCCATTTTCCCACAACAACCTTTTGCTGGTTTCCGCCACTAAGATTGGATACTTTCTGACCAGTACCAGTTGTCTTTGTATTCATTTTCTTAATGTATTTTTTTACAATTTCACTTTCTTTGGCATGGTTAATAACTCCGATTTTATTTGAAATTGTATTCAAGCTTGCCAGAGTAGTATTTTCCCCTACGGAAAGGCACAGAACGAGTCCTTGAGTTTTTCTGTCTTCTGTAGCAAAAGCTATGCCGTTTTTAATTGCCTGCTTCGGCGATTTGATGTTAACCTTTTTTCCGTCAATGTATATTTCTCCGCTTTCATATTTATCAGCACAGAAAATTGCCCGCATTGTTTCTGTTCTTCCGGCGCCGACCAGGCCGGAGAACCCAAGTATTTCGCCTTTTCTTACTTTAAAGCTAACACCTTTTACGTAAGGTTTGTTAACTAAATTTTTAACTTCAAGAACAACATCTCCCGGATTGGGGTTACGTGTCGGATAATAATTCTTTATGTCACGACCTACCATCATTCTGATAAGATCCTGCTTAGTTGCGTCTTTAATTGCAATTTCACCCGAGAGTTTTCCGTCTTTAAGAACTGTTGCCATATCACATATTCTGAAAAGTTCTTCAAGCTTGTGCGATATATAGATCACTGTAATGCCATGCGCTTTCATGTTCTTAATGACTGAAAACAATGACTCAATTTCATTGTTGGTTAATGAACTTGTTGGCTCATCCATAATTATTATCTTAGACTTATGTATGAGCGACCTGGCAATCTCAATAAGCTGCCGCTGCGCTGCACTCAATTGCCTTACAGGTACTTTTGTATCTATATCAAGATTCACTATTTCGAAAACTCTTTTTGCTTCAGAACTAATATATTTCCAGTCTATTTTTCCTCTTTTGGTAGGAAGACAACCGAGAAACAAATTTTCTTCTGCATTGAGCTGCGGAACAAGTGAAAGCTCTTGGTATATGATACTTATTCCCAGTTCACGTGATTGATAGGGATTCCTAATGTCAACAGGCTTACCGTCAATCAGAACTTCGCCTGAATCTTTGTCATGAGCTCCTGATAAGATTTTCATCAGTGTCGACTTGCCTGCCCCGTTTTCACCAATCAGAGCATGAACATCTCCACGCTTAACCTTGAAGCTTATGTCTGTAAGAACCTGAACACCGGAAAATGATTTGTTAATATTTCTAAACTCCAGAATTGGTACATCGTTCATAATCATTTCTCCCAAAGGTTCCTTCCCCCTTCCGCAGCGATTTTAATCGCTTTCTGACACAACCTCTTTCAGCACTTTCAACTGAGCGGTTCCGCTTAATACTTCCTCTCCTCTTTGATTAGTGCAGCTAATATCGAGATTTACAATATGACGTTCTGTTATAACTTCTGAAACTGTAGCTTTTGCTGTAATTGTATCGCCAAATCTAACCGGTAGCAGGAATCTGAATGACAGGCCTCTCTCAACTGCTGCGCAAGTGCCCGGCCCCTGTAATGGAACACCTAAAACTGTTGAAATAAGTCCAACCGTGATAATCCCATGTGCAATACGTCCGCCAAAACGAGTTCTTGCTGATAATTCTTCATTAAAATGAATTGGATAAAAATCCCCCGAAATAGCCGCAAATAAAGCTGTGTCTGTCTCAGTGATAGTTTTTGTAAAAACCGCTGTATCACCTACTTTGTAATCCTCGATTCTTTTACGATATACTGCCATCGTTTTTCCCCCTTATTTTGTTATTTTGTATTATTAATTAATAATGTTAACAATGTAAATCACTATTGTATTAGAAAACTTTATTTTCCTTTAAAATGGCTTGGCCTTTTTTCAAAAAACGCTGCCACCCCTTCTTTTTGATCTTCGGTAGATAAGCACACACTTACACCATATGCCTCGACCTTCAAGCCTGTTGGGACATTGCTCCTCAGACCTTCATTTATTGCTACTTTTGCCATTTTTAATGCTATAGGTCCCATTGATGCTATTTTTTTAGCTAATTCGATTGCTTTGTCAAGTAATTCATCCTGGCTTGTAACCGTGTTTACCAAACCATATTTCTCTGCATCGGCAGCAGATAGGAATTCCCCGGTAAAAATCATTTGACTGGCCCGGCCTTTTCCTATCAGACGAGGTAATCTTTGTGTTCCGCCCCACCCGGGTATATTCCCAAGTTTAATTTCGGGCTGTCCAAATTTCGCATTCTCTGAAGCTATCCTGATATCGCAGCACATAGCAAGCTCACATCCGCCGCCGAGAGCATATCCGTTTACTGCTGCAATACTGGGTTTACTACAGTCCTCAATAGCATTAAAAATCCTTTGTCCAAGCATCATAAAGTCATAACCCTTAACTGGCGAAACATGATCAAGATCATGTATGTCTGCTCCGGCAACAAATGCCTTTTTACCGCTGCCTGTTATAATAAATGATCTGATTTCATTGTCTTCTTCAATTGATCGTACAACCGATTCTATCTCATAAAGAGTCTGATAATTTAAAGCATTGAGAGAATCCGGCCTGTTTATAGTAATAATTGCTATGTTTTCCTTCTTCTCGAAAATGACGTTTTCTAATTTCATTCATACCCCTCCCTTATGATGTAAAGACAAAATTATTTATTGAATCTTTGCGCTAACCCCATAGGCTCATCAACAAATATTCTCTCATCCATAAGTTTGAGGTTTTCACTAATTATTGGCTTGAACGCCATATTTGCAAGAATATCCTTTTCCAGATCTATGCCCGGTGCAATTTCAGTAAGAACAATACCTTGGTCGGTTAATTCAAACACTGCACGCTCAGTTACATAGATTACTTTTTGACCTTTCTTAAGTGAATACTTACCACTGAAACTTATCTGGTTAACTTCAGGTACA
Organism: uncultured Oscillospiraceae bacterium; assembly: GCA_964587755.1. GTDB lineage: Bacteria > Bacillota > Clostridia > Acetivibrionales > DTU013 > CAZPMC01. The sequence goes on from CAZPMC010000048.1 coordinate 12,629, forward strand.
AATTTTTTGAATTTTCCTTCGTTAACTATTTTCAATTTCTTATCCGACACATCAACAGCAAGTCCTGACGATGTAAATGTTGCACAGAACACAACCTTCTTTGCGTTCTGGGATATGTTGACAAACCCGCCAACCCCTACTACTCTGTTTCCAAATTTACTTACGTTTACGTTTCCATCCTTATCAAGTTCAGCAAATGATAAGAAAGTTAAATCAAGGCCGCCTCCGTCATAAAAGTCAAACTGGTATCCTTCGTCAATAATTGCCTGTGGATTAATACCAAGGCTAAAATTGACACCGAGAGCAGGTACCCCCCCAACAATTCCCTGCTCTACGGTGAAGGTAATATCCTGGGCTAAACCTTCTTCATTGGCAACTGATGCAACACCGTCAGGAATACCAAATCCAAGATTAACTACAGCGTTAGGAAACAGTTCGAAGGCTGCCCTTTTTGCTACTATCTTTCTTTCATCCATTTTCATACGTGCAGCTTCGGAGAGTGGTTCTCTTACTTCACCGGTATATGCCGGATTATACTGTGTTATCATAGATTGCATCTGGTCCGGATCTACAACTACTGCATCTACCAGTATTCCGGGAATCTTTACACTCTTGGGATCTAGAGTCCCTCTTTGAGTCAGACGTTTTACCTGGGCTATTACAATACCGCCGGAATTATGTGCAGCCTGTGCTGCAGAAATGTGTTCAAGTACAATACCTTCGTGTTCCATGGTAATATTTCCATCTTCATCAGCTGTAGTTCCACGAATTACTGTCACATCTACAGGAAATGATTTGTAAAATAAATATTCTTTACCTTCAATTTCTATAAGCTTTACTAAATCCTCTTTGCAAACATCGTTCATTTTTCCGCCATCGATGCGTGGATCTATGTAAGTACCTAACCCCACATGAGTGAAAACACCAGGCTTTCCGCCTGCAATTGCTCGGGCTAACTGAACCATAACACCCTGAGGAAGCGTATAAGCTTCTATTTTATTGTCTAATGCCATTTGAGAAATTCTTGGAGACCAAGGCCAGTGACTTCCGACAACACGTTTTACCATTCCCTCGTGGCCAAACCTGTCAGCACCTGCACCATTTCTATCTCCTATACCTGAACTGTGACAAAGTGTTAAATTTTTTGGAAACCCTGTAGATAAAAATCTTTGCTCTAAAGCTTCCAAAAACTTTGACGGCTCATTAATTTTTCCTCCTGAGCAGACAACCCATACAGTAGAGTTATCTCTGATCATCGCCGCCGCGGATTCCATAGATACTACTTTTGACATTTTTTTCCCCCCAAAAATATATATCTTCTATTAATATTATTTTTTCTCTATATTATTATTATTTATTTTTTTATTTATATCCCAAAATATTTGATATTTTTTTAGCGCTTTCGCATAACTTTTTAATTAAGTATTCTTCTTTTTCTTCAGGAAAACTGTTAATAAACCCTCCAACACTTATACCGGCTATTGGGTGTCCTGCATAGTTATATATAGGTACAGCATATCCAACAACATTTTCGTTACTTTCACGATAATCCTTCGCATAACCAAGAGCTCTTATCTTTCTCAGCTCTTCTTTCAGAATTTTATGATCAGTAATTGTATAAGGAGTCAATTGTTTTAATTTAATTCCGTTAAGTTTTTCATCAAGTTCTTCTTCACTTAAGCAAGACAGTAATGCTTTACCGGTACCGGTGCAATGAGCAGGCATGGAACTTCCCAGTCTTATTGTAAATTGTATAAACTCTTCAGGCTCTACTTTTTCTAAGTAAACAACATCCATACCTACTAAAGTAGATAACTGAACTGTTTGTCCAACATCATCACACAATTTTTGCATAATCGGATATGCAGCATCATGCAGGTTAAGCCGCTCTGCAAAGAGAGAGCCGATTTTCAGCATTGTCGGACCGAGCTTATAGCCTTGAGTCATTTTATCTCTTCTCAGATAGCCTCTGGCCTCCAAAGTCTCAAGCAAGCCAAATGCAGTAGACTTTTTCAATCCCAGCAATTTGTAAATCTCTGTTAAGGTCAAAGATTCGTGATCGATAAACAATTCGATTATTTGCAAAGCCCTATCAACACTTTGTATCATTTTATAACCTCTTTGAAGTGTTAGTTCGACAATGTCGAACCGTGTTCGTAAATATGATATATCGTGTTTTTATATTAGCATTATCCACAAAAGATGTCAACTCTTATTTTCAAAAAACTATGAAAATCTACAATGTGCACTAATAATTTTAATCATAATAGTATGTATGTTCTTCTAAATCATTATTAGTAACAGTTTTAGTTATTATGTAAAATGCTGATTTTATTTATGTGAATTCTTTTTACATTAATTGTTTAAATATGAAGGAGTTAAATTCATATGTTTCATTTCTAAAATCAAACTATCCTGACGTTGACATCTTAAATAAGCATTGGTATGATATGTATGGTTTGGGTTTTTGAAAGATACTGGATATACAGTGG
>CAZPMC010000049.1:0-14299 GCA_964587755.1 uncultured Oscillospiraceae bacterium
GAAGGTCCATGTATTCTAACGACCCTTATCTTGACGGGCAAATTGATGATTTCAGAATTTATGGCAGAGCACTGAGTGTATCTGAAATAAGTGAATTAGCAGGTAGCCCGGGCGGCGGTTCAGACTCATATGAATGGGATTATGGAAGTGTCCCGGGTGCAACATTCCAAACTTGGAACCCGAATCCCAACTTAACACCGATAAACATTAATCCGTACGGGACACCAGCTTATACTATAGCCAATGGCTATATTCTTCTGAATGAAGGTCCCAACGGCCCGTCCCAGGTACCTCTTGCAACTCAAACTCAAATACTTCAGCGTATCAATGAAGACTTGAGGTTTGAGGTTGAGAACCTGGGCGTACACATGCCTCCGTGGTGTACGGGACAGACAAACAACAAATATATTGATTATTTCTTTACGAATACAGGATTCCCGAAGGATCCCGGCCAGACCGGATGGCAGGGCTGGGAAGGCTCTTATCCCATGGTTGCAACAGATGCCAATGGCATGAACGCACAAAACAGATGGAATCTTACCCATGAATTTAACCATGTTCTGTTAAATTCATATGGTACTATCCCCGGAAACTGGGTTTCCTGGATACATGAATCTTTAAACAACTATATGATACTCCGCCTTGTTCAGTGGAGAAGCGGCGGATATCCGGGACAGCCCACCCAGTTCCCATATCCTTCTGGAATAGGCTATTTGAACAGGGAGGTTTACAATCAGCCCTATGTGCCTATTGAAAGCTGCGGAATAAATTCATCCGGAGAGGCTACAGCCCCGAATGACTATTACAACGACAGCACCGGATACAGATATAATGATCTGTTCCCGTTGTTCGTCTCACAGCGTGTGGGGTATACATTCTTCTTCAAGGTAATTGAGGAAGCACGCACCGACGAGCAGCTTTTGAAGACAATGACGAGGCTGCTTGACAAGCAAAGAGTACAGTCAATGGTGGTAGAATATGCTGCCAGGTTAGCTTTAGGAGACTTTATGGAGTTCTCCAGCGCTGTTCAGGGAGTTGCTACAACCGGAATGTATGCAGCAACAACCAATCAAGGCGGATGGCTCGTCCCGACTAGCACAAATAAACTTCCAAGATACACGGGCAGAAACAATATACCTATTAAAGTTGATACAGGGGCAACATCTGTTACTGTGAATTTTGCGCCTGATGCACAAGGAAGCAATGGCACTACTGCTGATATGAGGTGTCAAATAGCATATCGCGCTACAGATGGGACTACAGTATTCAGCACGCCTGTTTCAAGCGGCCAGACTACGATCCAGCTTACAAAGCCTCCTAAAAACGGAATTGTAATTGTGGTTATTACAAACGTTACTATGGATGGATATAAGAGGTCTACATCCTACGGCTGGGATCAGACAGAAAGGTTTGGCTACAGGATTCAAGTGACAGGCGGAACTGCAGCTCCAATAAATCAAAAGTATTTCTAAAAAGCTTTTAGAAAAGCCGAGCTTTAAATTAGGGGAGGTTACAGGGATATTCATAGTGGCCTCCCCTCTTTTACAATGTATTATTGGCAGACAGTGGTGCAAAATAATGGTATGATTAAATAGATAATATAATGTGAGAGTAAAGATGTTAGGAGATGAAGTAATGAGTATGAATACCACTGAGATAATGCAATTGGCTCTTGACTTGGCAGGGTTTGATTACATTCCCGCAGACTCTGAGATATATGTGGAAGGGGATAAAATTAAAAAGGTTCTTTTCGGTATAGATATTGACAGTTCGGATTTGTATTATGCCAAATCAAACGGCTACGATGCGGTGATTGCACATCATCCCCAGGCAAGTGTAATCGAGGCTTATGAGGTTTATAAAGACCACATTAAGATAATGAAAAGCTACGGTGTGCCTGAAGAAATAGCAAAAAAGGCAGTAGAAGATAAATGTGAAGGATTAAGAATATCATCCCATATGAAAAATTACGACGATACAATTTCAGTAGCCCGTATGCTGAAAATTCCTTTTTTAAATATTCATCAGCCATTAGATGAAATAGGAAGAAGACTGATGCAGGAAAAAGTTGATGAAATATGTAAAGACGAAAATACCACACTTAAGGATATCGTAACGGCATTAAGCAGCTTTAAGGAGATGAAGGCTGCAAGGACCAAGGTTGAACTGCTAATAGGGGATGAAAATCTAAAGCCAGGGAGAACGGTGGTTGCTCACGGGACTTATACTAACGGTGGCTACGACGTTGCAAATGCGTATTTTGAAAACGGAGTAAATACGGTTATTTACATCCACATAACTTATCCTGACTATGTAAGATTGAAGAAAGAAGCAAAAGGAAACCTTATAGTTTCAGGTCATATAGCAAGTGATTCAGTGGGCATTAATCCATTTGTGGAAGCGATGAGGGGTAAAGGATTGGAGGTTACGACCGTAAAGGGAATCATAGGTTAGCCCCCGCTCATGGGGCTAAGCAGTACCAGCTCGTCTCCGTCCTTAAGTTTTTTCGAAAAACGTCTGCTGCCGCTTATTTGCTCCTTGTTGACGAATATTATGGCTTGCTTTAGCTGGCGACGGGAAAGTCCAGGACAGTAACGGCTGACCTGGTTTAAAACCTGTCTTACAGTACCTGCCTCAACAAGCAGTTGACTTTTATCAGCTAATAGACGGAACATTCCAAAAAGCTTTACAGTAATCATGACAGATATCCCTCAAGCCCTAATTTTTTCAATCTTTGTGCTGTCGGCACTCCATTTTGATCCCAGCCTCTTATTTTGTAATAGTCTTTGAGCATCTTTTTTAGCTCAACCCTGCTGTGAGGGTCATCAGGTCTTTGAAGCTCATCAGTCAGCCTTTTTGGCAACGTATCATCGCCGGGTAAAAGCCCCTGCCGTATGTTGATTAACCTCTCAAGATTATAACCTCTTTCCCCTGTCCTGACAAAGCGGCCGATGTTCATTTTAAAGCCTGTTACCAGCTTGATTGAATAGGGATGGGGCAATATGGATTTTAGATTAAAGGATAAAAGGCCGGGGTGGTTATGAACAAAGCCTACAATGCCGCTAAAAGCAAGAAGTGCTTTGTTTATAAGTCTTACAATGACGTTGTTTGGGTTTTTCATCATTATCTCAGGCAATAGGGCGTAGGTGGTAAACAGACAGGTCCCGCCGGCAGAGACAGTCTCCATAATATCCTGGAAAAAGATTGTGAAGGCGGCTTTACCCCGTGAAGTCTTTCCGCTGATATTAAGCCCCAGGCCTTCCAACACGACCATGTAGCCTCCATTCAAGTGACAGCCGCCTCTGTTTGCTGTAGCATAGCCTAAACCCATGCCCTGTGCTGCACGCGGTTCATATGCAGCCAGCTCCAAGCCTTTTACGTTGATTGCGTATTCTTTTCCTCCATATTTTTCGGAAATACGCATTGTACCCTCTGCTAAATCGTTGCCTATCCCCTGGCGGGTGGCTACCAACTCTACCAATTCCTCAAGTTTGGAGCTGTCACCAAAGGATAGCCCGTTATTCCACAAGCCCTTTTCATTGAGCTCCATTGCTAAGCCAATGGTGCTGCCAAAGCTGATTGTATCGATTCCGTACTCATCACACAGATGATTGACATTTAAGATGGTTTGCATATCACTGTTGAGAAGGTTGCTCCCAAGCAATGTCAAGGTCTCAACCTCGGGACCCTTTACCTCTTTCCCGTAAGCACTGACGACTCTTCCGCACTGGATGGGGCAGGTGATGCAGCCTTTGTTCTTTATTAGATAGCTCTGCTTTAAGGTTTCACCGTTAATTTTTTCAAAATCTTCAAAGCTGCCGCTTGAAAAGTTTTTGGTAGCAAGCAGGTTACGATAATTCATCATACTCACAAGAGCTGCTGTGCCAAGCTTCGGAAGCTGCTCACCAGTCAGCATATGTGTTTTAAGTATCTTAATCCATTTCAAATTGTGCTTTTTAAAATTTTCCTTATCAAAAAATTCAATGTTATTATTACCACTGGCAACAAGCCCCTTCAGGTGTTTTGAGCCGAACACAGCACCGATACCTGCGCGTCCTGCCACACGCTCTTCGCTGACAACAGATGCATATCTTACCAGATTTTCGCCTGCGGGACCTATTACGAACTTACCTCTATTTTTTGCTCCGAGAAGCTCTTGTGCCTCACTGGTATTCTTGCCCCATAAATGTTCTGCGTTATTAATTGAAATCACACCATTTGTTATATCAATATAGACCTTTTCTTTACTCTTGCCGCTTATGACCAACCCGTCATATCCTGCTTTCTTAAGGTGCAGGCCAAAGCTTCCACCGCAATTGGACGAGGCTAAAAGATTTGTAAGGGGGGAAATAGTCGAAACATTGAATCTTGAGGAGCATGGTGAGGTTGAGCCTGTAAGAGGGGAGGTGGTGATTACAATTAAATTCTCCTCAGAAAATGGGTCAATCCCGCTCTTAATAGAGTCAAAGATGATTTTTGCAGCAAGTGTTTTCCCACCCAAAAACATCTCTCTGTCTCTTTCAGTTATTGGGTATTCATTAATGGTACCATTACTTAAATTTATTCGGGCAATTTTCCCCGTGTAACCAAGCATGAGTATCTACTCCTTTATTAACTGATAAATATTAAGCATTTCCTCCATCGACATAATCTGTGGTACGGGATAAAGCGGGTTGCCTTCAGATAGTGCGCGTTTTGCCATTATTGGGATATCACTTTCAACAATACCGCTGATTTTTTCGGGAATGTTCATGCTTTTATTTAGATTTTTAATAGCTTTAATAAACTTAGCCGCTTTTTGTGAGTCTGTATCTTTTGACGAAGTGATGAGCGCAATATCTGCCAGCTCAGCCAATGGCTTGTGTGCCGAGCTGCCGAAATACTCCAGGATATAGGGGAGGATGACTGCATTAGCTAATCCGTGGGGCAGCGAATAAAAGCCACCTAAAGTATGTGCAACAGCATGTACGTATCCTACATAAGCTCTTGTAAATGCAAGCCCTGCCAAGAATGATGCCTTTTGCATGTTTTTACGGGCAGTTATATTTGTTCCGTTGGAATAAGCCTCATAGATATTATCAAAAATAAGCTTTACGGCTTCCCGGCTATACTGCCTGGTATTGTTTGTATTGCTTTTACCGATATAGGCTTCGACGGCATGAGTCAATGCGTCCATTCCGGTGGTAGCTGTAATATGGGGTGGTAAATTGACAGTGAGAAGCGGGTCAAGAACAGCATAATGAGGAATCAGTGAGGTGTCATTAATAGCATATTTTTCATGGGTTCTGCTGTCGGTGATAACTGCAGCAAGGGTGGTCTCACTGCCTGTTCCAGCTGTTGTGGGAACAGCAAACAAAGGCGGTAGCCGCTTCATCACCTTAAGCACCCCTTTCATTTGGGAAATACTTTTGTTGGGACGTACCACCCGTGCGCCTACACCCTTGGCACAATCCATAGGTGAGCCTCCGCCGAAGGCAATAATACCGCTGCAATTATTTTCAATATACATAACCAGCGCTTCTTCGATATTATCAATCGTTGGGTTTGGGACTGTTTTATCATAAACAACAAATGAAATGCCTTCATCATTAAGACCATTCAGAAGCCCGTCCATCAGACCTAGTGACGAAATTACTTTATCGGTGACCACCAAAACGCTTTTTATGTTTTTGCTTTTTATGAGCTTCGGTAGTTCCTTTAAACTTCCTTCTCCTTCCAAAAGCTCCGGCTGGCGCCATGGAAGCAAATAAGCTACCAGCTTAAAAATTCTTTGATAAACTCTGCAATATAGCTTATACATTGAATAGCCCCCTCAAGCAATATTTGGCACGTGATGCTTTGTGAAAGCTAAAAGGTATCATGAACGGATATTTATGGTATGCCCTTCAGTTTAAATTATAACATATCAAAGTGAAGCTTTGTAAGTTTATTCATAAAAAGGATGACTTGAAAAGTGGTGGAATTTACTATATAGTTAAAAATGAAAACTTGGTTAAGTCTGGGAGGAGAATAATTATGAGTCTTGATTTAAGCGCTGTTAAAAATTCGATTATCGCTGGGAAAACGGTATTAGGGATTGAACTTGGCTCAACTAGAATAAAGGCAGTCCTTATTGGGGAAGACAACAAACCGATTGCTTCGGGGAATTATGACTGGGAGAACAGTTATATAAACAATATTTGGACCTACAGCATAGAGGAAATATGGAAGGGCGTCCAGGGCAGCTATAAGAAGATGACTGAAAATGTTAAAGAGCTGTATGGGGTGGATGTTGAGACAATAGGTGCAATTGGATTTAGTGCCATGATGCATGGCTATATGGTATTTGACAAGGAAGATAATCTTTTAACCCCCTTCCGCACATGGCGTAATAATATTACAGGACAGGCGTCTGCTGCCTTGACTGAGCTTTTTAACTATCCCATTCCTCAAAGATGGAGTATTGCCCATCTTTACCAAGCAATCTTAAACAAAGAGGAGCATATATCAAAGATTAACTATATAACGACATTGGCAGGATATGTTCATTGGAAGCTGACAGGGCAGAAGGTATTGGGAGTCGGTGAGGCATCAGGTGTTTTCCCAATTGACTCTGATACTATCAATTACAATTCCGGTATGATTGAAAAATTCAATAAATTAGTCGCTCCCGAGAAATTACCCTGGAAGCTTGAGGACATATTGCCAAATGTTCTTAATGCAGGTGAAAGCGCAGGGACGCTGACACAAGAGGGTGCAAAGCTTCTTGACGTCACTGGCAAATTAAAGCCGGGTATTCCGTTCTGCCCTCCTGAAGGTGATGCAGGAACAGGGATGGTAGCTACAAACAGTGTGACAGTCCGCACAGGGAATGTATCAGCAGGCACATCGGTTTTTGCAATGATAGTTCTTGAAAAACCGCTGTCAAAGGCATATCCGGAGATTGACCTGGTTACGACACCTGCCGGCAAGCAGGTCGCCATGGTACATTCAAATAACTGCACATCGGATTATGATGCGTGGATCCGTTTGTTTGCAGAGGCAGTTAAAGAGCTGGGATTTGAAGTAAGCAAGCCTAAGCTTTATGATACATTGCTTGGCATGGCGCTAAAAGGCGATCCTGAGTGTGGCGGATTGTTATCTTATGGATATATTTCAGGAGAACACATAACCCACTTTGAAGAGGGACGTCCGCTGTTTGTGCGTTCATCCAACAGCAACTTTAATTTGGCTAATTTTATGAGAGTTAATTTGTTTACTGCCCTTGGTGCTCTTAAAACAGGTATGAATATTCTTCTGGAAAAAGAGTCGGTCGAAGTTGATGAAATCCTCGGACATGGCGGCTTCTTCAAGACCAGGGAGGTAGGACAGAAGATTATGGCTGCAGCAATCAATGTTCCCGTGTCTGTTATGGAAACAGCAGGTGAAGGCGGGGCATGGGGAATGGCTTTGCTGGGCTCGTATATGATTAACAAGGCTGAAAATGAAGCATTGGAAGAATTCCTGAAAAACAGAGTATTCGTAGGACAAAAGGTGACCTCTGTTGCACCAGATCCAAAGGATGTGGAAGGCTTCAATGAATTCCTGAAGCGCTACACAAAGGGATTGGCTATTGAAAGGGCAGCGGTTGAAAATCTGAAATAAGAAAGCAAGTTAAATAAAGCAAGGGGGACAAAGCAAGAGGGACTGAAGTAAGCGGGAGGTTCTTTTTGCTTTGTCTCCCTTGCTTTCAGTGCTTTATAAACACTTTCCCTGCCGGTTTTTAATTTTTATAAAATTATGATATAATATAAAAATCGTACAAAAGAAAGTTAACATTGTAAATAAATTTGCAGGAGGATAAAAGTTATGAACGAAATGGCTACAATTAGAGCTGAAATAAGATCAAACGCGAATAGCCGGGCGAATAACAGGTTAAGAAAGGCAGGATATTTGCCTGGAAGTATTTTTGGCAAAAAGCTTGAGCCTGTATCTATAGCAGTTAGCAGAGTTGAGCTTGATAGACTGCTCAAAAGTCAGGGTAGAAATGCTGTTTTCAAAATAGTAGTAGTAGGTGATAATGAATATACAGTTATTGCTAAAGATATTCATACCCATCCCATATCAAATGCTATATTAAATATCGGTTTTCAGAGAATTTCTCTCTCAGAGAAAATTAAGGCTGACGTTGCTATAAAATTAGTCGGGACAGAGGTTGTAGAGTCAAGAAGAATGGTTGCTTTGCCGCAGATAGACATTATCACTGTAAGGGGATTGCCCCAGGATATTCCTGATGCGATTGAGGTTGACGTATCAGAATTGGGAGCAGGAGAAAATATTACAGTCGGTGAATTAAAGCTGCCGCAAGGAATTGAAGCAGAGAATGACCCGGATCAGTTGATTGTTTCAGTCAATGAGCCGAAGAGACAAGAGGTTGAGGAAGAAGCTGAAGACGAAGCTGAGGCTGAAGCACAAGAATAATAATCTAGTTATAAAAAATTTAGTTGTGTACTTTAAGGTCATTAAGAGCCTTCCGTGTTATAGTATTGTAGCGGAAGGCTTTTCTTGAGCGGGGAGGTATTGGGAGCAGATGGATAACTTGAATTATACGGGTCAGGTAAATAAAAGGCCTAAAATGATACTATATTTAATTTTAACCGCAATTCTTTGGAGTACAGGAGGCTTTTTTATAAAAGCGGTCAATGCCAGTCCGCTTGCTATTGCAGGTGTAAGAAGCGTTATATCTGCCCTTCTTATTCTTATAACCATTAGAAAGCCAAAGTTCAGCTGGTCGGCACCGCAAATCGGAGCAGCCTTCGCATATGCAGCAACCCTTCTGCTTTTCGTAGTTGCAACTAAGCTTACCACCTCGGCCAATGCTATTTTGATTCAATATTCCGCGCCCATATATGCTGCGTTTTTAGGAGCATGGATATTGAAGGAAAAATTGCGGCCTATAGATGTTATAACAATTTTCGTCGTGCTTGGCGGCATTTTTCTTTTCTTTATTGACAGTATTAGCTTTGATGGCTTTCTGGGGAATTTACTGGCTGCCATAAGCGGTCTTACCTTTGGTTCATTCGCAGTGCTTATGCGAATGCAAAAAGAGGGGTCGCCGATAGAGTCGGTGCTATTGGGAAATATTATTGTTGCCGTTGTAGGGATGCCGTTCCTATCTTTGCAAATGCCGGACACAAAAGGATGGGCATATCTAGTAATAATGGGTATTCTGCAGCTTGGCTTGCCGTATATTCTTTATTCTAAGGCAATAAAGCATGTCACGGCTTTAGAAGCGACGCTAATCCCCGTTATTGAGCCGATATTGAACCCCGTATGGGTATTTCTTCTAGTGGGTGAAGCACCCGGAAAATGGGCGGTTATTGGAGGTATTATTGTAATTGCAGCCGTCACGGGACGATGTTTGATTACAATTAAGGAATAAAAACAAAAAAGCAAAGGGACCATAAACCAGTTCCTTTGCTTTAAAAACGTGGTGTTCCCGGCGGGATTCGAACCCACGGCCTTTCGCTTAGGAGGCGAACGCTCTATCCTGCTGAGCTACGGAAACATACTTTAACGAAATATTATTCTATATTTATTATATCGGTTTGTCAACCCCGCGTTAATTGCACAAGCCCTTTTGCCGATAATTATTTTGAAGTATGTTTTGGGAGGCAATTATGCGAATTAATATAAAACTTCTATCTATATGCATATTACTAATTACAGTTATTATTCTGTTTCAGGGAGTATTTGCTTCGGGCTTTACCAGTTTTACGGCACACGCCCTGTACCCTGATACTGATTCAAAGGTGAGGCTTGACTGGTCCAATGTGGCTGGTGCAAAGACCTATGAGCTCTATAGAGATGATGTACTTATTGAGACTATAGACACGGATACTGTGCCCGACCCTCTGACCTATACCGATACCAACTCAGGCCTTGGATTGCAGCCTAATACACCCTATACATATACAATCAAGGCTATTGCGTCAGATGGAGCAATCCTTGATTCCAGAGAGGCTATTGCTACTACCTCTGATATAATCAGACCTTATAATGTAGTGGCAGTATACAATATTAATTCGAGAAGAGTCATGCTTTCATGGCAGAGCTCTCTTCATGCGACAGGCAGTTTAATCAGCAGGACTGAGGATGGCAATACAGAAAATATTACGACATCTTCAACAACAAATGAGGAAATTTTGGAGATGGGTAAAAACCCAATACTCTATTCTATCCAGTCTACCATCGGAGATGAAAGCTTCCCGGGCTCTTACCCAATTGGAATCACACCTATTGAAGCGCCGACAGTATACGCAACTATAACTAAAGGCGGGATAAGTGTAACATGCCCTTCATATATGCATGCATCCCATTTTCAACTGGAAAGATCAAAATGGGATGATGCTTTAAATGCCTGGGATAGCTGGGAGGTGGTAAAGAGCTCATTAATAGGACAAAGCGCCTTGGATACTCCAACAGAAACAGGGCTTTATAGATACAGACTAGCTGCAAAAAGCAGCAGTTCATATACAGGACACAGCAATATTACGACTGCAGTGAAATATTTGACTGCCCCTGCCGACTTGAAATTGAGCATTTCCGGGAGCGACAGCATTTCTTTGGAATGGACAAACCATGAAGGATGGCTAAACAGCTCTGAAGCCGGCTTAGGTATACAGGTCCAAAGAAGAGAAGATGACGGGACATTCACAACAGTAAGCGGCCCTGGCCTCCTTCCAAAAGATACTGACTTCTTTACAGACACAGTTACTATTTCATCGGGAGGGATATATACTTATCGTGTTTGGTATTCAGACGCGGAGCAAAACCATTCGGCTGATGCTGTGGCAAGTATTATTGCCGCAAAGCCTGCCGCACCTGCATCACTTCATGCAAGTGTTCTGGCAACGGGAGTTATAAAATTAAGCTGGCAGGACAACTCAGATAACGAGACCGGCTTTATAATCGAAAGACGGACAGACTCGGGAAGCTTTGAAGAAGTGGGAACTGTTGCAAAAGACATTACAAACTATACGGATTCAAGCGTAACAGCCGGACACAGCTATATATACAGGGTCAGTGCCCGAAACCCGTTGGGAAGTTCAGCTTATTCAAACGAGGTAGCGATTATGGGCTGGGACACTGTCTCGCCTGCAAGCCTGACAGTGACGCCAGTATCTTCAAATAGAATTGACCTTGTATGGAGCTATACGGGAACCACAGGATATAACACGGTAATAGAACGCAGAATCGGTACAAGCGGCGAATGGCAGGTTATTGCCACAACAGCTTCGGGCGTGCTTAAGTACAGTGATACAGGTTTATATCCAGATACACGTTATTACTACAGAATTCGCAAATATATAGGAGAGGGAGCTTCGGGAGTCCCATATCCCAACAACGATATCGGAGCTGGAGCAAGCACCCTTCTTACAGGACTCAACCTTACGGGAACCGCTTTCACCGGCAACACGATTTACCTGACATGGTCGGGAAATAGCGGACAAGCTGATGTTGTAATTGAGAGAAAAATGTCAAACAATTCATTTAGTGTGTTAGCAACCGTGAGCTCGGCAACAACAGGCTGGTATGACAACACAGGCCTTATACCTGGAGCCCTTTACACCTATAGAGTAAAGGCAAAAAGTCCGTCTAATGAGTCTGTATATTCCAATGAGGTAACCGTAAACAACCTCTTTCTTGAGTCCCCGACAGCCCTTACGGTGACTGCTGATACAAACTCCGGGATAGAGCTTTCCTGGATTGACAACTCCACCTCTGAGACAGGCTTTGAAATATGGAGAAGCACGTATGTATCCGCAAACTATGTTCTCATTGACACTGTTGGGGAAAATACAACCTCTTATACCGACTCTGATGTACAGAAGGGAGTACAGTATTATTACCGGATAAGGTCATTTATTGCAAATGAGAGCATATATTCTGCCTATTCCAACACGGCGTCCATAGGCATTGGCTTAATAAAGCCTCCTGAAGACCTTACATATACTTATGTTTCTGAAAATACTGTTACGTTAAACTGGAAGGATGCATCAGACAACGAAACAGGCTTTAAGGTCGAGAGGAAGATAGGCGAAAACGGACAGTGGAATGTAATTTCATGGCTTTCTGCAAATACAACAAGCTACACAATGTCAGACTTAAATAAAAGCATGAAGTATTATGTCAGAATAAGGGCATACAGATATTCAGACAGCGCAGACTCCCTAAGCAATGAAATAATTGTTACCACTATAATGCCATCAGCCCCTTTAAATGTGAAGGCGACAGCATTATCATCATCACAGATTAAAATTGAATGGGAGGACGTATCTGATAGTGAGGAGGGCTTCAGAATATTAAGAAGGGCACCTCTGGGCTATTACTATATACCTATTGCTGAGGTCACAAAGAACTCCACAAGCTTTATAGACGGAAACTTAAGTCCCGGGACAACATATTATTATATGGTGGAAGCATACAATCCGACCGGTTCCTCGGAAAGCTCTATTGTGTCTGCGAAAACAAGTTCTATGGTTACATTCGATGACTTAGGGAGTGTGCCGTGGGCACGGAATGCCATTGAAGCCTTGGCGGGTTCAGGTATCATAAAGGGAATTTCGCCAAACTTGTATAATCCAATGGGTATAATGACAAAAGCAGAGTTTACGGCACTTATTGTTCGGACCTTTGGATTTGACACCTCGCCTGTGGGTACTTTGGATGATGTTAAGCCTAACAAGTGGTATTACAGGGAGGTCATGATTGCAGAAAACTTCGGATTGATTCAGGCAGACAGATCTAATAGATATTACCCGGAAAAGCATATTACAAGGGAAGAGGTTTGTGTCCTGCTTGTAAATGCGCTCAGGGAGTCCGGAAATCAATTCCCGGTGCATGACAATAGTGTGCTTGAAAAATACACAGACAGGAATATGGTATCTCCTTATGCATTAGCTTCTGTGGCAGCACTGGTGGGTGAAGGTGTTTTAGAAGGGACTTCATCCCATTCAATAAGCCCTAAAAATACGTTGACAAGAGCACAAGCCGCAGTATTCATTTACAGGGCATTAAATAAGTATCACGGAATGCAAAGCTGATGGAAATAAAAATGCATGATGTCATAAATACTGGTAATAAACAGCGCTCAGGGGTATAATATTTACATTAACCCTATGGGAGCATGAGAGGTGTTTTTATGACAGACAAAAAAGCAAATGTACTACCTAAAAGAGACGAAATCGATTCAAAGTATAAGTGGCAGCTTGAGCACATATATGCAAGCGAGGATGACTGGGAAGAAGATTTTAGGAAAATAAAGAAATTATCCAAGGAGATAACCAAATATAAGGGAAAGCTGGCAGATGATATGAATGCTCTGCTAGAGTGCCTAAGGTTAAGTGATGAGCTGCTCTCCTTAAACGACAAGCTATTTGTATACGCCAGAATGAGACGGGATGAAAATAATGGGGAGCCTAAATATCAGGCTCTCACCGACAGAGCTATGGCTCTTAGCACTGAGGTGTATGCAAGTGTGTCGTTTATTGTCCCCGAAATAATCTCAATAGATGAAGCTGTATTAAAAAAGGCAATAGATGAGGACAACGGACTTTCACTTTATAAGCAATATTTTAATGAGATATTGAGGCAGAAAAAGCACATACTGTCCCAGAGGGAAGAGGAGCTTTTAGCACTGTCTGCAGAGATTTCAAATGCGCCCTCAGATATTTTTTCAATGTTTAACAATGCAGATATTAAGTTTGAGTTAATAAAGGATGAAAACGGTGACGAGGTCGAAGTGACCAAAGGCCGGTACATCAAGTTTCTTGAGTCAACAGACAGAAGGGTCAGAAGGGATGCTTTTAAAGCTCTTTACAGCTCATATACGGCAATGAAAAATACTCTTGCCGCATCCTTAAGCAGTGAAATCAAGGGCAATAAATTTTATGCATCTGTTCGCAAATACGACTCAAGCCTTAGTGCTTCACTGGACAAAGACAATATTTCTACTGATGTATATGACAATTTGATAAACACTGTAAATAAGAGCCTGCCTTTGCTTCACAGATATCTGAGGCTTAGGAAGAGGGCGTTGAAGCTTGATGAGCTCCACATGTATGATATTTATGTACCCTTGGTTGAGCAGCCATCAAAGCAAATACCCTTCGAAGAATCCCAGGAGCTTGTTTTGAAAGCCCTTGAACCTTTGGGAAGCAAATATATTGAAGACCTTAATAATGCATTTATGTCCGGCTGGATTGATGTATATGAAAACCAGGGGAAAACCAGCGGAGCGTATTCCTGGGGAACTTATCTGACTCATCCCTATGTGCTT
>CAZPMC010000050.1:0-14192 GCA_964587755.1 uncultured Oscillospiraceae bacterium
ATCGTCAGGTATTACATAATCACGGTCATTTAGGATTGCGTTTGCCTGGGCAGCCTTCATTAAGGCTATACTTCCTCTGGGGCTCACCCCCAGGGATATTCTCTCGGTGGTTCTGGTTGCCTCAACTAAGTTGATAATATATGTCAGGACAGCATCCGATACCCTTACCTCGGAAAAGGTTCTCTGTATATCTGTTATATCCCTGGCGGAAGCTATAGTTTCCAATGACTTGACAGGGTCGGAGCTCATAAACCGTTGAAGTATCTCTAACCCCTCCTGCTGTGACGGATAGCCCATTTTAACCCTCATGAAAAACCTATCCAACTGGGCTTCGGGAAGTGGAAATGTGCCTCTTGTTTCCACAGGATTTTGTGTTGCAATAACAAAAAAAGGACTTTTAAGCTTTCTTGTTTCACCATCCACCGTTACCTGACCTTCCTCCATGCACTCAAGAAGGCTTGACTGGGTTCTGGGAGTGGCTCTGTTAATCTCATCGGCTAAAAGAATATTTGAAAATACAGGTCCGGGTCTGAAAACAAACTCCCCCTGCTTTTGATTAAAGTAATTTATGCCTGTAATATCTGACGGAAGCAAATCCGGTGTAAACTGAATCCTTTTAAAATCACAGTCCAAAGACCTGGCAAGGCATTTTGCAAGCATGGTCTTTCCCACACCGGGAACATCCTCAACCAGAACATGACCTGCACAAAATAGAGATATAATTACTAAATCCACTACATCGTCCTTACCGACAAGAACAGTTGAGATATTGGCTTTAATTCCTTCAGCCACCTTTTTGATTTTTTCAAGCTCCATTCTACCTTCCCCTATCCGGCACAGTATAAATACTACTGCCCAAAATGAATAATAACCTCATTAATATTAATGAGGTTATTATATCACAGTAATTGTATCTAATCTTCAATTATCACTTTAGCTAGTTTTTTCCCATACTCTTTGCATTGCTCTATTTCATTGTCTGAAGGTGTGTATTTAAAACTTAGATGCTCAAAGGGTGTTTTTATCCCTGCGCCTTGTAATGCCGCATTGATTAGCTTCGGTGCCTCACCGCTCCAGCCGTAGCTTCCAAAGCCTGCCCCTATCTTGCCCTTCAGCTTATGTCCCTTTATCTCATCAAGAAGCCCTGCTGTATCTCTCAGTAAGGAATTATTAACGGTACAACTGCCAGCTATTATAGCCTTGGCCTTGAAAATCTCTGTCATCAGATCACTTTGATCTGTTTTAGCCACATTGAATATCTTATATTTCACACCGCCTGCCTGAAGACCCTCAGCTATTCCATGAGCCATTGTCTTTGTGGCATCATACATGGTATCGTAAATTATTACTGCATATCCTTCATTGTAGTCCTGGGACCACTCATAATATTTGTCTATTATCTGCGTCGGATTTGTACGCCAAATTACTCCGTGACTTGGGGCTATCATCTCTATAGGAAGGTTTAAATCCCTTATTTGCTCAATTTTCTTTTTAATCAGGGGGCTAAAAGGTGTTAATATGTTTGCGTAATATTTTATTGCCTCTTCAAACAGCTCACAGCTATCTACTTCATCATTAAACAGGGACATTCCTGCATAATGCTGACCGAAAGCATCATTTGAGAACACCGTAGCTGCGCCCTTAACATATGTGAGCATACTGTCCGGCCAATGTAACATTTGCATTTCAACAAAAACTAAATCATACTCACCAATATTAACAGTATCACCTGTCTTTACTATTTGGAAATTAAAATCATCCCTGTTAAAATACTTCTTAATTATTTCCGCACCGTTTTTTGTACAATAAATCGGTATGTTCCTTGACGGCATGCGTTCCAGTAAATACTCCAGAGTTCCGCCATGGTCAGGCTCTGAATGGTTTATAACAATCATGTCGATTTTATCAAGCCCTACTTCCCTTTCAAGCTTGTCCACAAATTCTTCTTTAAATGGGTCCCATACAGTATCCACAAGTACCGTCTTCTCGTCCTTTACCAAATATGAATTGTAGCTTGAACCCCTGTGGGTGGAAAGCTCCTGCCCATGAAAATGTCTAAGACTCCAATCCGTTATTCCTACAGAATATATTTTTCTTTTTATCTCTATCATGCCCGCATCTCCTTTCCGTTTGCTCCTATTATTACCCAATCCCCCAACAGATAAAACATAATCTTTATAAAGCAATAGGGAAGGCTGACATCTGCGTAGTAATGGTTGCAGGCTGTTTACCCTTGTGAAGCTCGATTGCGGCGGCTAGTGGCTGCAAAGAACGGACAGCTTCAACCACCGTGTAATGGAGCGATTACAGGCTGTGAAATAATGTCAAAGCTGAAATGTGGCACCCGTCGTCATGGACGCCGACGGCGCAATGTGAATGCACGGACGCATTCTCAGCCGCGCCCGAATAAACAAAATCCGGTGAACGACTTTTTCTTAGTCATCCACCGGACAAATAAACCATCAATTAATGTAGAGCCTTTTTTACTCTATTATGCCAGTAACTGTACCTGAACCAACAGTTCTTCCGCCTTCACGGATAGCGAATCTCAAGCCTTCTTCCATAGCTATGGGAGTGATGAGCTTGATAGTCATTTCAATGTGGTCACCAGGCATGCACATTTCAACGCCTTCAGGAAGCTGAGCAACACCTGTAACGTCAGTAGTTCTGAAGTAGAACTGAGGTCTGTAGCCGTTGAAGAAAGGAGTATGTCTTCCACCCTCATCCTTTGTCAGAACGTAAACCTGTCCCTTGAAATGAGTGTGAGGCTTTATTGAACCTGGCTTAGCAAGAACTTGTCCTCTCTCGATTTCAGTTCTTTGAACACCTCTGAGCAAGCAACCGATATTGTCACCAGCAACTGCCTGATCAAGGAGTTTTCTAAACATTTCAACACCTGTAACAACTGTCTTTCTTGATTCGTCTTGGAGCCCAACGATTTCAACTTCGTCGCCAACCTTAATTGTTCCTCTTTCAACTCTACCTGTAGCAACAGTACCACGACCAGTGATTGAGAAAACGTCCTCAACAGGCATGATGAAAGGTTTGTCTGTAGCTCTTTCAGGATCAGGAATGTATTTGTCAACCTCTTCCATAAGCTTCACGATTGGAGCATATATAGGATCATTTATATCAGTTGCAGATGATTCCAGAACCTGGAGTGCAGAACCTCTAACGATTGGAATATTGTCACCATCAAACTCATATGCACTCAGAAGCTCTCTGACTTCCATTTCAACGAGCTCAATAAGCTCCTCATCGTCTACCATGTCGCACTTGTTAAGGAATACAACGATGTATGGAACACCAACCTGACGAGCAAGCAGTATGTGCTCTCTTGTCTGAGGCATTGGACCGTCAGCAGCGGAAACAACCAGAATAGCACCGTCCATTTGAGCAGCACCTGTGATCATGTTCTTAACATAGTCAGCATGGCCTGGGCAGTCAACGTGTGCATAGTGTCTGTTTTCTGTTTCATACTCAACGTGTGATGTTGAAATAGTGATTCCTCTTGCTTTTTCCTCAGGAGCCTTGTCAATCTGATCATAAGCTGTAAAATTAGCTTTTCCCTGGAAACCCAATACTTTTGTTATAGCAGCAGTCAAAGTAGTCTTGCCGTGGTCAACGTGACCAATTGTTCCAATGTTCACGTGGGGTTTGTTTCTTTCAAATTTTGCCTTACCCATGGTTAAAATCTCCTCCCTTTGTTCAGTTATAACTGAATATAATATTTAATGTTTTTTATAAGCTCACTTAAGAATTGATTCCTGAATATTCTTTGGAACCTCTTCATAGTGGCTGAATTGCATTGTAAATATTCCTCTGCCCTGAGTTCTTGAACGAAGCTCAGTTGCATATCCGAACATACTTGCCAGTGGTACGTTGGCAGTTATTACCTGTGCACCTGCTCTGGTCTCCATGCCTTCAATTTTTCCTCTGCGGGAATTAAGGTCGCCCATTACATCACCCATGTAAACCTCTGGTACAACTATATCTACCTTCATAATAGGCTCCAGTAGTGCAGGATCTGCTTTTCTTAAACCTTCCTTAAATCCCATGGAGCCAGCAATTCTAAATGCCATCTCCGACGAGTCAACTTCATGGTAAGAACCGTCTACCAGCGTTACCTTTACATCCAGTACCTGATATCCACCAAGTACACCATTTTGCATAGCATCCTGAACACCTGCGTCAACCGCTCCGATATACTCCTTGGGTATAACTCCTCCAACAATTTTGTTGACAAAAGTATATCCGCTTCCAGGCTCCTGAGGTTCAATTTCAAGCACACAATGACCATACTGGCCTCTGCCGCCTGACTGTCTAATGAATTTGCCCTCAGCCTTAGCTGGTTTCCGGATAGTCTCCTTGTAAGCAACCTGCGGTTGTCCGACATTTGCCTCCACTTTAAACTCTCTGAGCATCCTGTCAACAATAATTTCTAGGTGCAGCTCACCCATTCCCGATATAATAGTTTGACCTGTTTCAGGGTCTGTGTGGGCTTTAAATGTGGGATCCTCCTCCGAAAGTTTCATCAAAGCCATCGTCATCTTGTCTTGTCCGGCCTTAGTTTTTGGCTCTACAGCTACATGTATAACAGGTTCCGGGAACTCCATTGACTCCAGTATAACAGGTTCATTTTCACTGCAAAGAGTGTCACCAGTAGCAGTTTCTTTAAGACCTACTGCAGCTGCAATATCACCTGAGTAAGCTGTGCTTACATCCTCCCGGTGGTTTGAGTGCATCAGGAGAATTCGTCCTATACGTTCCCTTTTATTTTTTGTAGAGTTCAATACATATGACCCTGCAGTTAACTTTCCTGAATAAACCCTGAAAAAACATAACTTCCCGACAAAGGGATCTGCCATAATCTTGAAAGCAAGAGCAGAAAATGGTCCATCATCGTCCGCCGGTCTTTCCAGAACAGTTTCACCGTCTGTTGAGACTCCGCTAATAGGCGGGATGTCAAGCGGTGAAGGCAAATAGTTTACAATAGCATCTAAAAGCTGCTGTACACCTTTGTTTCTATAAGATGAACCACATGTTACAGGAACCATTTTAACGGCGATAGTAGCCTTCCTGATTCCCGCATGCATCTCATCCTCGGTTAGTTCTATTCCTTCAAGATATTTATTAGTTAAGTCCTCGTCTTGCTCAGCAACAGCTTCGATTAAAATGTTTCGATATTCATCAACAACATCAACCATATCTTCTGGTATAGGCCCTTCTTCAACTTCAGTTCCCAATTGGTCCTTGTAAATATAAGCCTTCATTTCTACCAGATCGATTATTCCTTTGAAATTGTCTTCCTTGCCAATAGGCAATTGAATCGGAACAGCATTAGCTTTAAGTCTGTCCTTCATCATCTTAATGCAATTAAAAAAGTCTGCACCCATAATATCCATTTTATTGATATGTGCAATACGGGGAACATGGTATTTGTCAGCCTGTCTCCATACGGTTTCGGACTGAGGCTCTACCCCTCCCTTTGCACAGAAAAGTGTTACCGAACCATCGAGAACTCTTAGAGATCTTTCGACCTCAACAGTAAAGTCAACGTGCCCGGGCGTATCAATAATATTGATTCTTTTTCCCTTCCACTGGGCAGTAGTCGCAGCAGAGGTAATGGTGATACCTCTTTCTTGCTCCTGCTCCATCCAGTCCATCGTTGCAGAACCTTCATGGGTTTCCCCCATCTTATGCAACAGTCCTGTATAATACAGGATTCTTTCAGTGGTAGTGGTTTTCCCGGCGTCAATATGCGCCATAATCCCAATATTTCTTGTGTCTGCCAAACTGAATTGCCTGGGCATAATTGCCTCCTTTCTTCCTCGATAAGTTCAATCAGACTACCAACGATAGTGGGCGAAAGCTTTGTTTGCTTCTGCCATTTTGTGGGTGTCTTCCTTCTTCTTGAAGGCTCCTCCCATACCGTTGACAGCGTCCATTATCTCGCCCGCAAGTCTTTCCTTCATTGTCTTTTCGCCTCTTAAGCGGGCATAGTTGGTCAACCATCTAAGTCCTAAAGCCTGCCTTCTTTCAGGTCTGACTTCCATAGGAACCTGATATGTTGCACCGCCGACCCTTCTTGCTTTTACTTCCAGTACAGGCATAATATTGTTCAACGCCTGTTGGAATACTTCAAGAGGATCCTTGCCTGTCTTCTCCTTTATAATGTCAAATGCATCGTAGACAATTCTTTGAGCTACGCCTCTTTTGCCATCAAGCATAATATTGTTGATAAGCTTTGTCAGCACTTTGTCATTATAAACAGGATCCGGCAAAACATCTCTTTTTGGAACATGTCCTTTTCTCGGCACTTTACTTCCCTCCTTTTATTGTAGGTACTCGGGATTTCTCAATCCTCGTCAGTGCATCCGTACATGTAATATATAAATCAACAGCAGCAATGATAAACATTGTCGCTAATTTTTATCTTTACAAGATACTTAGCACTATTGCATTTTTTGACCGCTATGAGCTTCTTATCCCTTTGCAGCTCCTTTCGGCCTTTTCGCTCCGTATTTGGAACGTCCCTGCATCCTCTGTGCAACACCTGCTGTATCTAAAGTACCCCTTACTATGTGGTACCTAACGCCGGGTAGGTCTTTTACCCTGCCGCCTCTAATTAATACAACACTGTGCTCCTGTAGATTGTGGCCTATTCCGGGAATATAAGCAGAAACTTCGATTCCGTTTGTCAAACGCACTCTCGCAACCTTTCTCAAAGCTGAGTTAGGCTTTTTGGGAGTACTTGTTCTGACAACAGTGCAAACACCTCTTTTTTGCGGAGAGTTAGTCTCAATAGGCTTGTTTTTAAGCGAGTTAAATCCTCTCTGCAAAGCAGGTGAAGCTGATTTATACTCAACTTTCTTTCTTCCCTTCCTGACCATCTGGTTAAATGTAGGCATTCATACACCTCCCTTCACTTAATAAGCATTTATTTGAGCAGGCAAACGGCAGACGCTCCAACGTCAATACCGCATGCCTTTCCAAGCTGCTTCATTGATTCAACATATTTAATTTCAATTGAATTAGACAAACAAAGCTCTTTAAGCGGTCCAACAATTTTTTCATCAGCATCCGTCGCAATAAACACCTTTTCGGCTGTATTGCTTTCAACTGCTTTTATTGTCTGCTTAATACCAATTGCTTTCCTGCCGTTTTTCAATTCCTCCAGAACAAATCAGCACCCTTCTACCCATTATTATAAACCGCATAATATTGGCAAAAATCCGCCAATTTGCGCACTGAAATATTTTATCACCACTGCAAGTTATTTGTCAAGCGGCCTGCCTACTCTGTCACAGTGCTTATACTTATATCCTTATACCTGCTCATGCCGGTACCTGCTGGTATAAGTTTACCTATAATAACATTTTCCTTAAGGCCAACCAGTGGATCGATTTTGCCCTTTATGGCAGCCTCGGTCAATACCCTGGTAGTTTCCTGGAAGGACGCTGCGGATAAGAAGGATTCGGTAGCAAGCGACGCCTTGGTTATTCCCAGAAGTGCCCTCTTTCCGGTAGCCGGTCTCAAACCCTCTGCTTGAACACGCGCATTCTCTTCCTCAAAGTCAAATATATCTACCAATCCGCCTGGCAGCATATTTGTATCGCCTGCATCTTCAATCTTAACCTTCCTTAACATCTGCCTGATAATAACTTCTATATGCTTATCGTTTATATCAACGCCCTGAAGTCTGTAAACTCTTTGCACTTCTTGGAGCAAGTATTGCTGTACTCCCTTTAAGCCTTTTATCTTAAGGATATCATGAGGATTTACGGAACCTTCTGTAATCTCGTCACCGGCTTCTATTACATCCCCGTCAGAAACCTTAATCCTTGAGCCGTAAGTGATTTGGTAAGTACGCGAATCTCCGTCTTCACTGGTAACAATAACCTCTCTCTTTTTCTTTGTGTCACTGACCTTAACAGTACCGGAGATTTCCGATATTACTGCAAGTCCCTTCGGTTTTCTGGCCTCAAAAAGCTCCTCTACACGCGGCAGACCTTGAGTGATATCATCACCTGCAACACCGCCTGTGTGGAAGGTTCTCATTGTAAGCTGTGTACCAGGCTCTCCTATAGACTGTGCAGCTATAATGCCAACTGCTTCACCCACATTAACATCTTCATTTGTCGCAAGGTTGGAACCATAGCACTTGGCGCAGACTCCATATTCTGAGTGACAAGTCAGTACTGATCTTATTTTTACCTTCTTATGACCAGATTTGACGATTCTCTCGGCATCGGCATCAGTTATTTTGGTGTCGCCCGGAACAAGAACTTCACCGTTTTCAGGATGTAATACGGGCTCAACCGTATATCTTCCTACCAGTCTTTCAGCCAGATCCTCAATTATTTCATTTCCGTCCTTTATATCGCCGACTTCAATACCTTTTCTTGTTCCGCAGTCCACTTCTCTTACGATAACATCCTGACTGACGTCAACAAGTCGGCGGGTCAAATAACCCGAGTCAGCAGTTCTTAACGCCGTATCGGCAAGACCCTTCCTTGCGCCGTGAGTAGATATAAAGTACTCCAAAACGTTAAGACCTTCACGGAAATTAGCTCTGATGGGTATTTCCAGCGTTCTTCCAGAGGTGTCCGCCATGAGTCCCCTCATACCCGACAGTTGCTTAATCTGGCTTATACTTCCTCTGGCACCTGATTGTGACATCATGTATATTGGATTAAATCTATCCAATGTATCCATCAATGCTTGTGTCAGATTCTCACCGGTTTTGGTCCAGGCCTGTATAACGGAGTTGTATCTCTCTGTTTCAGATATCAGACCTCTCTTATAATCCTTTGTAATAGAATCAATCTTTTCTTCTGTCTCAGTAATATATTTTTGTTTCACATCAGGAATAACCATGTCAGAAACACTGACAGTTATAGCACCTTTTGTGGAATATCTGAAACCAAGGTCCTTTATTTTATCCAGTACGATGGCAGTATCCGTAGTGCCATGAACCTTTATGCATCTGTCAATTATATTTCCAAGCTCTTTTTTTGTAACAAGCTGAGAAATCTCTAAATCAAATGCCTTTTCAAGGTCGGTTCTATCGACAAATCCCAAATCCTGTGGAATAGCTTCGTTAAAAATCAATCTTCCCACAGTCGTCTCAATAATTTTTGACTTTGGTTTGTCGTCAAAAACCATGGTTCTTCTTACTTTTATCTTGGCATGAAGTCCTAAATGACCTTCTTCATATGCCATAATGGCTTCGTTGCCTGAAGTAAATACCTTTCCTTCACCCTTTTCGCCATCCCGCTCAATTGTCAGATAATAGCTGCCAAGAACCATATCCTGAGTAGGCACGGTTATTGGTTTGCCATCTTTAGGTGCAAGCAGGTTGTTGGCTGAAAGCATAAGAAATCTCGCCTCTGCCTGTGCCTCTGCTGAAAGTGGAACGTGAACTGCCATCTGGTCACCGTCAAAGTCGGCATTGTATGCTGTACATACCAACGGATGAAGCTTTAATGCCCTGCCCTCTACAAGTACAGGCTCAAATGCCTGAATACCGAGTCTGTGGAGTGTGGGCGCACGGTTCAAAAGCACAGGATGCTCCTTAATAACCTCTTCAAGAACGTCCCATACTTCAGTCCTTACCCTCTCAACCATTCTTTTTGCACTTTTTATATTGTGTGCCAACCCGTCGTTGACCAGTTTCTTCATCACAAAGGGCTTAAACAGCTCCAAAGCCATCTCCTTAGGTAAGCCGCACTGGTATATTTTAAGCTCTGGTCCTACAACAATAACGGAACGTCCGGAATAGTCAACTCGTTTTCCCAGCAGATTCTGACGAAAACGTCCCTGCTTACCCTTGAGCATATCCGAAAGTGACTTAAGAGGCCTGTTGCCGGGTCCTGTCACAGGTCTTCCCCTTCTTCCGTTATCTATAAGGGCATCTACAGCCTCCTGAAGCATCCTTTTCTCATTTCTTACAATGATATCAGGTGCTCCCAAATCAAGAAGCCTCTTCAAGCGGTTATTTCTATTTATCACACGCCTGTACAGATCGTTGAGGTCTGATGTGGCAAACCTGCCACCATCCAACTGTACCATTGGTCTAAGCTCAGGAGGGATAACAGGGATAACATCCATAATCATCCATTCAGGCCTGTTCTGAGAAAGCCTGAAAGCTTCAATAACCTCAAGCCTTTTAATAGTCCTGATCCTCTTTTGACCGGTTGCAGACTCCAATTCTTCTCTGAGCTCTTTTGACTGCTTATCCAAATCAATTTCCATAAGCAGATCCTTAACAGCCTCAGCACCCATTGCAGCCCTGAATTTGTAGCCAAATTTATCAAGAGAATCCCTGTATTCCTTCTCTGTCAGTATCTGCTTTTTAGAAAGCGGTGTCTGACCGGGATCAATAACAACATAAGCTGCAAAGTACAGAATCTTCTCCAATGCTCTTGGAGACATATCCAATATCAAGCCCATTCTGCTTGGGATACCTTTAAAATACCATATATGGGATACCGGTGCTGCCAGCTCAATATGTCCCATCCGCTCTCTTCTCACCTTAGAGCGGGTAACCTCGACTCCGCACCTGTCGCAGACAATTCCCTTATATCTGATTCTTTTATATTTTCCGCAATGACATTCCCAGTCCTTTTGCGGTCCAAAAATCCTCTCACAGAAAAGGCCATCCCTTTCCGGCTTAAGGGTCCTGTAGTTAATTGTTTCAGGTTTTTTGACCTCACCTCTTGACCATTCTCTGATTTTTTCAGGTGAAGCTAAACCAATCTTTATAGCATCAAAATTGTTTAATTCAAACATGGCCTATTCTCCCTTCTAAAAATCTTCCCCGTCCAGACCCTCGGTCAGGTCCTCCTCAACGAACAAATCATCGCCTAAATCGTCGTCCAGAACACTTTCGTTGCCTGTGATTTCTCCAAGGTCGAAATCGTCCAAGTCAATTTCATCCTCTGTCAAGTCCTCACCGATTTCTTCGTGATCAGCAATAGGTTCCTCGTCCTCCCGGCCTTCAATATTTACATTGAGTTCCTCAAGATCATCATCTGCTGATTCTTTAATGGTAATCTCTTCACGTTCATCAGAGTAAACCTTTACATCCAATGCAAGGGATTGCAGCTCTTTAATCAGAACCTTAAATGATTCCGGTATACCTGGCTCGGGAACGTTATCGCCTTTCACAATAGCCTCGTAAGTCTTTACCCTGCCGACTATATCATCTGATTTGACAGTCAGTATTTCTTGCAGAGTATATGCCGCACCATAAGCCTCCAGTGCCCATACCTCCATCTCACCGAATCTCTGTCCGCCAAACTGTGCCTTACCTCCCAAAGGCTGTTGTGTAACAAGGGAGTAGGGGCCTGTTGAACGTGCATGTATCTTATCATCAACTAAATGCGCCAGCTTTAGTATATACATGTAGCCGACTGTTACCCTGTTTTCAAACAGTTCACCGGTTCTTCCATCGTACAGCCAGGTCTTCCCGTCTTCCTCAAGACCTGCCTTTTTAAGTGTTGCCATAATATCCTTCTCAGTTGCACCATCAAATACAGGTGTGGCAATCTTCCAGCCCAAAGCCTTTGCCGCGTACCCCAGGTGAACCTCCAGCACCTGCCCGATATTCATTCGGGAAGGAACTCCCAATGGATTTAATACTATTTCAAGAGGTGTCCCGTCAGGAAGGTAGGGCATATCCTCTTCCGGCAGTATTCTGGAAATAACACCCTTATTACCATGTCTTCCTGCCATTTTGTCGCCCACAGAAATCTTTCTTTTTTGTGCAATATAACATCTGACCAACTGGTTTACGCCAGGTGGCAACTCATCGCCATTTTCCCTGGTGAATACCTTGACATCAACAATAATACCCGACTCACCATGGGGAACTCTGAGAGATGTATCCCTGACCTCTCTTGCCTTTTCACCGAATATGGCTCGAAGCAGTCTCTCCTCTGCCGTAAGTTCTGTTTCACCCTTAGGAGTAACTTTTCCTACAAGAATATCTCCTGCCCTGACTTCAGCACCTATTCTGATAATACCTCTGTCATCAAGGTCTTTTAGCGACTCTTCACCCACATTTGGTATATCTCTTGTGATTTCTTCAGGACCAAGCTTTGTATCTCTGGCTTCAGCCTCATATTCCTCTATATGAATAGATGTAAATATATCCTCTTTAACCAGCTTCTCACTTATAAGTATGGCGTCCTCGTAGTTGTAGCCTTCCCATGTCATAAACCCGACGAGAATGTTTTTACCAAGGGCAATTTCACCATTATTCGTAGAAGGTCCGTCAGCAATGACATCGCCTTTTTTAACAGAATCACCCTTTTTGACGAGAGGTCTTTGATTTGTACAAGTGCCCTGGTTTGACCTGACATACTTAAGAAGCTTGTAGTAATCCCTTTCGCCTTTATCTGTCCGGATTATTATTTCATTTGCAGAGACCTTTTCAACAGTACCCGTATTGCGCGCAAGCACAACGGTGCCTGAGTCAACTGCCGCTTTATACTCAATGCCTGTTCCTATTATAGGCGCTTCAGGCTTTATCAGCGGAACTGCCTGACGCTGCATGTTCGAACCCATCAGTGCACGGTTGGCATCATCATTTTCAAGGAAAGGAATCATTGCCGTGGCAACTGAAACCAACTGCTTAGGAGATACATCCATGAAGTCTACACGGTCACTTTCAACCTCAAGAATGTCATCCTTGTATCTGCAAAGTACCTTTTTATCGGTAAATCTTCCCTCTTTATCAAGTGGTTCGTTAGCCTGCGCAATAACATACTTATCTTCTTCGTCTGCAGTCAGGTATAAAATCTCATTCGATACAACCCCGCGCTTTTTGTCTATTTTTCTATACGGTGCCTCAATAAATCCGTATTCATTGATTTTTGCATATGTGCTCAGGGACCCGATAAGTCCAATGTTTGGTCCTTCAGGAGTCTCTATGGGACACATACGGCCATAGTGAGAATGGTGAACGTCACGGACCTCGAAGCCTGCTCTTTCTCTGCTAAGTCCCCCAGGACCCAAAGCACTCAGTCTCCTCTTATGTGTCAACTCTGCAAGAGGATTTGTCTGGTCCATAAACTGGGACAACTGGCTGCTCCCGAAAAACTCTTTTATTGCAGCAGCAACCGGCCTTATATTTATAAGCGCCTGAGGTGTAACAATATCAATATCCTGAATGGTCATACGTTCCCTGACCACTCTCTCCATTCTTGCAAGCCCTATCCTAAACTGGTTTTGTAAAAGCTCACCTACGCAACGCAGTCTTCTGTTGCCCAAATGGTCAATGTCATCATCTTCTCCCACACCATAACTAATATGAATGATGTAGTTGATGGAGGCAATGATGTCATCAGCCGTCAAATGCTTAGGTACCAGCTCGTCGATATTCTCGGCAATAGCCCTTCGCAGATCCTCAGGGGATTCATTCTCCTCCATAAGCTTTTCCAGGACTTCATATTTAACTCTTTCTGTAATCCCTAAATCATCAATATCAAAGTTTACAAAATTCTTTATATTAACTGTGTCATTCCCCAGAACCCTGATTCTCTTATCTTCTACACTCAGGTATACTGAATTGATGGCACAATCCTGTATTTCTTCCGCCTTTTCTCTTTCTATCACTTCACCCTCATTGACAAGTATCTCACCGGTAAGAGGGTTAATGATTGTTTCGGCAGATACGTGTCCACTGATTCTTGATGCGATAGAAAGCTTTTTATTAAACTTAAACCTTCCGAACTTAGCCAGATCATATCTTTTTGCATCAAAAAATAATCCCCTTAAAAGGGTCTTGGCACTCTCAACTGTGGGTGGCTCGCCGGGACGCAGTCTTTTGTAAATTTCGATAAGGCCTTCATCCGCAGTTTTCGCGTTATCCTTTTGAATGGTGGCCATTACCCTTTCATCATCACCTAAAAGCTCAGTGACCTCGATGTCCGAGCCATAACCTAAAGCCCGGACCAATACTGTTATTGGAAGCTTTCTGGTTCTGTCTATCCTCACATACATAACATCGTTGGAATCTGTCTCATATTCCAGCCATGCTCCCCTGTTTGGAATAACAGTGGCTGAATAAAGCTTCTTTCCTGTCTTGTCGATCTTATTGGAATAATAGATGCCCGGAGATCTGACCAACTGGCTGACGATAACTCTCTCCGCGCCATTAATAATAAATGTTCCGTTATCTGTCA
>CAZPMC010000051.1:0-13891 GCA_964587755.1 uncultured Oscillospiraceae bacterium
GTGTAGCTCAGTTGGTTAGAGCGCCAGGTTGTGGCCCTGGAGGTCGTGGGTTCGACTCCCATAGTTCACCCCAATAAAAAGAGTCTCCAACGAGACTCTTTTTCATTGTTTTTTATTATACTGTAAATAGAGTAAAATCAAAACTTGACAGAAGAGTAAAAGGCCTTTATAATTAAGCTTGCGTTTAAAATAATGGGATGTAGCCAAGTCGGTAAGGCACCAGACTTTGACTCTGGCATTTCGTAGGTTCGAGTCCTGCCATCCCAGCCACTTTGGGCCATTAGCTCAGTCGGCAGAGCACTTGACTTTTAATCAAGGTGTCCCGCGTTCGAATCGCGGATGGCTCACCAGAACGAAAGCCGCTTATCCGTAAGGATAGCGGCTTTTTTTACACTTAGTATTAATCTAAGAGCAAAGGCGTTCGTTTTTGAGGCTACATTTTGTGTGTCACTCAGGAATGGGCGCCTTTTATTTTTTGAAGATGGCTGAAATATTTTTATTAACAAGCTATTGCTTTATCTCGCTAACGTGATATAATGATAAAGGTTTTTAAACTGAAATTGGAGGGGTTAAAATGAAAAAATTGATATCTGTGATTTTGGTGCTAATCATGGTTGTTGCATTAGCAGCTTGTGGAAAATCAGAGGCGAATCCGGTAGCTAATCAAACCGGTGAAGAAAGTGATTTAAGTTATGTTAAGGGAAATGGAAAGCTGATTATTGGCTACACTGATTACGCTCCCATGAATTATACAGATGAAAGCGGTACCTTTACAGGCTTTGATACAGAGCTGGCTACTTTGGTCTGTGAGAAGCTTGGTCTTGAGCCCCAGTTTGTTGAAATAAACTGGGATACCAAGGAAGTTGAGCTGAATGCGAAATCTATTGACTGCATTTGGAATGGTTTGACCATAAATCCGGAGCGTCAGGAAACAATGGAAATCACCAAGCCTTACGTTAAAAATGCCCAGGTGGTTCTTATGAAGGCAGGCGCTGCCTATGACGGCACTGCTTCCTTAATCGGAAAAACTGTAGTGGCAGAGCAGGGTTCAGCTGGGGAAGACACCATTGAGGCCGATGATAACCTGAAGCAGGCAAGCTATGTTCCGAAGACCTTACAGACTGAGTGCTTGATGGAAGTTAAAGCAGGGACTGCGGACGCTGCTGTTTTAGACTTGACACTGGCAAATACCATGACTGGTGAAGGTACCAGCTATGCGGATATTGCCATTGTAGATCATCTGGCTGAAGAAGATTATGGCGTAGCCTTCCGTAAGGGCTCTGACATTTGCGATGCGGTGAATAAGATATTTGATGAATTGACTGCAGACGGCACCATGGCTAAATTAGCTGACAAGTATGGATTGGAGTTAGCTGAATAGCCTTGTGGAAAACGAAACTTAAGCGGGGCAGAGGGCTTAAAACTTTCTGCCCCGTCACTTTTAGTTGAGGTAAGATATATGAACCAGAATCCTGTGATTATTGACAGACTATCGGAGAGCTTTTTGATTAATTGCCAGCTCTTTGCATATACACTTTTATTTTCATTGCCACTGGGGCTTTTGATTGCATTTGGTTCAATGAGCCGCTTTCACCCCATTCGTTGGCTGGTCCGGACATTTGTCTGGATTATCAGGGGGACACCGCTGATGCTTCAGCTCATCATAATTTTCTTCGGGCCAGGTCTTTTAGGTATGTCTTTTTCATGGCCTGGTGGTGAGTTGGGGCGTTTCGTCGCAGCAGTTGTTGCCTTTGTTATCAACTATGCCTGTTATTTTTCAGAGATTTTCCGGGGTGGTATCGAGAGCATACAAAAAGGTCAATATGAGGCCGGTCAGGTCCTAGGTATGACAAAGAGTCAGATTTTTTTCAAGATAACGTTGCTTCAGGTAATAAAGCGTATCCTTCCGCCCGTGGGTAACGAAGTGATTACCCTAGTAAAGGATAGCTCTCTTGCCCGCATTATTGCAAACAAGGAGATCATTATGATGGCAGGGGAATATACCAGCAAAGGACTCATTTGGCCGCTTTTTGCCACAGGCATCTATTTCCTTATCTTTATAGGGGCATTAACCTTACTGTTTGGCTGGCTGGAAAAGAAGCTGAGTTACTTCCGTGCATAAAAGGAGGAAATTGCAATGGCGATTTTAGAAGTTAAAAACATTGGGAAGTGTTTTGGTGCTCTTGAAGTTTTGAAAGGGATTGACTTTTCTTTGGAAAAGGGTGAGTCAATCGCGATTATCGGTTCCTCCGGCAGCGGAAAGACCACACTTCTGCGCTGTCTTAACTTTCTGGAGCGTCCGGACAAGGGAAGCATCATTGTTAATAATGAAGTAATTTTTGACGCATTGGACCCCGCTACCCAGCGGGAAAGTGAAGTGCGTAAAAAGCGCCTGCATTTTGGCTTAGTCTTTCAAAGCTTTAATTTGTTTCCCCAGTACACGGCCTTAAAAAATGTTACATTGGCAGCAGAGCTTTTGGCTCGCGAACGCCCTGACTATAAAAAGGAGAGGAAAGCTATTCTCAAAGAAATTCAAGAACGTGGAGAAATACTTCTTTCTCAGGTTGGTCTGTCTGAAAAGCTTAACTGTTATCCTCACCAGCTATCAGGCGGACAGCAGCAGCGAGTGGCTATAGCCCGTGCCTTAGCCTTAGAGCCAGACATTTTGTGCTTTGATGAACCTACCTCAGCTCTAGATCCTGAGCTCACAGGAGAAGTGTTGAAAGTCATTAGGAATCTGGCGGAGCGAAACACCACCATGATAATCGTGACACATGAAATGGACTTTGCGCGGGATGTGGCAGACCGTGTCATCTTTATGGATGACGGTGTCATTGTGGAACAGGGCACTCCCGAGGAAGTGTTCGGCAATCCTAAAGAAGAGAGGACAAAGCAGTTTTTGACCAGGTATAAAGAGAGCTGAGGAGAAAACCTGATTCTTGTTATTGCCGGGAATCAGTTTAAATGAAATATTGCTTTCCAGGTGCTATTTTACTACAATAAGAGTGGCAGATATACAAGTAAAATAGTCTGGCCAATTATGTAGAGAAAGGGCAATAGGAGAGAACATGGGAATAGTTTACCACGAGAAGGCAAGGGAATTTCATCTATTCAATGATCATATCAGCTACATTATTACTATTCTTGATAATCGTCAACTTGGACAGCTATATTTTGGAAAACGTTTAACGGACAGGGACAGCTTTGGACATTTGCTGGAGCTTGCATACAGGGACATGTCCCCTTGTGCTTTTGAGGGAAATCATGAATTTTCACTGGAGAATATTAAGCAGGAGTATCCTGCTTATTGTTCAGGAGATTCACGATATCCCGCCTTTCAGATAAAAGACAGCAAAGGAAGCCTTACCTCCGACTTCATATATAAAAAGCATGTTATTTACGATGGAAAACCGAAGCTGAAGGGGCTGCCTGCCACCTATGTGGAGGACCCGGGTGAAGCGGTTACGCTGGAGATTACTCTGGAGGATGAGCTGATACAAACAGAGCTTGTTTTAACCTATACTATATATAATGAAATGCTTGTAATTGCGCGAAATGCCCGGTTCATATGCAATAATCCGGAGGGTATCACCTTAAAATCAGCTATGAGCGTAAATCTTGACCTTCCTGACAGTGATTACGAGATGATAGATTTATCCGGCGCGTGGGGAAGAGAGCGCAGTGTAAATGTTCATAGGCTTAACCGCGGAATTCAAGGCGTATATAGCATGAGGGGAATTAGCAGCCATCAGTTCAATCCTTTTCTCGCTTTGAAACGACCCAATGCCGATGAGTTCTCAGGTGAGGTATTGGGCTTTAGTCTTATATACAGCGGAAATTTCCTGGCACAGGTTGAGGTTGACAATTTCGATGTAGCCAGGGTTCAGATGGGAATCCATCCTAAGGGATTCTGCTGGGAGATGACTTGCGGTGAGGTATTCCAAACACCTGAGGTGGTCATGGTATACTCGGATGAGGGCTTAAACGAAATGAGCCAGACCTTCCACAAGCTATATCGCACCCGGCTTGCAAGAGGGAAGTGGAGAGATGAGCCCCGCCCGATTTTGATAAACAATTGGGAAGCTACCTATTTTGATTTTAATGAAGAAAAAATATTAGATATTGCAAAAACTGCCGCAAGCCTTGGAATAGAGCTGTTTATACTGGACGACGGCTGGTTTGGGAAGAGAAACGACTCAACAAGCTCCCTTGGTGACTGGTTCCCGAACAAGGAAAAGCTTCCCGGAGGAATTAAGGGCATTGCTGAGAAGATCACCAATCTGGGACTGAAATTCGGACTTTGGTTTGAGCCGGAGGGAATAAATAAGGAAAGTGAATTGTATAAAGAACATAAGGATTGGCTGTTAGCTGCTGAGGACAGGCGGTTATCTCACGGCAGAAATCAGTTTTTACTAGACTTCTCAAAGGACGAGGTAGTGGATTATATCGGAAATTTAATGGAAAAGATATTGGACGAAGCGCCCATATCATATGTGAAATGGGATATTAACCGGAGCATGTCAGAGCCCTTCTCCCGGGGAGGCGAGGCAGGCTATCAGGGGAAGGCTGCCCACAGATACATTCTAGGGGTTTATAAGCTTTATGAACAGTTGACAAGCAAATATCCACACATTTTATTCGAATCCTGTGCAAGTGGCGGAGGAAGGTTTGACCCGGGGATGCTGTATTATGCACCTCAGGGGTGGATATCCGATAACACGGATGCTATTGAGAGACTGAAAATACAGTATGGGACATCCTTTGTCTACCCTGTCAGCAGTATGGGAAGCCATGTTTCGGCAGTACCGAACCATCAGGTGTTCCGCAGCACACCCATAGAGACAAGAGCAAATGTTGCCTATTTCGGCACCTTCGGCTATGAGCTGGACTTAAATAAGCTGTCTGAGGAGGAAAAGGAAAAAATAAAGGCTCAGATTGCGTTTATGAAGAAGCATCGTGAGCTTATTCAAAAAGGTGTATTTTACAGGCTATTAAGCCCCTTTGAAAAGAATGAGACGGCCTGGATGGCTGTTTCAGAGGACAGGAAAAAAGCTATCCTGGGATATTACCGTGTGCTTCAGCCTGTAAACACTGGCTTTAAGAGGATAAAATTAAAAGGCCTCTTAGATAATCAGTTGTATGCTGTATCCTCTTACAAGACCCAATTTTACGGGGATGAATTAATGCGATCTGGGCTTCTCGTATCCGACCAGGCTTCAGGCTTAAGAAAGCGGGAGCCTTACGAAGGAGAAAGCCGTCAGGGAGATTTCTACTCCCGCATATTCCTGATAGAAGCGGTTTAAAAAAGGGTCCTGCTTAAACAGGACCCCTTTTAACAGTATTATTTATTATCTTTTTCCCATAACTGCTT
Organism: uncultured Oscillospiraceae bacterium; assembly: GCA_964587755.1. GTDB lineage: Bacteria > Bacillota > Clostridia > Acetivibrionales > DTU013 > CAZPMC01. The sequence continues at coordinate 5,372 of CAZPMC010000051.1, forward strand.
CAATTTCCTCGATGCTTCTTGGGATGAGTGCCGACAGGTTTTCACAGCCTGTTTCTGTAATAAGGCAATTGTCCTCCAGACGGAAGCCTATGCCCCATTCTTCGACGTAAATACCAACGTCAACACAGAAAACCATACCTGGAGCCAGGGGCATGGTCATGTCTACTTCGTCGTGAACATCCAGACCTACGTGATGAGCGCCGCCATGCCAGATATATTTTCCGACCTCGTCGTAATTGTCACAAAGGCCAATGGATTTTAGCCGCTCGAAATTGTATTTACGCACCATCAAATCCACATCAGCCATAGGGATACCGGGCTTCAGTGTATTAAACATATAGTTGGAGGTTTCATAAGCACAATTGTAAAGCAAGGCCTGCTTTTCGCTGAACTTACCGTTGGCCGGCCATCCTCTGGAAACGTCATTTATCATATTATTCCAGCTTGCCCCGACGTCATTTAAAACAAAGTCACCGTCCTGGATTTGCCCTCTATAGGAGTAATAATGTATGCAGAAATTGTTTTCGCCGGCTGAAATTATAGGGGGGAAGCCGGGGATAACGCCGTGCTGCGCAAGGGCGTACTCAAACTCGGCTTTTAACTGGTATTCAAACATGCCGGGCTTACATTTCTGCATCATTGCAATGATTCCGTCCCTTGTAATTTTCTCTGCCATTCTCAAGGCTTCTATCTCACAAGGCTGTTTGATAGTACGCTGCTTTCTAAGCTGTGGATTTAAGTTTTTAAGGGAAATGTAAGGGTATGTGCTCTTAATATAAGCTGCCAGCTTATATGCTTCATTGTCCGGCTCATCGCTTTTATACTTGTCAAAATCCAAATAAACATTTTCATATTTATTTGATGAAATAATCTTATCAAAGCACTCTTTAAACTGGTCTATATATTTAATATCTTCAATGCCTGAGGCTTCAGATGCTTCTTTTAATGTCAGCCTCTTGCCGTTCCAACGCTCGGCTCTCAAATCTGAAGGAAGAACAAACAGTGTTTCTTTTGTTTCATCGCCAAGTTTGGTCGCCATAAGGATTGTATCTTGCTGTTCAATTCCGGTCAGATATAAAAAATTACGTTTTACAAAGGCAGGGTATTCTTCGTCACTTGTTCTGCGGGGAACATGCCCGCTGTACACAACTGCAACGGAGCCCGGTTTTAGGCTTTTGTACATAGTTTCTCTGTTTCCCTTGTGAAACTCCATATTCATTTTTTGGTTCTCCTCTCTTATTTGTATTGTTATTTGCCTTTAAGTTTAGTATGCGCTATTGCAAAGGAAGATTCAAGTCAAATAATTTAAATTTTTCATATATAAATAATAAATTTCTATGTTGCTAAATTGCGATACGAAATTTTGAGATTTCATAAAGTATAGCTATAGTTAATTGAAGATTTAGAAAACGTATAACTAAACAATTGAGCATATCTTCGCAAATTATATGAGATATGTACAAAAATATCTAAAATAATTGCTAAAATGTGTTGCATTTTATTTAAAATTCTAATATAATTCTACCTGCAGATATATTTTCTAAATTAAACGATTAATTCAACTTCGTACGAAACATTACAACCCCAACCAAAGATAGTATAAAAAGTGGTTAAAATGCATCTATCTAACTTTCGCAGCATAGTACACTTCTTTGCTAGGTTAAACGTTTGACAAAAACACCAATAGCTTGGTATACTTGAATGGCAGGTATGGGGTTATTAATCGTCAATTAAAGGCAACACAATAGATATAAGGCGATTGAGGAAAAATAAATAAATCATAGCAAGGAAGCCACATTGCTTACAGATTGACTTGGGTGATGTGGCTTCGCTATGTTTTTTGTTATCTTTTGCCCAATGAGGGGTATACTTTAGTAAGCGATTTGAAAGGGGAGAAAATTAAATGGAAAAGGGTTTATTTTACCAATGTAAAAAATGCGGTAATGTTGTTGCGTTATTGAAATCATCCGGAATGGCTCTTAATTGCTGCGGGGAGGATATGGTTTTGATTGATGCAAATTCAACAGATGCCTCTCAAGAGAAGCATGTACCGCAAGCATTATTAGAGAATGCCAGAATCAAAGTCTCAGTGGGCTCTGTTATCCATCCTATGACTGCAGAGCATTTTATTGAATGGATAGCTCTTGTTACCGATGATAGAGAAGAATTTGTGTATCTAAAGCCGGGTAGAGAACCGGTAGTTGAGTTCCCGAATCATACAAGTGAAAATAAGGTACCGTATACAGGAGAAAATGACGAAATTGTTCCAAATTGCGAAGGTACTCCATGCAATTTTGTTCTTCCTGATGATGCTGAAAGTAAGGCTGTTGTTTATGCATATTGCAATTTACATGGCCTTTGGAAAAAGGAAATTTGATATAACTCGTTTGGTATTGACAAAGCAATGCTTCGTATTGTATTATATTACTTGCGCCGATTTGAATCATAGGCGGAAGTTGAAAAACATATGAAGCATGGAGGGGTTCCCGAGTGGCCAAAGGGGGCAGACTGTAAATCTGTTGTCAGAGACTTCGATGGTTCAAATCCATCTCCCTCCACCAAAGTAAAAACTCTTGCATGTCAAGAGTTTTTTATTTATATATTATCTTCCTATATATAATAAAATTCCATCCGACAATAGCACCGATAGCAAAGACCTTTGCTAATAGATAGCTCATACTTAATTTATCGGTTAATAGATACATAATAATATCGGAGGCTGCCAAATTGAAGACGAAAAGAAAAAAATACATAGCTAATTGTTTTTTTAGATTGGCAGTGGATTTGAATGACCATATTCTGTTGATGAAAAAATTAAACCAAAAAACAATACTAAGTGCAATAGAATTGGACAATACAACAGAAAGCTTAGCAATATCCCTAAAAACATAAAGCAAAGAAAATTCTATTGCGGCGCTGGTTAACCCGGTGATAGCATAACGGAAAAACTGTGTCAATGATTCTGCTGTTACAAACCTTGACAAAAATTCTACCTTTCTTAACTTGTTTGCAATACTTTCAATAATCATAGTATACCGTCCCAGTTTACTAGTCTAAACTTCCTTTTATTATATATAATGTAAGGATTAATCTCAAGGCATGGTACAAACATAAAATTTTGCATTAAAAGGTTTTCATAACGCATAATAATTACTGACAATTGATTAATAATTTTTCGAGGTTTCTTTATGAGAATGACAAAATTTTTTCAAAGGGCTTGCATTGTGTTGCTTCTTGCCATGTTTGGAAATGGAGTGTATTTTTTGTCAGAACAGTTTGCTATCACTAATAGACACATTCCTGAACCCATCAGTGATAATAAAAAAACTGAAGAAAATCCCAGCTTAGTTAGCAGCGCAACAAAAGAGGTTCCGTTGAATTTGCTCGTTCTCGGCCTTGATAAGGATAAAACAAGATGTGATGTAATTATGGTATTTAATTTTAACCCAAACACCTCAAAACTTAAGCTCTTGTCAATTGCCAGGGATACAAGAGTCCGTGACGGGGGCAGGTATAGAAAAATAAACACATTATATTCGCGGGGGAGAGAAGAGGAGGTAGCAGATAAAGTTACGCAGATAACAGGGCTTCCCATACACTACTATATTACAATGGATTTTAAAGGCTTCAGGAAGGTTATTGACGTATTAGGTGGAGTAGAATTTTATGTTCCATTTTCAATGAACTATGATGACCCGACACAGAAGCTTCACATCCATCTGAAAAAAGGATGGCAGCTTCTAAACGGGCGTAAAGCAGAGCAGCTTGTGCGTTACAGAAAAGGCAACGCAGGACAGGGATATTTAGAGGGCGATATCGGCAGAATAAAGATGCAGCAAGAGTTTATTAAAGAGCTGGTCAGGCAGAAATTGAGCTTTAAATACATTTCAAAGGTTGATGAGCTTTTCGATATAATAAAGGAGCATATCAGGACAAATATTATGCTCAGCGATATTGCAAATCAAATAGAAAATATTAAGAAAATTAAAATGGATGAAATAGAATCATACACAATACCCGGAGAAAGTAAGAAAATTAGCAACGTTTGGTATTACATTTACGATGAGGAAGCTGTTAAAGAGATGATGGAAACGCTTTTCGTTGAAAACTGAATTTATTTCTGCTATAGTCTTATTATGGAAAGGGGATGAGCGGCATCAAAGCACCATTGATTATCGCACATAGAGGTGCGTCAAAAATAGCACCGGAGAACACAATGGCATCTTTTAGAAAGGCATTGGAGCTTGGTGCAGGAGGTATTGAGCTTGATGTACATCTTAGCAGTGACGGTCAATTGGTTGTTATCCACGATGAACAGCTTGAAAGAACAAGCAATGGCAAGGGCTTTGTTAAGGAAAAAACACTGGATGAATTAAGAACACTTGATTTCGGCTCATGGTTTTCACCAGAGTTTAAGAATGAAAAAATCCCCACTCTGGAAGAGGTACTAGATCTATTAGATAACTGGGACGGACTATTAAATATTGAGATTAAGAATGGTCCCGTTTTTTACCCCGGAATTGAAAGGGCGGTTTCACAGGCTGTAACCGCCTACAAACGAGCAAACCGTACCATCATTTCATCATTCAATCATTACAGCCTTGTAGAAATAAGAAAGCTTAACCCGCAGCTTATTACAGCGCCGCTGTATATGGCCGGCATTTATGAGCCTTGGGAATATGCTAAAAGGCTTGGAGCTGCTGCAATACATCCTTTATTTTACAATATTGTTCCTGAAGTAGTGAAAGGATGCAAGCTAAACAATATAAAAATAAACCCTTTTACAGTAGACCAACGGTCGCATATAAAAGCGATGGTTGCGGCAGGTGTTGACGGCATTATAACAAACGTTCCTGATATAGCGCTTAAAATAGTGAAAGAAATGGGAGGCTAAAGCTATGAAGCTGGATTACAAAAAAACTTTTCTTATTGGCCTGGGCTTTTTTACAGTCAGCATTGTATGGGGGCTTTATAACGTAGCAGTGCCAATTTATTTGAAGCAGTTAGGATTGTCGGGTGTTGCAGTAGGCTCCGTTATGACCATCGATAATATATTCGCAATAGTTCTACTACCTGTCTTCGGTGCACTAAGTGACAGAACCTATAATAGATATGGAAGAAGGATGCCCTATCTGCTTGTGGGTATACCTCTGTCGGCACTGGCATTCATATTGATACCGGTTATGCGGAAAAACATTGTAACTCTTATGTCTGTCGTCATAGCAATGAATTTCTTTATGAGTATTTACAGAGCTCCTACAGTTGCACTAATGCCTGATTTTACACCCAGACCGCTAAGAAGCAAAGCAAATGGGGTCATTAACTTTATCGGGGGAGTGGGATCGGTCATTGCGTTTTTAATTGGCGGATTCCTGTTTGATACAAATGAGTTTCTCCCATTTGCTGTAGGCTCCCTTATCCTTATTTTCACGATAATCATAATGTACTTATCTATTCATGAGCCTAAGGAAATTGCTGATGACCAACCTGAGGAGAATAGTGAGAAGAAAGCAGTAAGTGGGATAGGGAAAAACCTGAGCCTTATATTCCTTCTTCTTGCAATATTCTTCTGGTTCACAAGCTTCAATGCTGTGGAGACTTTCTTTTCCACCTATGGAGAGGTTGTCTTAAACATCACAAAGGGGACGTCTTCGTTTATGCTGGCAATTTTCTCGGGGATGCTTGTTATCTTTTCAATTCCCTCTGGGTTTTTAGCCACAAAAATCGGAAGGAAAAAGACAATCTTATCGGGAATTACATTGCTATTCCTGACATTCTTAAGTATTAATTTTATTCCCAAAACAGATATCTGGCCCTTTTACATATTGCTTGCAGTGGGAGGCATTAGCTGGGCTCTGATAAATATTAATTCCTACCCCATGGTTGTGGAGATGACGTCAAATAAAGGAATCGGCAAGTACACCGGCTACTATTACTTTTTCTCAATGCTTGCTGCTATTATAAGCCCTATTTTATTTGGTTATATAAAGGATCATCTTGGAGATGAATTCTTATTTGTTTATGCTAGTATATCGATGGTGTTTGCTTTCTTCTTTATGATGCTTGTCAAACATGGAGATGTTAGGCTACCGGAAAAAAAGGGCTTTGAAAGCATTGAGCATATGGAATAATGAAAATGATACTTAATTGGGATGAGTTTGTTAACAGATGTAAAGCATGTAAAAATTGCATTCTGGCAGAAACAAGAAACAGCGTTGTTGTGGAGCGGGGATCAAGAACTGCGCCGCTTATGCTTATCGGTGAAGGGCCGGGACGGCAAGAGGACGAGCAGGGAAAGCCTTTTGTAGGCGAAGCGGGTCAGTTGCTTGATAACCTTCTTTCCGCTTTGATGTTTAAAGCGGAGGACTATTACATATGTAATATTGTAAAATGCCGGCCACCTTCAAACAGGACTCCCACAGATAACGAGGCTGAGGCGTGCCTTGGGTGGCTGAGAAATCAAGTAAAGCTTGTAAGACCGCTTATAATGGTTTGTTTAGGCACAACAGCAGCAAGGCACATAATCGGCAAAGATTCAAGGGTTACAAAAATAAGAGGCCAATGGATAGAGCGGAAGGGCTTTTGGATTATGCCCACATTTCACCCTGCAGCATTATTGAGAGACCCTCTAAAGAAGGCTTTGCTTTTTGAGGATATGAAAAGTGTAAAAATGAAACTGGATCAATTGAGGGAGACTTAATGACAAAGGAATATAAGCTTTCGGAAGTATATGAGAAATATTCGTCCGAATTTGAGGGGAATGAATTTGTATTTGGTTGTGGCTTCCCAGAGCCTAAGGTGGTGTTGGTAGGTGAGGCTCCGGGACGGGAAGAAGTAAAGCTTTCCCGTCCTTTTTCAGGAGCTGCGGGCAGAAACCTTGACGAATTTCTTGCCTTAGCCGGCATTAACAGAGATGACATTTACATAACTAATGCAATAAAGTACAGGCTTTCAAAGGTGAATCCCAAAACAGGAAGACTTTCAAACAGACCTGCTACTAAAGATGAAATAATGTCAAGCAGAATATATCTTATCAGAGAGATTGAGATACTTCGGCCAAAATGGGTCGTGACAATGGGGAATGTGCCCCTTCGAGCAGTTACAGGGGATTTTTCATTGAATATCGGAGAATACCATGGCCGGGCTATATGTGTAAATGTAGGAAAGCATCAATGCATGTTGTTTCCTTTATATCATCCTGCTAGTGTCATTTATAACAGATCATTAAAGGAAGTGTGTGAGGCTGATATTATAGAGCTGGGAAGGTTAACTGCCCTTTGAGCACCCAATAAAAAAAGTGCAATATTAAGACTGCACTTTTTTTGATGGAATTAATTTTTGTAAATTGTGCGAAAGCTAATTTAGAAATCCAGAAGGCCTTCCCTGAATTTTGTCAGATAGTTCATGCAGAAATCGTCCTGACCCAACAGGGCTTCTGTCGCATATACAAAGGACATAAGCTTTTTGTCAAGAGGATTCATAATGGCGCAGTCCAGTCCGTTAGACATGGCAATAATCAGGAATGCCTGATTGACAAGCTTTCTTGCAGGGATTCCGAAGGAGATGTTGCTCAATCCGCATGCTATGTGAACCTTAGGGAATTCCTGTCTGACCTTGCGTATTGTATCGATGGCCACTACGCCGTAGTGAGAGCCTGTTCCTATAGGCCTTATCATAGGATCGATATAGATATCTTCAATACTGACTCCTTCCTTTGTTAGCTTCTCAATAAGTGATTCAGCAATTTTAACCCTGTCTTCAACAGTTTCAGGCATGCCGCTGTCATCCATGCAAAGTGCAATCACTGCCGTATCATACTCTTTAATAAGTGGTAGCACAGAATTGAATCTTTTTGTCTCATTAGTGATGGAATTGACAATAGGCTTACCGTTCTTATTAGCCTTAAGTCCTGCCTCAAGGGCTAGGGGATTTGGGGAATCAATGGATAAGGGTGTATCAACAGCTTGAGTTACAGTTTCAACAAGCCATTTCATCCTTTCTGGTTCATCATTGATAAAAATTCCTACATTAATATCAATAAAGGCAGCGCCAGCATCGACCTGCCTTCTGGCTAAATCCTGAATTGCAGCAGCATCATAGTTTTCCATGAGTGGTTTTACTGATTTGACACTGCTATTTAGCTTTTCTCCGATAATAATCATTACTGTTCCTCCTCACTTGCATAACCGTTAAGACAATTATAGATTAACTTGAATTTTATAACAACAGATTTAAATAAAAAAGGCTATTGACACGTAAAGTTTTCTGGTGTTATAATACAAAAGCTGTCGTTGCAAAGACTGTCATCAATATCCACCAAAACAGAAAAGATAACCGTTTGAGGTGCGACTTGAGAACATAGACTCAAAAAATGTGGTTGACAGAATGACGGCAAAATGATAAAATATAAAAGCTGCTCCGCACGGGGCGCAGACCGGAAGTCGGCATGAAATAAGGCTGACAGAAGGTAGATGGACCTTGAAAAGTAAACAGTGAAGACAATAAAAAACTCGTAAATTC
>CAZPMC010000052.1:0-13827 GCA_964587755.1 uncultured Oscillospiraceae bacterium
AACCATTTACTATCAATTCAAAACAAGCACAAGAATTAGTGGACGCTGCACGCAAACACGGAGTTTTTTTAATGGAAGCAATGTGGACAAGATATCTTCCAGCCATAGTTAAGCTCAGGGAAACACTTAAAACGAATGTAATCGGCGAAATCAGAATGATAAAGGCTGACTTTGCATATGTTGGAAATCAGGATCCGAAGGGAAGACTCAGAAACCCCATGCTTGCCGGAGGGGCTCTATTAGACGTGGGTGTTTACCCGCTTTATTTTGCCGCGATGGTTTTCGGAACAAAGCCTGAAAAGATATTAACTGCGGCATTAATTGGAGATACAGGTGTTGATGAGCAGTGCACCTATACTCTTGTTTACAACAATGGAAGACTTGCCGTATTATCAGCAGCCGTCAGTACACATATGCCGGATGATGCATATATCCTTGGAACCAAGGGATATATTAAAATACCAAAGTTTTGGCATGCCGAATCCTTTGAAATACATGTTGGTGGAGAGGTAGAAACTATCAATCTTCCGTATATTTCGACAGGGTATGCTCATGAGGCATTGGAAGTAATGAATTGTTTGGCGGAAGGCAAAAAGGAGAGCCGGATAATGCCATTAGATGAAACCTTAGCGTTGACAAAGATAATGGACGAAATCCGCAGACAATGGGGACTTAAGTATCCAATGGAGTGACCGAAAGCCTGATTTGATTAAAAGCCGCTGTAATAGTTTTCTTCAACATCATCGTATGAGTAATTGTAGCCGGCATTTTTAATTATATCATAGGTTGTTTTAATAACCATGTCATGAGTTATGTTGTGTTGTTCGACAAGAAACGTTAAAATCTCATTCGTCATGTCAAACAGCTCATCCCAGTTTGTTATGTTTTTAAAATCCTTTACTTCACCCATGGCCGTCTCCTTGAATAATGGTAATAAATACATTATAATTCACATGAATACACGGGGCAAGATAAATTACACAGAGGTGAAATGTATGGTCGATAATATTGGATTATTCGTGTTATCCAACGGCTCTCTCACAGAAGCTGACTATATTGAGAATAATGGCTTTGGAGCAGGGACAGTCGTATATGAAGTGATGAGAATTATTAGAGGTGTGCCTCTTTTCTATATGGATCATTTCAATAGAATGAAGCATTCTGTCAATGCAGTAGGAAGGGAGCTGTTTGTGACTTCTGAGCAGCTTAGGGAGGATATAAAAAAACTACTTTCAGTAAACAAAACCGATTGCTGTAATGTGAAGGTCTTGGTTTTGGGAAATGGCGGAACTGAGGAGAGGTTGGTATACATTAGCAAAAGCTACTATCCAACACAGGCCCAAGTAGATGCTGGAGTTAAAACAGGACTTTTTCAAATAGAGAGGCAAAACCCAAATGCAAAAATCCTTAATAAGTCCTATAAAGAAGCTGTAGAAAATAGAATAAAAGAAGGCTCCTTTTTTGAGGTCCTTTTATCAGACAGCCAGGGGAGAATCACCGAAGGCAGCAAATCTAATGTTTTCTTTGTGAAGGATGGCTGTGTTCTAACTGCTCCGGGTGAGTATGTGTTAAAAGGAATAACCAGGCAATATGTTTTGGAAGCATGCAGGAATGCAGGGTTTGAAGTTATTGAGAAGTTTGTTGAAGTCGGATCACTTGACAAGGTTGATGCTGCGTTTTTATCGGGAACTTCCATTAAGGTGCTGCCAATAAAAACAGTTGATGCACTTGTGCTTGATTCATCAAAAAATCGGATAGTTTCGGCTGTACGCCGGGAATATGATAGGATACTTGAGAAATATGTTGAAGAAAATGTAAATATATGGTAGTATAAACCTGCTGTGAGGCATTAAATTAACACTTCAGCAGGTGATATTATGAATCTAAGGGATTATGCAAGGAAATCGTTGAGGATAAGACCTGTTAGCCCGTTGTGCGCAGATGCTTGCATAGTGCAGGTAGGTGACCGAGCCGTTCATACAAACATTACAAGAATAAGGGTTTTGGATATCAGCTCAGGTGGCCTAAGGTTTGCATCCCCACTGATATTTCCTGTTAAGAGAACAGTTATAATAAAGGTTTTGCTTGAGTTAGATTTCCGCCAATACATTCTACATGGCTTTATTGTACACAGCAATAAGTCGGAAGTTAGTGAGTATGAATACGGTTTATGCTTTGTTGAACCTAACGAGAAACTAAAAGAGTCACTTAAAAGGATGTTTGGCAGAATGCTTAGGAGAATTGGAGATAATATAATAGTACTTAAGACATAAAATTGTTTTATTTAATTTAATTAGATAATTGTTAGCACTCTCTTCTAGGGAGTGCTAATTTTATCTTGACATTGTAACTATTGGAGCTATAATATAAATATTGGCATGAAAATACATAATATCAATAACTATAGGAGGGATTGTAATGCCGAGGGAAAGCGGGAGTATTTCCATCCAGACTGAAAATATTTTTCCAATTATAAAAAAGTGGCTCTATTCAGAAAAAGATATATTTATTAGAGAGATGGTATCAAACGCTAATGATGCAATTATTAAGCTAAAAAAGCTCATTTCTATTGGTGAAGCGGAAATTGACGCTAACGAGAAATTTCACATAAAAGTTATCATTAACAAAGACGATAAGACCATAAAGATTGTTGATAACGGCATTGGCATGACTGACGAAGAGGTAAAAAAGTATATCAATCAGATTGCATTTTCCGGTGCAGTTGATTTTCTTGAAAAATACAAGGATAAGACAGATGAAAGCAGCCAGATAATAGGGCATTTCGGACTGGGCTTTTATTCTGCATTTATGGTATCCGAGAAAGTTACGATAGACACTCTGTCTTGGCAGGATGGAGCTGTTGCTGTTAAATGGACAAGCACAGGCGGACAGGAATTTGAAATGGATGATTCGGACCATTCTGAAAGAGGCACTGTTGTTACGTTGTATCTGGCCGAGGATTCATTGGAGTATTTGGACTACTATAAAATGAAGGAAATACTTGAAAAGTACTGTTCGTTTCTACCAATAGAGCTGTATCTTGAGGATGCCTCAAAGGAGGCTGTGGAAAAGAAAAAAGAGGCGGAAAAAGATGAAAAAGTAGAAGAGCCCAAACCTTTAAACGATACACATCCTCTATGGCTGAAGAGCCCGAGGGATTGCACCGATGAAGAATATAAGGAGTTTTACCAAAAGGTATTCCATGACTTTAAAGAGCCTCTTTTCTGGATTCACCTAAATATGGACTACCCCTTCAATCTCAAGGGAATTTTGTATTTCCCAAAGCTTAAGCATGAGTACGAGACTATTGAAGGCCAAATAAAGCTTTACTACAATCAGGTGTTTGTTGCAGACAATATTAAAGAGGTTATACCTGAGTTTCTTATGCTTCTGAAGGGTGTTATTGACTGTCCTGATCTGCCATTAAATGTTTCAAGGAGCTTTTTGCAAAATGACGGATATGTAAGCAAAATTTCATCCCACATAACTAAAAAGGTGGCAGATAAGCTGACATCTCTTTTTGAAAACGACAGGGAGAGCTACAATAAATATTGGGATGATATTAATCCATTTGTTAAGTATGGATGTATCCGGGAGCCAAAGTTTTATGACAGAGTTAAGGATGCTATTGTATACAAAACTACGGGTGGCGAGTATGTTACCCTGAAGGATTATCGGGAAAAAACCGGCGATACCAATAAGGACAGGGTTTTTTATGTTACTGATGAAAAGCAGCAGGCTCAGTATATAAAGATGTTCAAGGAACATGGTATTGAAGCTGTCGTTATGAATACAATGATAGATAATCACTTTATGCAGTTTATGGAGACAAAAGAGACCAGTGTTAAATTCACCCGTGTTGACTCCGATATTTCAGACATTATGAAGGATAGTGAAAATAAAGATGACAATGAAAAAATAACAGGTGAGCTTGAAAAGATATTTAGGCAGGCAATTGGCAATGAAAAGCTTAAGGTTCAAGTAGAGGCACTAAAATCCACTTCTATACCGGGCATGATTTTACTGTCCGAGCATTCACGCAGGTTTCAGGAATTAAGCAGAATGTATGGGTTTGCCGGACCGGATGCAGCTAATATGTTTGAGCAGGAGCAAATCCTTGTACTCAACAGTAAGAATACGCTGATAAAGGCAATCCTGAAGCTTTCTGAAAATGAAGAAAGAAGGAGTGATATGGAACTAATCTGCCAGCATGTTTATGATATAGCCATTCTGAGTCACAAACAGCTTGAGCCGGCAGCAATGTCGAAATTTATAGAAAGAAATAATGTTTTGCTTGAAAGGATTGCTAATTTAGATTAAAATTCGAGATAGTGCAAATAGCATAAGGGGGAGCGTATAAAATGTTGGTTTCTACAAAAGGCAGATATGCATTGCGTGTTATGGTTAAGCTTGCGGGATATGATAAAGGAGAATACATACCTCTTAATAAAATCGCAGAGGAACAAGATATTTCTGTCAAGTATCTGGAGAGTATAATTGTAATTTTATCTAAAGCAGGCTTATTGGATGGAATCAGAGGGAAGGGCGGAGGTTACCGCTTAAACCGTGATGCGAAGGATTATAAGGTTGGTGAGATACTTACATTGACAGAAGGGACTCTTTCTCCTGTTGCCTGTCTTGAGCGCAAGCCGATTAAATGCCAGCGGGCTGATACATGCCCAACACTGCCAATGTGGGAACAGCTTGAGACGATTATTACAAATTATCTTGACAATGTCACTTTAGCTGATTTAATCAATACATCACAGCCTACAAATACAAATTAAACCTGTCTATTAAATTAGGCAGGTTTTTTTATTTTATAAACCTATTGACATGGCAGGTATATCTAACTATAATCATACTAAATTATTAAATTTAGGCAGGTAGGGAAATGAAAGGCATACTTCTGAAAATGATACGTGCAAATTTCCGATTTGGTCGAATGTGTAGCTTATGGGAATAAACTATAAAAATTTCAAACCAAAAAGGAGATTATTATGAGTAAGAATAATTATAAATTTGAAACATTACAAATACACGCAGGTCAGGAAACCCCTGATGTTTCAACAGACGCAAGGGCGGTTCCCATTTATGCAACTACATCCTATGTCTTTAAAGATTCATCTGTAGCAGCAGGTAGATTTAGTTTAACACAGGATGGTAATATCTACACCCGTTTAATGAACCCTACGACATCGGTTTTTGAAGAGAGAATTACTGCCCTGGAGAGCGGTGCGGCAGCTTTGGCAACTGCATCTGGTGCAGCAGCTATTACCTATGCTGTTCAGAACATTGCTACTGCAGGAGATCACATAGTGTCTTCTGTTAACTTATATGGAGGAACATACAATCTGTTTGCCAATACACTTCGAGAGCAAGGTATCACAACAACATTTGTTGATCCCTCAGAGCCTGAGAATTTTGAAGCTGCTATTAATGACAATACAAAACTAATTTATGCAGAAACCCTTGGAAATCCAAATTCGGATGTGGTTGACCTGCAGGCAATTGCGGATATTGCCCACAGGAACGGTATTCCGTTTATTGTTGACAACACCTTTGCAACACCTTTTTTGCTTCGCCCTATCGAATATGGTGTAGATATTGTAGTACATTCTGCAACTAAATTTATTGGCGGTCATGGTACTGTTATGGGTGGTGTCATAATTGATTCCGGGAAATTTGACTGGACACAGAATGATAAATTCCCTGGTATCAGCAAACCTAATCCGTCTTATCATGGAGTGATATTCTCTGAGGTTTGCGGAAACCTTGCGTATATTATAAAGCTGCGCACAACATTAATGAGGGATCAGGGTGCATCAATTTCACCATTTAATTCATTTCTGCTTTTGCAAGGACTTGAAACTCTTTCATTGCGCATAGAGCGGCATGTACAAAATGCACAGAAGGTTGTTGACTTCTTGAAAAATCATTCACAAGTAGAAAGAGTAAACCATCCTTCCCTTGCAGCCGGTAGAGCAAAAGAACTTTACAATCAATATTTCCCTAATGGTGCAGCATCAATCTTTACCTTTGAAATCAAAGGAGGAAGAGAAAAAGCAATGAAATTTACAGAAAGCCTTCAGTTGTTCTCTCTGCTTGCTAATGTTGCTGATATGAAGAGTCTTGTAATTCACCCTGCGTCTACGACACATTCTCAGCTTTCGGAGGAAGAGCTTTTAGCCTTGGGGATTAAACCGAATACTATCCGCCTTTCAATAGGTACGGAGCATATTGATGATATCATTGCAGATCTTGAACATGGGTTTGAGACTGTAAAATAAGAACTTGTAAATATTAATTCAAAAGAGTTGGGGTGTCTAAAAACTGTCTTATTAGCCACCCCAACTATTATTATAACCATTTTAATCTCTAATTCTCTATTTTTCAGAATCACTTTCTCGAATTTCGACTCTTCTTATCTTGCCGCTAATAGTCTTGGGCAGTTCAGAAACGAATTCGATAATTCTTGGATATTTATAAGGTGCTGTAACCTTTTTAACATGGTCTTGCAATTCTTTGACTAAACTCTGGCATGCTACGTAACCTTTTGCAAGTACAACTGTAGCTTTAACTACTTGACCCCTGTCAGGATCAGGTACTGCTGTGATGGCACATTCAAGGACAGCAGGGTGCTCTAGAAGTGCACTTTCAACTTCGAATGGCCCTATCCTGTAACCGGAGCTCTTAATCAGGTCATCGGCTCTTCCAACGAACCAATAATAGCCGTCCTCATCCTTCCAAGCCATGTCGCCGGTATAATATATATCGTCATGCCACACCTTATTGGTCAAAGCACTGTCTCTATAGTATCCATCAAACATACCGAAAGGTTTGATTTTATCTGTGTGAATTACAATCTGACCTTCCTCTCCGATATCCACCGAATTACCGTTCTCATCAATGAGATCCACATCGTATCCCGGAGCAGGTTTGCCCATTGACCCCGGCTTTGGCTCCATCCACGGGAATGTTGCAAGAGTGACTGTCAGCTCTGTTTGACCATAACCTTCCATTAGTTTCATACCTGTGGCTTTAAGGAACTGATTGTAAACCTCTGGATTCAGGGGTTCGCCAGCTATTGAGCAATGCTTAAGGTTGCTTAAGTCAAATTTGGTAAGATCCTCTTTGATAAAGAACCTGTAAATTGTTGGTGGTGCACAAAATGACGTTACTTTATATTTAACAATAACATCAAGAAGTTCTTTAGGTACAAATTTGTCATAATCATAGACGAATACTGCAGAATTACTAATCCACTGACCGTAGATTTTGCCCCACATAGCTTTTGCCCAACCGGTATCTGCAATTGTCAGGTGTAGCCCGCCTTCAATGACGTTTTGCCAGTATTTCGCAGTCAATATATGCCCAAGAGGATAAGTGAAGTTATGCTGAACCATTTTCGGCATTCCTGTAGTACCAGAAGTAAAGTACAAGAGCATAATATCCTCGTTAGTTGTATCATCGTTGCCGGTTGGTCTGACAAATACATCAGAAGCTTTTTCTAACTCCTCGTTTAGGTTTATCCAACCATCTCTTTCACCAACAAGGGATTTTATTTTAAGTGTAGGACAATCAGGCAAAGCTTCCGTCACATGGTTTATAACATCTTGATCGTTTACTGACACCAGCATCTTAATATCAGCTGCATTGCATCTGTACACTATATCCTTAGGTGTAAGAAGGTGTGTTGCGGGTATGCAAATGGCACCAATTTTGTGAAGGCCTAATAGGCAGAACCAAAATTCATAGCGCCTTTTAAGAATCAGCATAACAGGGTCGCCTTTGCCAATTCCATGACTTTTAAAAAAGTTTGCAGCTTTGTCGCTATAGTATTTCATCTGGTTGAATGTAAATATAGCCTCATCACCGGTATCATTACACCACACCATAGCAACCCTATCCGGATCCTTTGCTGCAATTTCATCCACTACATCATACGCATAGTTGAAATTACCGGGTAGGTTGATTTTAAAATTCTCATATAAATCCTCATATGAGTCGTAATTAACTTTAGGTAAGAATTTGTTTAGCATATTTTTTAACCTCAATAACAATTAAATTTTATTAGCAATATTAAAACTATAGGGCAATAATTATGAATTAAAAAATTATTGCAAGGAACTTTGCATCTTTTCCGCCGATTGCTTTCATTCCATGTTTATAATTTGAATCAAAATACAACGAATCTCCTTCGTTTAATATAAGCTTATGGCCATCAATAGATATCAATAGTGTTCCTTCAAGTACGTAGTTAAATTCCTGTCCGGGATGTGTGTTGTAATGAATCGGAGCATCCTCGTCAGATGGTGTTACAGTAACCTGGAAGGGCTCTGCTTTTTTGTTGATAAAATTGTAGGCAAGGCTAAGATATTTGTATGGATTTTTCCTGTCCACACTAATTCCTTTACCTTTTCTAACAAGGCTGTATACGCGCAGCTTAGGCTCTTCACCTGTAAGTATTGCCGTTAATTCAACGTTAAACTTGTTTGCAAGTTCATAAAGGAATCCGACGGGTATATCGGTAGTACCACTTTCATATTGTCTGTAGGTTTCAGGACTGATGCCCAGCTCACCAGCAAGTGTTTCTATGGAAAGGCCGGCAATTTCGCGTAGGTCCTTTATTCTAGTTGCTATTTGCTTAATCTGCTCAGACATATAAATCATCCTTTCGCTTTATATAATATCCGATTTATATGGGTAAATGATAACACAGCAAAGTAATAAATAAAAGGACATCACCTATTTTACACTACATGTCGGCAATAAAACGTAAAAAAAATTAATGATTTATAGGGGAACCTTCTTTTGGGGATTTTATTTGGGGATTATTTGGGGACGTTTCTTTTTATTTGGGGACGTTTCTTAACCTGGATGCGAATTCGGAAGCTGCAGAAGATAGGGGGACGTTTCTTAACTTTGCTAGACCTAGCTTTCTTTTTGGCAAGGTTTCGTCTAGCGTCAACATGAATAGCTCATTGTTTGCCATTGCGAATTCAGCGCTTTCTTTTAGAACATGTGCCACCCCTAAACCGATTCGAGCAAACTCAACTAAAAGCTCCATGCTTTCAAGTTCAATTTCTGGGACAATGGCATAGCCTTTTGATAAAAAGAATTTATCAAGATTGCGTCTGGTTGAGCTATCTTTTTGCAAAAGCAGCAGGGGCAGCTCAGTCAACTGTTTTATGCTAATTGGTTTTTTACTTAGGCGTTTAAAGCGGGATGATGCTACAAAAATATCTTTGACTTCTTGAAAGAAGAAGGTTTCGATACTCTTATCCTCGACAGGAAGGGTGACAATCCCAAAATCAACCGCACCATTTTTAATAGAGTCCACTATTCCAGGAGACGTACGATTTATAATTTGAATTTTTATTTCCGGGTAATCAAAAAGAAAGTTTTGAAGATGTGGTGTCAATAGATACCTTAATATGGTATCACCAATTCCGATTTTCATTTCACCCAAGCTTAGGGATTGCATTGAAAGAATTTTATTTTCTGCCGTTTTTATAAGGTTGTAAGCTTGCTCGACATGGCTGAGGAGCATCTTGCCAATCACAGTAAGTTTAACGTTTCTTGAACCCCGAATGAACAATTGGCTTCCTATACTTTCTTCCAGGCTTCTAATTGATTGACTAACAGCTGATTGGGATATAAAGAGAACTTTAGCAGCAGCAGAAAAGTTGCCCGCTTTTGCAACAGTGTAGAAAACCTTATATAGCTCAAAATTAATATCCATTAGCCCTCCTTATACAAAACATTAAATATATTAATTATTATAATGAATTATATCATTGTATAATGTATTTGTTAAGGTATTTGTCAAGGGAAATATGCAGCAAAATTAAAACATGGTTAATTATTAATAATATCAATAAACAGAATTGAGGGATAATTATGAATGAAGCAATTCAGCGTGAAAAAGTAAGGCGTGTTTTTGTTGAGAAGAAAAAAGGTTTTGATATTGTAGCACAGGGACTATACAGCGATTTAAAGACCAATTTAGGGATAGATAAGCTTGAAGATGTTCGGATTATTAACAGATATGACATAATGGATATTACAGATGAAGAGTACAAAGCTGCTCGTTTTGCGATTTTTGCAGAACCACCTGTTGATCACCTATATGAGGAAAAGATTGAGTTTGGACCAGATGAGAGAGTATTTGCTATTGAGTATTTGCCCGGGCAATTCGACCAAAGAGCTGATTCTACTTCACAATGTATTCAGTTTCTAACTCTTGGGGCGAAACCACGCTGTAAAGCCGCAAAGCTTATTGTATTGAAGGGGGACGTTTCTTCAGAAGATTTTAAAAAGGTGAAGAAATATTGTATAAATCCGGTTGACAGTCGTGAGGCATCTATGGAAAAACCTGAAACACTTAATGTGGAGCTGGAATATCCGGGGGACATTTCTTCAATAAACGGGTTTTGCCCAATGGATAAGGAAGAATTAACAGCACTGCAGCAAGAGTTTTCAATGGCAATGTCCATAGAAGATCTTGAATTTTGCAGGCAATATTTTAAGAATGAAGAAAATAGAGATCCAAGCTTAACAGAGCTTAGGCTTATTGACACATACTGGTCAGATCACTGTAGACACTCCACATTTCTGACAAATATCGACGATGTGGAGTTTGAGGATGGTCCATATAGTAAATTAATGAAAGATGTTTATGAGCAATATCTCAATTCCAGAAAGTATGTTTATAAAGATGAGATAAAGGATGTCTGCCTAATGGACATCGCGACCATAGCAATGAAGGAGCTTCGTAAGAGAGGTAAACTTGAGGATCTAGATGTTTCCGATGAAATAAATGCATGTAGTATTGTTGTAAATGCAAAGGTTAATGGAAATGACGAAGAATGGCTGGTTATGTTTAAAAATGAAACACATAACCATCCAACTGAGATAGAGCCTTTTGGTGGAGCGGCAACATGTCTTGGCGGTGCAATAAGAGACCCGCTATCAGGCCGCTCGTATGTATACCAAGCTATGAGAGTTACAGGGAGTGGGGACCCAAGAGCTAAGGTAGAGGATACATTGCCGGGGAAATTACCCCAGAGGAAGATTACAACAGGTGCCGCTCAAGGTTATAGTTCTTACGGGAACCAAATCGGCCTTGCAACCGGGCAAGTGACAGAGATATATCATGAAGGCTATGTAGCAAAGAGAATGGAGATAGGAGCAGTAATAGGTGCTGCCCCCAAGAAAAATGTTGTCAGATTAAAGCCACAACCTGGTGATATTGTAATTTTACTAGGAGGAAGAACTGGACGAGACGGTTGCGGCGGTGCAACAGGATCCTCAAAAGAGCATGATGAAAAATCACTTTACTCATGCGGAGCCGAGGTCCAAAAGGGCAATCCTCCAATAGAAAGGAAAATACAAAGGCTGTTTCGCAATCCTGATGTTAGCCGGATGATAAAGAAGTGCAATGATTTTGGCGCAGGAGGCGTATCTGTAGCCATTGGGGAACTAGCCGATTCTCTTGACATAGATCTAGATAAAGTTCCTAAAAAATATGAAGGGCTTGATGGTACTGAGCTTGCAATTTCCGAGTCACAGGAAAGAATGGCTGTTGTCATTGCAAAAGAGGATGAAGAAAGATTTATAGCAGCTGCTCAGGAGGAGAATTTAGAAGCAACTCAAGTTGCAATAATTTCTGACACGGGTAGACTTAGAATGACATGGAGAGGGAAAGTAATTGTTGATATTAGTCGAAAATTTCTTAATACAAACGGAGTGACACAGCATATAAATGTTAATGTAATGTCTCCTAGAAGTTTTATGTCAGTACCTGGAGAACTGTCCCCGAATAATTTGGTAAGGTCTAATAACGAAGAACTGTCCCCGAAAGAGTCCCCGAAAGAAGAATTGAAGAAAAAGTGGATTTCAAATTTGCAAAGCCTTAATTGCTGTAGTCAGAAAGGATTAGTTGAACGTTTTGACAGTACAGTCGGTGCAGCTACAGTCCTAATGCCTTTCGGCGGCAAGTATCAGCTCAGCCCGTCGGAGGGGATGGCAGCTAAGTTGCCTGTTATGCATGGTGATACCACTACCTGCACTCTTATGACTCATGGTTTTAATCCAAAGATATCAACCTGGAGTCCTTTTCATGGAGCCGCATATGCGATTATTGAAGCTATAACAAAAATCGCTGCCATGGGCGGGGATTATAGAAAAATCAGATTGACTCTTCAAGAATATTTTGAAAAACCCGGGAAGGAACCTAAAAGATGGGGTAAGCCATTTAGCGCATTGCTTGGTGCATATTATACACAAATGCAGCTTGGAATACCATCAATTGGAGGTAAGGACAGCATGTCGGGTACATTCAAAGATATGGATGTACCACCTACGCTTGTTGCATTTGCAGTTGCAATATCTGATGCTGATAAGGTTATTTCAACTGAATTTAAGAAGGCTGGCAGTCAAGTGGTTTTATTAGAGACTGACAATGATAATAACTTATTGCCGGTTTTTGAGCAATTAGGCAGAAACCTTACTCGCATTCATGAATTAGCATTGGATGGGAAAATTCTTTCTGCACATTCTATAAGACATGGGGGTGTTGCAGAAGCAGTAAGCAAAATGTGTTTTGGAAATATGCTTGGTGTTGATTTATCCGGATTTGACAACAACGAAAAATGGTTTACACCCAAATATGGATCTATTATTTTAGAAATAGATGCAAGCAACGAGGTGGAAAAGCTGCTTGACGACCTAAATTATAAAATAATCGGAAAAACAACAAACAAGAAACAAATTTCTATTGTAGGGGGGACGGTTCTTGATTTAGATTCGCTTATAAGAACATGGCAGAAACCTTTAGAAGAAATATTCCCGTGCGGTATTAATATGAAATTTGATGTTACGGAAACATTTAATTACAACCAACATTTCCATAACAAATATAATAAGACAACTGCAAGGCAAAGAAGCAAAGCAATTGCAAAGCCAAGAGTATTGATACCAGTATTTCCCGGTACTAATTGTGAATATGATACAGCTAAAGCCTTCGAAAATGCTGGTGCAATAACGGATATGTTTGTTGTTAAAAACTTAACGCCGTCAGACATAATGGATTCTATTAATATTATGAAGAATAAAATTTCTCAAAGTCAGATTATAGTGTTCCCCGGCGGCTTCAGCGCAGGTGATGAACCTGATGGTTCAGGAAAATTTATTGCCACAGTTTTTAGAAATCCATATTTAAAAGATGAAGTCATGAAGTTGCTTAATCAGAGAGATGGCTTAATATTGGGGATTTGCAATGGATTCCAGGCGCTGGTTAAATTAGGGTTATTGCCGTATGGAGAAATATGCGATGTAAATCCTGACGGTCCGACCTTAACATTTAATTCATTGGGAAGACATATTTCGTGTATGAGTTTGACAAGAATTGCATCAAATAAATCGCCATGGCTCTCAAACGTCAATGTTGGTGATATTCACACAATTGCATTATCTCATGGAGAGGGAAGATTTGTTGCTTCAGAAGCTGAGATAAAATATCTGTCGGAGAATGGACAAATTGCGACGCAATATGTTGATTTAGAAGGAAATGCAACCCTTGATATACGATATAACCCAAATGGTTCCATGTCTGCAATTGAAGGCATAACAAGTCCTGATGGCAGAGTCCTGGGCAAAATGGGACATTCTGAAAGGATAGGTTCAAATGTTTGCATAAATGTGCCGGGAGAAAAAGATCAAAAGATATTTGAAGCAGGTATAGCATATTTTAGCTAATTGAAATTATAGGGACGTTTCTTAAGAGAAACAGAAAATTCGGGCAATAATTTACCGAACATAAGT
>CAZPMC010000053.1:0-10127 GCA_964587755.1 uncultured Oscillospiraceae bacterium
GTTTGGTCACCCGATAGATGACCATAAGTATCATTGAAGAGCTTGAAGTTATCAATATCTATCATAATCAGAGCAAGCGACATCTTTTCCCGCAGACTCATTTTCCAGGCTCTATTATATGCAATGTCAAAAGCTCTTCTATTCTCAATTGAGGTTAGGCTGTCTATCATTGAAATCCGTTCAAGTTTTAAATTGACAGCTTTTAACATTTCATTCGCATGATGGAGTTCCTCTGTTCGCTCTTTCACTCTAGCTTCAAGCTTCTTACTTAACGTTCGATATTTTCTTACAAAATATATTGCAACCAATGCTACCAGTAATAAAAAGATACTAGCGGTGCGCAGGTAAAAAATCTGGAAATAATCTTCGGTTAGGTATATCACTCTTTTCCCTTGCCACTGTTCCATAATTTTATCAACAGTGCCATCATCATTAATTTCTTTTAAGCCGGAGTTAATCAAAGCCAGTGTTTTGATATCACCTTTTCTAACAGCAATCCTTGAGTACTGAGTTTCAATGGGGGTTTCTACAATCTTTATGTCTGATATCCTGCTATTAGCAAGCTCATACTCACCGATCCATCGATCCACAATAATTGCATCTAATTCCCCGTCGCTTAAGGCATTAAAAGAAGTTTTCCAGTCATAAATCTTTTCAATGTCTATCTCTTCATGTTCTTGAAGCAGAATGCTCGGATAACCACCAGCCTCTACCCCAACAATCTTGCTTCTTAAGTCATCAATACTCCTTACACTCGTGTTATCACTTTGAATAAAAATTGAAAAATCGGATTTTAGCAAAGGGAACGAGAAGTCATATAGTTCATCCCTTTCAGGACTTTGATTGATGTGAAGAAGTCCGTCAGCATCACCCTTAAGCACCATCTGTTGTGCTTCCTCCCAATTTACTGCCATAACTTTAATGTCGTAATCAATTTTTTTCCCGATAGCCCTAGCAATATCAACTGCCACGCCTTTAGCAGCTCCATTATCATTATATACAATTGGAGGCAAATTTTCATTTCCTAATATAACAAGAGTGTCTCGACCGTCAGTATTCATAGCAGATTCACTGAAAATCAAAAGTAATGTTAACAAAATAAAAATAGCCCCAATAAAACAAGTCTTGATCTGTTTATAACTTCTCATCCATCTCACAAACATCACCTCCCCTAATATTGTATGGTTATAAAAGTAATGGTAAGTGGTTTATAAGTACCGATTAGCATCAGATTCAGCTACAGGCGCAGTACTTTTCCGAATCTGGCGTCGTGCATAAAGAAAGATGCCTACCTGACCAATCCCTGCCAACCCCCAGGTAACCGGATAACAGGCAAAAAGACCAACCACCGTGGGGTACCAGACAAAGACCGTTCTCAGCCAAACGATACGCATGAGACAGGCTCCTATCAGCGTAGAAATCATAGGCGATATGGAATAGCCCATACCCCGGGTCAGACCTGGAAATACGTTCATTATGCCACAGGTAAAATATGCAACCATTAAAACTTTTATTCGCAACATGCCAAGCTCGATGACCTCGGAATCGGACGTGTACATGCCAAGCAAAGACCTGCCGAAAAGCAATGTGACACCACTTATAAGAATCCATGTAGCAAAGATTAGTACTGTACATATCTTTGCAATTTTATCAATTCGGTCATACTTCTTTGCGCCCATATTTTGTCCGGTAAAAGTAATAGCCGCATTGTAATAGCCATTCATTGTGGTACCGACCAACCCTTCTACATTGCCGGCAGCAGAGCTGGCCGCTATCATGGTGGAGCCGAAAGAATTGATCGCTGACTGGATCATTACATTGGAAATGGAGAATAATAGACTCTGCAAACCAGCAGGCAGACCTATTCTCACAATTTCCTTCAGCTTTTGCCCGTCAATACGCACCTTACGGGGTATAAAACGAATGCCTCTATTGCTCCGAAACAGATAGAACATAACCAGCGCCATGGAGAGGAACTGGGATATGACCGTAGCCCATGCTACCCCATCGACGCTCTTATGCATCACAATTACAAAGAACAAATTGAGTATTACGTTCACAATTCCTGAAATTATGAGGTAGTACATCGGTCGCCGGCTGTCTCCTACAGCACGCAGGATGGCTGCACCAAAGTTATATACCATCATGGCAGGCACTCCTATGAAGTAGATTTTCATATACAGTACCGAAAGATCCAATATATCCTCCGGAGTACCCATTTGAATTAGAAGTGGCTTGCAAAAAACTAGCCCCAGTACCATAACAACCAGACCACTGATTATGCTAATTGCTATGGAGGTGTGAACAGAGTCGTTCACACCCGATATTCGGCCAGCTCCATAGTCCTGGGCAACAATGACAGCTGTACCTACCGACAATCCCATAAATGTGTTAACTATAAGTTTTATAAGGGCACCTGTAGCACCTACTGCAGCTAGTGCTTCCCTTCCTGAAAAATGCCCGACAATAATCATATCTGCAGCATTAAACATTAGCTGCAATATATTCATTGCAATTATCGGCAATGCGAAAATCAATATCTTACTGAGCAGCGATCCACTGCACATATCCACTTCGCGGTCCTTTGACAACATAAAAGCATTCTCTTTCTTTGTTATATATATTATTTCGACTTGAACTACATTTTTTCCAACCAATTCGACTATAGAGCCATAGCTTCACTCGTGCAGCTATGGCTCCAATAAAAGAAGATAAAAGTTCTCGTCTATTTTGCAACCATTAAACTATTATAACATAGTAGAAAACATAATCGAAAACATAATCAAACAACAAAAAATCGTTCGAGCAGAGAAGAGAAGCGCAAAAGACATGGATAATTTTTCTGTTTCCTTTTGAATGTAAAATAAAACCAGTGGACTAACTTCACTCACAGTCATCCACTGGGAAAATCAATGGTTTAATTTACTTGAGCCCCGCCCCAAAATTTGACGCAGAGCCGATTTCTCTCTTTCCTGTCAGCTTACCTTCATGGCAAGACGCAGTTTATCTGCCACCATGGCAATGAACTCGGAATTTGTAGGCTTTCCTTTTCCGACACTTACGGTGTATCCAAACAATGCATCAATAGCTTCAATCTGCCCCCTGCTCCAGGCAACTTCGATTGCATGTCTTATAGCTCTCTCTACACGACTGGGAGTAGTATTGTATTCCCGGGCAATCGAAGGATATAATTGCTTTGTGATGGAGTTAATCACATCTAAGTCCTTAACAACCATCATTATGGCATCACGAAGGTATTGGTATCCTTTGATGTGAGCCGGAACACCAATTTCATGCATTATATTGGTGACCTCAACCTCGATATCGTGTTTGACAGGTTTGTACTGCTGTAGTTTTGATTCTCTCGGATAATCCTGCCTCATAATAACATTATGATTAATCCCTTTTAGCTGTCTGATTCTGGAGACAAGCATTTCCATATCGAAAGGTTTGACAATGTAGTATTCTGCCCCAAGTGCAAGCGCTCTTTGAGTGATTTTATCCTGTCCGACAGCGGAGAGTACAATAAACAAAGGCCTTTTTTTAAGAGACATGGTATTCATTTTCTCCAGTACTCCAAGACCGTCGAGGTGAGGCATGATAATATCCAGAATCGCAATGTCGGGCTGTTTTTCAGCGATAATATCGCACGCCTCATTCCCCTCCCTGGCCACTCCGACTATCTCTATGTCGTCTTGGCTGCTCAGGTATTCACATAAGATGTCGCCAAACTCTTTGTTGTCATCTGCAATAACAATTTGTATTTTCCTGTCAAGCAAGTAAACTCCCCCTCTTTTTAAACAATTCCTACCATTAATCACGTCTTCATTATATTTGTATTTTGTTCCTTTTTCAAGTGTATATTGCATTCTATACCATATTGCGTCACCTACAGCGCGAAACCATAGCATTATAAGGCTTTTAGGTTTTTGCTCTTTCGATAGAATTTCCTAGTTTTCCCATCTAGCCACCTATATTTTTAAGCATCGCTTCAATAAAAATACCATAGCCCCGTGTTGGATCATTTACTAAAACATGAGTTACAGCACCTATAATTTTTCCGTTCTGAATAATCGGGCTGCCGCTCATTCCTTGTACAATGCCGCCTGTGACGTCAAGGAGCCTGTTGTCTGTAATTTTAATAACCATGCCCTTAGAGCCATTTATATTTTGATTGGAGATCTTTTGTATTTCAATTGAATATTCTTCTGTTTTTTTCCCGTCAATATTTGATAATATGGACGCTTTCCCCTCTGTTATGTCTGCCCTTACCCCTATAGGATAGATCTTTCCTCCGATTTTATCCAAAACCAATGCATCAAGCTTCCCATATATTCCGGTTTCAGTGTTGAGCTGTATAGTTCCCAATCTTGTACCTTCTGAAAATATTCCCTTCAGCTCTCCAGGCTCGCCGGACCTTCCTGATTTTACTCCCAGTACGCTTGATTCCAGTATTTCACCAAATCCAACCTTCATAAGTGTCCCTGTATCTATATCAGTTATTCCATGACCTAAAGCTCCAAATATCCTCGTATCCTTATCATAAAATGTTAAAGTCCCTATACCAGCTGTACTGTCCCTCACCCAAAGGCCAATGTGATATTTTTTGTCCTCAGATGATATTACGGGAGTAACAGTAGCCTCCCTTTTTGCTTTTCCTTCATAATAGCCTATCTTAAGAGGCTTTCCTTGGCTTGTATCTATTGCATTAACTAGTTCCTTAATACTTTTTATTGTTTTGCCGTTAACTGTGGTAATAATAACCCCGGGCTTTATCCCGCTATTTTTTGCCGGTACTGCCTTGTGTCCTCCTTCCCTCTCAACATCTGAAATGCCGATGACCAATATCCCTTCCAGTTCCATCCTTACTCCGATAGTATTGCCGCACGCAACAACTTGCTTTTTAGGCACGATATTGATATTTACTGTTTTTGCAGGGACAATCCCGAAAAACTTCAAATTAAGCTTAACTTTTCCGTCTTTTGTCGTGCTGAGAGCTGCCGGTCTGGTAAGTGTAAGATGGCCTCGTGGTGATGCAATGCTTTTGTCATTTAGCTTTAGTATACCTTCTGTATCAGTCTTAATGCTGATTGGGAAAATACTTTTGATATGGTAATCATATTCTTCACCTTCTATTAGGACCATCTCATTCGGTATTGCCAATGAAATCTTTGCATAAGCTGCTCCGACTACTGTAAACAATAACAATGCCAAAGCAATAAGTATTTTTCTAAAAGCTGTCAATTGTCTCATTGTTCAACCTCCTGCAAGTAAGTTAACCGAATACAAAATCAATTATTCAAACAAATAAATGAACAGGAGGTAAAAAGAATTATGAATTTTTTAATTTTTTTGCGTTTTGAATCATCTCTTCTGCGTATTTTAAAGATGTGTAGGAGGAATCTGTTCCGCCTATGAGTCTGGAAATTTCTCTGATAATGTTTTGATTGTCAAGTTTTGAAACTTTTGTTATTGTGCTTTCTTTATCAGAAATCTTTTCAATTAGAAAATGATAATCTGCCATGCATGCGATTTGGGCAAGATGTGTTACACATATTACCTGATGTGAATTTGAAATGTAGGAAAGTTTTTCACCGACCTTTTGAGCTGCCCTGCCGCTTACTCCGCTGTCTATTTCATCAAAGATCATTGTAGGTATTTTATCAACCTGTGCCAGTATTGTCTTAATAGCAAGCATAATTCTGGACATCTCACCGCCGGAAGCAATTTTTGCTAATGGTTTAAGAGGCTCCCCTGCATTGGGAGAAATTAAAAATTCAACTTTATCAAGGCCGTTTAAAGTAAATTTCCTTCCCGATCCATTCTCAGATGCATCGTCAAATTGGATATCTACTTTGAATTTAGCCCTTTTCATCTCAAGATCATCTAACTGAGAGCAAATTCTGCTCTCAAGAACCGAAGCTGCCCTCACACGCTCTTTATTGAGCTTGACGGATATATCGTAGAGTGCCGCTTCAAGCTCATTACGCTTTATACTAAGCTCTTTCGCGATTTCCTCAGTTTTTATTATCTCTTCTCTTTGCTTTTGGGCTGATTGATAAAAACCTTGAATTTGCTCAATAGACTCCCCGTATTTTCTCTTAAGCTTATATATTAAATCAAGCCTTTCCTCAGTCTGTTCAAGAAGTGCCGGATCTAATTCTACCTGGTCTAACTCTCTTCTGACATCTGAACCTAAATCATCGACAAGGTATATAATATCTTGTAAGCGGTCAGCTAAATCATCATATTTGTCTGCCAGCCTTGACATGTTTTTTAAGTGAGAAAGGGCATCGTTCATTAAATCTACAGCCGTTTTTTCTCCCTGGGCACCGGTTATTATACTGCTGTAGGCCTGACCTAATGCTCCTGCAATTTTTTCGGCATTCGCAAGCAGTAGCCTTTGTTTCCCAAGCTCTTCCTCTTCACCGGCTTTAAGCTTTGCTTCAAAAATTTCTGCTATCTGAAAGTTTAGAATATCCAACTTTCTTTCTCGTTCACCTGGTTCGGCAGTTATTTCTTTGATTTTGGCCAAAGTGTTTTTATACTGCTCCAAAAGCCGTAAGTATTCTCTCTTAAGCTCTCCAATCCTGTCCCCTCCAAAGGAGTCAAGAAGTTCAATATGGCTCTGAGTTCTTAATAGTGATTGATTGTCGTGTTGTCCATGAAGGTCTATCAGACGTTCTCCAATTGCTTTCATAAGAGATGCCGGAATAATTTTTCCGTTAACTCTGCATGTGTTTCTGCCTGACTGGGTGATTTCCCTGGAGAGGATAAGTGTGCCATCTTCTTCCGGCTCCAGACCAATTTCGTCAAAAATATCCGAAAGCTCTTTTGCATCAACATGAAAAACTGCATCAATAGAAGCTTTTTCAGAACCAGTGCGAATGATATCCCTTGAGACCCTATCTCCTAGTACAGCGTTAATTGAATCAATAATTATTGATTTGCCTGCACCTGTTTCTCCGGTAAGAATATTAAAGCCCTCACCAAGCTCGATATTAACCTCATCAATCAGTGCGATATTCCGAATGTCAAGCTGTAAAAGCATACTTTCCCCCGACATATTATATAAACATTCTATTTTGTCATTTTACTCAACTTGTTAACAAGTTCTTCTGCGATTAATTCTGCCCTGCACACTACCATTATTGTGTCGTCACCGGCTATTGTACCGATTATTTCAGGCCATTTCAATGCATCAACTGCAGAAGCTGAAGCCTGAGCCATTCCGGGAAGAGTCTTAATCACCACGATATTATTGGCATAATCACAGCTTACGAAGGATTCAGTGAAAATAGTAAGAAGCTTGTTTGTTATTGTCCCTTCAGTTTGGGATATGGGAGCGTATTTGTAGTGCTCGTCATCAACCATGACCTTAATAAGCCGCAGCTCCTTTATATCTCTTGACACAGTAGCTTGAGTCACATCCATCCCATGCTCCCGAAGCTTCTCCACCAGCTCCTCTTGAGTTTCAATTTGATATTTTTCAATCAATTCCAATATTTTCGATTGTCTACTATATTTCATCTTTTTTCAAACTCTCTCCTCGATAATATATTTTTGTTCTTAGTATATTAAAGAAGTTCCTTGAGTTAATTCTTATAAGCTTCATTGTGTACGGAGATTTTTTAATTTCTACCACATCTCCGCCTCTAATCTTATGCCCCTCTTCACCATCCAGGGCAACAATGGCATTATGATGATAATCCTCGTCCACAATTGCTTTTACCACACTGTCAGCCTTCGTAACAAAAGATCTGGTATATAGAATGTGAGGACATATAGGCGTCACAAGCAATAAATCCGTATCAGGCTCAATAATAGGTCCGCCCGCCGATAATGAGTATGCTGTCGAGCCTGTTGGGCTTGATACTATAAGTCCATCTCCGGGAAAAGTGTCAACAAATATGTCATTAATATAAGTCTTAACATGAATTATCCTGGATATGCTTCCTCTTGTAATAACAGCGTCATTTATTGCAATATCGTACTCAGGCTCTTTATCCTTTTTAAATATAGCTGCTTCAAGCATCATTCTCTCTTCAACTATATAATCATTATTGAAAATGTGCCCGACTGCATTATCAACATCATTCTTCTCAATCTCTGTAAGGAAGCCGAGACTTCCGAGGTTTATTCCCAGCATTGGGATTCCGCTTTTATATACCTTTCTGGCAGTCTTAAGAAATGTGCCGTCTCCTCCGAGGCAAATTATTAAGTCGCTGTTATTCACAACACCTTCAATATCCCCGCAGGGAATACTTTTACATGCTTTAACAGACAGCTCATCAGTCACCATCACCTTGCCGCCACGCTTAATAATACTGTCGGCAAGAATATTTGTATAAATAAAGTTCTCATCCCTGTCGGAGTTTGTTATGATTCCTATTGATTTCATTGATACCTCAACGCATAATTATTCATTTGCCTCTAAAATATTATAGCTTAAAAAATGACAAAAAACAATTTAATTCAGTTCTACATGAGATTGCTCAACCACTGTATCTATAGTTATTAATATTTCCCCAATATCATTTGTGCCTTCCGATAAAGATAAATAGCATAGATATTCGATGTTTCCTTCAGGACCCTTTATCGGAGAGTAAATTAAGCCTTTTAGTCTAAAGTCTATATTCAGTGCAAATTTTACTACCTCTTCAACAACCTCTTTGTGAACACCAATATTTCTTACAACACCGTGCTTGCCAACCTTTTCCCGGCCTGCTTCAAACTGCGGCTTGATTAAACAAAGTACTTCTCCCCGCTCTTGATTAAGTAAGTCTTTGACGGGAGGCAATACTTTCGTAAGTGAAATAAAGGATACGTCAATAGTTGCAAAATCAGCCACCATATTTATATCAGAGGGCTTCACGTATCTAATATTAGTTCTCTCAAGATTTTTAACACGCTCATCATTTCTGAGGGACCACGCTAACTGACCGTAGCCAACATCAATGGCAACTACAAACTCAGCCCCATTTTTCAACATGCAGTCTGTAAAGCCGCCTGTAGATGCTCCTACATCTATTGCCTTTTTACCCGTAAGGTCTATTCCAAAATGCTTTATTGCCTTATCAAGTTTTAGTCCGCCTCTGCTTACATATGGATTAATATTTTCTTTTAGCTCGATAACCGCATCCTCAGGATAGAAGCTGCCGGGCTTGTCCGCCCTGACTCCGTTGACGGTTACAAGGCCTGCCATTATTGTACTTTTTGCTCTCTCGCGGCTGTCACATAATCCATTTTGCATAAGCAAAACATCAAGTCTTTTTTTCTTCAACAAAATACCTCCAATAGCCATACCAGCTATTTATCAACAAGCTTTTCTATCTCTTTTGCCAGTGATTCATGGTCCATTCCATATTTTTTGTAAATTTCGCTCCTTGTCCCCTGAGGAATCGGTATGTCAGGGAATCCAAAAATACGCATCTTAATTTTCAGCCCGTTACTGTTTAACAGATCTAGAACACTGCTTCCAAATCCGCCCACAATTGTGTTATCCTCAACTGTCGCAACTATTCCTGTTTTGGTAGCACTCTCCATTATAAGCTGCTCGTCAAGAGGCTTTATGAATCTTGCGTTAATTACATCAGCACTTATACCTTTTTGAGAAAGAAGCTCTGCTGCTTTTAATGCAGTTTTCACCATGCTTCCTACAGCTATAATCGAAATATCATTTCCACAAACAAGCCTCAAGCCCTTTCCAAGTGTGATTTCAGCGGAATCCGACAGTTGCTTTTCTCCAGTCCCCCTTGGATATCTTACGGCAATGGGGCCGTCATATCCTAAAACAGCAAACTCAAGCATATTCTCCAGCTCAGCATAATCAGCAGGAGCTGCCACAGCCATGTTCGGTATATGATTTAAATACGAAATATCATAGAGGCCTTGATGGGTTTCACCATCTTCTCCGATAACCCCGGCTCTGTCAATAGCAAATACTACATGAAGCTTTTGAAGAGCTACATCATGCAATATCTGATCATATGAACGCTGAAGAAATGTTGAGTAAACCGCTACAACAGGTTTAATTCCGGCACTTGCAAGTCCTGCAGCCATTGTCACTGCATGCTGCTCCGCAATTCCTACATCGAAAAATCTTTCTGGATACCTTTTGGAAAACT
>CAZPMC010000054.1:0-10092 GCA_964587755.1 uncultured Oscillospiraceae bacterium
ATATTGAATATCACACTGGTCAAATTAAGCGGAAAAAAAGAATATATAATCTGATGGACAATGCTTCTGTTATTTCCGATAATTCCCCGATTAAGGAGCCTTTAATTGAAGTCATCGATGCATATAATCAGTCCGTTGCCGATGAAACCAGTCCTATATTAAAAAGCTCCGTAACGAAACTTGTTAAAGCGGAGAGTCAAGATATTATTCCAATTGAAGCTGGTACTATAAACGGCAAGTTTGCTAATTATATTAACTCTACTTTAAAATATGACAAAATAGGCATATTTGTCAGCAAAGTAGATACTTCAAATTACCCGGAAATTGCAGCGTATCTTCATATAAACGGAGAAAAAGACAATATTATCGGTCTTGCAGATGATTTTAAAGAAAGAGATTTCGAACTGGTGGATACCCATTACTTAATTAAGGATTTTAAAATCGACAAGGATAGCAGTAAGGCGGATACAAGCATTGCTATTGTGCTTGATCGCAGCGGCAGCATGGCAGGGCAGCCTCTTGCTGATGCTATGAATGCAGTATCAGCATGTGTTGAGCACATGGACAGTTCAAATCAATATCTTTCTATTGTTTCATACGATAATGAAGCATCTGTAGTTGCTTCCAGGACTAATAATAAAGATTCATTAAAAAAAGGCATCCGTTCAATAAGTTCGGGTGGAGGAACTAATATCCCCGGGGGAATTGAGGCCGGAATAAGTACCTTGAAGGGTAGCAGTGGTAACAGAGCCATTATACTCCTGACTGACGGGCAGGATGGAAATACGGATGAAATGGAGTCTGCCATTGACAAAGCAAAAAGAAGCGGAATATCTATATTCACAGTTGGCTTAGGAGATGTTAACAGTGAGTATCTACGGAATATCGCAGATAAAACTGGCGGCAAATTTATTGTGACATCTACTTCAACTGAGCTTGAGGATATTTATATAACATTGCAAAAATACATAGTGAACAATTACTGCATAAAATACACGATTGAAAAAAACCCGCGGGAAATTCAGAGAAATCTCTATGTCAGCATACCAAAATACCAAACATCATGTAAAAAAGACTATACTATATATGAGGAGACGTCAGAAGAGAATAGGGTGTCTGAGGATATAAGCCCGGTGACTGAAAACACCTTCAAAATAGCATCTGTAACTCCTAACTGTTTTTCCTATGGAGATATTCAAAAGGGTAAAGAAATAACTATTTCAGGCTATGGCTTTACTGATGCCATGAAGATAAGTTTTGGAGAGGTTGAGCTAAAAAATGTACGCCTTGAGGATTCAACTACAGTAAAAGGGGTTTTGAAGGGAGAACTTGCTTGTGGTTCTTACCAATTAAAGATTGTTACTGCCGACGGAAGAGTAGCTATTAGGGATGAAGCCCTGCGCATATTCCGTGCTGGCATGACAACAAAGGTAAGATTGGGTTCAACTATTATAACCGCCGACAGCATAGGGCAGACCGGTGAGAGGGAGTTTGTTGCAACTGGAAATGTCTTAATCAATGGATTTATCCACTGTGATGGAGATATTAATATTACTGTTAATAATTTACCCGGTGATTTTGATATTGCAACAGGCAGTATGTCCTATTTGGGAGATAGGGGAGTACTATCAGGGAATGCAAAGTTGTACATAAATTACCAACAGCTTTCCGGTACAGGAACCGTTAAAAAGTCTTTCGCGAAGCTGGCGCTTGGAGGCCGGGACTATGTTCTCAGGGATGGTGAATTCGCCATCGGTATTAACGGTACTGCTTCGGATTTTGATATTACAATGAATACAGCAGATTTGCATATTCCTTTTATTGCGGATATAAAGATTGCAAGGATGAAGCTTTATTCTGACCGCATCCAAGTTAGCATCGACGAATTAAACCCGGTTAGAATTATTGACAACATAAAGGATGCTACAAAAGGAAATGTTCTTACAAGCAGTAAAGAGCGGGAAGCTCTGTACACGGCGGTGAAGCCGGTAAAGCGCGATGAGGTTTTTAAATTCAAGTCGTCAAAAGCAATAGGTGGAAGTATGGATGTTGCCATAACCGCCGATGATATTAGGGTTGGCTTAGAGGTGAAGCTTGATTCTAAAAACACTATAAGCTTCGGGTCAATTGGTTTGCAAAGTGCAGAGCTTAAAATAAATTCCATTGATCCTTCCAACGAGTACTGGAAATTAAAAGGAGAAATTGATTTCTCAAAGATAGTAAAAGGCTTCGGGGGCACGGGTATATCCGGACTGAATGGACATATTTCATCATACTACTGGTGTTTGGATGAAATTGAAATCACTGCTGATTTGTATCCGGGAATACCGATTTATAACGTTGTATATATAGATAAGATGGGCTTAAATCTAGATGGTGCCAGTACATTATTCTTAAATTCCGGCTGGATTCCGGAAAATGCGAAAAAGCTTATATTTGCCGATGATAATTTACAGGCTGTAAAACAAAAGGATGTTATCCTCTCAGGAATTGCTGCAGCAGATGCAAATCTGTTTAAATCATTTAAGCTCAAAGTCCCCAAGGATTTTACCAAGTGGGGACAGCTTGGGGATATTGATGGGAAAATGTCCTATAATTTCAGCGGTGTGGAATTTTCTATTGCGGCTGATTTAAAGATTTTAAAACAGAAGCTTGCCAATGCATCCGTTAAATTCGGCAAAAGCGGCATTGGTGTAAATGCAGGGGCTCAATTAGATCTATCAATATTAGATTGTAATATCGGTGGTACTGTAGATATAGGAATTAATTCCTCATGGACAATGCTTACCCTTTCAATGGGAGTTAAAGGCAATCTGGATTGCGGCTTTTTAAATGTGCATTACAAGGGGGATTCAAGCCTTAAATTCTTGGCAGAATATGATGGTTCTTATTACGCCGTTGAGCTTTCACAGAATAATAAAGTAAATAAATATTGGTACGATAGCGACGGCAAACCTTTATTCTGGAACAGGTTTCACAAGACGACGTATTTTGAATAAATCGGGAGGCATATAATGAAAAAAACAATCGTATTTACAGCAATGATAATAATATTTGCACTTCTTATATCAACAGGTGTTTATGCAAAGACAGAGACGATTGAAATTGTGTTTGATACTCAGATGAATAATTGCATATTCACTGTTGTGTGGGATAATGAGGAGCAAAGGGCTGATGTTGAAATTATATCTCCGGAAGGGGAAAAATTCGGAAATTTGTTGACTCCCGGTCAAACAACAGAAAGAGAAGGTGCTGTTTATGTAAATGTGGGTACGGCACCTGCCGGAACGTGGAAGGTTACAATAACAGGTGAAGCTTTAGGGAAGGTAGACATTTTTGCAGGTGAGCTTCCAGGCGCTATGGAAATTGAAATATTTAATGTTGAAAAAAACGAAAATGGCTATGATGCCTCCTGGAGCATATCAAATGCAATGGATGATTTATACATTGACATTTATGCCGATACGGACGATGAAGGCTACGATGGTACTAAAGTTGCAACTTTTACTGCAAGTCAGGTATCTGAAGGCTCCTTCTCTGTCCATAATTTGGACAATGGGCACTATTTCTATTACATGAAAGCATATGACAAAACAGGTGTGTTTGACTACAAATACACACAAAAGGCCATATTACATGAAAACGCCGGTTCTTTTGATAAGCTTATGCATGTTAAAGCTTTTTTAGTAAACGGAGATATATTCATTACATGGGAGGGGGCAGATGAACAGTATAGGGTTATGCTGTTTGATGTGGATACCCTAAAGATGCTTGCTGATGAAATAACGACAGACAACAGCTTTATAATTGCTTTTCCTGAAGGGCGCAGCGAAGTGTTTGCAGCAGTTGCGTCCTACAGGCGAAACGCAACAGGTAAATACGATTTATACAAGGTTTCAAACAAGTCTCTTCCTATAGCAGATGTTGTATTCCCCCAAGAGAGTGTTACAAATAAAACCATAGTCTTTGCAGATATAACCATGGACGGTGAGTACACTGTATCAGCAACTCTAAATGAAGAGCTTCTTTTAGAAGAAAGCACCCAAACAGGGAAATATCAAATATCGCTTAAAGAGGGTGATAATTCTATTATTTTTATAATAACAGACGCTGATGGAAACAAGAGGACGTTTCTTAAAGAGATCTATTTGGATTCAAAGCCGCCTCAACTGGCCCTTTACAGTGATATCAACGGCTTTAGAACCAGTGAATCCTACGTGTATATTGAAGGGTATACCGAAGCCGGTGCAAAGCTTACCTGTAATAATCAGACGGTTGAAACAGTTGGAAGCTACTTTAGTATCCGCCATGATTTATCTCTGGGAAGAAATAAGATAGTTATTTGTGCAACTGATATAGCAGGCAATGAGTCGATCTATACGGCAATTGTATACCGGAAATTTTTCACAGCAAAAACAATCAGGTGGTTTATCTTAATTGTGGCTGCTCTTGTGCTGGTTTTAGCGGAGTCTGTTATTTTATTTAAGGGCGTTAAAAGGAGGAACAATGAAAACAATAAGAGTAATTAGAATAATATCTGTCATATTTTCAATGATTTGTGGTGCCTATACAGCTTTTGCAATGTACAGCATATGGGGGGACAAGCTTTTATATTATAACTCTAAAACCGGATATATACTTTCTGTCAGCTACAAATGGACATTGCTGCTTTTCTTGATTTTTATTGCAGCAGACATTTTATTAACTCTTCTTTTGCTGAAAAAGAAAAAGGATTCTAAACAGACAGGAAATTTAGAAAAATGATATACTAAAATTATACCAAAATATAAAAGGAGGCAGCGCAAATGGATAAAAACTTAAAAGCTATCATTGATTTACGCATTCAAAAAACAGCAGAAAATTTAAGAAAAAATAATATGCAGGTATTTTGTGTTGAAAAAAAGGAAGATGTAGTCCCGGTAGTTGAGAGTTTATTGTCGGAGGGTGATACAGTTGCTGCCGGAGGCTCAGTAAGCCTTGCAGAGTCAGGCGTTATGGAGCTTCTTTGCTGCGGGAAATATAATTTTCTCGACAGATCAAAAAGCGGTTTGACAAGAGAGGAAATAGAAGATATTTACAGGCAGTCTTTTTTTGCAGATGCTTATTTTTGCAGTTCAAATGCTGTTACCGAAAAGGGCGAGCTTTACAATGTTGACGGCAATTCCAACAGAGTAGCCGCTATCTGCTACGGCCCAAAATCAGTTATTATGGTCGTGGGGTACAATAAAATAGTTAAGGACATGGATGAAGCAATAAGGAGAGTTAAAACAACGGCAGCCCCGGCAAATTGCGTTCGTCTGAACTGTGATACTTATTGCAAAGAAAAGGGTGAATGCATGTCGTTTTTATCTGATGACTTATATATGCCATCTGGGTGCAGCAGTACAGGGAGAATCTGCTGTAATTATGTTGTATCCGCCATGCAGAGGGTAAAAAACAGAATAAAGGTGATACTTGTAGCTGAGGAGCTTGGATTTTAAAAGCTGTAGTGTGAAAATTCTTGAAACTGCCCCCATTTGTGGTAGAATGTATAATGAACTTTAAATGGGGGGTTGCTATTGTATTTAAAGCGCTTAGACATCCAAGGATTTAAATCCTTTCCTGAAAAAATAAATCTTGAATTCAGCTCTGGTATAACATCGGTGGTTGGACCAAATGGCAGCGGCAAAAGTAATATTGCCGACGCAATAAGATGGGTGCTCGGTGAGCAAAGTGTCAAAACTCTTCGTGGTAGTAAAATGGAGGATGTTATATTTGCGGGAACCGAGCACAGGAAGCCTCTTGGTTTTGCAGAGGTTTCTATCACTATCGACAACTCTGATGCATCACTTCCTATTGAATTTGGAGAGGTAACTGTAACCCGCAGAGTTTTCCGCTCAGGTGAAAGTGAATATCTTATTAATAAGACTCCATGCAGGCTCAAGGATATAACAGAGCTGTTTCTTGATACAGGTATAGGCCGAGACGGCTATTCTGTTATAGGGCAGGGCAGAATTGATGAGATTTTAAGCACCCGTTCCGAGGACAGACGCCATATTTTTGAAGAAGCCTCAGGTATTATGAAATACAAGCTCAGAAAGATTGAGGCCGAGAAAAAGCTGGAGCTGACAAAACAAAATCTTGAGAGAATAAATGATATTATCATCGAATTAGAATCACAGCTTGTCCCCCTGAAGGAGCAAGCAGAAACAGCCCGTAAATTTCTTGATTTAAGAGAAGAGCTTAAGGTGCTGGATGTAAATGTGTACCTTGACAGCATGGGGAAATTCAAGGATAAGTTAAGCGCTTTTGACGAACAATACAATGCTCTTAAGGAGCAAGTTGAGGATGAAAATAAAAACCTTGAGGACATTACCAATTCAAACAAGGAAAAGACAGAGCTTTTAAAGACCTTTGATGAGAAGCTGGAGGCTTCGAGGGCACAATTTTACGCACTGGAGGCAGGTCTCGAACGCAGTGGTTCAGAGATAAAAATAAACAATGAAAAAATAGGTAATCTGAATAA
Source organism: uncultured Oscillospiraceae bacterium (assembly GCA_964587755.1). GTDB lineage: Bacteria > Bacillota > Clostridia > Acetivibrionales > DTU013 > CAZPMC01. The sequence continues at coordinate 6,506 of CAZPMC010000054.1, forward strand.
CAATATTGAAAGATTAAATGCTGAAATAGAGGAGCTAAAGCAAAAAATTGCAAAGCTTAATGAAGAGGAGGCAGGAAAACAAAGAAGGCTTGAGTATCTTGACGGACAGCTTAAAGAATTTACTCAAAAGCTCTCAGAATACACCTCACAAATGGAGGAACTGTTAAGAACTCTGGACGACGAGGAGAGAGAAATTGAGCTATTAAAATCCGCCATTATGGAGAAAATGGACATTCAATCAGATAAAAAAATGCAAATCGGAAATGTCAAAAACCATATGGAGAACATGCAAAAGCGCCAAAAAAGCATTGATAATGAAGTGTACATAAATATGCTGGAGAAAGATCGTGAAACAATAAAAAAAGAGGAGTTGTCTGAGAGCATAAAAGAAGCTTCCGATAGAATCTCTTCTTTTAAGCAAGATCTTAATGAAAAAATAAAGGAACGCAGCGAATCGGATAACTTACTTGAAGATTTGAGGCTCAAGCAAGGAAGAATTAAGTCGGATATCCAGTCTAAAGGTGCAAGGGCACGTACTCTTAAAGAAATGGAGCAAAACCTTGAGGGGTACAATAGAAGTGTAAGGCAGGTGCTTCAAGCATGCCGCAGCTCATCAGAGTTCGGAAAAGGTATACACGGGGCTCTGGCACAGATTATTAAGGTTGAGAAAAAATATGAGACCGCCATTGAGATGACTTTGGGACAAGCCTTGCAAAACATTGTCACTAATAGCGAGGAGGAAGCTAAAAAGGCTATAGAATACCTTAAGTCCAATAAACTCGGACGTGCAACATTTCTTCCATTGACCTCTGTTAAATCAAGGAGCTTTGATTTCAAAACTCTGGAGAGAATAAGTAAATGCCCGGGATTTTGCGGTGTTGCTTCAAATTTGCTGGAATATGAGAAACAATATCAGGGTATAATAGAAAATCTTCTCGGAAAGGTCGTTGTAGCTGATAATATTGATAATGCCATAAAGATGGCCCGTTCCTTTGGTCACTCATTTAAAATAGTTACATTGGAAGGGGACATTTTGAGTACAGGCGGTTCTATGACCGGAGGAAGCGTTGAAAACAGAGGAACAGGCATTTTAAGCCGTAACAGGGAAATAACTGAACTTCACGCAGAGCTTTTGGAGCTTAAGAAATCTGATGCTTTGGTACAGAAGGATATATCAAATTTAATAAAGGATATATCACAGATAAGTTCAGAAATAACATCAATTGAAAATAACATTAAAAATATCGAAATGGTTAAGATAAGAGATGAAAGCAATCTGGCTCAGGTTGAGGAAAATATAAATAAGCTTTTGGCAAAAACAGATATGCTCAAGCAGGAGCGCGAACAAATAGACAGACAGCTTGGGGAAATCCAAAGAGAAGCAGAAAAATATGAAAAGGAGCTATCAGCCATTGAGCTTGCCATAAGTGAGGCTAAAAGAACCATTGCCGAGTACCAGCAAAAGCACAAGGAGGACCAGACAGCCCGCGATGAGCTGCATGCGGACATAACCGATTTCAAAATTTCCGTAAACTCTATAAAGGAAAGTATTGAATCGGTTAAGGAAAACTCTGAAAGACTTGAGTCCGAGAAGGATGGTTTATTGAAAGCAATTGCCAGGAAAAAAGCTGAAATAGCTAAGTGCTATGATGAAATTAAGAATCTCGAGGATTCAAATACAGGACTGGAAGAGCTGATAAAGAAAAATACACAGGAGAAGATAGGCAAAACTTTGGAGCTTGACAGATTGACTGAGGAGAGAAGGATTTTAGAGGAGGATCTTCATGATATCATAAATAAAATAAATGATATTAATAAGAACATACTCCTGCTTCAAAACGAATACTCCCGGGTCGAGATAAAAAAGGCAAAGCTTGAATCTGAAATGCAGGCTCTGCAAGACAGAATGTGGAACGAATATGAGCTGACATATTCCAGTGCTTTAGAGCTTAAGAAGGACATAGGCAGCATTACTCAGGCAAATAAAAAAATAACCGGACTTCGGTGTGCCATAAAGGAATTAGGACCGGTTAATGTTGTTGCTATTGAGGAATATATAAAGTCAAAGGAACGCTATGAATTTATGACTACTCAGAGAAATGACGCAGAGCAGGCAAGAGAAAAACTTCTTAGAGTAGTTCATGAAATGACATCTATAATGAAAAAGCAATTCATTGAGCAGTTTAAATTGATCAATGAAAACTTCAACATTGTCTTTAGAGAGCTTTTCAACGGGGGTAGAGCATGCTTGCGGTTGGCAGATGAGGGTAATGTGCTCGAAAGCGGAATTGACATTGAGGTTCAACCACCTGGTAAGAAGCTGCAAAATATGATGCTGCTCTCAGGCGGTGAAAGGGCTTTTACGGCAATTGCCCTGCTGTTTGCAATATTGAAACTCAGACCGACGCCGTTTTGTGTGCTAGATGAAATAGAGGCAGCTTTGGATGATGCAAATGTTTATAGATTTGCAGAGTACTTAAGGGGATATTCTAATCAGACCCAGTTTATAATGGTAACCCATAGGAAGGGTACGATGGAGGGCTCAGATATGCTATATGGGGTAACGATGCAGGAGCACGGGGTTTCTAAAATTGTTTCAATGAAAATGGGAGATAAGATAACGGAAAAGGTAGGTTGACCATGGGGTTATTTGACAGATTAAAGGAAGGACTTTCTAAAACAAGAAAGGGTATTACTCAAAAAGTCGACCAGATTCTGGTGGCATTCGGAAAGATAGATGACGAGCTTTTTGAAGAGCTTGAGGAAGCGCTTATTACATCAGATATTGGCGTAGATACTTCATTGAAGATTATTCAGGGAGTTAAGAAGAAGGTCAGGGAAAATAAGATTACTGACCCTCTTAAAGTAAAGGAGCTTATAAAGGAAGAGCTTCTTGAGATGCTGGGTAGTGAAGATAATGCACTTGATATAGAACCTTCACCTGCTGTTATTATGGTGATTGGCGTAAACGGAGTCGGAAAGACAACGTCAATTGGTAAGATAGCAGCTACATTAAAGAAAAAGGGTAAAAAGGTTATGTTGGCTGCAGCCGATACATTCAGGGCAGCTGCAATTGATCAGCTGCAAATTTGGGCTGACAGGGTAGGGGTCGAGATAATAAAACAGGCAGAAGGCTCAGACCCGGCTTCTGTAATTTATGATGCAATTCATGCAGCAAAGGCCAGAAGGGCAGATGTTCTTATTTGTGATACTGCCGGAAGACTTCATACAAAGAAGAATTTGATGGAGGAGCTTAAAAAAATATCCAGGATAATTGAAAGAGAAATGCCTGGTGCCAGGCGTGAAAATCTGCTTGTTCTGGATGCTACCACAGGTCAAAATGCAGTATCACAGGCTAAAACCTTCAGTGAAGTGGCAGACCTGACCGGAATTGTACTGACAAAGCTTGATGGAACAGCTAAAGGCGGTATTGTTATATCAATAAAATCAGAGCTCAATATTCCTGTAAAGCTTATCGGTGTCGGTGAACAAATCGATGATCTACAACAATTCAATGCCAGGGATTTTGTGGAAGCATTATTTTAGTATTGACAAACGGGCTGTACAGTCATAAAATAAGGTGTAAA
>CAZPMC010000055.1:0-6074 GCA_964587755.1 uncultured Oscillospiraceae bacterium
CCCCGTCTAGTACGACCAAAGATTAAACTAAAACTAACGCTTGCTGGAAGCGTGTACTCACTTATTATACTCAAAATCAATATATATATCAACATATCAAAAAATGGTGAGATAAGGTGCTGTGTTAAAATATTAGTGCCGTCTCTCCTAAAAGCAGGTAAAAAAATAAAGCACTTTATAATATTTATAAATGATACCGATAAAATAAGTGCTTTACGAAACAAATAAAATAAAATCAGCCACTGTCTATATTAAAAGGAGGAACAAAAATGAAAAATTTTATCTCTGGCTGTACACTGATATTGTACCACAATTTACTAGAGTATCATATTAAGTTTTTGTAACAAAAAAATGCTTTATTGTTGAGCAGAATGACTAAATTACATATATTAAGGAATAGTAATTATTGTTAACCAGTGGCTGAGTGTGATAAAGTAAACTAGAAGAGCTATCGAAGGGGGAGATTGTTTTGAAGGTGAGAAAGGCTGTTATTCCGGCGGCGGGATTGGGGACCAGATTTTTGCCCGCGACAAAAGCCCAGCCAAAGGAAATGCTTCCCATCGTTGACAAACCTACCATACAGTATATTGTTGAAGAGGCTATTGCTTCTGGGATAGAGGAGATTTTGATTGTCACCGGCAGAGGGAAAAGGGCCATAGAGGATCACTTTGACAAATCCTATGAGCTTGAAGATATTCTGAGGCGCAAGGGAGATGAAGAGCTTTTATCCCTTGTCAAGGATATTTCGAATTTGGTTGATCTTAATTATGTTAGACAAAAAGAGCCAAAAGGTCTCGGGCACGCAATCTATTGCGCCCGTTCATTTATTGATAATGAGCCCTTTGCAGTTCTTTTAGGAGATGATATTGTTGACTCGCAGGTGCCATGTCTAAAACAGTTGATAGATGTTTTCGATAAATACAAAACTCCTATTTTAGGGGTGCAGCATGTGCCTGAGCAGGACGTTTCCAGATATGGCATTATTGGCGGAGTGATGACGGAGGAGCGTATTTACAAGGTTTCGGACTTGGTTGAGAAGCCTGAGACAGAAAAGGCTCCTTCCAATATTGCTATTTTAGGAAGATATATAATTCCCCCGGAAATATTCAAGTACCTGGAGAAAGCTACTCCCGGCAAGGGTGGTGAGATACAATTGACCGATGCTCTTAAGGAGTTGCTTAAGACAGGGGATATGTATGCTTATGACTTTATCGGAAAGAGGTATGATGTGGGGCACAAGCTTGGGTTCCTTGAGGCGACTGTTGAGTTTGCACTTAAGAGGGAGGAGCTTACAAAGGAATTTACCGAATACCTTAAGGATATAGTTACAAGACTGTAAGCATTGCCCAAATAGGCGAATAATATTATATAGGTTATGCAAATAATACCCATAGAAAGAATTTATGGGTATTATTTATGAAAAAATACGGAAAATTGATAATTATACTAGGGATCGTTTTTGCATCACTGTTTTTGATTAATGCCACTGTGATGTATTCTTTGTTTGGAATAAATGTTTTAAGAGCTAGCTGCGTAGATAACGGAAGTAAACGCGTAGATGATGAAAGTAAAGTCCAAAGGTCTCATGCAGGTGAGCTTACCAATGATGAATTTGTTGCTGAACAGGAAGAGAGAGACTTGAGGGAGAAGACGGGCTTTACAGGCGACAGCAGCAGACGCTATGACGGACGTTCTGTTCCAGAGGGGTATTACATGACGGCTGATGAGGTGGAGTTTCTCAAACAGAGGTTAGGGCTTAGGGACAAGATTTCTGCCATGGTTATTATTTCAAGGATGGAAAAGGATGTGATCGATGAAATATACAGCATGTCACAGGATGGAGTAACGATGGATGAATTTGAGATAATTAGCGGGACTATTGAAGAACATCTGTCTGCATCTGAGTTAGACAAGCTTTTGGATATACTTAGCAAAAGCAAAATGCTCTATGCAGAAAGCCGCAGATAAGTTGCTTATACTTGCGGCTTTTACCAAGAGCATTATAAAAGGAAATTGAAGCTAGAAGATTTCAGTAATTTTGTATTCCATAGAGCCAAGACCTCTTTTCTCCAGTTCCTTTAACTGAACAAAGGGATTTTTACCGTGAAGTCTTTCAAATAAATGCCCGTGTTCTCCTAAGACATAGCCTTTGGGCAAGCCTGCAGGTATAAGGTTTTCCAGCTTGATAGCATCAAGGCATGCCTTTTCTATTGCAACTATATCCTTTGAGGCCATAACCCCTATGTCTGGTACCAGCGAAGGTGTAGTCAGACCCCAGCAGTCGCATAGTGCAGTGATGCTTAATAAAAAGTTAATATAAAACACATGACCGGGTTTAAATGATTTTAAAACCTCTTCAGTGCATATAGCCATGCCTGCCTGGAAGTCCTCGTATTTATTTGAAGTCATTTTCATTGCAGTAACAGGACAAACCTTAACACAATGCTGACAATAGGTACAGTGGTGATAATCTACGCTGTATTTTCCATCATCATTGAACTTGTTGGCATAGTGGTTGCAGCTATTAATACACAGTTCACAGTGGATACAGGAATCCTCATCCCACTCTATGCCGCCCTCTAATCCATGGATTTGCTGTCTTGTTCTGGTGGTAACGCAGCCCATGGCAATGTTCTTGCAGGCACCGCCATAGCCACAGGAGCCATGGCCTTTTACATGGGACAGGTCTATTAAGACGTCAGCATCGTGGATATTACCAGCCACATCAACATTTGTAAAGGTTTTAAAGTCAACAGTTTTCTCATAAAAATATTTTTCAGTCACTCCGCATGCGGGAACAATGGGGACACCGAAATAATCCTCGCTATAACCCCGTGCCTTCGCCTCACCGACAACCTGGTCGGTAATATACACCTTGGCACCGTAGTCCTTTAGCTTGTCCACAAGGATTTTTACAAACAGGGGCGGTATTGTTGTGTAACCGATATACCTGCCCAAATGCATTTTTACAGCAGTAAGTTTCCCTTTTATTGTATCCTTAAGCCCCATTTCATCAATCAACCGGCCGAATTTCGCCGGTAATGTTTCGTCTGCATCGTACTTTCCGTATTCAACCGATGAGAATAATACTTCTGAAGCCATAAAACTACCTCCGACTTTTAAATTTATAATCCGTAAATTATATTTGCCAGCCGTCCAGCTTAGAGCGTTTGACGGCACCGAAAATATTGCTTTTTATTTCTTTGTTGTCTATAGAAAGCTGCGCTATTAAGTCCTTGATGCGCTGGCGCGTTGTATATCCGTTGGCGGGGCAGGGATTGTGGACGACCTGCAAATTTTGCTTGCGAACAAAGGTTTTTATCTGCTTCTCTTCAACATAAATAAGAGGCCTTAAAACGTGTATATTCTTTCTGTCTAAATAGGTAACAGGGGAAAATGCGTGTATCCGGCCTTCATAGAGAATACAAAGAAGCAGCGTCTCAATAACGTCTTCCCGGTTGTGGGCAAGGGCAACTTTGTTGCAACCAAGACCGATGGCTGTGTTATTAAGAGCTCCGCGCCTAAGATTGGCACATAGGGAACACGGATTTTTTTCCTTCCTGATGTCAAAAAGGATTTTTGCAATATTTGTATCAACAACAGTATATTCTACTCCGATTTCGTCGCACAGCTTTTTTACGGGTGACAGGTCTATTCCTTCAATACCCATCGAAATGGTAATTGCTTTAACATTAAACCTGACCGGATAAAAGTCCATCAGCTTTCTAAGGGCTAACAGCAGTGTCAGACTGTCCTTTCCACCTGAGACTCCGACGGCTACGGTATCACCCTCCTGAATCATGTTAAAATCCTGGACTGCTTTTCTGACCTGCCCCAATATCCTCTTTATAAACGACACCTCTTAACTTGACTCTAATTGTTGGTATTCTTATATTATAGGTGAGAAAAGAACACTCATCAAGTATTGCTCATCAGTAAAAACATTACATTTGTTTTTATAGCTTCAAAAGCATTGATGTGGTGAAGCTAACCCGAGCTGTGGCGAGAAAATGAGTGAAAAACGCTGCGGAATAGATAATTTCGCCTTTTAATTAATTGAACAAAACTATCGTATATAGTAAAATGTACTTTGCATTAAAATAGACAATTATCGGGGTGTAGCGCAGCTGGTAGCGCGCTTGGTTTGGGACCAAGATGCCGCAGGTTCAAGTCCTGTCACTCCGACCAGAAATTACGAACCTTGGGTTTATTGCCGAGGTTCTTTTTTTAATAGGAAATTGGACAAAATTTCAGGTAATGGACGCTTTAGTTAACATAAGATGGGATATTTGCCATTATTAGCAGTTATAAGCACAAAATTTATAAAAAACCGTCCAATAATTGAAATTTTGGCCATAATAAGTTAAAATGATTGCATGGAAAAATATGTAAGGAAAAATAAATTATTCGATAAAAGCTATATAGGCTATTTCTCCGCAGCTGAAATGTGGGATATTCCGTATATTGAGACGGTTTTGGGGAGCAGATACAAAAATAATTCAAACGATAATACAGTTTACGATCAAAATAAGAGATTTAGTAATAACAAGAAAAGGTCCCATTCGTGTGAGCTTGAGTTACCAGCGGGTGCAACTGTTTATCACAATGGTAAAATGGTGGCGTCACCAGAATTGCTTTTTTTGCAGCTTGCTCGCTATTTAAGTATCCACCGTCTCATTCTTTTAGGCTTGCAGCTTTGCTCTCATCCGCCAGGAGTCCCTTCTGATGCGATTACGTCGAAACAAAAAATCAGCATGTTTCTTGAAGAGACATCAGGACACCGGGGACACCGCAATGCGTTACGAGCGGCAAAATATTTGCAGAATGGCTCTGCTTCAGTTATGGAATCGATTGCTTACATGATTCTGACATTACCTCATTCTCTGGGGGGATACGGGCTTGATGGAGCTGTTTTTAATTACGAAATAAAGCTAAAAAGGGAAGCTCAGATTCGACTTGGGCAAAATCGCTGTTTTGCGGATTTATACTACAGGCAAGCGAAATTAGCAGTGGAATACGAGAGCTTTGTTTATCACAGAAGCCCATTACAGCAAGGCAAAGATATGATGCGCTCAGCTGCGCTTGAGAGGCAAAATATAGGTGTAATGCATTTAAGTACTATCCAGTTGTATCATTACCAAGCATGCAAGGATTTTGCATATAATCTGGCAGAACGCCTGGGTAAACGGATTCGTATACGTACAAAGAAGTTCAATGAGATGCATACACTCCTAAGGGAACTGCTGCCGGATAAAAACTCTGATGCGTACTTGACAGAAATATAACCTTAAATGCGACAGTGACTATGTTTTCTACCATTTTTATCTCAATCTCTGTATTATTGCACTTCCGTTATTTTTTAACCATTTCTTTGGAGCTTCATAATCCGGAAGAACACGAGCGACCTCACCCCAAAATTTCTTTGAATGATTCAGTTCCTTGCGGTGGCAAAGCTCATGTACAACTACATAATCGATTACATCAGGCGGTGTAAGCATCAGAAGACAATTGAAATTGAGATTACCTTTGCCCGAGCAGCTACCCCAACGGGATACCTGATTTCTAATCGTTATCCTGCCGTATTGGACGCCTACAATTGGAGCATAATAGGCCACTCTTTCCGGAATTGCCGTAAGAGCGCGGTTTGCAAGCTGACGGATTTCTTCCAGTGTGAATTTTGTTATGGATTGCTTTTGCTGCTCCTCGGTCTTGATTCTTTCCTTCATTAGCTTCATGTGCTTTTCCAGCCATGAAGCTTTCGCTTCCAGAAGCCGGTGAATATCTTTATCCGGCAGGCGATAGGGAGCTCTAACAAGTACCCGCAAATCTCTAGTAATTTCAAGGGCAATTGTCTTTCTGGCACTGCGTATTATTTCAATATTCATATGATTATCTCTCATTGTGTTAGTGTTTTTCATGGTGTGGTTATCTTTCAAAGTGCCGGTTTTCTTTAATAGCATATTTACCTTTCATAATGTTGACTGCCTGATTATCATTTTATAGTTATTTTGGGGGAAGTTCAATTTGCAAATACGAGCGATGAGCTTTGATACGAGCAAAGGGCTTTGATACGA
>CAZPMC010000055.1:6174-9758 GCA_964587755.1 uncultured Oscillospiraceae bacterium
GCTTTGATACGAGCAAAGGGCTTTGATACGAACAATGAGCTTTGATACGAGCAAAGGGCTTTAGTCTGATGCATACCCTCCTTAGAAAAATATTGCCGGGAGGGGAATTTTGCAATTTAGCTTTAAGGTGAAGCGGAACCTAAGCGTCAGGCTAATCCGGGCAAAGGAGAGAAGAGCATATGAAGTTTATAGTGTAAATGGACCCGAAATGTAATATAATGGGATGGTAATAGTAAAGGGGGAGATTGTTATGCAAGAAATTGGTATACAATATTCTGTACCTACGCTGTCAATTGTTTTTATGGCAATTACCGCTATGTTTGGGATTGTTATTCCAGTAGTTCTGTTTCTAATTTTCAGGAAAAAGTATAAGACGGACATTGCACCGTTCTTTATCGGATGCGCTGTATTCTTTGTGTTTGCAATAATACTTGAAGGCATCATCAACACACTGATATTTACATCCGGCGTTGGGAAGACAATACAAGGCAACATTTGGCTCTACGGCATAATAGGCGGCTTTATGGCGGGGCTCTTTGAGGAAACGGGGCGGTTTACCGCTTTCAAGACTGTATTTAAAAAGTACCGGGCAAATGATAAGAATTCTCTTATGTACGGGGCGGGACATGGGGGTTTTGAAGCGTTTTTTATATTATTTTTCAGCATGTTATCAAATATTATTATATCGTTAATGCTCAACGCAGGTATGACAAACATGCTTACAGCCGGTGTAACCGATGAAGCAATGCTGCAAAATCTCTCCAATGTATATCAGACACTGTCCCAAACTCCTTCAATTACTTTCTTGATAGGAACTATTGAGCGAATTGGGGCAGTAGCCCTTCATATTTCCTTGTCGGTCTTAGTTTGGTTTGCGGCAAAAAAGGGCGGCATGTGTTTTTGGTTTTATCCGCTTTCGATCTTGTTGCACTGTTTAGTTAACGCTGTTGCAGTCATAATGTCAAAATATGTAGCCAGCTTATGGCTGGTTGAGGTGATGATTTATATCATGTCCGCATGCTGCGCTCTGATAGCTTTGAAGGTGTGGAAAAAGTATTCCTCAAGTTATGAAGAATTCGAAGAAACAGGAGCTGGAGAAGTTGAAACAGGGGAGATTGAGACTGGAGAAGCAGGGGAGATTGAGTCTGGAGAAGCAGGGGAGATTGAGACTGGAGAAGCAGGGGAGATTGAGACTGGAGAAGCAGGAGTTGAAATGGTAGCAACAGGAGAAATAGAAGTCGCAGAAACGGGAACCGGGGAGGTAGAGAATGCAGGGATAGAAGCTGGAGAAGAAGTGGAAGAAATATAAGCCTATGATTAAATTCCGGGAAAAAGGAGTACATGAAATAGACTTTTAAAAAATAGACTTAAGTAAGTAAGAAAAAGCATAGCACAGATTTAATTTTTGATAAGGGGAGCAGCGAGCAACTACAGCTGCTCCTTCATTTTTATTACGTTCTCAATTAATTTTGCCGCATCACCAACAAGCTCGGCGCATGGGCGTTTTTTATAATACAGAGGCGTCCTGTTTTCAGGAGTTGGCTTATCAGGGCCTTCGTTGATACCTAATAATTCACGGCAAATTATTGAACCATTATCTTTTTTAAATTGCTCTGCCAGTTCTTGAATTAGTTTATAATGCTCTGATTTTGCTGTTCTATCATTTGGATCTGCATATCCGAATTTCATCCCAGCGACCATAAACATTCCGCTTACAGCGCCACACACCTCTCTTAGCCTTCCCATCCCTCCTCCGAAGGATGAAGCCAGCTTAACGGCTAAATCAAAATCTAACTGCAAATCCTCGCAGAATGCGGCAAAGACAGCCTGCGAGCAATTGTAGCCTTGCATAAAAAGCTCTTTTGCATATTTCGAATGATCAATCAATGGATTTCCCCCACTTTTAAATTATTACTGTGTAATGCTGTTATTATAAAGCAGTTATTTTTTTAAATCAATCAATTAATCCGGATTTTGAAGTAAAACATTGTTGACATATGCCCATAATGGTGTTATTATAATTATGAGCATATGCTAATAACTAATTAAGGAGAGTGTAAATAATAAAATGAACGCTACTCAAAAACAATTGATTACACGTTCAAAAGAGAATTATTTACGAACAATATATGAATTATCAAAACTAAATAAATTAATTCGTTCATCAGATATTGCAGAAAAGCTTGGGGTATCAAGGGCTAGTGTTAGCAAGATGATGTCGGAACTGAAAAAAGCAGGTCTGATTGAGAAAGAGAAATATGGAGGTGTCACTTTAACAGAAGGCGGCTATAAAATCTCTTCCCAAATAAAAATGAAGCATGACCTTATTAAAGTATTTCTAATGGAAGTCCTGGGAGTGAGGGAACCAATTGCCGATAGGGATGCATGCAATATAGAACACTGCATTGGCAGTGAGACTATAGAAAAGCTCAACAAGCAATTGGAGAGAGCTTTTAAGTATAAATAAGTTTAATGTGAAAGGTGGTGATAATATGCCAAAAGCAGATGGAACAGGACCTTTGGGCAATGGACCGATGACAGGGAGAGGCGCAGGCTTTTGTGCGGGCAATGAAGTACCCGGTTATGCAAATGCAACTGGTTTAGGACGCGGCTTCATAAGGGGAGGCGGCCATAGTGCCAGTTTCGAGTTCAAAAGAGGAAGCGGCCATAGTGCCAGTTTCGGGTTCAAAAGAGGAAGCGGCAAAGGTGCGGGACTTGGCTTAAGAAGGGGAGTAGGCTGCCGTGCAGGTGTGAGCTTCAGAAGAGGGAACGGCACAGGCTTCGGATTCAAAGGAAGCGGCAAAGGTGCGGGACTTGGATTAAGAAGAGCATTTAGCAAGGCGGGTTTGCCCGGATGGGTTCGCCTCGGAAGGAGGTGGAGACAAGCCGATGAAAGCGATTCTCCAGTTGATGAGAAGGAGTTTTTGAGAAAGCAGGAAGCTATTTTGGAAAAGCAGCTTGAAGAATTGAGGAAGCGGCTCGAAGGTATTGATAAAGAAGTTGAAGAAGATGAAAAATAAGTTATTCCCACAGTGGAAGATGCAGGTTTTAAACCTGCTTTTCCTATGTTTGCTAAAAGAATAGAGGCTGGCAGAATGGCAGGTAGAATGTTAGGTAATAGGCTGGCAGAATGGCAGGTAGAATGTTAGGTAATAGGCTGGTAGAATGACAGGAAGAATGGCAGGTAGAATGGCTGGCAGATAAAATGGTCATAATTGACGTATGTTCAAGATAATACTATAATTATCGCAAGCTGATAATATTATATGGAGTGGAGTTGACAAAGTGGCGAGACCTATTAAGTGGCGAAAGATAGATAATATACCGTCTATACCTTACTTTGTCCCATCAAATAAGGATGTTCCTGAGGTGTCCAAAAACACTCTTTTGCTCGAAGAGTTGGAGGCTATCCGGTTGAAGGATTTAGAAGGCTTAGAGCAGGAAGAATGTGCTGCCAGGATGATGGTTTCCCGGCCTACATTTCAGCGCATTTTATTGGCTGCTCGTGAAAAGATCGCCGACAGCTTGGTAAACGGTAAAGTGATTCATATTGACGGAGGCAATTATACACTTAATATTTGCCC
>CAZPMC010000056.1:0-8871 GCA_964587755.1 uncultured Oscillospiraceae bacterium
TGAGTCCCCAGTCCACAACGTTTTCAAGGAAATTTCCCATACGGCCTTCCTTTATATTATCAGGCAGCCAATTGATACTGCTATTATTCTCAAGAAGCTTTTCTTTAACGGCAGTCATCTCGATAAACCATGTATCATTTGCATAGTATAGAAGCGGAGTATCACATCTCCAGCAGAATGGATATGAGTGCTCATAGTCCATCAATTTATAGACAAGCCCTCTGCTTTCCAAATCTTTTATGATTAACGGGTCTGCAGTTTTTACAAACATACCCTTCCATGGCTCTACTACGTCGATGAAATTCCCCTGTTCATTTACCAATTGAACAAAGGGAAGATCATTTGCCTTACCTACCTTGGCATCGTCTTCTCCAAATGCCGGAGCAGTGTGTACGATACCTGTACCGTCAGTCAGCGTTACAAAAGTATCGCAAACAACATAATAAGCCTTTTTATCAGGCGTAACAAAGTCAAACAGCGGTTCGTATTCCATACCAAAGAGCTCAGAGCCCTTAAAGCTTGAAATAACACTGTATTCATCCTTCAACACCGATGGGGCAAGTGCTTGAGCCAGTATATATGTCTCATTACCGCATTTTGCCCTGATATACTCCTCATCGGGATTCACTGTCAATGCAACGTTTGAAGGCAATGTCCAGGGTGTCGTAGTCCAAGCCATTAAAAAGACGTTTTCTTCACCCTTTACACGGAATTTTACATAAAGGGATGCATCAGTAACATCCTTGTATCCCTGTGCAACCTCGTGACTTGACAGGGAAGTTCCACACCTTGGGCAATATGGCACTATTTTATGGCCTTTATATAACAAACCCTTTTCCCAAATCTTTTTTAAAGCCCACCATATCGACTCAATATAATTGTTCTCATAAGTGATGTACGGGTCCTCCATGTCAGCCCAGAAGCCAACACGATCGCTCATTTCCTCCCATTCATTTTTGTACTTCCATACGCTTTCCTTACACTTCTGAATAAAGGGCTCAACACCGTATTCTTCAATTTGCGGCTTTCCGTTTATGCCCAGGAGCTTTTCCACTTCCAGCTCAACAGGAAGGCCATGTGTATCCCATCCCGCTTTTCTGAGAACATTATATCCCTTCATAGATTTGTATCTGGGGATAATATCCTTGATAGTGCGGGTAATAATATGGCCTATATGCGGCTTTCCATTTGCAGTGGGAGGTCCGTCATAAAATGTGAAGACATCATTGCCTTCTCTGAATTTTAAGCTTTTCTCAAAAATCTTGTTGTCCTTCCAGTACTTTAGTACTTCCTTTTCCCTTTCGACAAATTTCAAATCTGTTGAAACTTTTTTATACATATCGTTGCCTCCTGCTAATAATAAGAACCCCATCCGGGAACCTTGTTGTTTTCACAATAAAAAAACTCCCGTTCCCTGACTTAAGGGACGAGAGATCACTATACTCACGTGGTACCACCCAAATTACCGCCATAATTAATATAACGGTCACTTGATATGACATGTAACGGTGTCGCCCGGCTTTCATACTTGCCTAATGTATCAGGCTTTCAGATTGCTGCTCATGGATGATTTTCAAAATCAGGTCCTACAGACTTACACCACCCGTCTGCTCTCTTAAAGAACTCACAACTTTTACTCTTTCCAATCATCGCATTAAAATATTAGCCTATATTATATTACACACAAAACAAGATGTCAAACAATGTGTTTTACTCTTCCTCTTCTTCAAACATTTGCTTCAGCAGTTCCATCTGCGACATCAGCAGCATTTCGCATTTTGTCTTAAATATTTGGAATTTCTTTTTCATATCCTCATATTCATACTTTATTTTAACAACCTCCTGATTGGCATCATTAATCAGCTTTTGAGCTCTCATCTCTGCCTCACGGATAATGTTTTCTGCTTTCTCGTATGCGTTCTTCTTAATATCCTCACCTGTTTGCTGAGCTGCAAGCAATGTATTCTGCATTGATTCTTCAATAGTTTTGTAATGCTGCAGTCCGTCATTTAACAGTGCCAACTTATCCTTCAGCTCAACATTCTCGCGGATATAAGCGCTGTAATCTTCAATGACCTTATCAAGGACATCATTAACCATGTCCTCACTATAACCCATGAAGGCTTTCTTAAATGTAATGTTTTGCAAATCATTTGGCGTATAATTCATTATTCAAGCACCTCTTTATAACAAACTCAAAATAAGAGCCCTGACTAAGCTTAACAACAAAAATGCTACAATAGGTGAAAAATCAAACATCATATTTCTCCCAAAGGGGGACTTTTCCAGCATTCTGCGAATTGGTCCTAATATCGGCTCAGTAATCATGTACAGCAAATCAAAAAAACTGCCGGACTTATCAACAGGTAGCCACGACAATAAAACCCTCGCCAGTATCATCAGTTCAATTACACTAAATACGATGTTTATTGTTCTGTATAATATTAAACTCATTCATTCCTCCAAAACTATTTGACCCATGGAAAAGCAGCCCTACTCCTTAAGTCATCCCTGAAATCTCCCATAATATCGACGTTGTTAGGAGCAATCATGAATATATTTGCCGATACCTTCTGGATATCTCCGTCCAAGCCATAAACAGAACCGCTTAAAAAGTCTACAACTCTTTGTGCCGTCTCCTTGGTAAGACTCTCCAGATTAACAACGACAGGCTTTTTGCTCTTTAGATGGTCGCAAACTTCACGGGCATCGTCAAATGTCTCGGGCTGGAAAATTACAACCTTGAACTGGTTATTGGAGTGAATATTAACAACCTTGCTCTGCTGAGATTTTCTTGAAAATGCATGGAGATATTGGGGCTGTTGTTGAATTTCGTTCTCAACATCCTCCTGAATATCTTCTTCGTAGTCTTCCTCTGCTTCCCACCCAACGAGATTGAGCATCTTGTTTAGCAGCTTTGCCATTTGTAATTACCTCCAGTTTTTCTTTTGTTTGTAAAGCCAGCTATTTCCGCCGGCCGAATATTGCCGTTCCTATTCTTATCATCGTAGCACCCTCTTCAATGGCGACCTCAAAATCATTACTCATTCCCATCGAAAGGCACTCCATATCTATATTATCAATACTTTCCCTTCTTATGTCAATAAGTAATTTTCTAAGATTCGCAAATACCCACCTTACTTCCTCAGGTTTGTCTACTAACGGGGCGATTGTCATTAATCCTTTTACCTTTATATTTCCCATTTTACTAAGCTGCCTGACAAACTCAATTGTGTCCTCAGGACTTATTCCAAACTTAGAGTCCTCCTTTGCAACATTGACCTGCACAAGCACCGGAACCTGTATGCCAAGCTTCTCAGCTCTCTTCTGAACTTCCTTCGCCAGCTCAGGTCTATCCATTGAATGAATTAAACTTACCTTGTCAACTATATATTTTACCTTGTTAGTTTGCAAATGACCGATTAAATGCCACCTGCAGTCTATATTAATTATATCGGCCTTTTCACGTAGTTCCTGAACCCTGTTTTCTCCCAAATCTTTTATTCCTAAGCTGATAGCTTTTTCAATTCTGTGAATATCAACGGTTTTAGTTACAGCTATAAGCTTAATATCTTTTGGATTTCTGCCTGCTTTTTGGGAAGCCGCATCAATCCTTTCTTTTATTTTACTTAGGTTTTCATTGATAATAATTAATTCGTCACTCATTTATTAATAATTACCCCTTCGTTAACATTTTGTGGATTTATTATATATGTATCATATAGATTGACAGTCTTCTCAGGTGTAGTGATGATTGCATATTCCTTGTCTTGAGCTAGTATTTCTACTTCCCTTATAGTGGATACATTGTATTTGACAAGCATTATTTTTGCATGAGTACCATCAGGCGAAATGTCCATAAGGCACTTAAGAGGAACCTTCAGGCCTTCTTCAGTACTACGGATGAAATCAACATTTACATGTCTGACATTGGACAAAGTATCTGCCCCCCTGGTTGCTTTTACTGTAACTAATGCTTTGCCTTCCTCTGTCTGACTGATGCCAGTTACTATAGCAGATGCTTCAAAGTCTGAATCATCAATCCTCACCCTAATTCTTTTGCCTTCATCAAAATTTTTCAGATCCCTTTCGTTAGCAATTGCAACAATATAGATATCTGTACTCTTTATGATTTTAGCCGCTGGCTTTCCAGCATAAGCCCTGTTAACAACTTGGTCACGGTTAATGTCTTCCTTTTGCATTCCCTCGATTTTCTTGGGGGTAAGAGAAGATATGCCTTGGGGAGTGAGTATTCCCTCGTAGCCGTCTATTGTATAGGATACAATTCCGGATACACTTGAAATAATCTTTTCTCTATTCATGCTTATTCTGTCTTCCAGCTCTTTCTTTTGTTTAAGCAGCGACTCTATATAGCTGTCTTTTGCATCATCCCCAAGAATTTGTGCTTTCTTTTCAACAATCTTTGTTATTTCAGTTCTATAGAGCTTTAAGTCTTTGAAGCTTCTTATGTTGCAAGCAGTAATAAGCTTTTGCACATTACGTCCTATTTCCCTGTCAAGCTTTGCAATATCCTCAAAGAAGAAATCAGCCTTCTCTGCCTTTTCTATCCGCGACTTAACAATTTTGGCGTTTATTTTTTCAACCTCTTTAAGAAGCAAATCGGATGTATCATTCATAACCGATGCTATAGTTGAATTTGCCGCAGTTTTTTCACCTTCTCCAATCTCCGGAATTAATCTGCCTTCAAACAAAGAAGGCTCAAGAAGCTCCTCATCCCTGACAATTATACCTTTTACACTGACAGTCTCTTCAATGGTGCCATTTCTGATTATGTCCACAGTAACATTGTTACCGGACAGCCAATTAATCAGGGACGGTACATATAACAGTCCAAACAAGAGCAAAATCACACCGCCTAAGGTAAGGCGTTTTAATGAGAAGCTGCTGTTGCTTTTCTTTTTATTTTTTTCGTGAGTTTTTTTCTTAACCTTTTCCTTTGTTTTTCCCATTTTACTTTAAATTCTCTCTTATTATCTTAAGCTTATCAGGCCTTTTTCCTGCATGTATTTCAATGCAATCATGACTCCCAGCTTAACATGCTCATATACTAACCCACCCTGCATATATGCCGTGTAAGGAGGCTTAAGCGGCCCATCCGCACTCAGTTCAATAGACGAGCCTTGAATAAATGCTCCTGCCGCCATAATGACAGGGCTGTCATACCCCGGCATTTCCCAGGCTTCGGGAGTTACAAATGCATCAACAGGTGAACCCTTTTGAATCCCCTGGCAAAAAGCAATCATGCTGTCTGGGTCGTTAAACTTAATTGCCTGTATTATGTCGCTTCTTATCTCCTCAGGCCTTGGAGATGTTTCAAACCCGACACTCTCCATTACTTTCGAACAAAATACTGCCCCTTTAAGGCTCTCAGCTACAGCATGGGGTGCTAAAAACAGTCCCTGAAAAAGTAATCTGTTGTTACCCAAAGTAGCTCCTACCTCACCACCAAGTCCCGGTGTTGTAAGTCTGTAGGATGCATTTTGAACGAAACGTGCTTTTCCTGCAACATATCCACCTGACGGGACAATTCCGCCTCCCGGATTTTTTATAAGGGAGCCCGCCATTAAGTCAGCTCCGGCTTCAAGGGGTTCTTCTTTCTCAACAAACTCACCATAGCAGTTGTCAACCATAACAATTGTATTATTGTTTATTTCTTTAATAACCTTTATAATCCTTCTGATTTCCGAAATTCTTATAGACGGTCTGAAGCTGTAACCACGAGAACGTTGTATCAATACCATTGTAGTTTTTTCATTGACAGCCTTCCTGACAGCCTCCGTATCTATGCTCCCGTCATCGAGGAGCTCAACCTGACGGTAGTCTACACCAAATTCTTTTAAGGAACCGGCACCTTCACCCCGTATACCTATAACCTCCTCTAATGTATCATAGGGCTTTCCCGTTATTGAAAGCAACTGATCTCCAGGCCGCAAATTGCCAAACAGACATACCGCCAACGCATGAGTTCCTGCTACTATTTGATGCCTGACAAGAGCCGCCTCCGCTTTAAAAACACTTGCATAAATTTTATCTAAAACCTCTCTGCCTGTGTCATTATAACCATACCCGGTTGTGCCGCCAAAATGGGTATCGCTTAAGCGGTGCTCCTGCATTGCGGAAATCACCTTGTATTGATTTATTTCTCTGACAGCTTCAATTTTCTTAAATATTTCCTCAACTTCATTTTCGGCTTCCCGTGCTATTTTAATAATAGATTCACTGATTCCGAACGTCTCCTTTAAATAGTTCTCATATGTAGTGTTCATATAATGAAATATCCCCTCCGATTCTAGCTTCATTCTATCCCACTTAGCAGCTCTTTTCAACGTCTACTTAACACAAAACCATTGCTTGCTTTTAGCCCAATGCTGATGTACCATTAAATCGCTTAATAAAAATATGAGGTAAATTATGAGGCTTACTGCTACTATAACCCTGTCTGATGAGGGGAAAACCGTAAAATATATACTTAAAAACAGACTGAATATTTCAGGACGGCTAATAAAAAGGCTTAAGTTCTCAAATAAAATATTGCTCAATTCACAACCTGTCCATTTAAATACACAAGTTGCCCAAGGCGATTTTCTTGAAGCGATAATCGAGTTTGATGAGGTAAATGAGGATATAATCCCTGAAAAAATGGATTTGGACATAATTTATGAGGATGATTGTATTATAGCGGTTAACAAACCGGCTGACACCGTAATCCATCCGACTGCACTCCACTTTACAGGTACAGTTGCAAACGGACTTATGTACCATTTGCTTGAAAAGGGTGTAAAAACATTAATTCGTCCTGTCAGCAGACTTGACAGAAATACTTCAGGTATAGCTGTATTCGCTTTAAACCCCTTTATTCAAGAAAGTCTGGTCCGGCAAATGAAAAGCTCTCAATATATAAAGGAATATATAGGCATTGTCCACGGTATAGTCAAAGAGTCGAAAGGCACAATTAACATGCCGATTGCCAGGGTTCCGGACAGCATAATGCTTCGTCACGTTACAGATGACGGCGCCCCGTCCGTGACACACTTTGAAGTACTTGAACGCTTTAGCAGTGCTACTTTAATAAAATTCCTTCTCGAGACGGGAAGAACCCATCAAATCCGCGTCCACTGCCAGCATATGGGGCACCCTCTAATCGGAGATGAACTCTATTCTTTGCCTGTATATGAAGATAATCTTAAAGAATCAATAAATAGACAATGTCTGCATTCTTCCCGAACCTCATTTACACACCCGTTTACAATGGAGAATATCAATCTATCAGCTCCCATACCTTCTGATATGCAAAATGTATTGGAAATATTGAGAAAATAATTGTAATTAATTTACTTATATTCCTTCTAATGGTATTATAGGATTAGTTTGCGTAAACTCTTCTGTTTTTGTATTTAGGAGGATGAAATCATGGAGATACTAAAGGAAAGATATAGCATTACAGAGCTAAGTGAGATTTTGGGTATTTCAGATCATGCACTCAGGTTTTACGAAAAAGAATTTGAACTCCATATACCTAAGGACGAAAGAGGCAGACGATATTACACTACCGACATGGCAAATTTGATGTACAAGATTAAACTGATGCGAAGCGAAGGCCTTGAGATAAAAGCCATTAAAAAAATATTGAAGGAGGACTGTATCGTTCAGTCTCCCCAACCTCTCACTCCTTCCTTAATACCTCAAGAAACCACTTCCCTTTCGTCTCCCGCAAATGCAGAATTTGCAGCTATTCGCGAATTTTTTAATGAGTTTGCCCAGAATATCGTAAAAGACATATCCACCGAACTTTCAATATCAAATGAGCATCTAACAAGAGAGATTTTGAAAAGTAAGCTGGAGCTGGGCGCCTGTGTCGAAAATGGCATGCGCAAACTGGAAAGTAAAATGGATAAACACTATGAAGAAGTAGACAGGGCTTTATCCAGGTGGAGAGAAAAAAGCAAAAAGAAACAACTCAATAAAATATTTCCGATTTTTCTAAAGAACAAATAGAAACGATAGCTGGTATTCAAGGTGCCAGGCACTGAAGTTAATAAGTTTTGTTTTAGGGGCAAGGCAGCTAAAGCACAATAATCATCCACCCGCATAGCGGTCAGTACGGAGCAATTGACCTTAAAATACCACGAGATAAAAATGGTGAACATCCAGCAATCTCCCGGTTGGATTTGCTTGATAGGATCAACTGCAATACCTCCTGCTCCCGGACAGTCAGCGGGTCAAGAGTTTTAATTTGACGATCAATGTCCGTTTGCTATGACTGACTCATATTGTCATAGGCGGCAAGGTAGGCATGGCTTTTCAGTAGTAAAACAAGCTGATGATTCAGCGGCGGCAGCATAACCAGTGTTACGCAGACCACAGAAAGAGCTATCACCGCAACCTCCGCTCCGAGAAGTCCAAAAGATGTTATGGCCATTCCCAGGATGCCTCCTCAAAGGACGCCGAATACATTGGCAGAAAGTCCAATGCCAAAGGTTTGTGTCGGGTTGTCCCTGTAATCCAGCATTTCTCCAAGGATGCTCCACCAAAACAGGTCAAAAATACCGCAAGCACCAAGCATCAGCGTATCCACAATAAGATAATCAACAGTTTTGCGCCCAAGCAGCATAAAGCAGATAAACGCTCCCATAATCATGGCCATTCCGACATACATAATTCTGGAACGGTTTGCTTTCGTAGGCAGGTTGCGCATGATAGCAAGTACCACAATATACGGCAAGGCCCAATACCAGCTCACCAGTCCTGTCAGATGGTCAAAAGCAGGATTGATAACCTCATACATCAGCCCGGAATTGATCGTAATGATGAAGACAAAAAGACACAACAGCAGTAACGGCTTTAAAATGC
>CAZPMC010000057.1:0-7992 GCA_964587755.1 uncultured Oscillospiraceae bacterium
AATAATATAAATGACCTCACAAAATACATTTTGACCCCCTTTACATGGTTAGTCGGAAGACTAACCCCTTTTTTTGCCTTTTTTATTCTTCCGAACGACTGTTTTGTGGATTCCAGTCTGTGGATAGTGTTGATAAGTCTGTGTATAACACTAATGTTAAGGCTGTCCGCCTGTGGATACTACATTCACACTTTTACCCTCAATAAATGCCTTTACATTTTCGGTGGCAATGGCAATGAGCCTTACGCGGGCCTCTTTTGTAGCCCAGGCAATATGGGGGGTTATTATGCAGTTTTTAGCCGTTAAAAGCGGGTTTTCTGGAGCCGGCGGCTCGGTGGATAACACATCTACGCCTGCACCGGCAATCCTGTCCGAATTAAGTGCATCTGCTACAGCAGCTTCATCGAGGATAGGTCCCCTTGCAGTGTTTATTAGATATGCTGTACTTTTCATACTATCTACAGCTTCTTTATTTATCATTCCCTTTGTTTCATCTGTAAGAGGACAGTGCAGCGTCACAACATCTGACTGCTTAAGCAAATCAGACAGGGAAAGCCACCGGATATCATCAGTGATGAAATCATCCTTTTTCGTTCTCGAATATACAGCTACTTTCATCCCCATGGCTAAAGCAATTTGAGCTACTTTTCTGCCGATGCTTCCATAGCCGATTATACCCATTGTTTTTCCTGCAAGCTCTGCTATTGGTGCCTTTGTAAAACTGAAGTCATCACACCTGACCCATTCACCGTCATGCACAGCTTTGTTGTGGAGGCTTGTTTTCATGCAAAGCTCCAAAAGAAGTGCAAAAACCAACTGAGCTACAGAATCAGAGCTGTATGCAGGCACATTGGTAACAGTTATCCCTCGTCTTTGGGCTGCTTTAAGATCCACCACGTTTGTCCCTGTTGACAGAAGTCCGATATATCTTAGCTTTGGTAGCTTTGACATTACTTCTTCCGATATTACTGTCTTGTTTGTAAGAATAATCTCAGCGTCCTTGGCTCTTTGAACTGTTTCATCAGGCCGGGTCCTGTCATAAACAATTAAGCTACCCAGTTCAGATAACCCATCCCAATTTAAATCCCCAGGGTTTGCAGTAAAACCATCCAAAATAACTATATTCATACTATCTCCCTCATTCTATCTCTGTAATAAAAAATGTTTCAGCTTGTTTAGATATTGTGCCACATCTTAAGCAACTTAATTACTTCTTTTTTCCCAATAGGTTTCGAATAATAGAAGCCTTGAACCTTGTCACAATTGTACTTTTTCAAATACTCCTTCTGTTCCAGCTCTTCAACTCCTTCCGCAATAACAACCAGGTTGTTCTGATGAGCTATATGAATGATGGACTCAATTAGACTGTTGTCATTATTCGGTATATCATCAACAAAGGATTTGTCAATTTTAAGTGAATTAATCGGAAGATCCTTTATATAGCTAAGGGAAGAAAAACCTCTCCCAAAATCGTCGACAGATAATCTTACACCCAGCTGCCTCAATTTAGACAGGATCTGAATATTCTTGTTGACTGTTTCTACAAGCATTGATTCTGTGATTTCAAGCTCAAGAAGATGGGGCTCCAAGCCTGTTTCTAAAAGAACCTTCTTAACCGTTTCAACAAAATCGGGCTGAGTCAGCTGTACAACCGAGACATTAACTGATATTTCATAGTTGCCTCTAGTAAGATCGTTGAGTTCCTTTATGAAAGAACATGCTTCATACAAAACCCATTCACCTATTTGCTTTATTAAGCCTGTTTCCTCTGCCACACCAATAAATTTCAACGGTGCAACTAAGCCATGGCTAGGCTCTTTCCACCTTAGCAGCGCCTCAAGCCCGCTAACCGTACCTGTAGACAAATCAATTTGTGGCTGGTAATGAAGTATGAACTCGTCCTTCTCAATAGCTCTTCTCAAACCATTTTCCATATTTAGGCGTTGAATAAGCTCCTCGTCCATAAACTGCTCAAACATAACATACCTGTTCTTACCTGTCTTTTTGGCATGGTACATGGCTACGTCGGCACTCCTTAATAACTCGTCTGCATCCTGCGCATTTTCTGGAAAGAAGCTGATACCGGCACTGACACATATATGGAAAGGCTTACCGTTAATATTAAAGGGCTCTGAAAATACATCCAGTATTGTCTCAATCCTGGTCTGGACCTTCTTAAAGCTTTCGTATCCCTTTATAAAGACTACAAATTCATCACCTTCAAATCTACCTACTATCTCATTGTCCTTCTTAATATTGTCAAGACGCTTGGCAATCTCAACAAGGAGCATATTCCCGACAGAATGGCTGAAGGAATCATTAATAAGCTTAAAATTATCCGCATCTAAGTATATAAGTGCACAACTAGCATCTTTACCTTTATTGGATAAAAAAGTGAACATTTCATAATGAATGGCAGAACGGTTTGGAAGCTTTGTAAGGGTATCCGTATATGCGAGTCTTTCCATCTTCTCGTTAGTTACAGCAAGCTCATTATATACACTTTTCAGCTCCTCAAAGCTTTCCCGGAGCTTGTTTTGCTGCTCAACTCTATCGGTTAAGTCAATGCTGTATATCTTATACTCATCATGAGTATCCTTATCTTTATAAATACTGCTGTACAAATACACAACCCTGTCGCCATTCTTCAGTGTAATGTCAAAGCTTGCACTGCTTTCTTGAAGCTGCATGCTTATCATAACCGCTTTAAGCTTTTCGACCTCTTCTGCTAGCATTAAATCAAAAATGTTCAGCACCTTGTCATTTTGCTCTATCTGAAGCAGTTGAAGCATATCTGTTCCATACTGATTACATGAGATAAGCTCTCCATTTGAATTTATTATCAATGTAATTAAATTTGTCACATCAGCTATTCTCTGAGCATCCTTCTCATGCTTCGACAGTTTATTGCTGAGAAATTTGGAACGGGAGAAAACAACTAAGAATATAAGTGTTCCAAAAATAATTAATATAGTAAGAATAGTAAAAACCCGGTTTAAATCAGATAAAAGCTCAGCCCTTGGCGCAGATACCCCGATAGACCAGCCAGTATCCCCGATAGGACTGTACCCCATATACTTGTTTATACCATTATAGAAATACGCCCCGGCACCTTTCTGCCCCTGAATCATTTTTGACTCAATCTCTGCCAGCTTCTTAAGCTTAGGATCATCTGTAACATTTATTAAATCATTAACCCTGTTCAGCACAAGAGACCTATCCCTATGTGCTATTGTATATCCTTCACTATCAAGAATATAAGCACTTCTGCTCTCACCAAGCCGTATTTTATCAGTAATGTCACTTAAAAAGGTTATTGGATAGGTAAGACTAAGTGTTCCAATTATTTTATCCTGATTTATCAGCGGGGTTGTAAATACTATTATCATCGAACCGTCTATCTTGCTGTAAATAGGGTCCGAAATGCTCGGCTCGCCATTTATGGCTTTTTTAAAATACTCCCTGTCATCAATTTTCAATCTTGCGCCATCTGTTGTAAACAGATGGCCTTCCAGATCCGCCATAGCCAGCTGCCGGCCGGTGTCGATTTTCAAGTACTTTCTTAATTCATTCAACCTTGTTTCAATAGATATTCGGTCATCACTGATAACACTGTTTGCTGCAATTGCCTTAGCTTCAGAAATATATCCGTCTAAGCGTATCTCAACAGTCTCTGCGCCCTGTTCGGCAAAGCTAACAAGTGAGTTCTTCAGATGTGAAATAAGTAGCTGCGATACCGAAAAGTACATTATAAATCCTATAATTATTGCTAAGGCTGAAGTAAAGATTGTTTGTTTCAGAAAACGAACTTTCCTTAGTCTGGTCAGACAATCAACTCCCCAGTTTATCTGCTAATTTAATAATAATTTAATATTAATTTTAACATATACCCTATAATGTTTCTACCGAATTCTACAAATTTCTACATTATACGCTCTTCCCTTTCATTAATCCCTGCTATTCATCAGTCCTTCATATATTTCCATAAGCTCAATAAATTTGCGGACATCTCCCCCTTTATCTGGATGATACTGCTTTGCAAGGTGTCTAAATCTTTTCTTAACATCTCTGATGTCTGCATCATACGGTAAGTCAAGCTTTATAAGCAGGGCTCTGTCAAAATAATTATTATTTGGAATTTCAAAATGCTCAAAGATATCTCTATAAACAAATGCTAGAAATTCATCGGCTATTCTTCTATTGTATGTTTTCTTCCATCTCTAAGGTGATTAAATAGATATACTATATATGCGATAACAGTTATAAGAACAGCTAATCTGGTTCTTAATAATCCCATTATCAGGCATTATTTGTAATCCGTCAACAATTCTGATTTTATTTTGACAAAAATAAAAGCCTGTCAGCTTTATGCCAACAAGCTCCTTCCGACGGCTTTTTATCTAAGGCATTCTTCAATAAAACCGGCAAACTCTTCATTCACTTCATATCTTGATATAAATCCTATGTTCTTGTAATACATGGTTTCGAAGTATACTCCATTTTGATTGTATATCCGGATACCAACCGGGTTTGCCAGCGCATCGCCAGCATAACCCTGGCTAGGCGTTGTTGCTGCTCCCACTGAGACGGTATCGCCCATATCCATCATGCCTGTTGAACCATCTGACGATACAGGTCTGTCTTTTATATCACCTGTTCCGCCGCCATCTTCAATTATCAGCGGAGTATCATTTGCAATTTCAGCCCTACCAGGCACCGGATCAATTGAGCCCGGAGTATCAGGTTTAACCGGATCCGGTACCACCGCATCAGGCGGAATCATTTCACGTTCTTTTATAATATCCACCTCAACATTGGTTCCTGCATTATCAACCGGTCTGAAATTGAACAGCTTTTCAAAATATTTGTCACTGGAATTCTTCAACCCGGAAAAATAGCCGTAGAATTTCACAATCTCATCCCTTCCGGTCAGCTCACGTACATCTAGCCTACCTTCGATCTTGCTTTGTTCTGAGTAGAGAATAAACTGAACCTTTGAAATATCCTCCGCCTTATTAATCCCGTACAGTTTAAGATATTCTATAGCATCCTCGTCCTGGTTATTGTTGTAGCTTTCAAAGTTGAAGAATTTAAAAAGTTGATAAGCATCGTCTTTTCTCACCGCAACCACGGCTTCCCCTCCGGCAGGCTTGTAAGCGTAAACCTCGCTTCCAATCAGGCCCGGGTCAACACTTTTACTGATTGTTATAATTTTGTCCCCAATATCGCTTTCATTTATCTGCTGCGGGAAACCGTATTCCTGCCTTAAGTCATCGGATAAGAATATATAATGCCTGTCATCAATTTGAAACTGATTTAACAGCGGCGCTACCATATCTTCTCTTCCATGCATATCGCCGTCCGTCACATACTCGGGAGGAGTAACAATACTATTCCTGTCAATAATCATATCATAAGCCAGAAAGCCGAATGCTATCAGAGCAGCCAGACTCAGCGCGGGAACTGCCTTCTTAAAATTTAACCCTGCCATTTTCCTCTCCTTTCCGGAGTGACTCAAGATATTGTCCAGCATCCGTATTTGAGCGGATTTATCCGGTTTTATTTTATCGAAAGAATCTTTCAGATCTTCTCTTCTCACTCCAAATCACCTTCCATTTCCAATTCCACTTTTAATATTTGCCTGCCTTTATGCAGCCAGCTTCTTACGGTAGACTGTTTTTTCTTTAATATGCGGGCTATTTCCACTGTAGAATACCCCTCATAATAGTAGAGATATATAGGTGTCTTGTATTTTGGGGGAAGAGCCAAAACCTTTTCTAAATTGCTGTCTGTTTCAAAAGTTTGCGTAACAGCAATAGCCGAAGCATTATCTATGCCTACCGTTTTTGACCACCAGTGTTTAAAGTGATCCTTGCACAGGTTTGTTGCAGTCCTGATTAACCAAGCCTTTTCGTGTTCCTCACTCTGAAAAACGGTCCTGACCTTTAAAAGCCTCATAAAGGTATTTTGAACCATGTCTTCAGTATCTGCCTGGTTTTTCATATACATAAAACAAACTCGGTATACTGTATTTACATGCCGGCTGTAGATTCGGGACAGCTCTTCATCCGTACGTAATAAAGAACCTTTCAATCTGCTTCCCCCTTTCACTAGTAATACGATTCATACATGAAAAACGTTGAGAAAATTTAAAATTTTTTATTCGATTTTTTTACCAATATATATTTTTACCCCTGAATGATAGTATATCATGTTGAAAGCAATAGAATTTATATCTAATGACATGATACAAAAACGTAGACACAAAAAAATTAGAACTTATCAGTTTTTATACTAATAAGCTCTAATTCGATAATTTGGTATTTATGGCAGTAATCGAATCCACAACCTTTTGATTCGTTACAAATGCTCCAGATACAGTTTACTTGCCGGATGACATAGATTTATACAATCGCAAAAGGTTTTCGAAGGTAAGCGCCAGGTCCTTATGGCTGCGCTTTTTAGCCTGTTCAAAGGGTATGGCAACACGATTGATGCTAATCACAGAGCTAACTCCCATATCATATGCTTCATCTATGTCATCCCCAATATCACCTACAATAGCAAGAACCGGTATACCATACGGCTTCACACGCCTTGCAACACCGATTACCACTTTTCCCCGCAGGCTCTGGTCGTCTAGTTTGCCTTCTCCTGTTATAACAATATCCGCGTCCTTTACATGTTGTTCAAAGCCTACAACATCCAATACTACGTCAATACCCTTATCAAGCCGTCCATTTAAAAATGCTAAGACACCAGCTCCAAGACCTCCTGCTGCACCCGCCCCAGGTATTGACCCGACTGATATATTCAAATCCCGTTCTACAATTTTATCAAAATATTGGAGCTGTTCATCCAACTCAACAATTTGCTCTTCTGTAGCGCCTTTTTGTTTGGCAAATATATGTGCGGCTCCATTTAACCCGTGCAAAGGGACATCAACATCACACATTGCAGTGAATTCCACATCTTTTATGCCAGCCATCATTTCTGATGTATCTATTTTATCAATTTGATTCAAAGTCCCTCCGGTGGGAACAAACGTGGTGCCGTCTTTTCTTAGGAATTTTACTCCTAAAGCTGCAGCCATTCCCGCTCCGCCGTCATTTGTACTGCTTCCGCCAAGACCGATAACTATCTTTTTGCAACCTCGATTCATAGCATCTGCAATCAACTGACCTACACCATATGTGGTGGCAAGAAAAGGATCTTTATTCTCTCCTATCAAGGGCAACCCCGCACAGGCAGCCATTTCAATAACGGCCATACTGTTATCATTGAATATACCATAATATGCAGGGACATCTTGAAAAAGTGGCCCTTTTACCGTAATCTCAATTTTATCTCCTTGTATTGCTGAGAGGAAAGAATCAACAGTACCTTCCCCTCCATCAGCCACGGGAATAGTGACGATATCACAATCGGGGTAAAATTCCAGTGTTTTATTTGAGAGTATTTCACATATTTCTAGAGAACTCATTGTACCTTTAAAAGAATCCGGCACCAAAACAATTTTCATTAATTCCACCTCAAGAAGCCTTATTTTGTGTATTAAAAGCTATAATGCTTCTAATTACACTCATATCTAAAATATATATCGTAAATTGTTTTAAAATCTTTACACTTTAAAATGGTTAAGCTCATTATTAATAACAAAGAACTCACAACTGCAAATCACAACTATGAGTTCTTTGTTTACTGTTTCTACATTAACATTTATAGTATTTATCTATTAAATGTTGCCTTTTTCTGCTTTTATCTCGCTGAGCTGATAGGCCATTTAATTGGGTTGTTATCACCAAGTAATCTATCCGGCCATATCATTTTCCACTCACCGTCAATCAGTTGTGAGCATGTGGACAAACCGTAAATATTATGTCCATAGTTGCCATTGTTGTCTGGATAACCAAATTTCATACCTTCAAAAGGTGTCATAATCATGTATTTGGAATCTTCCGGAAGATCCATTTCCAAGAGAGCCTTCTGAAT
>CAZPMC010000058.1:0-7805 GCA_964587755.1 uncultured Oscillospiraceae bacterium
TTCGGACGCTTAAGGCACCGCAGCTTCGTAAGATTGAGCTGACCGAGTTAATTTTGTCCTCGTCTGTCTCCATGCTGAAAAGTATTTTACCGTGCCTAATATCATCTTCATATCTTCTGCTTTCTTGCTCAGGTATACCCAAATCTACAAGCCCTCCGATTACCCCGCCTGTTATACCCCCAGTCAGTGCTCCTGCAATCGGGCCGGCAGCTGCAATTACCCCAAGGCCGGGAACCATTAATGCACCTGCTCCTATGAGCAAGCCGGCTACGCCTCCAAGGGCTCCTCCATACATAGTGCCGTCAGAAATATTATCATTTATATCAGAGTCACCATCTTCCTTTTTTGATACGATTGATATGTCTTCTGTACGCAATCCCTGGTCTCTAATCTGACGTGCCGCCATCTCTGCATAATCAATGTTATCAAATATTCCTACCACTGTTCTTGACATAAATATTTCCTCCTGTTGAATAAATAACGCTTCACTTTTTTATTAAGCTATAGATTAGCATTACAACATTGAGGGTAGATTATTCAGAACATAACTAAAATAATTAAAATTGTAATCTTTTTGTATGATATAGTGTATAATTGAAAATTGATTATTATCTTTTATGAGGGGTCAAAATATGCAATCAAAAAGCTTGGCTTTAATATTTTTATTTATATTAGCTCTTCCTCTTATAGCCATCTCCACCAGTCACGAGCTGTTTTTCACTATAGCCTCCGTTGCCATATTCATAAGCTCAGTCAGGTATATATTAAAAGGCTCTTCAAAAGATATCTCTGAAGATGTTATAAAGGATGAGGAGCTGGAGGAAGAGTTGGAAGAGTTGACTAATATAGATATAGAAAAGTTCAGCATGGGCATCAGCATTGTTTACAACATGCTGGTTATTCTTTATCTTTTCTATTGTGCAATCTTTGTTAACACCTTGATGCTAAAGGCTCTTGCTGCTGCAGCAGTGCTGTTTCAGGTCTTTTTCATAATTAAAAAAACGTCAAAGCCTTCGCCTAAACCGGCTCATCCTAAATACAGCATCCAAGGCTTAATTTCAAGTTTTTTAAATATAGCAGTGGTTGTTATCACACTTATACATAAATTGTACGTCCGGGGATAGCTTTAATCGCTTTGCAAATATATTTTACCGTTATCCACATATGCGTCAATAAACGGGCCTCCCCCTCCGGCATCACCGTATACCTCGCCTGACGGCGATTTTTTCAGTTCCTCCAGTTTAGGTTCCTGCTTATCTACTACTACCCGCCCTTTGGTTGATTTTGCCATCAGTGACCAGCCGCTTTCCTTCGGCAAATTAAGCAGTATATCACCTTTTGCCGCCATAAACTTAACTGTCCCGTCCTCGTCCCTGACCTCAAAATCTGCTTTAATTTCGCCTGATGAGGCGTAGAATATAGAGTCTTTTAAAAGCCATGAGCGTCTTAAATTAATTTTCCCCGACGATATATCACAATTAAATCTTCCTTCAGCCTCTTCTATATTTATTTCCCCTTGTGTAAGCTTTGCTTCGATATTTCCGGCCATTCCCTTGACCGCTATTTTACCTCTTCCGCACTTAAACTCTCCATTTCCCGTAATTTCCGATATGTAAATATCACCTTTAGCAGCATTTACACTGATTTTTCCGGCTTCAAGCTTATCAATGCTTATGCTTCCGTTCTTCAATCCCACATCAACAAAGGATGCCAGCTTATGCCCTGAAATAGAAATATCACCGTTACCAGCTTTTATTGTAATATTGTAGATTGATTGGGGAACCATTATCTCCATGTCATCGGTGAGGCTGAAAATTGATTTTCCGCCTTTCGAATCGTTCTTTTCAGGCTCCTCCGGACTTCTAACCGAAACACTGTAATCCGTAGTTTCCACCACATACTTATTCTCATCAAGGAGCTCTTTGAGCTTTTCCCTTTTTCCAGGTCCCCTGACAGATCTTTTTTCAACAATTTTCAGGTAGTCCTCCTGCCAGAAGGTCACCTTTATATCACCATCCAAAACATCAAGCTTTAAACTTCCCTGGTTATTAATATTTACATTGTTTACGATTTCATCTTCTTTTGTAAAGACTTTGGCGCTGCAACCCGCTAGCATTGAGAAAATCATTATCCCCAATAAAAATACGCCAAATATTTGAATTCTTTTCATTATCGATCTTCCTCCAGTTATATTGTTAACCTCCTGGGTAATTCTTTGCACTACCATGATTGAAGAAATCTGTTTTTTTACACTAACATATATCATTTCTAATTGTATCACGATTCAAACCTTGCTTCATCAAATCGTAAGGAACACAAAATAAGTACTTTGCTGGTGGCTTGACTTTAGGTTCTGTTAAAGGTTAAAATTAAACTACTATTATATAGCTTAAGGAGATCTCTGATAATGGTAAAAAATTTCAGTAATTTATCCGACAGTGAAATCGTCAAATTAGACAAGGACAGCATTTATCTAGGAAATTTATTTACTGTAGAGCTAAACCTGGATCTTCCAAAACAGGGTAAAATGGGTTCTACAATCACTTGGGTATCTCACAGTGAAAGATTTTTAAAAAGCGACGGTAAAATAAACAGGCCTGAATACGGCATGGGTAATCGTACCGTTAAGCTGGTTGCGACCATTGAATATGGAAGCGCCTCAGATACCCGTGAGTTTGACGTAACAATTCTCGAGAGAGAAAGACCTAATGTAATAATTAGCATCAGAGATGTTCAGGTAACAACTTCTATAGGTGTTGCGCCTGAGCTTCCCGGTATTGTCATAACAATAAATGACGACGACACTTTCAGCACAAGTGCTGTAGTGTGGGACAAAATCGACAGCTCCAAATATGCACAAACAGGATCCTTTACAGTGGAAGGAAAGGTTGATAAGTGTGATATCAAGGCAAAGGCGGTTG
Organism: uncultured Oscillospiraceae bacterium; assembly: GCA_964587755.1. Classification (GTDB taxonomy): domain Bacteria; phylum Bacillota; class Clostridia; order Acetivibrionales; family DTU013; genus CAZPMC01. Next base: position 2,922 of record CAZPMC010000058.1, read on the forward strand.
TTAATGTGACAGACGCGCCTATGGCTGCAAAGAGCTATAAAGCGGCTGTGGCAGCGGCTGTGCCCTTCGCTCTCAGTCAAGTATCCTTGTTTAGGAGCTTATTTACAGAAAACAGAGACCGCCATCATGAGTTTCTTTTATCACAGGATTTAGATTCCATGCTCTACAATTTCCGTGATGCTGCAGACCTTGACACTAAAAATGCACAGCCAATGCTGGGATGGGATGCCCCTGATTGCAATCTTAAGGGCCACACTACCGGTCATTTTATGAGTGCTTTAGCTCAAGCATACGCAAGCACAGGAGATGAAGAATTTAAGAAGCGCATTGACTATATGATAACTGAGCTAGGCAAATGCCAAGACGCCATGGCTGCTTCAGGCAAATTTAAGCCCGGCTTCTTGAGCGGCTACTCTGAAGAGCAATTCGACAAGCTTGAGGAATTTACAACTTACCCAAATATCTGGGCGCCTTACTACACTCTCCACAAAATTTTTGCAGGACTGCTTGATTGCTATGAGCTGGCTGAAAACAAGCAGGCACTTGAAATTGCCGACAAACTTGGGCACTGGGTTTACAATCGTCTCAGCAGACTTAGCAGAGAACACTTAAATAAAATGTGGGCTATGTATATTGCAGGCGAATATGGCGGAATGAATGATGTTTTATCAAGACTGTACGGAATCACAGGTAAAGAAGAGTTCTTGACTGCAGCTAAATATTTTGATAACGACCACTTGTTTATTCCCGCGTATGAGAATGTTGACACCCTTGGCGGAATACACGCAAATCAGCATATCCCTGCAATAGTCGGTGCTTTAAAGACTTATGAAGTCGCAGGAGAAGATTATTATTACCATGTTTCGAGAAACTTCTGGAAAGCAGTCGTTGGACACCATATATACAATATTGGCGGAACAGGCTCCGGTGAAATGTTTAAACCAAGAGATATGATTGCCAAGTACTTAAATGACAGAACTGCAGAAACATGTGCCACATACAATATGCTGAAGTTGACAAGAGGTCTATTTGCCTTTGAGCCAGAAGCAGAATATATGGACTACTATGAGAAGGCTATGTATAACCATATAGCCCCATCACAGGACCACAGCGCTCCTAATGGCGGCTCAACTTACTTTATGCCATTGCGTCCCGGCGCAACAAAGAGATTTGATACAACCGGAAATACTTGCTGTCATGGTACAGGCTTAGAAAACCATACTAAGTATCAGGACACTATTTATTTCCACTCTGCCGACAACAGCGCACTTTATGTTAACCTTTATATCCCTTCCGTTCTGACTTGGAAGGAAAAAGGCTTTGTGGTCACCCAGACCGGCGATTACCTGACAGATAACGCTGTTTCACTGACGATAGAGGGTTCAGGTAAATTGGATATTAAGCTGCGTGTACCGTATTGGGTAGAAAAGGGCTTCAACGTGAAGATAAACGGTGAAGAACAGTCAATCGAAGCTAAACCAGGAAGCTATGTGACTTTGAGCAGAGATTGGGCAAACGGCGATAGAATAGACATTGATATGCCATTTACGTTCCGCATAGAGCCTGCTCCCGATGACAAGTCCGTTGTCAGCATTTTCTATGGTCCTCTGACACTGGCAGGAATAAAAGAAGATGACTCGTTCATAGAGATTGATTTGGGAGGAAAGCATATTTCCGAGGTAATAAAGCCGACTGATAATCCGTTGGTGTTTGATTTAAACGGCATTGAGCTAATTCCTCACAACGATATCGAAGAAAAGCCCTATCACGCATACTTTAAATTAAAGCAATAGAAAATCTGGTAAGTGATAGATTAGAGAAATGCTGCAAATATCCCAGTGGATGGCCGTAAAGGGTTGTCCACTGGATTCATTTTGTGTGGTTTACAGATTCAATTACCCCGTTTACTTGATTCCACCCTTACCCTCGATAAAATAAGTTGCCTCCATATCAGCGGTACACAGTGCGAAGGCTAACGGGAATTGCTCAAAAGCATCACCAATGCTTCTTTTGTCCTCTAATCCCGAAAATCCCATATGGTATCTGATTGCAAAGGATTCTTCCCTGGTTAATCTCATAAAGCCTGTGATAATATACACCGATTTCTCCCCATGACCGTAAGGCAGCTTGTCTTCGTATTCATAAGTGGGCACCTTCTGCCAGACCCCGGATGCATCCTTAACATTTCTTGTGCCGGGTATATAGCAGTTTATTTTACATAAATCATGTAAAAGAGAAACTATTGCGATTGTTTCATCATCGTATATCATATTATATGTGTTTTTAACTCTCTCTCGCGCCAGATAGTCTACGAGGCAACGATATACGTTAACACTATGCTCAACCAGGCCACCTTCATATGACCCATGAAACCTGGTGCTGGCAGGGGCTGAGAAAAAGTCACTGGACTTTGATAGTAAGTATTCAAGAAGCTTATCCGCACCTTCTCTTTTTATGTTTTTGTTATAGATATCAAGGAACTCCGCTTTTTTACTCAAACCTTTTACCCCCTGTATATTAAATCAGATATTTTTATTATAGCATATTCATAATCATCCCATCGCCATCTAAAAGTACAGCTTCTATTAAACTTTTAGTTATGTTAAAATATATCTAAACACCCCGTCTCATTTGAATGGGAATGGGGTTAAAATTTATTGGGGTTGATAGTCCGTATGTTATCTATAGGAAATAGCAATTATAAGCTGGATATACGGATGCGCATTTTTTCATCCGACAACGTCTTAATTTTTGGTAAAGGCGTCGCCCAGCTTCTGCGTCAGTGTGAGGTGACAAATTCTTTACACAAAGCCGCAAAAGAATTGAATATGAGCTACAGTAAAGCCCTGTTATTATTAAACCGGGTTGAGAATGGCTTTAAGACTTCGCTTGTGGAGCGCCACATCGGAGGAAGGGACGGAGGCGGTTCAACTCTTACACCATTTGGTAAACAGCTTCTAAGTGAATATCTAGAGGCTGAGAAGGAAATTTGCGAGTTTGCTACTAAACGTTTGCAGCAGATATCATTAGAATAATTATATTTTGCCCGGTATCATCCTGCTATGATGCTATTAATCCCAAATATTACGTTATCTAATGTCTTTAGTTAAAAATATGAAGCGAAGGGTACACTATGGGACAAAAAAACAAAAAAGTCTACGTCGTAGCAATTCTTTTCTCACTATTTACTGGTCTATCCTTTTTGTTTGTAAAAATAGCTTTACAATCATCGGACCCATTCGATTTTTTAGCATACCGGTTTGCGGTTGCTTTTATATCTGTGCTTATTATGTATGCATTCAAGATGATTCGCTTTGAGCATAGTTTTAAACAGATTCTGAAAATCGTTCCTATTTCGCTGATTTATCCATTAGCCTATTTTGCTTTTCAAACATTTGGGCTTCAATATATTACATCCGCAGAAGGAAGCATCATTATGGCGTCAACACCGATTTTAACGCTATTGATGGCTTCAATTTTTTTAAAAGAGAAAACTACTCTCTTTCAAAAAGTATCAATCTTTATTTCTGCCATAGGAGTGATTTATATAACTTTAAGCGCCTTCCCCGGTATGACTTTTAGCAATATAAAGGGACTTATTTTAGTGTTTTTATCTGCTTTATCCTTTACAGGATATAATGTAATGGCCAGGAAGCTAACTCAGGAATTTTCAAACACTGAGATTATTAGTGTGATGATTTTAATCAGCTTTCTTGGTTACAATACGGCATCCATTAGTAAGCATTTACTAAAAGGAACGCTGCGGGATTTTTTTATGCCACTGTCTGACCCCAGCTTTATAATAGCAGTACTTTATCTGGGTGTTATATGTGTTTTGATAACATCTCTTATGAGCAACTACATTTTATCAAAAATCGAAGCGTCTAAAATGAGTGTTTTCACTAATCTGCGTACATTCATTGCTATAGTTGTAGGAGCCATATTCCTGAAAGAAAATGTTTACTACTACCATATCATCGGTTCAATTCTTATTGTTGGCGGAGTTTTTGGAGCCAATTATACAAAGAAATAAACAAAGCAAGGGGGCGGTCCCTTCTGCTTTTACCTTACTGGTTCAAATGTAAAGAACCGCCCTGTCTGCTTCATTTGCTTTTTCTTACTTCATTCTCTTAGATTTTATAAAATTGATTGAATACTCTTAATACCAATGCGATGGCTTGCTCTTTTGTAGTATTTCCTTTAGGAAGGATATAATAAACTCCATTTGCACCGGAGCCCTTTATTATATCGTTTGCATTCATGAATCTTATTGATTCCAGTGCCCATGATGCTATTTCTTTTTCATCCTGGAATTTAGTTTTGAACTCTGCCTCTGTAGTTATATTCGGCATGACAGCCTTCAACGCTCTTACAAGCATTACGGCAATTTCCTGCCTTGTAACCTTGTTTTTTGGGGCAAACCTGTCTGCCGATACACCGTTTACAATTCCGAGATTATATGCCTTTAATATTTCGGGATTGTTTGTGTCTTTAAACGGATTTTCGGCTACAGGCTCCGCTTATGTCGTAAAGCTGGACAATCAGGCATAGGAGTGCAGATTACTGCATGCCTGTGAGGAGTAACTACAGGCTGTTAACAGGCGAAGCTGGAATGCGGTATCAGGAACATTAAGGTTTGCCATGGACGGCAAACCCGCTGGCATTGAGGCACGGACGCCGAATCGCCAGCCAGGTTGCATGGGCGAGCAGCATACGAAGTATGCGACCAGCCGCCGCATTGTAGCGAGCCAATTTCAGTACAGACTGTTTGCGACGAACTTGGCTGCATACATCTGCATCCTCATGCCTGTTAGGCATAAAATGAATCTAGTGGACAACCCCTTTAAGGCCATCCACTAGATTAAGCTAAACTTCATTTTGCTT
>CAZPMC010000059.1:0-7602 GCA_964587755.1 uncultured Oscillospiraceae bacterium
TGCTTTCTTCATCATGAGATAAAGGTTGTTCTAGCGAGGGATTTTGCAGCCCTTGCTTAACATCTGCTTTCTTATCCTGAACAAATTCCTGTTTTGTTGCACCACATAAGGGGCATACCCAATCGTCAGGGACATCCTCCCACTTTGTGCCTGGCGGTATACCTCTTTCTGGATCACCGACCACACCATCGTAGACATAGCCGCAAATCGAACATATATACTTGCTCATTCACGTCCTCCTTTTTATTATTTATCGCATAATACCAATAGATTTATGTATATGTCAGCTCTTATTCACCGCATTCATCATGATGCTGATGCTCGTGGCAAATTGAGCCGGCCGATTTCAATTTACCCATCAAGTATTCTTCTGAAACATTAATTGCATTCCCTGAAGCACCAGTTATGACTTCAATCCCTTTTTCGTTGAATATTTCTACTGCACCTGCACCCATGCCTCCGGAGATAATAACATTAACTCCCATATCATTTAGGAAATTCGGCAGAAATCCAGGCCTGTGTCCGGGGTTTGGTATTGACTCATGCTTGACTATTTTACCGTTTTCAACCTCATAGATGTTAAAATTCATACAATGACCAAAGTGGCCTGCCACCTTATCGTTTTCACTTGCAACTGCAATTTTTTTCATCGTTCTTTCCTCCTTTATCATTTTACTTAACATTATCAACGTCTTTTTCAAGAAGATCTGCAACCGGCTCTAGCCAATTACCGTCAAAAAGCTCAATCATTCCGCTGTCACAAGCGGCTGAAACCTTTGGGTCAATGGGTATTTTGGCAAGCACCTTAAGATTATGCTTGTTTGCAATATCCTCGATATGACTGTCTCCAAATATCTTATAATCCTTACCGTTGTCAGGGCATTTAAAGTACGACATATTCTCCACAAGCCCGATAATGGGAACATTCATCATCTCAGCCATTTTAACAGCCTTTGACACAATCATTGAAACAAGCTCCTGGGGGGATGTTACAACTATTATCCCATCCATAGGTATTGATTGGAATACTGTAAGGGGTACATCTCCCGTTCCTGGCGGCATATCAATAAACATAAAATCCACATCATGCCAAATAACATCAGTCCAAAATTGTTTTACAGTTCCTGCAATAATAGGACCTCTCCAAACAACTGGGTCAGTATCGTTTTCTAAAAGCAAATTAATAGACATAATATCAATACCTGTCTTGCTTTTAACAGGAAATAAGCCAAATTCACTTCCCGTAGCCTTTTCTCTAAGCCCAAATGCCTTTGGAATGGAAGGACCTGTTACGTCAGCATCCATTATGGCCGGATGATAGCCCCTTCTGTTCATAACAACAGCCATCATCGATGTCACTAAGGACTTGCCGACTCCCCCTTTTCCACTTACAATGCCAATAACCTTTTTTATACTGCTCATTTCATGGGGGCTCTCTATAAACTGCGGCTTCTGCTCTTTCCCCTGTGAGCACTCCTCTGAACAGCTTTCACATTTTTGACTGCAATTTTCACTCATACTACTGTCTCCTTTTCATTCTGGATTATTTTGATTATATAATTATAAATTTTCTTAACTTCTTTCCCTGCTGCACATTCAATATCAACAATCGTTTTAGCATCATTTATCGCTTTAACGGCACAGGGGTCGTAAGGTATCCTGCCTACAAAACTTATATTCCGGTCACGGCAGTATTTTTCAATCTTTTCTGAGTTGGAAAGATTTGTGTCGTATTTATTTATGCATACGAAAGTTTTAGTGTTAAACTTAGCGGCAGTGGCTAGAATTCTTTCCATATCGTTTATTCCGGATATCGATGGCTCCGCCACTACCAAAACCATATCAACGCCGCTTATCGATGCAATAACAGGACAACCGATCCCCGGAGAGCCGTCGATTATGGCTAGCTCGGCATTTTTAGCTGACGTTTTCATCTGCTTTTTCACCTCTGTAATCAACATCCCGGAAGTGCCGCTTCCCATTTTAAGCTTGGCTGTTGAAAACACCGTCCCGTTGCTTTTATACAGCATTAACTCTCCTGCCACCGCAGGTTCTAGCGATATAGCATCCACAGGGCAAACAAGCTGACACACGCCACAGCCTTCACAGACAAATGAATCTACCCTGTATCCTTCACCTGCTTCTATCGCACCAAATCTGCAGACCTGTCTGCAATTATCACAGCAGGTACAAAGTTTTGTATCTATCTCAGCTTTTTGCATTCCGTAATAGTCGTTTTTTATTTGCTCAGAGTCCTGGTTGGTTATAAGATGGAGATTTGGTGCATCAACGTCACAGTCGGCATAAGCCTTAGCTTCAGAGAGCCTTATAAAAGCACTGGCAATGGTAGTTTTCCCGGTACCGCCTTTTCCGCTAAGAATCAGAAGCTGTTTCATGATGAACCTCCTTTATAACCTTTTGAAGCAGCGCAGCAAATAAGCCTTTATACTTTTTGTCTTCTCGCACAGCTATCTGCGCATTTGAATTTAATTCTCCCAGCCTAGTGTCAAAGGGTATTCTTCCTAGTATACGAATTGACTTTTCACTGCAAAACTTTTCCGTAGGATTTTCATTCTCAAGGCATTTATTTAAGACCACTCCAAATGGCTTACCGAATAATTTTACGAGTTCATAAACCATTTGCAGGTTGTGAGCTCCGAATATTGTCGGTTCGGAAACCAATATACAATAATCAGCATCCTTTATGCTTTCCATCACAATGCAAGCACTACCGGGCGGGCAATCAATAAAAGTCATTTTCTCCTGTTCCGCTTCATTATCTTGCAAAAGCTTTTTTATTATTGGTACCCCGGACGCCTCACCGATATTGAGAATCCCCGTGTGCACAGATACACGCTCCGACATTCCCCTTTGAATCTTTCCAATATGCTTATCCTTCTCTTTTATGGCCTTTTCAGGGCAAAGCAGCATACATCCTCCACAAGAATGACAAACCTCATCAAAAACAATTAATTTGTCCTTTATATATGCCAGCGCATTAAACTTGCAAAAATCTACACATTTTCTGCATCCGCTGCATATCTCATTGTCAACAACGGGAATTTTTACTGTAACCTCTTCCTCACAAACATCTACAGGCTTAAAAAATAAATACCCGTTAGGTTCCTCTACATCGCAGTCGATATATTCAGCTTTTCCCGCTACAGCAGCAAGGTTGACTGATACCAAGGTTTTACCCGTCCCGCCCTTGCCGCTTAAGACAGCTATATTCATTTATTGCCTCCATGGCCATGGAATCCTGCATGAATTTCTTCAAGTACCTTGAGGTCTCCGGCAATATAACCATCTATATTATCCTTGGCATTTGCAGCTATGGACTTATATATTTTGACATCAGCAGCTTTAAGAACATTTGCAGCATTTTCTCCGCACCGGGGTGTAATTAATACATCTGCCCTGCTGTCAACAATAGCTTGGGCCGCTTTAATACCTGCGCCGCCTGTACTTGCTGCTGCACTATTGTCAAGAAATGAGCTTTCCTTTGTTTCAGTATCATAGATAAGAAAATATGGAGAACGTCCAAATGATATGCATACATTTGTCTCCAAATTGTTTTCATCTACTGGTATTGCTATCTTCATAATACTCCTCCATTCTTATTAACTATTATCTCTTAATTCTCTTCCACATCTATGTCTGTGGCAGCCTCTGCCTCCGCAGATGCCTCCTAAACCGTCACAAAGCCTGTATTCGCCCCCCTCAATTAATAGAATCTTTCCGTGAACTAATACTTCTGCCAGCTTTTTTCTGGCTTCCATGTATATGCCTTGAACAGTAGTCCGGGCGACATTCATCTGGTTTGCACACTCCTCCTGGGTAAAACCCTCCAAATCTATAAGCCTTATGGTTTCATACTCATCAACTGTCATATTCACAAAGCTATCTCTTTCTGCGTGTGAATCAAGAGGCCCGAATTTGTTTCGTTTGGGTAAACAGCATACTTTTCGCCATTTCATCGGTCTTGCCATTTTCATGCCACCTCCCCTGCCATTATTGACATATGTCATTTACAATTTTTATTATACTCCGTTATCGGCATATGTCAATAATCTTTAATTTTTTTAACAATAGGGAACGAAAGAAAAACGCTTCTCTCGAAGCAATTAGAGAAAGCAAAGATAGCAACATATAATGGAACATAAGGCTTTGCCACGGATGGCAAAGCCGCTTGTTTTTGAGGCAAGGATGCCGAATAACAAGCACCCGCTTGAGAGCGAGCAAAGATGCTTATTGCAAGTAATATCTTGGCTTCCCCCGGCTGCGTTTCCCGTATTCAATAGCTTCTTCCGGGCAGCCGCATATGCATGCCATACAATGGGTACAATCCTTTCCCCATTCAATCTTTCCGCCAGACATTTTTATATTGTTAAGGGGACACAACTTAATGCACTTCCCGCAGCTGGTACAATCCTTTGTTGTATAGAATAATTTTGACTTTACATAAAGTGGATAAAAAAGTTGGTTGACGACACCGCTCATAAACATTCCAAAAGGTGTCACCTTTTCATCCTTAAGAGCATTTCCCTTCTTAATCTCCTGTGCTACTGAGTTTATTTTTAGTGTCGCAGCCTCTATCTCCTTTTTCGCAGCGCCCTCATCAGGCGGGGTAAACATTGCGATGTAATTTTCCGGCATCTTCACCGATGCCATGCCTTGAAAGTCAAATCCCTTCTGCTTACACAGTCTTTTTATATAACCAATCGCATTATAAGTCTCCGACCCGCAGGTTAATACAAAATAGACTTTTAAATCTTCAAAATCGGTCTGTGTGATAAACCTTTCAACAAGCCGCGGTATTCTCCACGCGTAAGTCGGGGTAACAAATACCAACCGTTTGCCATGCTCCTGTGACCTTAAAATTTCTTTACTTCCTGTTTTAATAATATCGTTTATTGATACAAGCTGTTCCCCAGTCACGCTTGCAATGATTTGTGCCGCGAATCTACTGTTGCCGGTTCCCGTAAAATATAAGACCATCCCCGCTACCCCCATAAGTGTCGTAAGTAAACTTTATTCTGTACCGGCTGTCTCTATTCTACTGCGATTTGCCTTAGTAATAATAAGAAGCAGAAAACCTAAATACAAAACCATTAACCCGAAAGTTATAAAAAGCATTATGTCTGATTTGGGCGCCATTCCTATGAGCAACAGCATAGGAGCTCCGAGTATGATTGCAAAGCTACTTCCCGTGAGCAAATTGTTGGCAGCAGGTGTTTTGAATTCAGGGTCAATTTCTCTTAAAAGGAGTATACCCGAGCTGATTGTACCAGTAAGCATGCCATACATAGAAACCATTCCTTCATGCTCATAGGTAGGATAAATAGTTTTGCACAGCCATTTACAATAAAAATATGTTACTATTCCGCCTAAAATAGCCATTATGGCAAAAGGAAGCCACAGCCCTTTAAGCTGCCTGAAATCAATTGCAGCTATCCCGGCAATGGTCATAAAATCAAAAGCCATTCCCGCTATTCTGCTAAGTAAATAATTATTCTGGTATTGCCTTTTCATAAGCTTAACTCTCTTAAGCAAATTCAAGCCAGTACGACTCAAAATGGCAAGAATAGAGCCTACGATGAAATTGAATCCCCATATAATCGGTATAAGGCTCTCAGCAAGCCCAGGCGCGACTTTTTTCAGTAAGGATGTTATCCCAAGAGATAATAAGTATGTACCTAGATATATCAATAATACAAACGCCATTTGGACTGAAAATTTATCTATTGATTCGGAAACAGGAATCTCGTTTGTATCTTGAAAATCTTCTATGGTAACGGAGCCCGAAATATATTTTGTATCCTGTTTTTTTCTCTTATTGCTCCGTACTACCAGGTTTAAATATATTACACCTACCAGACTGGCACATACAAATCCGGCTGCAGCAATTGAAAGACCGAAGGACTGACCCCCGGCAAAGCCCAACTGCTCATAAGTGGAACCTACATTATTTGCCTGCCCCGGCCCCTGGCCATAACCCATCGGAAGCAAGATGCCAGATGCTTTAAACAATCCCGGCATTATTGTATACGCCAGCGAAACAGATATAATTAATCCCAATATTCCCTGAACAAGATATGTACTTACAATGAAGGCACCGCTTTTTAAGGCAGTGAAATCTTTTTTATCAGTTTCAGAATATTTATTGGCTATGCGTAGTGAAAGCGCAATAAATCCTATGCAAATTCCGTGGTATGTCACCATTTCGAGGAATTCCCTGTCTAACGGCAAAACACCTGCCGTTCTTATAAACAGCGCTATAAAACCGCCTAACACTGCCGTAGGTATCATACTTTTTCTGACAAACTCCAGTTTCCTGCGCAGAACATTGGCTAAAAGCATAAGCCCTGCAAGTATTCCCATCTGGATTATGAAGGTCCACAATGATGTATTAGCTGAAGTAAAATCCAAAAAGCTCACTCCTTCCTTTTGCCTGAATTATTTAACTTCTCCTTTAACCTCTTAAAAAGCCCCAGATATTTCAATGCACTTCTTGGAATATCAGATTTTATTTCATAAGAGACCTGATCGGTTGTCGAAAAAATAAGCACCATCCTGCTATATATAGCCAAATCAAGTATGTTTACAAAATAGAATGAATGTTGATTACCTTCAACGTCCTGCATCACCAATCTGTCTTTGTATAAAGCAAGAGTGCCCCGGCAGATGAGCTTGCTTCTTCTGGCTTTTTCGACCCTCCAAAGGCTTTGTCCAGTATTGGAAGTTACAGGTTCGTCACCGCTTTGTAATATATAATCATCTGCAATTCTTTGTATTTCAGACTTCTGCCATCTGCTCCAATCTGTTATTGTGGGAAATGGGTTTATGTATTCGTTTCTGGATACCAAATCTCCGTACGGAGTGTATTTAAGCTTCAACCCACAGGAACAATCAAACTCGTCATTATTGCTTTTAAGAGTATCCATCCTGCGGCATTTGGGACACATATAAAGAGCAACCTCAAGCTGCTCTGCAAGTTTTTTGCCTTTATAGCATACAGGGTTTTGCTCCTGCTCTTCAAAGGCGTTGATATACAAATCCTCTTTTATTATTTTGTTAATCTCTTCAACACTCATTTTTTTTAGCTGTGAAGGCGTGTATTCCTTAACAATACGCCCGCTCATCAAACCACGCCGTAATGTTTTAGCCCATCTGGGGCTGGTAAAATAGCCCCCGTTTATTCTATATGTTATCAAGCCAACTCCGCTTAACTTCACAAGCTTTCCTGTGGATTCAGGAATGTACCCCGTCTCACCTGTAAAGGTTCTGTTCCCTTCTGCAAAAATACATACATTTCCGCCCTGTCTGATTATTCTCAATATGTCTTTAGCTGTTTGAAATTCTGTTTTACCTTTAATTCTGGGAATCGGCGATACGAGATATCTAATTAAGTTGCTTATTAAGCCCCACCTGAAAATATGATCACTTGCCACATAATAAAGAAGCTTATCAAAGCTAAGCCCAACCATTAGTGGGTCATAGTTTGTGGTGTGATTGGAAAGTACAATAAAAGATTTGCTTTTTGGTGTAAATTTTTCATATGTATATCCGTCCCACTTTTTATGAAAATGTATTAGTGTTTGT
>CAZPMC010000060.1:0-7468 GCA_964587755.1 uncultured Oscillospiraceae bacterium
ACCACATTTTTAATTTTTTTCTCTTTCTTTAGTTTGTGATAAAAAAATCTCCCTTGCTAAGGGAGATTTGTGTCAATCCAGCATTGATCTTCATCAAGCTTTAGCTTAAATATTCTTGAATTGTCTTTCTCATATTTAGCCTGATGGAATTTGAAAATCATTTTTCCGTCGGTAGGATCCACCCCGATTATCTCTATTTTCCCCATGGGATGTGACATAACATAATTGAGGCTTTTGGCCTGGCCGCTCATAATTATCTTTGCTTCTTCTACAATTTCAATTCCCTTCATAAGAGGTACCTGGAATTGATTCAATACCCCGGTTACCGGCCTGCATTGGAAAACATAATACGGTATTATGCCATATCTTACTAACTCATTCATTAACATTCCCAATATTTCAGGGTTGTCGTTTATTCCTTTAAGCAGGACTGTCTGGTTTCTCACTATACAGCCCGCTTTTTGTAAAGCTTCTATTGCCTTAACCGATTCGGTCGTAACCTCCCGCGGGTGGTTGTACTGGGTTACGATGAATATTTGCTTTTTTGCCGAGTATTGTTTTAACACACCCGTCAATTCTTCGTCAGTATATATACGTTCCGGCAATACCACCGGTGTCCGGGTTCCGAAACGAATAAATTCAATGTTAGTTATTTCAGAAAAATAGCTCAAATATCTTTCAATAATATCATTGTTATTTAGAAACGGATCGCCTCCGGAGATTAATACATTGTTTATCTCCTTATGCTCTTTTACATAGCCGGCCATAACAGGTATTTGTTTGGCAATCTCTTCATTTGATACCCCGACCAGACGCTTTCTGAAGCAATGCCTGCAATACATCGCACATTGATTTGTGGATAAAACCAAAGCTGTCTGCTTATACTTGTGCTGCAAACCGGGTACGACTGTATTGTCGTATTCACCGCTTGTATCATAATTTCCGCCCTCTGAAAATTCCATTCCCTGGGGTACGCACATCTTTCTGATAGGATCCTCTGCATCACCCGGATTAATCAACGATAAATAATACGGTGTAATCAGCATGGGGTATGTTTTGCTTATTTCCTTAATCTGTTCTGTTTCTTTTTCACTCAAGCCAAGGACTGAGCTTATCTGTTCTACGCTTCTGTAACTTTTAGCTAGTTCTGTTTTCCAAGTCATAATTCCTCCCCTTCTCATTTACTTCAGATAGTGTTTTGCACCGTTTTTCATAGGCTGCTTTACACTACCTAATTAATAATTTTGATTGCTTGCTTCATAAAAAAGACACTTTAGACAAGAGAAGTCTCTTATGCTAAAGTGCCCTATATCACGCATATTCATATTAGAATATAGTATAACACTACTATACTTAACTTCTCTTCAATGCTTACGAGATTAGCTGACGGATTCGGGTCGAAGATGTAACCCTACATACTTATAGAAAATATGATTCACCCCAACAATTGGTTCTCCCGTTCTAATTGATTCAGCATTTATGCTTTGTGGCTTATATTAAATTTTGGTGCTATCTAGTATAACATTTTTTAAAGGATTTATCAACGATTTCCCATAATTTTTTATCCGGTCCCTCTATTGACCCTCTTCCTCGCCGTTTTTCTCATCCTTTTCTTCGTCGTTTTCCCCGGTCTTTTCCCCGTCTTTTTCTCCAGTCTCTTCCCTATCTTTTTCTTCTGGCTTTTCCCCGTTCTCTTCCCCGTTCTCTTCCCCGTTCTCTTCCACTTCCTCGTCCTCGTCTTCTTTCTCTAACCTGGCAAGACCGACTACGTGGCTTCCTTCCGTCATTCTCATCAATGTGACGCCCTGTGTTGCGCGTCCTAATATGCTAATATCGCTTACCTTCATTCTGATGATGGTGCCGTCCGAGCTGATGAGCATTATTTCGTCTGTTTCATATACAAGCCTTATGCTCGCTAATTTGCCCGTCCTCTCAGTCACTCTGTAAGTCAGTATTCCTTTACCGGCTCTTGACTGAATTTTGTATTCATCCAGCTCCGTCCGTTTACCAAAACCATTTTCCGTTACAACAAGAAGTGTTGAATCAGGCATTGAGGTTGCCATGCCTATTACATAGTCATCATCATCAAGGTTGATGCCCTTAACTCCCTGGGATACTCTGCCCATGGGTCTGACATTACTCTCTTTAAATCTTATGGACATACCGTTCCTAGTGACAAGCATTATGTCATTCTTGCCATTTGTGAGTCTGACGCCTATAAGCTCGTCATTCTCTCTGAGAGCTACTGCTGTGAGGCCGCCTCTTCTAATGTTGTCGTATTGGGAAAGCTCAGTCTTTTTAACAAGACCTAATTTTGTAGCCATTATCAAATATGCGCCTTCCTCGTCCCCTGCGATTGGTATAACAGCGCTTACCTTCTCATCCCCGTCCAGCTCCAAAAGATTAACTATGGCAGTTCCTTTTGCCTGACGCCCGGCTTCAGGTATCTGATAAGCTTTGAGTCTATAGACTTTGCCCTTGTTTGTAAAGAACAATATATAGCTGTGGGTAGAGGTGACAAACAACTGCTCCACAAAGTCCTCTTCACGGGTGCTGAGAGCCGTAATGCCCTTTCCGCCTCTCTTTTGACTCTTATATGTGTCAGCAGGAAGTCTCTTTATATACCCAAAGTGAGTAAGGGTGATAACGCTTTCCTCCTCCTCAATAAGGTCTTCTATATCAATATCATCCTCGTCAAGGCTTATTCCGGTCCTTCTGGCATCGCCGTACTTCTCTTTTATCGCAATCAGCTCATCCGTTACTATTTTCAGAAGAAGCCCTTCATCTGACAATACCTTTTTATAGAATTCTATTTTTGACATAACATCGCGATATTCTGCCTCCAGCTTATCTCTTTCCAATCCTGTAAGCCTGCCGAGCCTCATATCCACAATAGCCTGAGCCTGTTTTTCGCTAAGAGCGAATCTTTCGCAGAGCCTTTGCTTCGCCAACTGCTCAGTACGGGAGCTCCTGATTATGTTGATTACTTCATCAAGATTGTCTATGGCTATCCTTAAGCCTTCCAATATATGAGCCCGGGCCTCTGCCTTCTCCAGCTCAAAGCGGGTGCGGCGTGTTATTACATCCTTCTGATGCTCGAGGTAATACTCCATTGCCTGCTTAATGTTTATAACCTTAGGCTCAAATTTACCATCGTCTGATTGGACCAGTGCCAGCATATTAACACTGAAGGTGTCCTGAAGCTGTGTAAATTTATAAAGCTGATTTAGGATAACATTTGCATTTGCATCCCTTTTGAGGGTGATAACAATTCTTACAGCTTCCTCTCTGTCAGACTCGTCATTTATGTCAGATATTCCTTCAATTCGTTTGTCCTTAACCAGGTCAGCTATTTTTTCAATCAATCTGGACTTGTTTACCTGATAAGGCAAGTCCTTTATAATAATCCTTTGTCTGTTGGCTGAAGTTTGCTCTATTTCAGCCTTTGCCCTGACAACTACCCTACCTCTGCCTGTCCTGAAATAGTCTCTGATACCTTGCTTTCCGAGAATAGTGCCTGCTGTAGGAAAATCAGGACCTTGAATAATTTTGCCGATTTCTTCAAATGTAATATCAGGATTTTTAGACAGTGCAACTATACCGTCAATAACCTCAGTGAGGTTGTGGGGTGGAATATTTGTAGCCATTCCTACTGCAATCCCCGAAGAGCCATTAACCAAGAGGTTCGGAAATCTTGACGGAAGCACAACAGGCTCCATCTCATGCTCGTCAAAGTTTGGCTTGAAGTCAACAGTATCTTTATTTATCTCGGCAAGCATTTCAGCTGAAATCTTTGAGAGCCTTGCTTCTGTGTACCTCATTGCAGCAGGCGGATCCCCGTCTATTGAGCCGAAGTTTCCATGCCCGTCAATCAGAGGATATCTCAGAGAAAAATCCTGTGCCAAACGAACCAAGGTGTCGTATACTGCTGCATCACCATGGGGATGGAACTTTCCCAAAACGTCTCCGACTGTAGTAGCACACTTTCTGTAAGGCTTATCTGCCGTAAAACCTTGAGAGTACATGGAATAGAGTATTCTTCTATGCACAGGCTTCAACCCGTCTCTTACATCGGGCAGAGCACGATCGATTATTACGCTCATTGCATAGTCTATAAAGGATTTTTTCATTTCCAACTCTATGTCAACCGGAATAACCCTCTGCACATCGTTGCCTTCTCTTTCTGCCATGTAAAATACCTCTTTCTGTATGTGAAAAATTTTGTAATTTTAAACTATGTTATTATATCACAACTTTCCTTTGTATACCATTAGACATTTTGCCCATTTATTCCGCTTACTATTTTATAATAAGTAGATGACGTCACCCGGTAAACAAGTGCATAGAAAAGGCCAAACATCAGGTAGCAGCAAACAGTCACGATTATTAAAAGAGTGAGGTTTCTTAGGTTGAATAACTGGAGTATCTTCCAAATCAAAGGGAATGCAAAAGCCAGGTGCAGACCTGCAAACACAAGAGGCATAAAAAACACTGTCAAAATCTGAGAATTTATGCTCTTCCTGATATCCTTTTTCGTCATCCCCACCTTCTGCATTATTTCAAATCTGGACTGATCCTCATACCCTTCAGAGATCTGCTTGTAGTAAATAATCAGAACAGCCGCAGATATGAATACTATGCTGAGCATAATTCCAAGGAAGAAAAGCCCGCCGAAGCTTGAGTAAAAATCAAGACGCTCTAAAACAGTGCTGTAGCACATATATGTTTTAAAAACGCCGTCATCCTTCTTTTTCACTTCTTGCAACTCCTCCAGCATCTGCTTTCTTACAGCAATATGCTGCTCATCGGGAGCATCTAAATCAAATCCGTGAATCCAATATAAACTTAGCATTTTATTCTCGTTCAGATAGGTCAGCTCTGTAAGGGGGGCAATATACTCATTAAAATCAGATACAACGACGAATACTGCCGAAATAATTTGATCTGCCCCCATTTCATCTTCCGGAAAACTGTCCAAAACCCTCTTAACGGAAAGCTCCTGCCCATTTCCAACGCGGATGGTTTCATATCCATATTTCTGTCTCGTACAGTGTACAAGGGCTTCGTCCTTCTCCAAAGTTTCATTTGTATTCATAAGGCGGTTATAGTCCTCTAAAGGCATGATTATTGCAGAATACAGCTCATCATAATTCATATTGCTTGTATAGCCTGCAAAAGATTCAGCAGGCACAATACGGCTGCCTTCTAACAATCCAAAGAGATTTGCACAGCGGTACTCCATGACATTCTCTCTTTGGACATTGTTGTCTGACGCAGCCCTTTTAGTAATTGCCCGTAATGTATCAAGGTTTTGGTCCTCTGTCTTATCCACACTGTCTAATCTAATCTGCATGCTGATGTTCCTGGGATAGAGGGACCTGATACTGTCCTCAGTACCAACATAAAGACTCGTGGTGGATGAAAGCATGACCAGCACCATTGTGCTAAGAATACAAATAGATGCCAGCCCTGCGCCATTTCTCTTCATTCTGTAAGCCATGGAGGAAACTGAAACAAAATGGTTGGGCTTATAATAATAGCCCTTTCGTTTTTGCAAAATCCTGCACAATACCACCGACCCCGAAACAAACAGAATGTAAGTTGCGACAATTACCATTATGACTGCAATGAAAAACATACTTATGGCATTTAAGGGGCTCTTTATTGAAATGGCAATGTAATACGCATATCCTAAGATCAATACTCCGAAAATAGCCATCAACCAGTTTGCCTTAGGAGGCTTTTCTCCTGTATTCTCACTGCGCAAAAGCGTCAAGGGTGCTGAAAGGCGGACCCTGAGCAGGGCATTGACAAGTATCAATATAAAAATAGCCATAAAAACAATGACTGTTTGCATTATGGCATTTAAAGAAACAGAAAGTGAATAATTCACATCAACATGCATTATGTTCAAAAGGGCAAGCTCTGCAAACTTTGACACCAGAACCCCCACAGCCAGACCAACCGCCAGGGATAAAGCCAATATTATCAGTACTTCCCAGACCATAATCCTTAATATGTTTTTCTTATTCATCCCAAGAATATTGTAAAGCCCGAACTCCTTTTTTCTCCTCCTGATCAAAAAGGAATTGGTATAAAACAAAAAAATCAGTGAGAATATTGCAATTACTGCTCTGCCTAAGGACAGCACAAGCAGGATATTTGACGCGCCTCTCATTTGCCTGATCAAAGGGCAGTAAACCAGGGATGCAATAATATAAAACATAGCTATCATGCCAATACATGTTAAAATGTAGGGGATATAAAGCCTTTTGTTGCTTCTGATACCAGTCCTGGCAAGCTTCGGGTAAATCCTCATCTTCATTTTCTCTCACCGCCTGTTGCCAGTATTGTTAAAGTATCCGATATCTTTTGGTACAACTGCTCATTTGTGACACCTCCACGGTATATTTGATGAAAAACCTCACCGTCTTTAATGAACAGCACACGTCCGGCATTGCTTGCCGCCTTTACTGAATGGGTTACCATAAGAATTGTCTGGCCGCCTCTGTTTATTTCTCCAAAGAGTCTTAGCAACTCATCAGTAGATTTTGAATCAAGAGAGCCTGTAGGCTCGTCTGCAAAGATAATCCTCGGCCCGGTTATAAGTGCCCTTGCTATTGCCGCTCTCTGCTTTTGTCCTCCTGAAATCTCATATGGATATTTTTTAAGAATATCAGTGATTCCAAGCTGTCGGGCAATAGGCATAAGCCTTTTTTGCATATATTCATAAGATTTTCCCGCCAGTACCAAAGGCAGATATATATTATCCTCTATTGAGAATGTATCCAGAAGGTTGAATTCCTGAAATACAAATCCCAGGTTATCTCGTCTGAAGGCTGCAATATCAGCTTCCTTTATTTGTGACAGATCTTTATTATCCAAAAGAACAGTCCCCGATGTGGGCTTGTCTAAAGCTGCCAGTATATTTAGAAGCGTTGTCTTTCCTGAGCCCGACTCCCCCATTATTGCCACGTATTCGCCTTCCTCCACACTGAAGTTAACATTTTTCAGTGCCTCTACCTTGTTTCCTCCGAAACGTGTGCTGTATATTTTTTTAAGTCCCTTTACCTCTAATACGCTCATAATTTCATCCCCTTTAGGTTTTGTGAGCTCATTGTAACAAAAAAGGGAAATGCTTCACCATCGAATTGGCTTACATTTCCCCTATAATATCTTACATTTTCGTAAGAAATTATTCTATATCCAATTTCCTTTGTGACAAGTCGATTCGGATTTCAGTCCCCTTATCCGGAATAGAGCTTGCGGCAATAGAATGTCCCAGATTGTTGCATATACGCTTGCACAAATAAAGTCCTATGCCGCTTGCCTTTTTGTCCTCCCGTCCGGTGTAGCCAGTATAGCCCTTTTCAAATATGCGGGGCAAATCTTCCGGAGCAATGCCAATCCCGGTATCCCTAATGCACAGTATTTCAGGCTCTTTCATTTCTATGGTGATACCCCCTGA
>CAZPMC010000061.1:0-6128 GCA_964587755.1 uncultured Oscillospiraceae bacterium
CAGTCGTGATGATAAATAAGCGGGATAACCTTCTTCACCCGGCATTTCTTCAAGACGGCCCGACATCTCACGAAGAGCCTCTGCCCAACGTGATGTTGAGTCGGCCAACAAAGTAACCGAATATCCCATGTCTCGGAAGTACTCAGCAATTGTAATACCTGTATAAATTGAAGCTTCACGAGCCGCAACCGGCATATCTGATGTGTTGGCAATCAAAACAGTTCTTTTCATAATTGATTCGCCTGTTTTTGGGTCCTTCAACTCTGGAAACTCCATCAAAACGTCTGTCATCTCATTGCCACGTTCACCGCAGCCGATATATACAACAAGGTCTGAATCAGCCCACTTTGCCAGCTGATGCTGAACAACCGTTTTTCCGCTTCCAAAGGGACCTGGTATTGCTGCAACCCCACCTTTTGCTATAGGAAAGAGGGTATCTAAAATTCTCTGCCCTGTTATCATCGGCTCACTGGGAGGAAGCTTCTCTTTATAAGGTCTCTCTTTACGGACCGGCCATTTTTGCATCATGGTAAGGGTTTCAACAGTGCCGTCTTCCTTCTTTACCCACGCTACTGTTTCTTCGATTGTGAATTCACCTTCAACAATCTTTTCAATTGTTCCCGACACCCCATAAGGCACCATAATACGGTGTTCAATAACACTGTTTTCCTGTACTGTTCCAATAATGTCTCCTGAAGTTACAGAATCCCCGACTGAAACAGCTGGTTTAAACGCCCATTTTTTCTCTTTGTCCAATGCAGGAATACTTATTCCTCTGGCAATATTGCTTCCGGAGATCTCTCTCATTTTCTCTAGTGGTCGCTGAATTCCATCAAATATATTTTCCAAAAGACCCGGCCCAAGCTCCACACTAAGAGGCGCCATAGTTGACTCCACCGGGCTGCCCGGTCCCAGTCCTGATGTCTCCTCATAAACTTGTATTGATGCCCGGTCACCGTGTATTTCAAGTATCTCCCCAATCAGCTTATGCTCGCTGACCCGGACCACGTCATACATATTGGCATCCCGCATTCCCTCAGCTATTACCAATGGACCTGATACTTTGACAATTTTTCCTTGGCTCAAACTATATCCCTCGCTTTCCGCTAATTTCCCTTATTTCACTCATCCCGGAAAAGAATATCTGCACCAACCGCCTTTTCAACGCACTTTTTTATACCTTGAATACCAATACCTAAACTGCCTTTTATACTTGGAATCGGTATGACGGCCGGAAAGCGGTCTTCCCGGTACTGATTTATTTCATTTTCAATTTCAGCCGCTGTCTGCTCAGTTACATACACCACGGCATAGTTATCTCTAGCCAGTTCCGACAGTATCCGGCCGGCTTCTTCCTTGCCCTCCACGGGGAATACATTGAAGCCCAGGGCTTTAAAACCCAATACCGCATCCTTTTCTCCTATAACACCGATTTTATACATAAACAGAACGCAACCTTTCCCGGATTAAATCAGCAGGCAATCCGTTAATCTTTCCTGTCATAATAATCCTTGCATTTCTTATCTCCGCCTCTTTAGCAAAAAGGTAAGCCACCAACGGCTCAACTCCCATTACAACCATTTTAGCCCGGCGTACAAAATCCATTATGTAATCATCAAGCAATCTTTCAAGCTCTGAAATATTTTTCTTTGTTCCAATAAGCTCTAATCCTTTTTGGACAACATCTGCGTATTTGCTACGGTACAAATCGCTTATGAATGCATCAACAGACTTATCAGAATTATCAAAATATATCTTCTCTTCGATAGTGCCACCCTCAATCAGCAGCTTCTTAATAAAGTCCCATGCTTTATTTATTGTTCGTGCACGGATATACATTTTAATATTAGTAACATCCACCATACTATCTGCCAACTCATGCAAAAAAGGACTGTCAATTTCTTTAAGGTCATCTGCCAGCTGCCGGTATGAAGCTTTGTCCAATATTAAATCAACTGTTTGAGGGTCCTGTGTCCTTGAGAAAATATCATATATCTGCTCTATAGCTTCAGTCATTATAGGGCTAAGTTGGCTATAATCACGTTCTCTAATAATCCTGCTCATAGCCTCCTTCTCGACTGTGCCGGAATCCACAAGAATTGGTGGTGCATCCTGCCCCAAAAATTCGGCCTTTAAAAGCACCTTTGCATTGAAATAATCGTGACGCCGTCTGAATGCATTGACCAACTCAATCTGAGGTGTAATCTCCGACAAAAGTGAATAGCATTTATTCATTTCTTCAGCCAGTACCGTTTCAAAAGAGTATACGTTTTCTGTATTAGCTCCGCTATAGCCATATTCAGCTTCGATTAATACTTTAAAAGCCTCATCCGCGCTGGTGGCTTCAAGCATTCTTTCAAAACGGCTGCTATCCAGTAATTTATTTTCCACTGCCCTTATATAAGAGGCAGCGTATGCATAATCGCCTTCGTTAATCTTTAACATCATGACTCCTTAATATATTGATGATCCTTTATGCATTAAACAGAGTCTTAACTACTTCGCTTTCCAGCTGAGGTCTCAGCATCCCGAACAATATCTCCAGGGTGCCGTTTATTTCCATTTCGCCATATCTTAGCACAAACCCGCCAACTGTACTTATTATATCTTTTGCCAAAGTAAGACTCCCTGTCTTTCCTGCATTTTTGAGTTTCCTGTTAATATTATCTGTAAACCGGCTGTCAATACGCCCTGAATCTTTCTGGGACAGCATTATTTCTCCTTTACCGGTTGATGCCGCATTTACAATCATATCTTCTAGAAGCTCTTGGTATTCTGCATCGGGAAGAGTAGATATTTTCTCCATTGCCAGATTAAAGGCATTATCTACAACTTCCTGCTTGGCTCTGAGGATTTCTTTACGCCCTTCTAGCCCAGCAACAGCTATCAGTCTTCTATAAACCTCTGCACTCTCCGCCTCTGCTTTCTTTAAAGCATCGGCAGATTTTTTATTAGCATTCTTGGCAGCCGCTGTTAAAATTCCTTCCGCTTCGCGGTTTGCCTGATCCTCAATAGCTTGAGCCTTAGCTTTAGCGTCCTCTAATATTTTATTTTTGATTTTTTCTGTTCCTGTCATTTGGATTGCTCCTTTTGTTTTCCTTCACGCTAGATCCTGATGCTGTATCTTTCGGGGCCTGGATTTCCCGTTATCAACCTATCATCAATATTGAAACGATAAGCGCCAATATTGCAAACATTTCAACCATAAGAGCAAGTGTAATAGCACTGCCAAGTGCCTCAGGACGCTTTGAAATAAGCTGTATACCCGCTGATGCAACCTTGCCCTGGTAGATTGCAGAGATCCATCCAACGATACCTATGGGAAGTCCTGCCGCAAGCAGATGTAAGCCTTGCTCGATTGTCATTGCCGGGTCAATCTTTCCTATAATCAAGAAGGCAATAACAAATCCATAAATAGCTTGTGTACTTGGTAGTGCTTCCAAAAGCATTACTGATCCGAACTTTGAAGGATCCTCAGATAAAACCCCTGCTCCTGCCTGTCCTGCAAGTCCGACTCCCTTAGATGATCCGATACCTGCAATGAAGAAGGCAATAGCAGCCCCAATTAAAGCCAACATTTGTCCATCGAAATATTTAAGCATTTTTATACCTCCATAAATAATTTTGTATGCCGGAATAGCAGCCTGTCCAGGCAACAGGAATCTATTTCACAGCTTCGGATTTTACTATAGTATATTTTGTATTTGCTTTCAAAGGCTTAAAGGCTTGGCCCCCGCCTGTGAAAAATTTGCCAAAAAACTCAAGATACTGCAGTCTGCATGAATGTACATAAGCACCCAGCGCATTTATTGCAAAATTAATTATATGTCCAACCGCCAAAATTGCCAACGCTAAAATAATTTTTAAAATGATTGGGAAGTCAAACATAACACTCATCTGATTTACAATTGAGGCAATGATACCTGTGGCAAGTCCCAGTGCCAAAAGCCTTGAGTAGGATAACACATCGCTCATAAAGCCTATGACATCATATAGGCTTGCTACGCCTCCGAAAAGCTTCATGATTATATTCTTTTTGCTTCTTCCCTGCGTCAGCACGGTTATCACAACACCGGCCAGGAAGATGTATTTCCCTGCATTAACAAGCGGTGCAGCCGTTTCCGGGTTTACCTTCGGAGCATAGGGCAGAAGCACCAGTATAAAGCCGGTATAAAAAATGTATTTTGAACCTACATCCAATAATGCATCCAGATACTTCTTCTTTCTAATGAGATTGGCTGCATTTATAGCAAAGCCGGCATACATATGAATAACACCAAAAAGCAATGACCAGCTTAGCAATAGCTCCGGATTTTCTACCGGGTTTAACCATATTCCATATTTTGATAGCGCTTCGATGCCAAACCAGCCTCCAAACATAATGCCCCAGAAGATTGTGGACAATCCGCAATAAAACATCAGCTTCATAAACTTTCTGGTGCCATCCTCCAGCTTGAAAAAGCGCAGGATAATTGCTGTAGCGATTGCCATAATTATTCCGTATCCGCCGTCGGAAAGCATTAACCCGAAAAACATGATAAAAAACGGTGCCATTACTGCATTAGGATCAATTTCACGGCTGTTGGGCAGGCTGTACATTCCCGACACAGGCTCCCCGGCTTCAGCAATACCCTTGTTCTCAAGTAGAACAGGGAATTCTTCGTCTTCTCCGGGCTCTATTATGTCTACGCTTACCGTGTAACTTTCCTCTAGCTTCTTTTTAGCAAACATAGCCAGCTCCTCAGGAATCCAGCCTTTTATCATAAATGTCTTTTCAGTCTTTAATATTTTGCCCAGTGCTTCAGTTTTTCTTTGTTCCATAGACAGGGAATCATAAAGTATCTCAAGGTATTCCCTTTCATCCTTCATATTCTGTATTTGTGAAATAATATCAGAGCGTCTGTCGGAAAGCTTCTTTAATTTATTCTTTAGAATAGTAAGATTTTCTGAAGCAGTACCCATAAGCCCGCTGAAAGTGACTCTGTTATAGCCTTGTGCTTTCAGGTGCGATAAGCATTCCTGCTCATCATCCTTGTGTGAGATCACACAAATATAATGCTGATCCTTGTCGCTGTTAATTGTCTCAATCAAAGAACAAGGTGCCTTTTCGCTTAATTTCTCGTTAATCATTTCCAGGCTGATGGCAGCAGGAATGGTCCCAAATTGAAAGGAGGTCTTGTTGGTGCCGTTGGTATCTAACGGAACCTTCATGCCCTCCCAAACAAGAAGAGACGAATATGTATTATTCAATCTGTTTTCTTCAGCTTTTATCTTGACAAGCTCGTCTTCTAATTCCTTTATTCTTTTAACAGCTGCCCTGACCGCATCTTCGTTGTTTACAACCTGTTCAAATTCGAAGCCGGATATTTCACGGCGTCCCTGAAGAAATCCTTTCTTTTCAGGACAGTATTGATTGAGGCTTTCCAATGCGGCATGAACATCTGACATATCATTGCTAATAGCTGCTGTCGTTTCATTGACTAAAGGACGATGAGCCAGCTGCTCATACTCTTCTTCAGCAATAGCATTTATCTCAATGGCACCAAGCTCCATAAGGCTGTTAAATAAGGCTTTACGCTGATCCTCCAACCCTATCAGGGTAAGCTTGCTCATTTTAACAATCACTGTTTTTTCACAATCCTTCCCACAATTAAGTCTACTGCTTCATTAAGCTTAATGCCCGCATTTTTCTTTATCTCATCGCATTGAGCTTGAATCTTTTCATTCATATCAATTATATCGTTGGCAGCCTTATCCTCTGCCGATTTAATAATCTTTTTAGCCTCCAGCTCTGCTTGCTCTGATGCCTTTTCAATCAATGAAGCCGCATCTTTCTTAGCTGTGGCTATAATTTCTCTGGCTTTTTGCTGGGCACTTAATTCAATCTGCTCAGCTTCTCTCTCTGCAGAAATTATTTCCTTCAATATGGCGACAGACATTACTCCACCTCCGTTTAGAAACTTTTACGCCTTAATTATTATACCATTTATTTAGATATAAACAACAATCCGGAAAAGTATATTTATCAGTACATCACAAGGGTATAACCGGGCGGATTATCTAAGATATGGTAATGGAGCGGGTGATGGGAATCGAACCCACGCAATCAGCTTGGAAGGCTGATGTTC
>CAZPMC010000062.1:0-6115 GCA_964587755.1 uncultured Oscillospiraceae bacterium
CAGTGACATTTTCGCTGAAATATTATAAGGTGACATTATCGCAGAATAAACACAGTAATAGAAAATATTTCTTGACTTAAACTGTATTTTGATTTAACATAATTGTTGTTAGTTTGCTTGAATTAGCAAAATATGAGAGAAGGAGGCAGAGGGATGAGAAGCGTTAGCATTAGAGAATTGACATTTGGATTTTTCAATAATTTTAATACAGATACAATTCACATAGACCCTGCCTTATTCGTTGGTTTCGCACGGCATTATTAATTTCTATGAAACTATAAGGTCACGGGTCTTGCCCGCGGCCTTTATTTTATTCCCAAAAGAGGCGGTGGCATTGTATCCACGGCCTCTTTTCATTTTGAGGCTTTAGGGCACGGTATTGTATTTGAGTTAAGGTTTACGTGTTGAGTCAGCTGGGAGGGATTTGCTTGGGAAGATTATTAAGGATAATGAAACAGCATTGGTGGAAATATTCACTTGCTATTGCTTTGATGATTGTATCTATTGTGCTGGATATGTACAATCCGTTTTTGGTTGGTGAAATTATAGACAGAGTTATTAAAAATGGAGAAATTGCCTATTTAAATAATGCATTGTTACTACTTGCTGCGATTACAGTCTGCCGTGCTGTGCTGGGATATATTAAAGAATATGGATTTGACTTAGTAAGCTCGACGGTTATCTTAGATTTAAGGCAAAGCTTATTTGATCATATACAGAAGCTGGCATTTTCTTTTTTCGACAAAAACAATACTGGTGAATTGATGTCGAGAATTAAGGATGATACTGAAAACGTTATGGATGCAATTTGTTATGGATTTATGCTTTTCCTGGAGCAAATAATATACTTTGCTATTGCATCAATCATAATGTTTTCACTAAGCTGGAAGCTTGCTCTTATCAGTCTTATGACTATGCCGGTTATTGAGTATATTGTGTTTAAGCTTGAGAGAAAAATCGGCGAGATATATGAGAAGATCAGCGATCAAAGAGCTCTTTTGAATACAACGGCACAGCAAAATATCGCAGGTGTAAGAGTTGTTAAGGCATTTGGGAGGGAAAAATACGAGATAGAAAAATTTCTGAAACAGAATGAGGAGAATTATAAGATTAATTTCAATCAAGCGAAAATATTGGCTAAATATAACCCTACAATAGAATTCTTTTCAAATGTTGTTATTGTGCTGGTGGTGAGCTTTGGCGGTTATTTTGTTATTGGCGGAGAACTGTCCCTCGGAAAATTAGTGGCATTTAGTAATTATGTGCATATGTTGATCTGGCCTATTCGCAGTATGGGCTGGCTAACAAATGTGATAGCACGGTGTGTTGCATCTATTAAAAAGATAGAAAATATTTTCAATGAGGAGCCAACCATTAAGAATTGTGAGAATCCGCAAAAGCCTGAAAAAGCAGAAGGAAATGTGGTGTTTAAGGATGTGAGCTTTGAGTTTGCCGAGGAGTTTGTTCTAAATGAAATAAATATTGATGTAAAGGCAGGAAGTACTGTTGCAATTATGGGAGCAACAGGAGCAGGAAAGAGTTCGCTTATCAATCTGATAGGCAGATATTACGATTGCTCAAAAGGATGTATCTACTTTGACGGGATAGATGTACGAGACCTGGATTTATCTTTCTTGAGGAAAAATGTAGCTGTAGTTATGCAGGATACATTCCTGTTTTCCGATACAATTGAGCAAAATATCAGGTTTGGAGCAAATGATGTAACAGATGAGGAGTTTATGGCTGCTGCAAGAGATGCAATGGTGGATGAGTTTGTGTCCCAGATGCCCTTGGGGTATAACACGATTATTGGTGAGCGGGGAATTGGGCTTTCAGGCGGTCAAAAGCAGCGTATTTCGATTGCGAGGGCATTTCTAGCGGAAGCGAAGGTGCTTATTTTAGACGATGCCACTTCAGCCCTGGATATGGAAACGGAGTATTTTATTCAAAAGGCGTTGGAGAGGAGAAAAGGAATAACATGCTTTATTATTGCCCATAGAATATCTGCAGTAAAAAATGCTGATCAGATACTGTATTTTGAGGACGGTAGGATAGTTGAAAGAGGCACTCACAGTGAGCTTTTAGCTCTTAAGGGGAGATATTATGAAACATATAGAGAGCAATACCGTGATTATGTGGAGGCTTTGGAACGGGAGGTGATATAATTGCCCATTAATACATTTAGAGATGATGAAAAGTTAAGTGAAAGCTTGAATTTAGACATTATTAAAAGGTTATTCTCCTACTTGAAGCCCTATGGCTCATCAATTGTTAAGACCTTGATATTCATGGCGGGAGTAATATCCGCTGAGTTGCTAAACCCATATTTTCTGAAGGTTGGCATTGATAAATATATAAAAGAGGAAGAGTGGAAAAAGCTTCTTATAATAGGCGGCGTTATGATTATTATCAATGCTGTGTCCATGGTGTGCTCGCGACTTCGGACTATTACAATGGGAAAAGTCTCAAATAGCATTCTGCTTACAATACGTCAGCAGTTGTACACCCACATACAGAAGCTGTCTTTTTCCTTTTTTGACAACAGACCTGCTGGGAAAATATTAGCCAGAATTATCGGTGATGTGAACTCGCTGAATGACCTTTTTGTAAGCTCTGTTACTACACTAATACCTGAGTTTATAAAAATCGTATCGGTTGTGGTAATAATGATGGTTATGAATTACAGGCTCGGGCTTGTGGCATTGGCGACAGTGCCTGTTATGGTTGTAGTAATGTTTTTTATAATGACTGTGTCAAGAAAAAGATGGATGGTTTTCAGAAAGAAGACCTCTAATTTAAATGCATTTAGTCATGAGAGCTTTTCGGGAATTCGTGTAATACAAAGCTTTGCAGCGGAGAGGGAAACATCTTCCACATTTAATGAGTTGCTTAACCAGCAAAGAGATTCTTTTACAAAGGCTGTTAGACTAAACGACCTTTTTTGGCCGATAGTTGAAATGTCCTGGGGTGTGGGGACTATACTTGTGTTTTGGTTTGGGGTAAGACTGATTTCAACGGACACATTAACACCGGGACTATTAGTTGCATTTTCAAGCTATGTGTCAATGTTCTGGCACCCTATTATGAGCATAAGCTCTTTTTACAATCAGCTTGTTACAAATATGTCCGGTGCGGAGAGGATTTTTGAGATCCTTGACATAGAACCTGATATTAAGGATAGAGAAAATGCTGTGCCAATGCCGAAAATAAAGGGGGAGGTATGTTTTAAAAATGTTACATTCGGATATGATGACAGCATGCCTGTCTTGAAAAATGTAAGCTTTCACGTGAAAGTCGGGCAAACGATAGCACTTGTAGGATCAACAGGGGCTGGGAAGACCACGATTGTGAATCTGATTAGCAGGTTCTATGAGGTGTCTGATGGAGAAGTATTGATAGATGGATGTAATGTAAATAATGTAACTCTTGAGTCCTTGAGAGCACAAATAGGAATGATGCCCCAGGATACATTTCTGTTCTCTACAACAATAAAGGAAAATATACGATATGGAAAGCTTGATGCAACAGACGAGGAAATAATCGCGGCTGCTAAAGCGGTGTCAGCTCATGATTTTATTATGAAGCTTGAAAAAGGTTACGACACTGATGTTAATGAAAGAGGGACGCGCCTATCATCAGGACAAAGGCAGCTTATTGCATTTGCCAGAACGCTGTTAGCTAATCCCGCAATTCTAATTTTGGATGAGGCAACGGCAAGTATTGATACTCATACGGAGTTGCTGGTGCAACAGGGGATTAAAAAGCTGCTCAAAGGCAGGACCTCCTTTGTCATTGCCCATAGGCTATCCACCATAAGAAATGCTGATTTGATTATGGTAATTGAGGAAGGCGATATTGTGGAGACCGGCAGCCATGATGAACTTATAAAACTTCGGGGACAGTACTACAATCTTTATACATCACAGTTTAAGTTTCTTAACGATGACGAAGCCAGCTAAGAGAGGGGATGGATGTTGGGGACTAGATATTGGGGACGGTTCTTCAAAATTAGGGATTCAAAGTTGGGTGCAAAGTTGGGAACCAAGCTTGGAACAAAGCTGGGGACAAAGCTGGGGACAAAGCTGGGGACGGTTCTTAAATTTGCATATTTTCCTATGCCTAGTTCCTTATGATAAGCTGGTAATGTGCTTGTATTACAGCGTAAGATGACGCTACACTTTTATTGACGCTTAACATTTGAAATGTTACGATTAATGAGAAATAGATTATTTATTTGTTTAAAAGAGCAGGTGTCTGTATGTCCAATATAAATTTAGTAGAAATCAATGATAGCGACAATATGAAGCTGCAGGAATTAGCCGGGCTTGCCAAAGAAATCTGGGGGGAGCATTATGCATCTATTCTTGATAGAGAACAGATAGATTATATGTTGGAAAAATTTCAGAGCATAGATAAAATGAAAAGTGATATTGCTTTAAATGGTTATAGATATTTTGTAGTGTATTCTGATCGGATAATGGTCGGGTATTGTGCAATTAAGGCTGAAAATGAAAATAAGGGAATATTTTTGAGCAAACTTTATATAGACAAATCTAGCCGCGGCCAGGGCATATCTAAGATCTTTTTGGGGGAAATACAGGAAATTGCTAAGGAAGGTGGTCTTAACCATATCTGGCTCACTGTAAATAAACGTAATAATGCAACTATAAGTATATATAAAAGGCTTGGATTTGAAATAATTGATGAAATTGCTACAGATATAGGTGATGGCTATGTAATGGACGATTATGTCATGAGAATGAATCTGGAGACTTAATCTGGGGATAATCTGGGGACGGTTCTTAAATGTTAATCCCTTCATTGCTTTTCAGGCATTTGATATTTGGGCAATATGCTGGTAGAAATATTTTAAGAAATGTCCCTAAAATAGAAAGGAGTGTATTGATGCTTAAGTGCATCAAAGAATGAATATGAAATCATATCGAAAGGAACTATATTTTAATACACCTACACGAAGAGCCTATATTAATATAACAGATCAAGTGCAAAAGTGTATTGATGAAAGTGGTATAAAAGAAGGGCTAGTTCTGGTTAACGCTATGAACATTACAGCCAGTGTATTTGTCAACGATGATGAGTCAGGACTCCATAGAGACTTTGAAAAGTGGCTCGAGACTTTAGCACCTGAGAAGCCATATAGCCAGTACGAGCACAATGGGTTTGAGGATAATGCCGATGCACACCTGAAACGCCAAATTATGGGACGTGAAGTGGTTGCAGCTATTACTAACGGAAAGTTGGATTTCGGAACTTGGGAGCAGATATTTTATGGGGAGTATGACGGAAAAAGAAGAAAACGAGTACTTGTGAAAATCATAGGTGAGTAAAATTTTAAGAGTATAATTATGCTGTATTATTATAAAATTAGGAGTGTGATAAAATGAAGATTAGATGGCTTGGGCATTCGTGCTTTCTATTAACTTCTTCTGAAGGAATAAGAGTTTTAACAGATCCCTTTGATGAGCAGGTTGGCTATGAGTTGCCGTCAGTCGAAGCAAATATTGTAACAACAAGTCACGACCACTTTGATCATGGATATACCCAAATAGTAAGGGGGACGTTTTTTCATGTCAATCAACCCGGTGAAACCATTAAGGACGGAGTTCGTATATTCGGTATTATGACATATCATGACAAAACTCAAGGCAGCAAAAGGGGGAATAACATAGTATATACATTTGACATTAATGGGTTGAAAATATGTCATTTTGGTGATATTGGACATGTTCCTACAACTCAGCAATTCGCTGAAATCGGTGAGATTGATATCGCATTGTTACCTGTTGGTGGTACTTTTACTGTAAATGCAGCTGAAGCACATGAAACTATTAAGCTTTTGAAGCCCAAAATTACAATTCCAATGCATTTTAAAACACCAGAATTAAAATTTGACATAGACGGTATCGATAGCTTTTTGTTAGAAACAGGATTATCGGATACCTCAGAAGTATTTTTACGTAAGAACGAGATTGAAATAACTAAGGATAATATTCATGAATTCCCCAAAATCCTTGTCCTTGATTATAAGTAAGAAGTTAGGGGACGTTTCTTAAGAGAAACAGAAAATTCGGGCAATAATTTACCGAACATAAGT
>CAZPMC010000063.1:0-5639 GCA_964587755.1 uncultured Oscillospiraceae bacterium
CGAAAAAGAAAACATGATTAATGTATTGATGACAGAATTTAGAGACACATAAGGAAACTTGTTTGAAATAGAGAGCTCCAAGTGGGCTCTCTTTTTATATGCAAAAGAAAGGTGTGATTTTTATGGAACAGAAGGGGTTTCTGTTTCTTGTCGGAGTAGTAATTTCATTCATTGTCGGCAGCATTAGTATACCTATGGTGGTTTTGCTTATCTTGATTATCCTCGATTACATACTCGGAATTGCTGCGGCCGTCAAAGTTGAAGAAAAGTTTGAATGGTCAAAGGCGTTCTGGGGAGCCGTGAAGAAAGTCGGGTATGCCATCGTAATTCTGTTTGCCATCCTGGTTGACCTGCTGCTTATTCAGGGCATTAATGAAATTGGATTGGAAATGCCATTCAGGGCTATTTTCTCAGTTGCGGCGACAGTATATCTTTGCGGCATTGAGTTTTTCAGCGGGTGCAGGCATTTAATTACACTTGGGGTACCAGTACCGCAATTTTTAGTGAAATTTGCAGAATTTCTCCGGGATAAAACAGAAAAGGTGATGGAACATGAGAATCATTGAAGAGGTCTACAACTGGGCAAGAAAAAACTTCATTGAACAAAAACCAGATACTATTGTAATTCACCATGCAGAAAAAGAAACATGTACAGCTCAAGATATCCACCGTTGGCACCTTGCCAGAGGTTGGAAAGGTATTGCATACCATTATTTTATCCGTAAAGACGGCTCAATTTTCCGGGGGAGACAAGAGCAACACAAGGGCGGGCATTTGTTAAGCGGCGAGAATAACGGTACCTTGGGGATTTGTCTTGAGGGCAATTACGACAAGGAAAAAGAAGTACCCGAAGCACAATTTGATGCTCTGATATGGCTTTGTGGAGATATTGCGACCCGGCGGCCAATCAAGTCATACAAACGGCATTCTGACTATCCCTCGGCACAGGCCGACAAGAAAATGTGTCCTGGAATATACTTCCCTTGGCAACAATTCATTACTGCGATCAAAATCAAAGACTACTCTGATATTGCTCCCTGGGCGAAGGATGCTGTCCTCGATGTCGTGAACGCCGGTATCATGATCGGTGACAACCAGGGACGGTTTAATCCACAGGCAGCAATCACACGCCAGGAAGTTGCTGTTGTTATTGACAGACTACTGCGAAATCCTCCTGAATAAACATATTACCCCGGCTTCGGCCGGGGTAGTTTTTTTTGTTTTTAGAAGCCAATAAAAAGTTGACTACTATTTGACTACTAAAAATATAAAAAAGTAGTCGAAAATAAGAAAAGCGGCAGAGTGTTAAGAACGTATAATTCTTATATACAGCACGTTACAGAGAATTACTAAAAATTACAAACAATTTTAATGCAGACTCTTAATCAGGGTGTCCTGGGTTCGAGTCCCCGATGGTGCACCAAAGAAATACCAAGGGTTTCGGAGCTTTTTGCCCTTGGTATTTTTTTGTGCCTATTGACCGTTTTGACTACTATTTGACTACTGGTAAACATATAACAATATTTAGGCCTGTGTTTTCATCTGAATATTTTTCTTTTTGATGAGCCTATTTTCAAGTTTTTCAGCAGCTTCCCTGTCTGGTCGTCGTAGTGCATGAGCATATATTTTCATCGTGGTAGCCGGCGTAGCATGCCCTAATCTTCTCCCAATTGTGGCTACATCCACATCCTGGGCTATCAGTAAACTTGCATTGGTATGTCGGAGTTGGTGAAAGGTCAACGGTGGAAGATTGTATTTTTCTCTGAATTTTTTAAACCAGATGTATGGGGTTTTTGGGAATATTGGGGATCCGTCATACTTAGTGAATAACCGGTCATTGTTATAATTCTCTCCATATTTCTCCTTTTCTTTCCGTTGCCATAAGTCACCAAGTTTTAGCCGCTCCTCGTTTTGCCATCTCTTATATTCCTTTAAAACATTAACCAATTCCTGAGGAATTGAAACTGCCCGGATGCTTTTCTCATTTTTTGGCTTTTTAGTAATTATTCTTTCATCCTTTTTAAGTTTTTTGTCGTTCAAATATTGGCTTGCTCTCCTGATCTGTATCAGCTTATTGTCGAAATCAATATCTTTCCATTCCAAGCCAGCGAGTTCGCCTAATCTCATGCCAACAAATATAACCAGATATATAACTGTTTTTATCCGTATATGCTCCTTGTCTGCAAGCTTAAGAAGTTTTTCCACCTGGTCCTCATCATAATGGTTCGGTTCCCCGTTGTCCACTTTGGGGGGCTTTAACCGCTCCACTGGATTACTGGGTATAAGTTGCCAGTAAACAGCCGTAGAAAGCATTGAACTTAATAACCTGTGGTAATGTGATATGCTACTTGATTTTAATTTTTCTTTATCATTAACTGGTTCGAATAGTTTTTTTGAATCCATCTCAAGATAAGCGGCTATTTTATCAACGACTGCCCGAATGGTTTTTCCGCCTTTGCATATTCCAGATATAGTATCCACATTAACACCTGCAGCTCTGGCAAACGATGAATAACCTTTTTTAGGTCCTGAATTATGGATAATATCAATTAATTCCTGTTTAGCCCTATATCGCATATCAAATCTGATTCCTTCTTCTCCAAGGTTATTATAGAACTCAATAATATGAGCCGGCTGCAATTTCCACAGAGGAATGTGTCCTAATGCAGGGATAATACGTTTATTAAGAAGATTGCTATATTCGAGTACAGTTTTAGGAGCTAATTGCTTTTCCGCATAGTCTTTCATCCAGCGCTCTGCAAATTCCTTTAGGGTGATTTTCCCCCCGTCCAAATATTGACCGGTTTCAACCTGCCTCTCGAATTCCAGGGCTATCTTCTTCAATTCTTTTTCCCACTGCTTATCCGTCATACCAGGTGGCCGCTTTACTGTTTTTGTTTCAGTGAGCTTTTTGCCGTTTATGTCATACCCACAGGAAACAATTATTTGATATGAGTTTTTTCCTCTTTTCCTTATTGAGGCCATGCAATCACTCTCCTTTACAGCTTTTTCAGGACTCCCAAAGGTTCGAAATAGATTATGTAATCATTCATCTTGTAAAATATGCCATATTTTTCTTTATAATACTGAATTGCTTCCTCAATAAACCTTTCAGATACCCCGAGAAATTCTGCTAATTCATATTTGTTTTTGATGCCGCACTTCGATGCTTCTATTAAACCATGAAAATTTACTAACCTTTCATAAGCCCAAGCACGAGCCTTGCGTTCCTGCTTTCTGTTTTCTACCTTACTTTGGTCTAGGATATTCCCTACTGTGGTATGGTAGTGGCCAAGTTCTTCAGCCAATATGCAGGCTTTTTCAGACCGTGTTTCAACAAAAGGGCTCAGGGCTATGTTTCCATCTATGTATAGCCCTTTAAGTTTGCCGATGTCTCTTTCATAAACGTTTAACCCTTCGTTGTCGGCTTCAATAAGAAGTTCTTCATATAGCAAGGAATATCGCCTCACTCCTGCGCTTTTTTCTTCGATATAACAAATTGAATGAAGTCATTGATCTGTTTCATGTCTTCCTCTGTGAGCTCTACGTCGTCTGGAATGTGTGCAGCTATGGTGGTAGGTTTTCTATAATCTCTTTCTTCAACATCATCATCAGCAATATAATCTAAGCTGCAACCAAAATAATCAGCTAACCTTTTTAAAGTTGAAAGTTTTGCATTTTCATATCCTTTGTCATAAAGACTTGTTATTGTCGTATAAGGTATGCCGGATTCTCTTGCTAATTCTGCTTTTGTTATTCTCCTCTCTTTCATTAACATATCTAATTTCTCAGTTAACTTCACTTTTTATCACCTGCCTTGATATTTTACGATTAATAGTATTATATATTATTTCCTAAAAAAAGTACAGAAAAAATTACGACATATCATAATATTTTAATTAATACCCTTGACAAATTACTATGTGTCGTATATTATATTATTAGATGACGATACATCGTAATTAAAGGAGGGTCGAAAGTGTTTCCAAATTTAAGAGCAGAGATGGCTAGAAAAAATATAAAGTACGTCGCTATAGCAGAAATTCTAGGGATTTCTTATGATTCAGTAATTAACAAAATAAGTGGAAAAACAGATTTTACTCGGTCGGAAATTTTTAAAATCCGAGACATATTGTTTCCTGATTTATCGCTTGAATACCTATTCAAAGCTAGAGACCAATCAGCATAGCACAGCAAACAGCATTTATGTGCACCTTGACAACTGGATAGTGAGACTGCTAGTACCATTGAATAGGCGACAACCCGTTAGGCGAGCCCGAAGAGTGGGAAAGCAGGGAAAGATCGGGAGAAAGCGAGGTGAATAGGATGAAAGCTAATGGGATTAACAACTCAGCACAAGGCGTTATGGAATTGAGAGTAACAGTAAAGCTTGGTCATTTATCAGAAGTAAAGGAAGCAATAAAAACTATTAAAGAGATAGAAAAAGAGTACAGTTGTAACTGCACTCTCTTAGAAATCAGAATTGATTAGTCTTGTGTTTTCTTTAATTCTACATATTCTATTTCATCAGACATTAATGTAACCATTGAATTTTCGCCAACAAAAGAAAGTCTTTGGCCTTTAAGTAAGAAAAATGTAGTGTAATCTGTGATTTTATGTATTGAAGAATCTGTGCTGCTTAGTTTGTTAATTGACTGGAGTTTATCTACTATGATGTTTTTACCCGACTTTAATGTGATGTCTGCATACCAACCCATCAATTTCACCTCCCTTCAACAAAATTTTACCATCCAAGGGAGAGAAAAACAAGAAAGGAGGACAAGCAATGACCAGAAGGATGCTTTTAAAAGATGCTGCAAAAGCACTCGGTGTATCAAGGCATTTTCTCTACACCGAAGCCCGAGCAGGAAGAATACCACACTTCAGAGCCGGCAATCGGTACATATTTGACGTAGAACAGGTGAACGAATTTCTAAAGCAGAAAGCGCTGGAGAACGTCAGGGAAAATGGAAAGGTCATTAAGTGCGGGCAGCTTAGGAGGATAGAGGTGTAGGAGAAAGGAGGACAAGTCTTGATTACTTAATTCCCATCGACATAGCAAAACATATCTGCATGGTTTCAGGAGGAGAAAGAGCACATATAATCAGGCAGTATTTCATTGAGGTTGAAAAAGCCTGGAATTCTCCTGAAATGGTTATGTCCAGAGCATTGAAACTGGCTGAAAGAAAAATCATGTCTCTTGAAGAAGAACGGCAGAAGTTGTTGCCCAAAGCCGACCAATTCGACAAATTCATTTCAGGGACAAACTATCAGGATATGAACACCGCCGCCAAAGCATTAGGATGGGGCAGAAATAAACTGTTTGCCGAACTCCGGAACAGGAAAATTCTCATGAGAGACAACAAACCATATCAGGAGTACATAGACAGAGGTTACTTTGTTGTAAAGGAAAAGCCCATAGACATGGGAGGCTTTACATTCAACAAGCCTCAAACCTATGTTACCCCAAAAGGCGTTGACTTTATAGATCGTTTGGTAAACGGACAAGCCGTAAGGGGGTGATCCTTTGCAGGAACGCAGGTTGACCCGCAAGATGAAGGAGCTGCTTCAAGAGAAACGGCTCAACCCGAACAACTGGAGGTACATAAGGCAAACAGCAATAGGATTGACAATCATAC
>CAZPMC010000064.1:0-5540 GCA_964587755.1 uncultured Oscillospiraceae bacterium
ATCAACAATTTCCTTATTTATTACATTATCTTCAATTAACTTCTCGACCAGTGTTAAGTCTGAGTCTTTCATTTTCCCTTTGTAAGTCCGTGAGTATATGCGTAGTTTGTATATACTTTTGCCCATGCAGGGACATCGTTAAATCGCTAACAGTTTTCTGTTTAAAAAATTGGTTGAACGTAGCAAAAAGAGTTAAAATATAATTAGGCAGTTGTTTTTGTGCAGACCAATATTAAGGAGTGCTAATGCAATGACACGTATTAAGAGAACTGCATCTATAAAAAACATGATTTCACTCATATTTGTGCTTGCGTTAATCTTATCGGTAACGATTTGTGGTTTTTTAGTTTTCTCCAACTGGATAGCATCCGCAAATAAAACGGCAGAGAGTATCGCCACAGATATCAATAAAGGGATTTATGATAATGTTTATTCATTTATGCAGGGACCCTACCACATAAACGAAATAAACCATAAAATTCTTGAGAATGACATGCTGGATTTATATGACGAAATACAGCGCGAGAGATATTTTATTGGAATTCTCGGATCCCACGGCAGTGAAATATACAGTTTCAGTTATGGCACATCCGAGGGTGAATATTATGGTGCCCGCAGAAATGAGAGAGGCGAAATTGAAATAATCCGGAACGATTACAGCACTGGTGGGAATTCCTGGTACTACTCTGTAAGGGATGACTTGACAGCAGGAGAACTGTTAGTTGAGGCAGGACTATTTGATCCCCGCACCAGAGCTTGGTATAAAGCTGCGGAAGAGTCTGGCAAACCAATATTTTCTCCGATATACAAGCACTTTGTCATGGAAGATTTAACTGTTTCGGCCGCATGGCCTGTATACAGTAAAGACGGGAGGCTTAAAGGCGTCTTGGGAACCCACCTTCTGCTTTCAGGTATCGGTGAATACTTAAAAGATGCAGTCGGTAAATACAACGGACTGGCGATTATAATCGAAAATGGCTCCGATACCTTAGTGGCAAATTCCATGGGTGTAGAAAACTACATTGAGCTGGAGAACGGGGAGTTGAAGCGTTTTAGACCCGATGAAATCGGCAATACAGACATTCAAAATGCATATGAGCAGTTTAAGACGAATGGTAAAACCAGGCAAATACATAGAGGTGAAAATGACAATTACTATGTTAATGTTGGTCAGATACGTTTGGAAGGAATCGATTGGACGATTTTATCTGCAGTACCGGAATCGATTTTCATGGAGGATGTTAAAATCAGCATCGGTTGGGCTGTAATTATTGCTGCATTATCATCAATGATATTTGTTTTGGCTTTCCATATTTTAATGAGGAGGCACCTGAATCCGCTGAATAACCTGCTCAGGGTTTCGGAAGAATTCTCTTCAGGTGATTTATCAAGGAGAGCGGAGATTGTAAGAAATGATGAAATCGGGTTGATTTCAAATAGCTTTAACACTGTTGCAGATAAAATGCAATCGCTTATTGACAATTTGGAAACAGCAGTCCAGGATAGGACAGAAGAATTGTCTAAAGTTAATCAGGCTCTCGAAGAAAGCAGGGGTAATCTCCGATTGATTCTGGATTCTGCGGCTGAAGCAATTTATGGTCTGGACTTAAACGGAAATTGTACTTTTTGTAATCAAAGCTGTATAAAAATGCTTGGTTACAGCTCTCAGGATGAGCTTCTGGGCAAGAATATGCACCACCAGATTCACCATACAAAAAAAGACGGAGCACTATTTCCAATCGACGAGTGCAAGATATTAAGGTCAATTGAGATGGGTAGAGGTTATTCTGCGGATGACGAAGTATTCTGGAGAGCAGACGGAGCCCCATTAAGCGTGGAATATCACGCCCATCCTCAGATAAAGGACGGAAATGTTGTTGGCGGGGTAGTTACTTTTATGGATATAACAGAGCGAAATCAGAGAGAAGAAGAGATTCGATACCTGAGCTGTCATGATGTTCTTACAGGATTACATAACAGGAGATGTTTCGATGATGATAAAAAAAGGCTGGATACTCCGGAAAATCTTCCTCTATCCGTTATTTTTGCAGATATAAACGGGCTTAAGATGACTAATGATATATTCGGGCATACTGCAGGTGATGAGCTTATAAAGAAGTCCGCTGAAATAATCAAACAATCATGCAGACAGGATGATGTTATAGCCCGTGTAGGCGGCGATGAGTTTATTATACTATTGCCGAAGACAGAAAAAGAGAATGCGCAAAAGGTACTAAACAGAATCAGAG
Source organism: uncultured Oscillospiraceae bacterium (assembly GCA_964587755.1). Classification (GTDB taxonomy): domain Bacteria; phylum Bacillota; class Clostridia; order Acetivibrionales; family DTU013; genus CAZPMC01. The sequence goes on from CAZPMC010000064.1 coordinate 2,250, forward strand.
CAGGTTTTTCCGATGCGCGGATAGAGGCCATTAAGTGCAGTATTTCTCTTGGGCTTGATATAAAGAGAAACCCTCACCAGCCACTGGATGAAGTTCTGGCAAATGCTGAAAATGCAATGTATAAGGATAAGACAATGAAACGGAAGGTTATCAATAAAGATATTATAGACACTTTAATTGAGACCTTGCACTCAAGAAATCCAAAGGAACGTCTGCATTCTGTTGGAGTAAGTGAGTTATGTGCCCAAATAGGAAAAGCACTGGGTCTTTCGCAGACAGAAATCAGCAGATCAAGCAGGGCGGGTTATCTTCATGACATTGGCAAGATAACAGTTGAGAAAGACCTTCTTGATAAAGAGTTTTTATCTGATGAGGAATTGGAGAGAGTCAGACTCCATTCAGTATCCGGGTATCGAATCCTGAATCTTTTTGACGACACACTTGATTTAGCGGAGTATATTTACAGCCACCATGAACGATGGGACGGCACAGGATATCCGAGAGGTTTGAAAGGTGAGCAGATACCATTGATTGCAAGGATTATTTCAGTCGCCGAGACCTATGATCGGGTGGTGAACAGAGGGGAGCAATCCGCTAAAGACAGAAAAAGAGTCGCAGCCGGTGTCATCAGAGACGGTGCAGGAACTCAATTTGACCCGCATATTGCCAAACTTTTTTTGGAGTTGGTTGATGATTTTGAAGTAATTTCAGATAAAATATAGATACAATGACATAAGTATTTCTGGAGGTTTCTATGTGGAAGATGCGCAAGAATTCAGCAAAGCGATTTGGGGGTTATTCCGTTTTTAAGGTAATTATATTGATTGGGGCTGCTGCTTTGATGATTATTTCATCTCTATCAGCAAAGGTCACTTTTATTGATGAGGGTATAAAAATTCATGGAATGTACGGTGAGGTTTACAGATGGGAGACAATTGATTCTGTCAAACTAATTGAACAATTGCCTACTATTGAAAGGCGCACTAATGGGACAGCTCTGGGTTCAAAATTAAAAGGACATTTCAGGACAAAGGAAATGGGTCCGGTGAAGCTTTTCGCAGATACCCGAAAGCCTCCTTTTATTTGTATTGAGGCTGACAGCAAGATAGCGATTTTTAATCTAAAGGATTTAGAGGAGACGATGGAGGTTTTTGAAAAACTTACTGAGAGAATCAAGAAAAACGGCTGAGCATTGTTTTCTAATATTTTTCTTTTATAACGCCCTTCTGATAAGCGCCAATTAGGGTTTTAAGATCGGCTATTTTTTCGCGCAATTCATTGCCCTCGTCCGTATGTGCGGTGAGCAGGCGGTGAGGCATGTCCTTAACGACCTGCATCTTGGGGGCATAGCTGCCCATGTCGTTTTCGATTCGTTCAAAGCTGTGGTGCTCCGCAAGGGCAAGATGGTGTGAATTAAAGATTAAGGTATATCCTGCTATACCCGTCTTTGGCTGATAAGCTTTTGATATGCCGCCATCTATAACAAAAAGCTTACCTCCTGCTTTGACAGGTGTTTCACCGTCCTTGATTTTAACAGGGACATGTCCGTTTATAATGTGAGATACCTCAGGATCCATGCCAAACCCACCGAAAATCTTATTGCAGACCGATTCGTCCTCAGAAAGTTTGTAGTATGGATTATATATTTCCTTGCACACTTCCTTATCGCCAATAAAATAGTTTTCAAAAGTAGCCATTTTGCTTTTCCCGAACATGGGGGACTTGGGACCACACCAGAGATACCACATAAAGTCAACTGCATCGCGGCTTTGAGTGCTGTTGTCCCTAAAATAGTAAGCATGTGTCATTTGGATGCCTATATAGTCCATTAAAGCCTTTCCCGTATATTTTCTGCCCTCTATTGTCAGCCCGTCAAATTCACCGTCTTCAGTCATTGGAATGCAGCCATGAAATAGAAGGTTGTTGTTGAAGCGCTTGTAAGTGCTGCCGTGTGAATACAGGAAGGAGATATGCCTGTGAAGCGGCTCACTGTGCATAAATGAGGCCTTTATTACTTTCATAAGCTCTTCTTCCGGTCCGCTGAGCTTCAAAGGATTAGAAGGATTTACTGTCGGAAGATTTTTATCCAGGATGGGATATTCCTTTCCACCTGTTTTAAATACCATTCTCTCAAAATCAATCGTTTTTAAGACATTTCTGTGGTCCATATTGTATTCAGGATGCCGCTCAATAAGCTGACCTTCCAGTTTAAACATGATAATTGCCATGGCTTTATGCATCTTAGCTGCCAGTTCTTTATCGACCTTATCATAAATATTCTGGTCATAAGTCTTTGGTATAAAGCTATTACAAGGGTCATTCCCGTATACTTCATAAGCAAAGCTTGACAATGCACGAAGATTTAGTCCATAACCGTCCTCTAACGCATCAAAGTTGTTGTAGCTGATACCGTTTCTAAGGACGCTGCACATACATGCTTCGTTGCCACAGGCAGCACCCATCCATACGATATCGTGGTTTCCCCATTGAACGTCTACACGATCAAAGCTAATCAGCTCTTCCATGATATGATGAGGGCCTTTGCCCCGGTCATAAATATCTCCGATAATGTGCAAATGGTTTACGGTAATTTTCTGTATCATATGGCATAGTGCAATGATGAAATCATCACATATGTTATTTTGAATTATATGGGAGATGATTTTATTGTAATAGTTGTTCCGGTCAAAGTCGCCTGAAACAGGGTAAAGCAGCTCGCTTATTATTGGTGCATATTCCGGCGGCATCTTGTTTGCAACATTTTCCCGTGAATACTTGGAAGAGGTGTAGCGACACAGCTCAGAGAGGCGGATAATGGTAATGCGGATCCATTCGGCAGTATCACGATAGGATGAGTGTACTAAGTCCAATACTTTTTGGGGGTCATATATTAAATTTGCCAATTGATTCTGCTCTGACTCTGTCATTATGTTGCCGTATAATTCACGAATTTTAGTTCTGATGTTGCCGGATGCAGAACGCATCAAATGTATGAAAGCACTGTCTTCACCGTGTAAATCACTGAAGAAATATTCAGTTCCCTTCGGCAATTCCAAAAGTGCTTGTAAGCGCAAGATTTCACCTTTAGCAATTCTGATATTCGGATAGTCATTGGAAAGCAGCCGTAAATATTTGTCGTTATGCATATTAAAGCCTTTCTTATTAATACTATATTATTGTTTTAATATATTATAGCCTAATAATAGGCAGGTTTACAGCAAAAGAGCGAAAATAGTGATTCAAGCGGACATTGCGTAATGTAGGCACTGCTGATATAATTGTATCAAGCTT
>CAZPMC010000065.1:0-5473 GCA_964587755.1 uncultured Oscillospiraceae bacterium
AACTCGCGACTTTCACCTTGGCAAGGTGACACTCTACCACTGAGTTAATCCCGCTAATGTAAGCAAAAAAGATTATATAGGACTGACTCCCTGCCTGTCAAGGCCTGTAGTTCTAAATAAATGAACAGGCAAGGCTTGGGATATCTCCCAAGCCTGAATCCGTCATTTTATCCTTTATTTCTTATGAACTCATCTATTGCCCTTGCTGCCTTTTTCCCTGCGCCCATTGCCAATATAACTGTTGCCGCTCCTGTAACAGCATCTCCGCCTGCATATACTGCCTCACGGCTTGTTAATCCAGTCTCCTCCTCAACAATTATGCCTCCCCACTTATGTGTCTCAAGCCCGGGGGTCGTTGATTTAATCAATGGATTGGGCGACTGGCCAATAGCTATTATTACAGTTTCAACATCAAGAACAAACTCTGACCCTTTCACAGGCACAGGTCTTCTTCTGCCCGATGCATCCGGTTCTCCAAGCTCCATTTGAACGCATTCCATACCCTTTACCCAACCGTCGTCGGTGCCGATAATCCTGGTAGGATTGTTCAGAAGCTTAAATATAATGCCCTCTTCCTTTGCGTGGTGCACTTCTTCAACTCTGGCAGGCATTTCCTCTTCAGAACGCCTGTATACAATATAAACATTCTTTGCACCAAGCCTTTTTGCAGATCTTGCTGCATCCATTGCAACGTTGCCGCCTCCTACAACAGCTACATTCTCGGTAACCCTGACAGGTGTATCCGTATCAGGGAACTTATACGCCTTCATTAGGTTTATTCTTGTTAAAAATTCATTTGCAGAATAAACACCATTGAGATTTTCACCGCTGATTCCCATAAAGCTGGGAAGACCGGCGCCGCTGCCTATAAATATGGCTTCATATCCTTCGTTTAAAAGCTCGTCCAAGGATAATACCTTTCCTATTACCATGTTGGTCATTATCTTTACGCCAAGCTGCTTTACAGTCTCAATTTCTCTTTGAACCAGAGCCTTTGGAAGTCTGAATTCGGGTATTCCATACATCAAGACCCCTCCGGGCACATGAAATGCTTCAAAAATTGTCACATCATAGCCTAATTTAGCTAAATCCCCGGCACATGTCAGACCTGCAGGTCCTGAGCCAACAACTGCTACCTTTTTGCCGTTCTTTTCCACCGGCTTGATTTCACTTTTGCTGTTTGCCATAACCCAGTCTGCAGCAAACCTTTCCAGTCTTCCGATAGCAACAGGCTCTCCTTTTTTCCCTCTTACACATAGCTTTTCACATTGAGACTCCTGAGGGCATACTCTTCCGCAAATAGCAGGAAGGCTGTTTGTTTCTCTTATTTTCTCATAAGCTCCTTCAAAATCCCCTTCGATAATGAGCTTTATAAATTCCGGTATCTGAACGTTCACAGGACAACCTGCCACACATGGTCTGGTCTTACACTGCAAGCATCTTTCTGCTTCTTCTTTAGCCATCTCATCTGTGTACCCAAGTGTAACCTCAAGAAAGTTTAAATTTCTCTTCTGAGGATCCTGCTCAGGCATTGGTACCTTTTTCAGTGACATATTAGGCATCGGACATCCCCTCCAATCTGCAGATGTGAGCCTCCATTGACTCCGTCTCCTGCTTCTTATACATTGCCTGCCTTCTCATTGCTTCATCAAAATCTACAAGATGACCATCAAAATCAGGGCCGTCAACACAAGCAAATTTCGTCTCTCCGCCTACAGTCACACGACAGCCTCCGCACATCCCAGTCCCATCTATCATTACCGGGTTCATGCTGACCACTGTTTTTATTCCATGCTCCTTTGTTATGATAGAAACCATCTTCATCATTATCAATGGCCCTATTGCAACAACCAGGTCATATTTATTTCCCTCTTCAATTAATTTTTTAAGAATATCCGTAACAAAACCTTTGTGGCCGTTTGAGCCGTCATCTGTCGTAATAAATAGCCTGGAACTCACTTTTTCCAATTCTTTTTCAAGAATTATCAAGTCCTTATTTCTAAAGCCGGCAATAACGTCCACCTCTGCTCCAAGACTGTGAAGCTTCTTCGCCTGTGGATATGCTATGGCAGTCCCAAGCCCGCCTCCGATAACAGCGACCTTCTTATATCCTTCCAGATGGCTGGCTACACCCAAAGGACCTACAAAGTCCAGAATATAATCTCCCTCTTCCAAAGCTCCCAGAAGCTTTGTACTCTTTCCAACCTCTTGGAATATGATGGTTACCGTGCCCTTTTCCCTGTCGTAATCTGCAATTGTCAGCGGTATTCTCTCTCCATCCTCATTAACCCTGAAAATTATGAACTGTCCGGCTTCCGCTTTTCTTGCAACAAAAGGTGCTTCGACCTCAAGCAGCTTAACATTGCTGTTAAGTACTTCTTTGCGTACAATTTTGAACATAGATACCTCCTGTGTATACAATAAACAGTATTTATATTTTAAACTACAAATGGTTAAACTTCAAGTTAAATCGTAATTTTACTACTTGTTTTTACTTTTTGTTAACGCCCTTTTTGATTGTACTTAATAGCCCTTTAATTGTACTTGACTGTAAAGCGAAATCTGATATAATGGTATTATTAAACAAATACTGGAGGTTTCTAATGAAGATAATTAAACTTTTTGATAATAAAAAACCGGTTGTTTCTTTTGAGATATTTCCTCCAAAGCCCAATGTTTCACTTGATACAATATATTCACAGCTTTATAAGTTTGAAGCGCTAAGGCCAGATTATATCAGTGTTACCTATGGTGCAGGCGGCAGCCAGAAGGGCAGAACAATAGAAATCGCTTCTAAAATTAAAAATGTTCATAAAATTGAAAGTATGGCCCATCTGACATGTGTCGGACATACAATAAAAGAAATTGACACTATGCTGTCCCAAATGAAGGCTTCGGGTATTGAAAACATACTTGCCCTAAGGGGCGATTTGCCTGCAGATTCGCAGAATTCCCATTTCACTGGAGCTTATAAATACGCTTATGAATTGGTTGCTCACATAAAACAGGTCAGCGATTTTTGTATTGGTGCAGCCGCATATGTTGAAGGACATATTGACTCCAAGAGGCTTAGCGAAGATTTGAGACATCTTAAAGAAAAGGTTGATGCAGGTGTGGATTTCCTTATCACACAGTTGTTTTTTGACAACAGGCTGTTCTACGATTTTGTTGAAAAAGCAAGGTGCATTGGTATCACATGCCCCATCTCCGCAGGAATTATGCCTATTTTCAAAGCCGACCAGATAAAATCCATCACAGCAAAAAGCGGCTGCTCTATTCCTGCCAAGCTGGTTTTGATGATGGATAAATACTCAGACAATCCTGAGGACCTTAGAAAAGCAGGGATTGATTATGCGACTCAGCAGGTAAGGGATTTGGTTGAAAACGGAGTTGACGGCATTCATTTATATACAATGAACAGGCCCAAGTCAACCTCCGAAATAATCAAGGGTATTTAAGTCTTTTTTCAAGCATCATCCCGAAGGTTATATTTTCACCCTCCTGTGTAATGGCATCCATTATTTCGTTTTCGGTGAGAGCCTTTTTCAAGCGCAAATCCTCATCAAGCACATATACTATATGGAACATGTCAAAATCCATATTCTTTATAGCTTCATTGAGCCGTGTGCTTTTCATCACTACAAGAGTCCTTGCCGGATATATGCCTCTTTTGTCAAGCTTGGAACGTCTGTAAAGTATTTGTCTGATATTCAATAAAGCACTCTCCATTCTGCGTGAATCTACTAAAATTATTATGCAAATTCCTATCAAGATTAGACTGAAATTAAAAAGAGATATATAAAATTGATATGCTCCAATTAACAATAATATTATAGAGAATGCTATTGAAAGCCTTTTTAAGATTCTTTCCGCAGCAGTAAGCCCTACCCTTGCTGCCAAAATCTCATATAATATCCTTCCCCCGTCTAGCGGTAGTGCCGGTATCAGATTAAACAGCGCAAAAAAAAGGTTTGTAGCGGCTACTACCTGCAAAACCGGTCTCATACCGGTAAGCACATTCATAGCGCCAGGCTCATTCATGCCGGCATGCTCAAGCAATGCGACAACTGCCGCAGCATAAATCAAAAGGTTTATTATGGGACCTGCCAGACATATGAGAATGGTTGCCGCTTCAGAACAGCTTATCGTGTCAATTGTCACGGAAAACCCGGCAGGTGTTATTTTTATCTGATCTGCTCTGTACCCAAAAAGTTTTGCTGCAAGAATATGACCAAATTCATGAAATGCAATTGAAAGTAAAGCAACGCAATATTCCGTCAAATACCCTGTAAAGGCTAAAATCAATAGAATGAATACAATAATTGGACTTATTTTTATTTCCAGGCTTTTTATTTTTATACTCATCAGGGCGCTACATCTATGTAATCAAGAGGATCAATTGCCTTCCCATCCTTCCAGACCTCGAAATGAAGATGTGCCCCTACAGATAAGTTTTCATCCCCTATCCATGCAATTTCTTCGGACTGCTTTACAATATCACCTTTCCCCACCATGATATCTGAGCAGTTGGCATAAACGGTTTGCATGCCATCGGCATGCAAGATTCTTATATATTTGCCATAGGCAGGAGATACCCCTGTCTCGTTTACCTTGCCATCGAGAGCGGCCTTTATGGTTTCTAAGCCTGTTACACTTATATCTATTCCATTGTGAGGCTTGGAAACGCCTATAAATTTGTTGGTGATTTCACCGAATAAGGAGCTTACGAAACCGTTAACCGGCGGAATCATTCCTATTTCATGCCTTTTACTATCTTCAGTGCTTGCAGCAAGAACAGAGGTTTCAACTGCATCTTCGGATGTAAAAGCATCATCATCGGTATTCTCAATGTTCAGCGACTCATCCTCATCAGAGGTTAGAGCTGTAGTCAAAGTTTGGGCTGGGCTCGAAGTTTGAGTTGTACTCAAAGTACCTTCATTTGATTCAAGATCACCGTTTACTGTCTCACCGCCGTTTACTGTCTTAATGCTCTTGCTAAATCCCCCAATTGACTTTCCTGCACGTGATAACCATTCACTTAATTCTATATTTTGATTCAGGACATGTTTTACATTTCTAGTAATAAATCTTGTAGCAGGAATATCCACATATTTAGCCAACAGGACAATAAGGAGTAGTACAATACATATTCCCCCTTGCCTGAGAATAACACTAGCTAGATTTTTCTTTTCTTGATTATACTGTCTTCTGCGCACTCCTGTCCTGGATGTACGCCTTGCATACCTTCTTCTTGCAATTGAACCTTCCATCCATCTCATCTCCTGTACCATAACCTTATGCTTATCCGGTTTTTATTTTAACCGCTGGTACATTATATTTATGAGATACCGATTTTATGTTATGTAAAATTTCAAACTATCTGCATAAAAAAGCGGTTTGAGACCAGTGAAAAACTGGTTCTATAATAAATGTTGGGGTGGCTAAAGAAAAAACTTTAGCTCTCCAACATTTT
>CAZPMC010000066.1:0-4898 GCA_964587755.1 uncultured Oscillospiraceae bacterium
GTTTACTATAATACCATCAGAATTGACCTTCTGTCAACACCTTAGTTGCAAAATGTTTTTGATGTAATTTATATATTTTCTGACGTTATTTTGCAATCATAGTGCCGTGCCAGCTGCCCGTATTCAGAAAACACCTCTTGTGCAGCATCTGAGAGCTGATATACTCCCCTTTTAACCCTGCAAAACCAGCCATAATGGTTATCTCTAAGTATATTGGGCGTTTTTTCCCCTGTGCCGAGCTTCTTAAGCTGTGCCGGTGAAAGCTGCCCATATCGTCTCAGACAGCAGGCAATGAAAATTGCTTGCTCCCTGTATGCTGTTATTATCTTTGCTTTATTAACTCCGCCTACATTATATTGACCGCTTCTGCTGAGGGTTTCTTTGAGAATTCCTCCCCGTATCTTTTTATTGTGGCTCGATGCAGCACTCTTTGCCCTGTCAAAGGGTTTAGGGTCAAAATGTACCTCTACCTTGCTGCCTGCAAAGTCCGGTGAGCCAGTATTGACTGTTACAGTGATAAGCCCCAGCTCCAGCCGCTTCAAAAGCATACACATATCCCGCCAGACAGCCGTTCTTTTTGCTCCTTTTGGTTTTGGTATCGCTATATATACTAAATCCGCTGCACGCTGACGCTTTACCGCTTGGCATAAAAGCTTAAGATTGAAAGAAGTCTTAAGCTCCACAACCAACAGCTCATCGTCCTTTATTGCCACCAAATCACAATCCTTTACCTCTCCCTGAACATCATATCCGAGAGCCTCCAGATAATCGTGTACAGGCTTGTAAAGGTCGGCTTCGCGTATTTTAACAACCCTTGCCAAATTATCACCCCAGGTTATTTCCCTGCCCCACATACCGTCATTATGTATATTCCTAGCTGTATTCGACACCTCAAAATAAAATCCTTCATTTCAAACTGTAATAATGATATATTAAACATTGGGAGTGATGTTAATGTATGATATTATTATTGTTGGGGGAGGACCTGCAGGTGCTGCATTGGCAAGGATTATCGGTCACAAATTCAGGGTTTTGCTTTTAGAAGCACGCACCTTTCAGCAGGATATGCCTATAACTAAGCAAAAGTGCTGCGGCGGCTTGCTGGACCCGGATGCGCAGCAGATGATGGCAAAGTTTGGGCTGGGTATACCAAAATCCGTTCTGCTTAGTCCCCAGCTTTTCGCAGTCAGAACCATTGACATCACCAATTCAATCGAACGATACTATCAGCGTCATTATATAAACATCGACAGAAACGAGTTTGATAAATGGCTCGGCTCAATTTTACCAGCTTCTGTAGACCGGATAAACGGCTGCATTTTTAAATACCATGAGGACACAGGAAAAGCCGTTAATGTAACCTACTATCTCAATGGTACTGAGCATCAGGCACAGACGAAGCTGCTTGTAGGGGCAGACGGAGCTTTTTCAACAGTCAGAAGGCAAGGCTTCGTCAGTTCTCCTACTCCAAAGCTTTACATTTCTATTCAGCAGTGGTTTGAGTCGTCTCAAATCGATAATTTCTATGGTGCAATCTTCGATAAAGAGATTACTGATTACTATTCCTGGACCATCCCTAAGGAAAATTGTTTCATACTGGGCTCGGCACTGAAGCCGGGAAAGGATGCAATCCGCAAATTTGAACTGCTTAAGCAGAAACTGAAAGCATACGGGTACAGTTTCGAAAACACCCTTTACAGAAACGGTGCATACCTGCTTCGTCCCGTTAGAGGAAACCAGATATGCACCGGAAATCAAAGAGTTGCTCTTATTGGTGAAGCTGCAGGCTTTATCAGCCCCAGCTCTGCTGAGGGCATCAGCTACGCTTTTAAAAGCGCACTAGCCCTGTCAAAAGCTCTTGAAAATGGTATTGACGGATATGAAAAATTATACCGCAGCAACCTTAAGCCATTAATGAGGAACATATTTTTTAAAAATATCAAATGCCCTGCAATGTACAATCCTCACATTAGAAAGCTAGCTATGAAGTCAAAGCTTATGAGTATAGACATTGACATCTAGGCTGCCTCCAGACAGTAGCCACATCTTCCGAGCAGCTCACATGCCTTCCGGACAGTCCCCACATCTTCCAGGTAGCTCGTATGCCTTCCGGAAAGTCCCATATCTTCCAGGCGGCTCACATGCCTTCCGAGAAGTTCCCATACCTCAGCCGTGCAGTTCTCATACCTTAAGGATTGTACTTCCAGCCGAAGTCACCGTGATAAACCATAAGTTTGGTCATTCCCCCGTCAACTGTAATATTTTCTCCTGATATAAAGGAAGCCTTGTCACTTGCCAGGAACAACGCCGCCTGTGCGATGTCCTCAGGAGTACCTATCCGCCCTGCCGGGTGCTGTTTCAAGTCAGCTTGTGAATGTTTCGGGATGTAGCCTTCATCCTCTTGATATGCTCCCGTATCAATCCATCCCGGCGATATTGAATTAACTCGTACCTTGCCTGCAAGAGTTATGCTCATTGCATGTGTGAGTGCACAGATACCTCCCTTAGCCGCTGTATAGCTTTCCGTATTTGGCTGTGACATCATTGCCCTGGTAGATGAAATATTTATTATCGATGCACCTTGTACAAAATACGGCATCAATAGCTTCGACAGGTAAAACGGCCCACTGACCCCCACACGAAGTACATGGTTAAAATCCTCGTACGAGCAATTTTCCAAGCCTCCCATACTGAAACATGCATTGTTTACAAGCACATCAACGCTTCCCCTCACAGAAATCACAAGATTTACAAATTCCTCGATAGCAGTCTCTTGGCTTATATCCCCGTGGAAAAACAAAGCCCTATCAGCACCAAGCCTTTCTACCAGTGCTTCTCCTGCAGTTTTATCCTTATCGATGACCGCAACAAAGTAACCTTCCTCTAGGAACCTCTCTGTAATTGCTCTGCCAATACCGTTTGCACCACCTGTTACTAAACATGTCTTTTTCATAGCATATTTCCCTTTATACCTTAGGCATCTTTGATAAACTCTCTTCAAGTTCTTCATCCGTGGGGATGTAGTCGCTCATTTCACCATCGTTGTATTTCTGATAAGCCACCATATCAAAATATCCTGTTCCAGTCAGGCCGAATAATATTGTCTTCTTTTCTCCTGTTTCCTTGCATTTGAGAGCTTCGTCGATAGCTACTTTTATTGCATGACTGCTCTCAGGAGCAGGGATAATTCCTTCTGTTCTGGCGAACTGCTGTGCTGCAGTAAATACTGATGTCTGCTCAACCGCAACAGCTTCCATAAGCTTATCGTCATAAAGCTGCGAAACAATTGAGCTCATACCGTGGTAACGCAATCCTCCCGCGTGGTTTGCCGACGGAATAAAGCTGCTGCCCAAAGTGTACATTTTGGCAAGAGGAGTGACCATTCCTGTATCACAAAAATCATATGCATATTTCCCCCGTGTTAAGCTTGGGCATGATGCAGGCTCAACAGCGATAATGCGATAATCTTCTTCCCCTCTGAGCTTTTCTCCCATAAACGGCGAAATAAGCCCGCCCAGATTTGAACCTCCACCTGCGCAGCCGATAATAATGTTCGGTCTTACACCTATTTTATCAAATGCTGCCTTTGATTCAAGACCGATAACCGACTGGTGTAAAAGCACCTGGTTTAGTACTGAGCCGAGAACATAGCGGTAACCTTCTGTTGAAACAGCTTCCTCAACAGCTTCAGAAATCGCACAGCCAAGGCTTCCTGTTGTTCCGGGGTGTTCCTGAAGTATTTTCCTTCCGATATTTGTTGTATCCGATGGTGAAGGCGTAACAGATGCACCAAAGGTTCGCATAACCTCCCTGCGGAAAGGCTTCTGCTCATACGATACCTTAACCATAAAAACCTTGCAGTCAAGATTGAAGTACGCGCAAGCCATCGAAAGAGCCGTACCCCATTGTCCTGCACCTGTTTCAGTCGTAACACCTTTGAGCCCCTGCTCCTTTGCATAATAAGCCTGTGCGATTGCAGAGTTAAGCTTGTGGCTGCCTGAGGTGTTGTTCCCCTCAAATTTGTAGTAGATGTGAGCAGGGGTATCAAGCACTTTCTCAAGACAATATGCCCTGACAAGCGGCGACGGCCGGTACATTTTGTAGAACTCCAGAATTTCATCGGGAATGTCAATATAAGCCGTTGTTTCGTCAAGCTCCTGTTTTGCAAGCTCCGTGCAGAATACAGCTGATAAGTCCTCAACGCCCATCGGCTTCAACGTGGCCGGATGGATAAGAGGAGCAGGTTTATTTTTCATATCAGCACGAATATTGTACCATTTCTTTGGCATCTCGTTTTCTTCAAGATAGACCTTGTACGGGATTTTCTTTTCCATAATTCATCTTCCTTTCTTTTTTTATTGTTCGCAATAAGTTTTATTTTTAAGCAAATAAAAAACCCCTGCCCCGTTGTTGGGACAAGAGTATAATCCTGCGGTACCACCCAAATTGCAGTTATGAAAAAACTGCCACTTGTTTAACTGTGTACTATCATACACATCCTCCGTTAACGCTGAGTCTGCGTCTCCCCTAACTGTTTAACCAGCTCGGTTCGCACTCATGAGTCCATTCGCTGAAATGTACGTTACCGCAATCACACTATCTGCAGCTCTCTGAAACGCATTGAAATCAGGTACTACTCTCAATCATAGCTTTACGATATTGTTATTAGAACAAAAATATCACGTTTATCAATAATTGTCAATAGCTATTGTTATTATCCCCATTTATTATTTTTCCCATGACGTCTGCAATTCCGACGGCAGAATTTGCCTCTTCCGCTCTGCATGCACGAAATTTTAGCTGAACCGCAGGTAGGACAAGAATATTCCCCTTTTCTTATTATCTCCAGATTTTCATAGCTTTCTGTCCACTCTTTCCCACAATCCAAACACTTCACA
>CAZPMC010000067.1:0-4389 GCA_964587755.1 uncultured Oscillospiraceae bacterium
CATAAGAGCAGACAATCTTCATTCACCGGAGTAATGTCGGAAATAGGCTGTAAGAAATAAGTCTCGCTAAAAAGCGGGCGCTTGAAAGCGTGCAAGGATAAACAGCCTGCAACCATTACTACGCAAAATAGCGTTATTATGGAACCTGACACTTAAACTTCGAAAATTAATTTTAGAATCACAAGAAGTAAAAAGCCGGGTACTCCCAGAGTCCCAACAATAAACGATGTATATATGTTAAATGCAATATGAAACCCAAAAGCGCCTCCGATAAAATTGGCTGCCAAAATAGCAACAGCTCCCAGAAGCGAATTTCCGAATAGCTTGAGTACCACTTTTATTGGTACAGTAAGAAGCCTTCCCAGCAAGAAAAGCAATATGATACCTGCGATATATGCCAGAATAACTCCATAGTCAATAGTCATAATATCACCATTATTATATATACTTGTACAATTGATTAATTATGACTCGACTTTCAGTCCTCTTTCTTTTATCCGCTTTATGTAATAAGAATACCTTGCCTCACATGCTTTAAGCCTGTAAATATAATAGTCCACAAGCATTTCTTCATGAACGTGCTCAAAGCCTGAGCTGATTTCCATCCATTCGTCACGGGCTTCCATGGCACCCTTGATAAGCTCCCTGTCCTCTGGGCTCAAAGCAGCAGTTTTCAAAGCCTTTTTAACCGGCAGTGTCTGATATTTAATATCAACAGGATTCATTTACTAGCACCTTCTTAATAGCATTCTGCTATAAGTATAGGCACCTTTTTGCAACTATATACATATTTTTTCCAGTTGCTTAACTACTGCATTTGTAGTTACATGCCGGAATTGGCCCCAGTCCCGCCACTTTCCTTTAATATCCTTGAGATTTGCTGCAATCTCGGCAAGCCCGTCTATATCGACCTCCCTGACTGCACTTATCTCATCATCGCTTGCATCTTCCAAAAGCTTTCCCCCGACCTCTTCAAGAATAAATATGTACGAATAAAACATAATGTGCTCGTTACGGTGTTCAAACCTAATGCGGACCACTCCCCCAAAGGACTTTATCTTCACCTTAAGGCCAAGCTCCTCATATACCTCTCTGAATATTGCCTCAAGGACATTTTCATTGTGGTCTATCCCGCCTGTAGGTATCCTGTATATGTTTTCAGGGTAATCATTACAGGTTACTGCAATAATTTTTCCATTAGGCCTTATAACACAAAAAACAACCTCGCCGCGCCTGTCGCGCTGAACAACGCTTTTTATTCTATTGAAATAGCTTGAAGAAGCATAACGTATAGTAACATCATAAATACCGCCTTTTGAAGACAGTTGTTGGCATATGTAATTATATTCCTTCTCATTGAAAAAATCATTCATCTATCCTGGTCCTTTCCTCAAGGCGATTTAAGCTAATGAAAGCACTTCTTACATTATTCTAATACAAGCAACTTCCTATTTCCATAATTGTATTCAAAATATGAAACAACAGTAACAATAATTTAATATTAGGACATAAGAAATAGAGTGCATTTTTGAAACAAATAAGTTATTATATCAGTCTATAGGGTATATTCTTTTATTAAGTCGCAAATTTGTTCATCTGGGGTGTTAAAAATATGGTGCCTGAAGTTCAAGAAACTGGTAGAACCGGCGCAAAATTAAAAACAAAGTACATAATAATAATAGCTGCCGCAGCCTTTGCTGCGTTAATGCTCTGTGTTGCATCCGTGTTTTCATACATGATACTGACAAACGATACTGTTTATACCGGTGTGCGTGTGAATGGCCAGGACGTATCAAAGCTTGGCGAACAAGAGCTCCGGGTGCTTTTAGAGAACAAATACCAGGCGCCTTCTGAGAATCTGGATATCACACTGAAGACTGATAAATCAACTCTTACCGCCAGATATTCAGACCTGGGGGCCCGCTTCGATACTGACGCCTGCGCAAAGGCCGCTTATTCTGTTGGCCGTCACGGAAATATATTTGTACGCTTATTTGAAATAACCAAAACAGCCATTTCAGGGACTGACATTGATCTGCCTCTCATATACGATGAAGAAAAGCTGGATCGTTTCATAGAGGAGTTTTATGATTTAACTCTTATTAACGTTAAGGAAGGGGCACTTCTTATTTCAGATATCGGCGTTGAAATACTTGCGGGAAGTCACGGTGAATATATCGATAAAGCGGAAACAAAGCAGCTGGTAAAAGAGCTTCTTGAAGCTAATTCATCAGGAACAATAGAACCGGAGGTTATTATTACACCTCCCTCTAAGTTTAATGTGGATGAGCTGTACCAGCAGATAATCAGTGAAACTGCTGATGCTTCCTATGTTGTTGAAAATTCCACTTTGAAGCTTATTCCTCACCGCAATGGCCGCCACATTGACAAAAATGTTTTAGAAAACATTATATCTGAGCTTGAAAATAAAGAGAATGTTTCAAGGCAGCTTCCTGTGTCTATTGTTACTCCTGACATTACTTCCGACGAAGCACAAGCACTTCTTTTCCGTGATGAGCTTGCTTCCTATAATACCTATTTCGGGACTGGCACGCAAAACGGGAAAAACAGAGGCCACAATATGGGACTTGCTGTTGCGAAAATAAACAATTTAATTTTAGCCCCCGGTGATGAATTTTCGTTTAATGATGTGGTAGGACGCAGAAATGCTGAGAATGGTTATAAAATGGCCCATGTATATAGTGCAGGGAAAATTGTTGACGGAATAGGCGGCGGTATTTGTCAGGTTTCATCAACAATGTACAACGCTGTCTTAAAAGCAGACCTTGCTGTTACAGAAAGGCGCAACCACTCCTTTACAGTCGGTTATGTTCCTTTGGGTCAAGATGCAACAGCGTTTTACGGTGCTGTGGATTTTAAATTTGTAAACTCAACCAAGTGGCCTATAAAGCTACTCGCTTCAGTAAAAAACAACAGAGTATATATCACAATAAAAGGCACTATTGAAAATCCTAATAAAGAAGTTATAATAAGCAACAAGGTTCTGAAATCGACTCCCTTTACAGAAGTAATTACCGAGGACCCTACAAAGCCGGTAGGATATACCGAAGTTACCGTACCTGGGCAGACAGGCTATGTTGTTGATACATTTAAAACAGTTAAAGTCGATGGAAAGGTTGTATCCCAGACCAAGCTGCACACGAGCTCTTATAGAGCCTATGCCCAGCAAGTTATCAAAGGTACGGCTCCAGTCGAGGGGACACAGCCTGAACCTCCTGTTAAAACACCTGACTCTCAAGAAGAGCTTCCGATAGATGAAGCTCCAGAACAAGAGCTTCCGATTGATGAAGATGAACCAGCAGAATCCGGAGCTTCTGCCCCGGTTGATGATACCCCATCTGACGAACCTTAAGATTCTGCCTGAAAAGCAGGCCGTTATAAGGATAAAGTGTTCAGGTCGTTGATATCTACGGCTCTTTCGCTTCCAACAAGTCCTACAAGGGCATATACCTTTGTTATAGGGTTGTATTTAAATTCCGGTACCAGTTGAAAATTCTCTATTTCTGCAGTATTTCTCACATGAATTCTCGGCCCTGTACAGTGAAATGGCTCCTCATCGCCGATACGGATATGAGTTTCATCCATAAAACTTACATCAAGTCCCAGATCTATTAATTCTTTAACTTTACCTTCAACCTCAGTAATGTCCAGCTCCGGCTTATCGGCAAACTCCAATACATAACCGTGCTTAACATCACTGTGCATCTGTGCGTGACCCATGTTATATTCTCTCTCTAAAACCATAGAGGTAAGATCCTCTGCTGTGTGAACCATTTTCCTGTATCTGATTGATTTAAATACTATTTTTGTAATGTCTTCAGGCAGCGGGCCAAACAAATTCGGTCTTGTTACAATGACCTCTTCACCTATCCCAATGAGTATTTCCGCATTTATTCCCAGATACGGATATATTAGATCAAAATGCTCTATAATTACCCTCTTGTTCTGGTCAATAGCTTTTTTAACAGCATCCACCAACACATACATCTGTGTAAATGCCATCTCAAATCTTATGTCAATATGATAAGTGTGGCTGCTTAAAAATCCTCTGTCCAGATTTTTCAGAAGGGGCAATGGTCTCGTATTAATTCCTTCATCGTCGTTTGACAGTTCAAGGCCGGGGAACATCCCTTTAATCAAAAGTGATTTCCCCGCCCCAGCATCTCCTATTAAGCCAATTAATTTATCAAGAGGACTTAAATGTCTTTGAGCTATTTCATGTCCAAGATTTAAAAGCCTCATTTTCCCCCTTGGGGCAAAGTAAACAGCATACATGAGGGATTCAGTTATTAAAGTGCTTCCCATATAATTCTCCTTTAACTGTTTTCTTATATAACACTATATACCACTTTTCTTCTCTTATCTACA
>CAZPMC010000068.1:0-4329 GCA_964587755.1 uncultured Oscillospiraceae bacterium
ATCAGGGCGTCCCGGGTTCGAGTCCCTGATGGCGCACCAAGCACTAAAGTGAAGACTTCCGAGGTTTTAGTCGGAGGTCTTTTTTAATGTTATAAAATCTGCAAAAATATGTGAATAATATTATTGACATACATTCCATTTGATGGTATCTTTATATATGCAAATAGTTTGGAAAATAAAGGGGTTATATCATGCTATCTCGATTAACAGATTGTTCGATACTTATGCTCAGAATGATTCTGGATTTGTATCTGACACAAAAGATAACCCGCGATGAGCTATTAAAATTGAGCGAAACAAAAGTCAATTTTTTAACAAATAATATTGATAAAATTCAATCAGAAAAAGAGAAAATGCGTGCGGTTGACATTCTTGAACAAATAAAATCATTTATGTCACAAGACGTCAATTTACGCTCGGTTAAGCCTCCATACTCTTCTGCCCGCGCTGTTAATCAAGATCATTTAGCACACTTATAACCGCGTTCACACCGATTTCTTCCGAATATTTTTTCATTGTGCTACGGTATTTGTCCTTTGATGAAAATAGTAAATAAATGGCTTTGATTAGCTCTTTTTCGTCTAAGTTGTCTTCTTGTATAACCATACTAAATCCTTGCCTCTCAAAGGAAGCTGCATTTAGCAACTGATCACCCCTGCTTGTCGATTTGGGCAGCGGAATTAGCAAATTAGGCTTCTTAAGGGCGAGAAACTCAAAAAGAGCTGTAGCCCCTGCTCTTGAAACTATCAAATCAGCTATTGCAAAGAGATGAGGCAGCTCTTTGTTAACATATTCAAACTGTTTGTATCCTTGCTTTTTTAATAATTCCTTTTTGATATTACCTTTGCCGCAAATATGGCATATGTCAAACTGAGGCAATAGTTCATCAAGAGCGGCTCTGACCAATCCATTGATTTTTTCTGAGCCTTGAGAGCCGCCTATTACCATGATTACAGGCTTAGTACCTTTGAAACCGCAAATTTCCTTGCCTTTGGAAGAGCTGCCTTTAAAAAGGCTCTCTCTTATAGGAATTCCAGTCCGGATAGCTTTTTGTGAGGGAATATGATCTTTTGTTTCAGGGAAAGTATAGCATACCTTTTTTGCAAAGGGCATGGATAGCTTGTTTGTAAGACCGGGGGTAATATCTGACTCATGAATGACAACAGGTATTCTCCTAAGCCACGCAGCCCATACAACCGGACACGAAACAAAGCCTCCCTTACTGAAAACAACAGAAGGCTTAAGCTTCCCCAGTAAGAAAAACGACTGCCTTAAGCCATTTAGTACTCTGAACACATCCGAAAAATTCTTTTTGTCAAAATATCTGCGGAGCTTACCTGCGCTTATTGAATAATAAGGTAAGCCCTCTTTTTCGATAAGCTGTCTTTCCATACCGTTGACAGAACCTATATAGAAAATGGTGTATCCGGCTCTTCTTAAGCCTGGAATTAGTGCTATATTAGGTGTGACATGCCCAGAAGTACCGCCTCCGGTTAATACGATTTTCTTCATCAGCAGGCCTCCCCCGTTATATTTATGAATTCTTCATAATAACATTCTCGATAACATTGGCAACATCTTCACATGCATCACAGCATTTTTCCATGTAGTGGAATGTAGTATCCCATGCAGCCAGCTCTTTATAATCTGTACAGTTTACATATAATTCTCTTGTTGCCTCCATAAACAGTTTATCTGCGTCCTCCTCAAGATGATTAACTTCGACAATAAGCTCATGAATTTTTTGTGATTTTTTAAAGTTGGAAAATTCGTCTAATGCCTTCTTTAAAGCATCACAGCATTTTGCAATAACCTCTGCCATTTGCAGCGCATGGGGACGGACTGACTTAATATTGTACATATGCATACGCATCAACACATCTTCTATTGTATCTGTCACTGTGTCGATGGAATCAGATAGCGCCATAATATCTTCTCGTTCGATGGGTGTTATAAACTCCCTTGCCAGCTTCTTTACTATCGAATGTCTTGCTTTGTCACCTCCATGCTCAATTGTGTGCATTTCAGTCATTCTTACAGGCAATTCATTTGAATTAAAATTGTTCATTATCTTACACAATAAATCTGCTGCCTGACAAGAAAAACCTGCTAATTCAACAAATGAATCAAAGTAATTGGTGCTTTTTTTACGAGCCATATCATTCCTCTTCCTGTTCTATATTATTATCAATTTGTAATGCTTAATACAAATTAAAAAATATTCATAAATAAATAAGCCATAAAAAAGCCTATCAATCCGCATCCGGGAAAAGTTAAAAACCATGCAAGAAACATTTCTTTAACCACTCCCCAGTTAACTGAAGATATTCTCTTAGCAGCGCCGACACCCATAATGGCAGTTGTCTTTGTATGGGTTGTGCTAACCGGAAGTCCTAGTACCGACGCTGTAAACAGTGATATAACACCTGCCAGGTCAGCTGAAAATCCTTGGTACTTTTCAAGCTTAACCATATCCATACCAACAGCTTTAATGATTCTATATCCTCCGATGGAAGTACCTAAAGCCATAACTGCCGAACACAATACTATTAACCAGATTGGTATTGTAAATTCTGTTACACCGCTTTGTCCCTGAGCTAAAAACATGCCGAGCATAAAAACTCCCATAAATTTTTGTCCATCCTGGGCGCCGTGCATAAATGCCATACCTGCTCCGCCTGATATCTGAGCATATTTAAACACGGAATAGGTTTTTTTCTATTAAAGCCCCTGCAAATTAACTCAACAAGCTTAACAATAATCCACCCGGTAGAAAAACCCATAACCAATGATAAAATCAGTCCATAAACCACTTTTATCCATTCATCCGGATTTATCCCCCCAAATCCCTTTTGAAGTGCTATGGCGGCACCGCTAATTCCTGCAATTAAGGCATGACTTTCACTGGTCGGAATGCCGAACCACCATGCAGTAGTAGCCCAAATAACAATTGCAATAAGTGCGGCGCAAAGAGCAACTAATGCTTCATTGGCATCTCCTCCAAAGTCAACCATTCTATATATAGTTTGGGCAACCTTTGCATTAACTATAGTCATAACCAATACGCCGAGAAAATTAAAAACAGTTGCCATTATTATAGCTGCCCTCGGGCTCATGGAACGGGTGGATATGCATGTTGCAATTGCATTTGGTGCATCAGTCCAACCATTGACCAGAACAACAGCAAGTGTCAAGACAACTGTTACCAATAGTGCAGGATTTGAAGTAACTTGGCTTAAAAATTCAACAAGTGAAACAGTCATTATTCATCCGCTCTCTTTTGTTTTTTATATTTTGTCTAGATAAGTTTTTAACAATCACAAAGCTATTATAGAATATCATTTTTTTTCAGAACAGACAATACCTTCTTATACTGGACTACTTTCATTCCTGGCTACACTCCGTCATTTGACTAAAATGCCGCACCACACGGCATTAAGCCTAAGTGATGCGGCATTTTAAACTATAGAGTCAAATAATTAGTTTACTGAATTTAAGTTTAATTCCATGGCTCTGGCAATTCATAATCGCCATAGAGCGATGCCATTATGTTATACATTACAGGATCGTATTCTTGAAGCTGCTGCCTGTCAGTTTTACTTGATGCATTTGGCACATTCAAATTAGTCGGATTGGCATTAAACCATCTGCAAGACTGACCTGTAAAGTACTCATGGTAATTGCTGATATCGTAACTTGACTCCTGGTATTTTCCTGCAGCTTTTGCGGCATTGAATGCTGCGACAATTGCATTATAGGTTGCAGGATCGGCACCCGGGCGTCCGGCATCTCCTATTCCGTATGTCAGCAATGTGTGAGCAAATTCATGGACGAGTCCGCAGAAGTTTTGCCTCCATGTATCATTAGATGGCACTATACAATCCTCCTCTAAAACCGTCGTCGGGTTCCCTCCTCCCCCTCTTCTAGGCCATGAAGGGTCATTGTAATGAGCCCAGGCAGGGTGCATATTATTTGTCTCATTGAGACCTACAATAATCACATACACTCTGTTGTTCAACATTTGCTGCAGTACAGCCGGCTTATCCGTTACTATTTTTTTAAGCTGAGCATCTAATACATAATATGCCTTTATCAAAGCTTCATCAGGTACTGCAGCCGTAGTGCAAATCGGTATTCCGTGTATCATGACACATTTCTTATAGAATGAATTGATCCAGCTTGGAGGTGTTGTAACAACAGGCTCTGTGGGTTCACCTCCCGAGGTTCCTGCTAAGTCTGCTATTTCGTTTGCACCTAAAGCCCTGTTATAAATCCTGAAATCATCAATTTGCCCGTCAAGATAAGGGTCGTTAGAATACATGGACCTTC
>CAZPMC010000069.1:0-3853 GCA_964587755.1 uncultured Oscillospiraceae bacterium
CTCTCGGGGTCTTTTTAATTTGAATTTTTTTATTTTTTAGTAGTACATTGTTATGTACTCTATTTCCGTCCCCTCTCGGGGTCTTTTTAATTTGAATTATTAAGAGCAAGTGGAGCGATTGGACCGGCGTTTATAATTTCCGTCCCCTCTCGGGGTCTTTTTAATTTGAATGGTAGTTTAAATTCATCAATTGCACATCCAAGGATTTCCGTCCCCTCTCGGGGTCTTTTTAATTTGAATACCGTCCTCTAAAACTGTTTAATATAGCTAATTATAAATGTGCTTTACGTCTTAAAAAAAATATCATTATCAAAAGGTGTGTTCTTGCAATTTAATCCCCTTGTAACCCAGCTAATAAGTGCATCGTCTCAAAAATATAGATTATTGCCTAAATAATAACAATTTCTTCATCCTCTATATAAAACTGTTCTCCGAAAACCTCCACCGTTCCTTGTCCTAGTATTTTATATACTCTTACACTATCACATGAATCGGGTATTTTTGCAATCTGCGAGAGAAGTTTTTTATATTTATTTGGTCTTAGCAAAGCTTCAAACGCAGATTTTTGTACTCTAAACCCATAGCTGTTTAGCAATTTAACCATACGATTCCTTCGCTTATTTTCGGAAATATCATAAATAACTAGTATGAAATATTTTTTCTCTGTGGGTTCTTCCTCAGAAAAGTAATCAAAAAAATTGTTCTCCCCAAACTCGGAAGAGTATCTCTTTATTTCATTCATAACATCAAACTCCACCTTTACAATAACAAATTATCTAATGAATATAGGCTGATATAATTGCGGATCTTTTTCTTCAATTGCTTTACAAAGCTGCAATACCTGCATATCAATTCCTTTTCTGAAAGAAACAGGGTAATCTAAATAGTTCAAATACTTCATTGATGTATTGAAACGCTTTTCTGTCTTTGCTATGAAGATTTTCAAACCCTCTTTGTCAAGGAAGACTCCACCAGTTTCTTCATCAGTAAAGAAGTTAGATGCCTTAATCTCGTGTCCGTTTATTAATGACATTACAACTGAGTCAACAATAACTGCTCGCCATTCTTCCATTAAGTCACTTGCCAAAGTGGGATGTTTTTCTTTATCTTGATGTATAAATCCGAAAAAAGGATTTAAACCTCTACCTTCTATAGCACCATACATATCATTCATAACTAGAGCATACCCCAAGCTCAGCATTGAGTTAAATCTATCTCTCGGTGGTCTGCGATTTCTTCCTTTAAATTTAAACTCGGGTACGTTTACTAAAGAATTTAATGATTTAAAATAAGCTTTTGCAGCACTTCCTTCGTATCCTGTTATTTCTGCTATAGTCAAAGCTTTGTCTATCTTATATTCTAAAATCTTCATGAAACGAATTTGTTCTTCTGTTTCTATATCCCCTTTATTTCGATAACGACGTAGCAATACTATCTGATTATTTATCTTAGCTTTTAAAATAATTTTAGCTAACGCCAAAGAATACTCTTTATCTTCTGTCAATGATATTTGTGCCCTTTGTCTTTCGGTATTAACATGCTGTGTTGATGATAATTTGCCATAGTACAAGCCTTTTGAGGAATAGTATTGAATATGTATACCTCTTTTTAAGCATTCTGCTATGCAATTTGTTGTAACTTGGGCATTACCCATAATGGTTATTCCTTCTATACTTTCTATGGGGAGCGTCCGTACAAGTCCATCAGCATATTCTACCTTAATACGGGCATTATCAATACCTACTTTTGCCTGGTGATCAGTTACATAAAGTTGTGCCATTGATCTCTTCCCCTCTCAAAAACAATTACAACACATCTATACTAAATCACTTTTAACTCAAGTGCACTCGATTACACTTTTTACCCGAATTAAAGCAGCTGGATAATCCTCTCATTTATTTTTTCATATAGCTTTAAACTGTTTTTCTTTACTTTATTTCCATAAACACAAATTAACAGTTCTTTAATTAAGGCTAATGCTCTATTGGGATTTATAGTGTCTTCCCGATATAAAAAATGGGCCAAATCGTTACGAGAATTAATAAAAGGCAGAACTTCTCGGAATTTTTCAATAATTGTATCTGGTTTGTTCTTGTATGTCATAATACAAATATACTGTTCTAAATTATAAACTACTTTCCCTTTATATATTGATGGTTTATAATTTGTTTTGTTCTTTTCTTGATAGTAATTATTTAGTACATCGATTACCTCATTATCGGTAAAATTACCAATGTAATGTTTAGCGATATGCTCTGCTAGAGGCTTTAATAATAATACAAAGTAGGATAATTCTCCAGTCTTTCCCTTATTTTTCAAAATACAATAGTAATCACAAGCAAGCTTCGCGTTTAAATCTTTAGTATAATCAAACTCATCATTCCACTCATTCCACTTGGAACCTCTATATTCTTCATTGTCGTTTTGCCGCAACTCTGCATATTTTATTAATGATAATGCATTATCATTAAATAAATATTGGTTGTTTTCAAGTTTTTCGGCGGCGGCTCTATACTCAAAATGCTCTACCAATGATATGATATCCCTTTTTACCGAGTTTCTTCTAAACGAAAGAATATTAGGTTCTATACATCTGTTGGGGGTGATATACTTCCCATCCTCCATTAAGCTATCAAAATTGTTCTCTATATCTCCACCAAACTTAACGCCTTCATTTGAGCCTTTTATGGGAGTTATTACCTGGATTGGTTTTAATCTAATATGGGAAGTGACAACCTCCAAACAAAGAGCTGATGACATCTGTGTAGTTCCGCTGGTAATATTTAATAGTATCTCACTATCATTATTCTCTTCTTTTATTTTCAAAAGGATTTTATTAAATTCTTCTGAAAAAATATCGAAATTATGGGGATCCTCTATATCGGTTATGATGTCCTCTATTTCAATATCAAAAGAATCCAACGCTTTTATTACATCCTCCCTTTTTTTAACCATTTCTTTGGTGAAAAAAAGATATACCTTATGGGGCTTATAATGGCGCACGATATGAAGCATGGGACCATCATACTCCTGCCTGATAGGATCCGTCGCTCCAATGCAGCTAAATAACACCCTCTTACTCAACCATAATTCCTCCCATCCCTAATTTTGTTTTAATACCGGTACCAGAGTAATTACCAAAATTACACACCATATTTGCTAATCTAACCATACTTTCGGGTCCCCAAAAGAATAAATCCACATAACCAACAAAGCCTTGAATTTTTACTCCTTTAATGCTATAGGCTACACTGCGTAAGTTATATTTAGAAATTCTACAGTTCTCCCATGTTATATCCTCGAGCACAAATTTTTGTGCCCATTGGTTCCACTTATTCGTTAGACTTTGCATAATCAAGCTATGTGTAGGATAAAGCACATACTCGCCTGCCTGTTTAAAAGTTGTAGGGGTAAGAAAATAGAGCCTTAAATTCTTTTTATATGGTCCTTTTACCAGATAATGATCGGCCAACTCCTGCTCTTTAATTTCTTCAATTTTTTTATTTGAAAGCTTAATAGTAGTATTGTATTTATGAAGAAAATACTCTTCGGCAAAATCATATTCTTTTTCTGAATTTATTACCCATTGAGTAGGGGTTATGTATTGGCTAAATGAAACATCGTCGTGTGTTTGGTTGGAGACTTCTTTGTTTAGCCCTTCTAAAAATGCACTATATATAGCATAGCCCCACGAGTATGAGAACCTTCCCTCATAACTTATTTTAAAAATATATTGTTTCATCATACGCTTAATCAATCCTTATACGACATATTCCCATCTCTACTATATTGTCTTTTACTTTTGTGCATTTCATTGCACGAGGAGATACTCCTAATTTGATGTCTTTCTTGT
>CAZPMC010000070.1:0-3766 GCA_964587755.1 uncultured Oscillospiraceae bacterium
TTCGCTGAATAAAACCACGCTTTTAAGGGTGACATTTTCGCTGAATATTGACAGTAAATATTTTTATTTTGTTAAAATATGTGAGAATTATATCAAACAGAAAAAATCCGCCTGCTTAAGATACATAGGTTCAGTAGAATCTTATATGCTTCAATCATTCTCCAGAAGCTTTTTATCTTCCTCAGTCAATTCCAGCTTTTCGAATAGATCCGGTCTTTTTAATTTGGTCCTTTTCAGAGATTGTAATCTTCTCCATTTTTCTATGTTGGCGTGATGTCCTGAGAGCAGTATATTGGGTACTTTTAGCCCCATGTATTCAGCCGGCCTTGTATATTGGGGATATTCAAGCAGTCCATCCTTAAGAGACTCATCTGAGTAGGATTCGTCATTGCTCAAAACACCCGGTATCGCCCTGCTTATAGCGTCAATCAAAACCATTGCCGGCAGCTCCCCTCCTGTGAGAACATAATCCCCTATGGATATTTCCTCATCAATCAATTCCTCTATTACTCTCTCGTCAACACCTTCATAGTGGCCGCACAGTAAAATAATGTGCTTGTACTCCGAAAGCCTCTCAACATGCTGTTGGTTAAGCTTCGTTCCCTGAGGGCTCATGTATATAAAATGTGGCTTATAGTCTAAGTTTTCAACAATAGCTTTATATGCGTCAAAGATAGGCTGGACCATCATCACCATACCGTTGCCGCCGCCAAAAGGATAATCATCCGTCTTTTTATGCTTGTCCTTGGAATAGTCACGGATGTTTATTGCATTCACGGATATAAGGCCGCTTTGCTGTGCCCGCCCGATGATGCTGCTTCCGAGAACAGTATTAAATATCTCAGGAAATATACTTAATATATCAAACCTCATCCTCGCCCAATCCTCTCGGTACAGTAACATCAATTCTTTTGTCTTCAATTGAAACAGATGTTACAACACTCTTCAGTGCAGGCAGCAGCAGCTCCTTACCCAATTCGTTTTTAATAACATACACATCATTGCTGCCAGTTTTGAGCACATCCGTAAGCTTTCCCAGCTCCTTACCGTTTTCATTATACACGGTGCTTCCGATTATATCGCAAATAAAATACGTATCAGCAGGAAGCTTTACTGCATTTTCTCTGTCAACTAGTATAAAGCAATCGCGAAAATGCTCTGCTTCCTCAATAGTATCGATATCAGAAAGCTTAAGTAAGATAAAACCCTTTGTGTATTTTACGTCCTTAATAGTGTGTTTTTTCAACACGCCATTCTTTTCAACAAAGACCCAATCAAGGTCATCAAACCTCTTTGGATCATCAGTCAGGGGAATCACCTTGACATTACCGCTGACACCATGTGTATTGACAATTTTGCCAATTTGAAGATGTTTAATCATATTATAACACCTATAAATAAATAATAAGCTTTTATACAGTAAAAGGTGTTGTGATAACACCTTTTACTGTATAATCTCCACTGCAACCCGCACATTTTCTTTTATAGCTGCAGCTTTAACGACAGTTCGAATCGCTTTTGCTATTCTTCCCTGTTTTCCTATTACCTTACCCATATCCTCCTTGGCTACCTTAAGCTCAAGGACAATACCATTATCGCTTTCAATTTCGTTGATAACTACCTCATCCGGGTAATCTACAAGAGATTTGGCGATAGCTTCGAGAAGTTCCTTCATTTACGTCCACCTCCCGTTATTGAATGACGCCAGACTTCTTCAATAAAGCTCTTACTGTATCTGTAGGCTGTGCACCATTTTTCATCCATTTAGCAGCCTTTTCACTGTCAATTCTAAATTCTACAGGATTAGCCTGCGGATTGTATGTTCCTATTTCTTCAATAAATCTCCCATCACGGGGATATCTTGAATCAGCAACAACTACTCTGTAAAACGGATTCTTTTTTGCACCTATTCTTTTCAATCTGATTTTAACCGCCATGTTTTTCACCTCCCCTCATGTGTGTGAAAATATATAATTAGAATGGAATTCTAAATTTTCCAAGGCCTCTTCCACCTTTTTTACCTGCCTCAGAAAGCATTTTCATCATCTTTTTCATTTGTTCAAATTCTCTCAGCAGCCTGTTGACTTCCTGTATGGAAGTACCGCTGCCTGCTGCAACTCTTCTTCTTCTGCTGGCATTTAATATAGATGGATCCTTTCGTTCCTTTAAGGTCATTGACTGAATGATAGCCTCAACATGGGACAGCTTCTTTTCATCCACTTCAATGTTTTGCATAGCCTTTGCATTCATGCCGGGTATCATCCCAAGAACCTGATTTAAAGGACCCATTTTCTTAACCTGCTGCATCTGGTCCAAAAAATCATCAAGAGTAAACTGCTGGGTTCTAAGCTTCCTTTCCATCTCAGCAGCTTTGTTCATATCGAATGTTTCCTGAGCCTTTTCGATAAGACTTAAAACATCCCCCATTCCAAGAATCCTTGACGCCATTCTGTCAGGATAGAACGGCTCCAGGTCATTGAGCTTTTCTCCCATTCCAGCAAATTTAATAGGCTTACCTGTAACTGCTTTAACAGAAAGTGCTGCCCCGCCTCTTGTATCACCGTCAAGCTTAGTGAGTATGAGACCGTCAACTCCAAGCTGGTTATTGAAGCTCTCTGCAACTGTAACTGCATCCTGGCCAGTCATTGAGTCTATAACAAGAAGTATCTCTTGTGGGCGGACTGCTTTTTTAATATTCTCAAGCTCCTGCATTAGCTCTTCATTTATATGAAGACGTCCTGCAGTATCAATAATCACAACATCGTAAAGCTTTGATTCGGCATGTGCCAATGCTTCCTTTGCAATATGGACCGGGTTAGTGTTTCCCTCCAAAGAAAATACAGGTATGTTTAGTTGATTCCCCAATACCTGGAGCTGCTTTACCGCTGCGGGTCTGTATACGTCACAGGCTGTTAACAGCGGATTTTTACCTTGCTTTCTGAGTATATTTGCAAGCTTGCCCGCTGTTGTAGTTTTACCAGCACCTTGCAATCCTACCATCATGTAGACAGTGGGAGGGCTGCTTGAAAAAGTTAATTTTGAGGTAGTCTTCCCCATCAACTCAATCAATTCTTCATGAACTATTTTTATAACCTGCTGACCGGGAGTAAGGCTTTCAAGCACCTCCTGACCTACGGCACGTTCTGAAATTTTGTTAATAAACTGTTTTACGACTTTAAAATTGACATCAGCTTCAAGAAGCGCAAGCTTAATCTCACGCATCATCTGTTTAACATCGCTTTCTGTCACTCTTCCTTTGCCGCGAAACTTATTAATTGTATTTTGAAGCTTTCCTGACAAGCCCTCGAATAAACTCATATATTAATCCTCCAAAATATTTCTCACTATTTCTTTTGCACTATCAATATTATCAAGATCTTTTTCAGATAATGCATTCAAATTAATAGCATCAAGGCATTTTAAAATAGCTGATGCATTTTCTTTAAGCTTTTTAAAACGCTGTACTAACCCCAGCTTCTCTTCCAGACTAAACAGAGCAGCCTTACCGCGCCTAATATTATCATATACTCCCTGTCTGCTTATGGAAAGCTGCTGCGCTATTTCTCCCAAGGAATAGTCGCTGTTGTAATACAGGTCAAGTATGTCAAATTGTCTTTTTGTAATCATCTGCCCATAAAAGTCGAGCAAAATGCTTACTTCATAAAATTCATCCATAATTCACTCATAAAATAAGGTGTAAAGCTTAATTACTTTACACCTTATTTTATGACTGTACAGCCCGTTTGTCAATACTAAAATAATGCTT
>CAZPMC010000071.1:0-3490 GCA_964587755.1 uncultured Oscillospiraceae bacterium
GGGAAGCATGACAGCTCCGGATTCGACATTTGTGCAACTACGCACTGTCAGGTCTATAAAGGCTACAGTGTCGAGATAGCCGAATGCAACAAGGTGATAGATGAAGTCAGCGACAAGGTGCTGACATATAAAGGCAAACCTGTCGAGCATGTCTACTACTTTGCCTCAGGAGGCGGCAGTACTGAGGACGTACGTAATGTGTGGGGATCTTCATATCCGTATCTTGTAAGTGTGAAGGATGACTATGAGAAGATCTACACCTGGACCAAAACGCTACGAGCCTCTGATGTGAAAGCAAAGTTGCCGGAATTGGGAAACATACTGGGTATTACGATAACACGGACAGCTCCTACCGGAAGAGTGACTCAACTGGCTGTAACAGGCACCAGCAGGGGAGAACCCCTTTACTTTTCAAATGAACGGTGCCGGACTCTGTTCGGACTTGACAGCCAGCTTTACACAATAACCACAGATGCAGATATATATGTGGCAGGACTGTCTGATATACCAGCAGGACAGGATGTGGACGGTGCAGATGGCAGGGAGGAGATCAAGGCTGAAAAAGCTCCTGATACACTGGAAGATGCAGTGAGTGTGCCGGAGAGTGCTGATGATGCCGGAAAAGGTAAGGACACAGAAACTGATGCCGGCAATGAGAAACCGGTCACAGAAGCAACCGCTGATGAATCAGTACCGTCTGACGGGAAAGAGATTGAGACTAAGATACCCGCTTTTATGGCTCCGACCTCTACCGAACCTGTAAAGACGCAGCTTGGAGGCAAAAAGGTCGCCACTGCCTCAGGGGTAAAAACGGTTTCCGGTGTCGGGAACAAGGTTACGATCGTAGGTGCGGATGGTGTTGTAAATAAAGCGGCGGTCGTGCCAGAGACATATACTTTTACAGGGAAGGGCTGGGGGCATGCCGTCGGCATGAGCCAGGAAGGTGCCATAGGAATGGCTAAGGCCGGAATGACATATGAAGATATACTCATGCATTATTTCCAGGGGACAAAGGTCGAATAATAAGCATCATGTATTGTAAAATGTTCTGCAATATAGTATGATTTCCACGATGATGGATAAATAAACTGCATTGTTTGCAGCTTATTGTTTGAGTAATTCCCATCATCGTATGTTTACCGGATATTTTTTGCTTTAAGTAAAAAGATAAGTATAAAATGCGGACAATGTGGACAGAACAGGAGAAATATGAAAACCAGTGATTTTTACTATGAACTGCCGCAAGAGCTCATAGCTCAGGAGCCCATCGCCGAAAGGAGCAGTTCCAGACTGCTGGTGCTCGACAGAAACACCGGGAGTGTCGAACATAGGATATTCAGAGATATAAAGGAATATCTGAGATGCGGTGATTGCCTGGTCCTCAATGATACCAGGGTGATGCCTGCAAGGCTTCTCGGTGTGAAGGAAGGTACAGGGGGCAGCATTGAGTTCGTTTTAATGAAGAATATATCAGGCGACTTATGGGAGGTCATCCTCAGACCGGGGAAACGGGCAAAACCAGGTGCCAGATTCGTTTTCGGTGATGGTTTGCTCAGAGCGGAGATCATTGATGTGGTGGAGGGCGGCAACAGGATCGCAAGATTTGAATATGACGGTATCTTCCATGAAGTACTGGATAAGGTCGGTATAGTGCCTCTGCCGCCATATATCACTAAAAAGCTTGATGATGCCGAAAGGTATCAGACTGTATACTCAAGATATATGGGATCGGCTGCTGCACCTACTGCCGGATTGCATTTTACCAGGGGACTGCTGGATGATCTGAAAAACAGCGGCATATATATCGTATATCTGACATTGCACGTCGGTCTTGGCACTTTCAGGCCAGTAAAGACCGAGAATATTGAAGACCATGTGATGCACTCCGAAGTATACTATCTGAGCAAGGAGGCTGCATATATCATCAATAAGGCCAGGGCGGAAGGCGGCAGGATCATTGCTGTTGGAACGACAAGCTGCCGCGTTCTCGAGACTGTGAGCTCTGATGAGGGCATAGTCAGTCCATTGTCCGGTTCCACAGATATATTCATTTATCCCGGATACAGATTCAAGGCTGTCGATGCAATGATTACCAACTTCCACCTGCCCGAATCTACACTTTTGATGCTCGTAAGTGCATTTGCCGGCAGGGAACGCATTCTGTCTGCCTACAGTTCTGCTGTTGAGCAGCGCTACAGATTTTTCAGCTTCGGAGATGCCATGTTTATAAAATGATTTTATCAACAAGTCGGACAGGGAGATAAGATGGCTGCTATAAGATATGAATTAATAAAAAAGTGTAAACAGACAGGTGCCAGGCTCGGCATTGTCCACACTCCCCATGGATCCTTTGAGACCCCTGCATTTATGCCGGTTGGCACACAGGCTACCGTAAAAGGCATGTCTCCTGATGAAATGAAGGCAATCGGCGCAGGGATTATCCTGAGCAATACATACCATCTTTACTTGAGACCGGGCAATGAGCTGATACGTGAAGCAGGGGGACTCCACAGCTTTATGAACTGGGACAGGCCGATACTGACTGACAGCGGTGGGTTTCAGGTATTCAGCCTCAGTGATCTGAGGAACATTAAAGAGGAAGGTGTAACCTTCAGATCCCATATCGACAGATCAAAGCATTTGTTCACACCTGAGCTGGCTATAAAGATACAGAACGATCTCGGCAGCGATATAATAATGGCATTCGATGAGTGTATCCCTTATCCTGCAGACCGCGATTATGCAAAAAAATCGCTGGAAAGGACTACAAGGTGGGCGGAGAGGTGTAAAAGTGCGCATAAGAACACAGAAAGCCAGGCTTTATTCGGTATTGTCCAGGGAGGAGTGTATGACGACCTGAGGATACAAAGTGCAAAGGAACTCCTGAGGCTCGATTTCCCGGGATATGCCATCGGAGGCCTGAGTGTCGGAGAACCGGCGCAGGATATGTACAGGGTACTGGAATGCACTGTCCCTCTGCTTCCTGAGGACAGACCCAGGTATCTCATGGGTGTGGGAAGTCCTGATTATCTTGTTGAAGGAGCTATACGCGGCATCGATATGTTCGACTGCGTGCTGCCTACAAGGATAGGTCGGAACGGGACAGTAATGACTTCAGAAGGCAGGATCATAGTCCGGGATGCGAAGTATGCAAGAGATTTTTCACCGCTGGATCCGAAATGCGGATGTTACGCATGCAAAAACTTTACAAGGGCTTATATCAGGCATTTGCTGAAGGCGCAGGAAATCCTGGGGATGAGACTTGCCACATGGCACAATCTAAAATTCCTTTTGGACTTGATGAGTGGTATAAGACAAGCTATAATTGAGGATAGACTTGGAGATTTCAGGGAAGAATTTTTCAGATCATATGGATATAAGCATTAAAACGTGTTATTTTGGTCGCACTCAGACCTATAATAAATAAGAACCAAAGGAGGAATATTATGGACGGTCAAGGCATAAGCATGTGGCTTCCAACGTTGGGCTA
>CAZPMC010000072.1:0-3367 GCA_964587755.1 uncultured Oscillospiraceae bacterium
ACCCTTAGGCTGTCATCTCCAAAAATTTTTTTTGTTTCGTCTATCATTTTAATTTCTTCTTTAGTATATCCGCTCTCAGTGAAATCATCTATATGGGGCAGGCAGTTGGCAAAAATGGGGTAAGGGAATTTTTGTGGTTGTTCTCCCCGAACGCCTCTTTCAAGGTCGGAATAACCTGCTACACCTGCACCAGAGACAGCTTGATAAGTGGAATAGACTACCCTTTTGATGCGGTAGCGGTCATGAAGGGGCTTTAAAGCAACCACTGCCTGAATGGTAGAGCAGTTGGGATTGGAGATGATGCCCTTATGCTTGAGAATATCCTGAGGATTGACTTCGGGAACCACCAGGGGTACGTCTGCTTCCATTCTCCATGCACTGCTGTTGTCAATGACGACTATTCCCTTAGCGACAGCGATGGGAGCATATTGCTTACTAATTCCACCGCCTGCTGAGAATAGGGCAATGTCAATATCCTTGCCGTCAAAGCATGTTTCTGTAAGCTCTTCAATTACGTGCTCACGTCCCATAAAGGTTACTTTTGTCCCAGCAGAGCGGGCTGATGCAAAGAGATAATAGTTTTCTACAGGCAGCTGCCTTTCTTCCAAAACCTGAAGAAATTTACGACCTACCATGCCGGTAGCTCCAACAATAGCAATATTGTACTTTTTCACTCTAGTTCCTCCTGTTTTAAAATATGTTTTCTTAACCGTAGATCCCTATAGATTAGGATATGCAAAGAGTGGGATAGAATGTTCTTACAACTGCAGTCAATAAAAGCGGCTGATATACACCAGCCGCCCTCGTTTCCAAAAAGCATATCATAACCGCATAAAAATGCTGATAAGCTGATAACGAAAGCAGTTAGCGCTCCATCAATCACTTGATGACAGTCAGAGAATTGTTCATCCAATGACCAGAAAGCAACAGTAGGGCTGCAGCTTTCTTCGGCGGCATTTCCTTTCATTCACTTTCATGGGTACCCTTATACCTCCGGTGAATTACTAATAAAAGTCGCACCTCTAAACTACCTAATCTTTATTTTTTTCTAATCATATCATTCCATGGACCAAATGTCAATGAAAAGACAGATTCAGATTGAAAAGATGAGAAAAAACAGCTAATATAGAAAATATACATAAAACCAAATTATGTCGGAGGTCATTATGAATCGTTTCTTCGGAAGCATAATTTAGTATCTAAATCGCTCTAAGCAAGTAACACCAACTGCTAGGGGCGAAAATTTTTGTCAATTTTTTGCGTAAAACAGTAGACTTGGGTGGTAATCTATGGTATAATGTTGATATATTTAAATTTTTATACGGGGGTACCAAGTAATGTTTTTAGCTAAAAATTACTCGAAAAAGACAGGCAGAACGTATCTGCAAATAGTTCACAGTTATCGTGATAAGGATGGCAAAACCAAACGCAAGGTGGTAAAATCCTTGGGATACCTCGATGTACTTGAGAAAGAATATGATGATCCTATTGCACACTTTGAACAAGTTGCCAAACAAATGGAACAGGATCGTTTACAAGAAAAAGAGTTATACATAAAATTGAGTGCTGATGCTAGGATTGATAGAGATAAACATAACCGAAAAAACTATGGACATGTTGTCTTCAGCAAGATTTATCATGAATTGGAACTCGATAGGTTTTTTAACAACAAGCGAAGGCATGAGAAGTTTAAGTTTAATACTAACAGCATAATGAAAGTCCTGATTTTTGCCAGGTTGCTATATCCCTGCTCTAAAAAAGCCACTGTAGAACTCAAGGACAGATTCTTTGATAAGGCTGATTTTACATTAGATGACGTATACCATAGCTTGAAGCATTTTAATAAGATCGAAAAAGAGGCTCAACAATTTATCCACGAACGAATTGTCGAACAATATGATAGAAAAACAGATCTTCTCTACTATGACGTAACCAACTACTATTTTGAAATAGATGAGCAAGACGAATTCAGAAAAAAAGGACCAAGTAAAGAACATAGACCTAATCCAATTGTGCAAATGGGACTGGCTTTGGATAGACAAGGTATTCCACTTTCTTACCAGCTTTTCGAAGGGAACACCCATGATTCACAAACGATGATGCCCGTGCTGAAAACAATAAAGAAGCAATTCAAAACAGATCGAATAATAGTGGTGGCTGACAAGGGATTAAACAGCGGAGACAACATAGCATTTAACACTGCTCTTGGTGATGGATATGTATACAGCCAAACCATAAGAGGAGCCAGCAATGAGTTTAAGCAGTTTGTTCTTGATAATGAGGGTTATCGTGGAGATGAAAACTTCAAAGTCAAGTCCCGAGTCATACCAACGACAATAAGCGTCACTGTAGGTAAATATCAGAATGGTAAGCCTAGAAAAAAGAAAATCCAGGTGGATCAAAAGCAGGTCGTTTACTACAGCAGCAAATATGCCAGACGTTCTAAAAAGAAAAGAGAAGAGCTGCTTGCTAAAGCAGCCAGCCTTATTGCAAACCCTTCAAAATATACGAGGTCTACAAGCTACGGTGCTGCATCCTATGTTGCAAACATAGAGTTTGATAAGGAAACAGGAGAAATACAGGAAAATGGCAAAATGCTTTTTCTAGATGAAGAGAAGATAAAGCAGGAGGAAGAATTGGATGGTTATTATGCAATCATTACAAGCGAACTTGACGAGCCGGATGAGCGTATCATAGAAATATATCAGGGACTCTGGAAAATCGAAGAGTCTTTCAAAGTTACAAAAAGCACTTTAGATGCAAGGCCGGTCTACCTTTCCAGGGAGGATCATATAAATGCACATTTTTTCATTTGCTTTTTAGCGCTGGTAATCGCTCGAATCCTGGAAATCAAACTAAATAATAAATATACCATTGATAAGATTCTAGGCTCCCTGCGCTCTGTTTCTTGTAGTCATATAGATTCTAATCATTATCTTTTTGACTATGCTGATGAAGTTACTGATGACATTAACGAAGTTTTTGATCTAGATATTGGCCGAAAAATCATGACTCTTGGAGAAATAAAAAAAGTTTTTGCACAGGCAAAAAAACGCTGATTTATACCACAACTCTAAGCAAAAACACAACCCCTGCAGCCCTTTGTTCAGGCGGGTTACAGGGGTTTTTTGTTCATTTTTGCTTCCGAAGAGAAGATTAAATCTTTATTTAGTATAACAGAATAAGACAGGAAGTCAACAAAAAACGTAAAAATAGGTAATAATCGAATGACAACAAGAGAAATTTTGATATAATAGCTGTAATAGTAAAAGTACTGAAATGAGGTGTAGGATATGGGCGAAATAAAAACAAAACCTACCATCAATTGTTCTAATAAATATCAATATTCCAAGTCCACAAGAAGAGG
>CAZPMC010000073.1:0-3186 GCA_964587755.1 uncultured Oscillospiraceae bacterium
CCTTCAATGAACCAGAGAGCAAGTATAAAAGGTAAAAATGAGATATTCGGCGGATGTTTTCCATTGGCAGATGAAAGATTGTTCGTTTATGGTGAAAAAAGCATGATGATAATTGATAATGGTTTCAATACTGTTTGGGAAAAGAGTTTTGCGGGATTCTCAATTACAGCGGCAAATGTTATAAAAAACAAATATCCGGTAGTTGCGCTCTTTAATAATGAAGCATATTCAAGGGATAGGCATCACCTTACTACCATTCAGATTTATAATCAAAACGACACCGAAAAAACTCACCTGGATATAGATGCAAAGGTGACGGGAATAGTGTCAAAAAAGAAAACTGCAGCTGTTATAGCCGAATCGGAAGTGCTTTTTATTAACGAGGATGGTCAGATCATGGATCGCTATACCGCCAGATCAAATGTTTCCGGTGTATATCTTGCAAAAGATGATTTGGCATATATAGTATCATCCGGTACTGTAAGCCGTGTCAAAATTAAGGTAACACAAAAGTTCTTAGGTATTTTCTGATCCTTTATTCTCATTCCAGAAGCTGAGGGCAAATTCATCAATAAGAATACCTTGTGAAGTTTTCGGGATAGGATGCCATTCCTCGGGAAGCAGACTCAAATATTCCGATGCGGAAAATCTGGAATCAATTAACAATAGGGCTCCGCGGTCATTCTCGGATCGGATTAGTCTTCCGGCTGCCTGCAGTACTTTATTGAGGCCGGGATAAGTATAAGCAAATGAAAAACCTGATTCAGCTTTATTCTGGTAATAGCTGCGCATGATTTCAAGCTCCGGGGAAACCTGTGGCAGGCCCACCCCTACGATAATGACGCCGGTAAGTTTTTCTCCCGTTAAGTCTATACCTTCGCTGAAAACACCACCCATAACACAGAAGGCAATACGGTTTTTGTCACCAAAATCATCAAATTTTCTGATGAAGTCCTCTCTCGCTGACTCGTCCATTTCACGATCCTGGCATAGTATTTCAAACTCAGGGGCCAGGGGCTTAAATATCTCCAATACGTCAAGAAGATATTTATACGAGGGGAAGAAGACCATGACATTACCTTTGTGTGAAACCGACCAGTTATATATGGCATGTGCAGTTACTTCAAGATATTGCTCCCGATGGCGGTAACGGGTTTCGATACAATCATCATTAAGAATCAGAAGGTTTTCTCGCGGGAAGGGTGAGGGAAGTCTTAGAGTAACATCCTCATCCCTGCCCCCAAGAATGCTCTTAAAATACCAGAGCGGTGACAAAGTTGCAGAAAATAGAATTGTACTCTTTGCAGCAGACATTCTGCGGTCTAACATGGATCCGGGATCAAGACAGACCAATTTCAGACTAAATCCGGTTTTTTTTCCTGTCATCAGTATACGATACTGACCGGAGTAAATTTCAAGAACATTCTTAAAATGCAGAATATCAAAGAAAAGATTTACCAGCTTATCGGTGTACGGTTCTTCGTCTCTTTCTCCGGAAACCCAGCTTTCTGCAGCGGTTATGAATTCTCCAAGGGGAGCTTTAAGACTTTCAGGGGCATTATGACCCGTGTTGTATTTTACGCCTCCTGCCTCTGAAACAAGTTCACCAGCTTGCTTTTCCAATACAGAAAGTTCTTTCCTGAGCTTAATCAATGCTTTATTTATTACAGGTAAATCCTTTTTTATTTCCTTTGATATATCCAAAAGCAACCGGACATTCAATTCTGCAGAATACATGCCTCTGGCGCGATCAAAAAGATTGTGGGCTTCGTCTATCATAATAAGATAGTTTTCACGTTCCTTTTGTTCAAAGAAACGTCTCAAATATACTCTGGGATCAAAAATATAATTATAGTCACATATTATAAGATCGCAACTCAGAGCCAGGTCAAGGCTAAGCTCAAAGGGACAGATTCCATGGCGTAATCCGGCTTGAGTAATTACTTCCCTGGGAAAGAAGTCATGCTTCTTAAGCAGATCTTTTACTATCTTTCGGGAACGGGACATATAGCCCAGAATAAACGGGCATTTGTCGGGAGTGCAATTCTTTTCATCATTGAGACATATCTTCTCTTTTGCGGTAAGAGTCAGAACTTTTAGACGCAGGCCTTGTTCGGCCAGAATATTATATGCTGTTTCAGCTATGCCTCTCGTAGTGGTTTTGGCGGTGGCGTAAAAAAGCCTGTCCACTTTTCCTTCACCAAGTGCCTTTATTGACGGATAAAGAACACCCATAGTTTTTCCTATTCCCGTGGGGGCCTGGACGAAAAGGCGTTTTCCATCCTCTATACATTTATAGGTATTATAAGCCAGGAGCTTTTGCCCCTTCCTGTAGGACGGATAGGGAAAAATAATGTTTTTGATTGATGAGTTCCGGGTTTCCTTCCATTTTTCCTGAGAAAGCAGCCAGGAAATATATGGGTGAATAAGCGTTTTAATAAAACGTTGCAGCTTGTCACGGCTGAATGTTTTGTCAAAGGATTTTTCCTCATTTTTTTCCCGGTCATAATATGTGAGGCGTACGGTTACTTCTCTGATATCTTCAGTAACAGATAAAAGATAAGCATAACATTTACCCTGAGCCCAATGAGCCTCGCTGAATCTTTCATGTATTTCACACAATGGTGTTGCAGAAGTTTTTATCTCATGAATAATGACCTTGTCATCAATTCTCCAAATTCCGTCCGCTCTTCCGCTCACCTCTAAAATGCAACCCATGATTTCAAAGGAATGTGACAGATGAACCTCAGAAATATAATCTCCTTTAGCTCTGTTTATTGCCTGCAGTTGGTAGTGAGCCAAAGAGCCCTCATTAGCAAGCTTATACGAGGTAAAACTCCAAAGAGCATCGTCTTTTACGGCAAAAGAGACCAGATTTCGGACTGATGTCTTAAAATGAAGCGGCCCGCTCTGCCCAGACACTGCTTCTTTTTTATTTGCACTTTTTGCCAAAGTATTCTCCTTATAATAGAATCGTTATTTATATGTTCGCGCTTTATTGTAATTTACTCCTTACAGAACATATGTTCACATATAGTTTACTTCATAACAATATGATGGGTCAACGGTCATTATAATTTTATTAGCATCAATATCCATGGCTGTTATTGGATTTGATTAATATAAATTTTGGCTTTATAATTGTTTTGACAATCGTATATCAATGATTTATACTGTAGTGAGGTT
>CAZPMC010000074.1:0-3075 GCA_964587755.1 uncultured Oscillospiraceae bacterium
AGTCAAATCCCTGCCAAATTGGTTCAATGTCGGGGTGCCATTATCACCGGATGAGCCTTTCATCTCACCCTTTGCCCCTGGTGAGTTTTCTGTGAGCATTTTAACCATATCATTCAAAAGCTTTTGCGGGTCAGCACCCAAATCCATAAGTATCCGTATTGCGACACTCTCACCCTCTCGTATCAAAGCAAGAAGCAGGTGCTCCGTACCGATATAGTTGTGTCCAAGTCTCCTGGCTTCCTTTAATGCAAGCTCAAGCACCCTTTTTGTCCTTGGTGTAAAGTCAAGTGGCTGTTGATTTTGGTTTTCTCCTATTCCAATGAGCTCGTCAATTTCCTTTAGAATCTTATCCTCTGTAATTCCTTGACCCATAAGCACTCTTGCAGCAACACCTGTTCCCTCTCTCACCAGCCCGAGGAGAACATGTTCTGTTCCTACATAGCTATGTCCAAGTCTCATGGCACTCTCCTGAGACAAATTTATTGCCCTTTCCGCTTTCTCTGTAAATCTTCCATACATTTTAATATCACTCCTGTCAGCAACTTTCTTCTAAATAATATATCAAACTGCTAATTTTGGCTTACCAGCTTTTCTCTTAATAGTTCTGCACGCTTATGATCCCTCTGTTCCACAGTAAGCTGCTTTTTTGAAATCTTTTGCAAATATGCAGGCTGAATCAAAACCATCAATTCATTAATTTGGACCGGATCAATCCCGGGTATCAGCCCTAAAACAACTCCTAACCTAACATCAGATAACAGCTTTAAGCTCTCCTCAGATGATATGGTTCTTGCATTGGAAAGAACTCCAAATGCCCTGAATATTCTATCCTCAATCTTAACAGGATTCTGCCTGTACATCTCGTTTCTCAGCATTCTCTCTTGCTTTGCTATCTGTGATGTAAAGTTACTCACTCCGGCAACAATCTCATCTTCTGTTTGCCCAAGTGTAATCTGATTGGATATCTGAAACATATTTCCCGATGCTTCACTATTTTCTCCATACATACCCCTTACAGTTACACCCAGCTTCGAACACGTTTCAAGTACTCCCCTTATATAACCCGTCATTGACAATGCTGGAAGATGAAGCATAACAGAAGCCCTCATACCTGTTCCTGTATTGGTGGGACAACATGTAAGATATCCAACGCTTTTATCAAATGCATATCCAAGTGACTTCTCCATCTGTGTGTCAATCCTGCTGCAAAGCTCCCAAGCCTCGCTAAGCTGCATACCAGGGTGTATACATTGAAGCCTTATATGATCCTCTTCGTTAATCATAATACTTACCTGGCTGTCACTACTTAATATAACCGCCCTGTTCATGTCATTTCCAGTAAATTCAGGGCTTATCAGATGCTTTTCCACCAGAAGATGCTTATCTATCTGATTTAAGTTCTTCATTTCCAGATAAGAGAGCTTTTTTACACCCAGCTCACTAATGCTAAATGCCGCTGATTTTACTTTTTCCAATATTTCTTCTCGTTGAGGATTGCTCAGCTTTGATGGGAAGGGATATGCTTCAAGATTTCTTGCAAGTCTTACTCTGCTGCTTATAGCCACATCAGCCTCAGGTATAGCTTTTTCCCTTTGCTGCATTATTCTGCACCCCCTCCGAATTGCTTCGAACTGCTCTCCAGTTCTCTTATTTTATCTCTGAAGACTGCCGCCTTCTCATATTCTTCATTTAAAATCGCCTCTTCCAATTTCGTTTTAAGGCTTTGTATCTCTCTTATTATTTTATTACTATCAGCAGGCTGTCCGGGAATCTTGCCCTTATGCTCGACATTTCCATGGACCCGTTTCAATATTGGGGTCAGCCTGTTTCTGAAAACTCGGTAACAATTCCCGCATCCTAGTTTTCCTGTTTCTCTGAAATCCTCAAAACACATTCCACACACATCACAGCGCTCAACTATAGGCTGTCCCGCAGTTTTTATATATCCTGGATTACTTCCTAAGCCTGAGATTCCCCAAAGGAAGTCACCAAGATTAAACTGCGGGCTAAAACCCGTCTGTCCCTTTTCTGCAGCACATTTACCGCATAAATACATCTCAACCTTCCTACCATTTATCGTCTGCTTGAAATAAACATTTGCCACTCTTTTTTGACACTGCTGGCACAACAATTCACTCACTCCCCGTCATAACACATCGAATAATAATAATAATTCTACCCTCTAAAAAAATTTACAAACCTCTTATACTAACAAACTTGCCAACATATTTTTTAGTATTGCAGCTCTCAAAGTATCTCTTTCGGGCAGCTTGACACTTCCAAGCACCTTGTCGCTTGTAGCAGCCTTTAACAGCAAACCTTCTCTTTCACTTATAACATCATAGTCAACAAAATTTGTAATAAAGACTTCAGCCGACTGCTGTGATATGCTGTCCCCCATAGAAGTTATTATATGCATAAGATAGTTACCCGGTCGCTTTATATCTACTCTTCTTATCTTTATATGACCTCCGCCGCCTCGTCTGCTCTCAACATAGTAGCCTCTTTCAGTAGTAAATCTTGTATCTATTACATAGTTTATTTGTGAGGGCACGCAATTAAAGTAGTTGGCAAGTTCATTTCTCTGTATCTCAATAACCCCGTCCATGTCACTGATCATCTGCTTGATGAAATCTTCAATAATATCACTCATTCTCGCCATTTGCGGTCACTCCTTTCATCCCGATGTTGATTTTGACTTTCTTTGACCTTCAAATTAATTATAAAGTATAATCAGCTTACATTCAAGTATTTTTTTAAGCAAGGGGGTAAGCAAAGAAAACAAAGGGAAAGCGAAAGAGACGGTTCTTTCGCTTTCCCCCTTGCTTTCATACTCTAAATAAATCGGCTCTATGTCAATTGTTGGGGTGGGGCTCAAGCAAAATGAAGTTTAGCTTAATCTAGTGGATGGCCTTAAAGGGGTTGTCCACTAGATTCATTTTATGCCTAACAGGCATGAGGATGCAGATGTATGCAGCCAAGTTCGTCGCAAACAGTCTGTACTGAAATTGGCTCGCTACAATGCGGCGGCTGGTCGCATACTTCGTATGCTGCTCGCCCATGCAACCTGGCTGA
>CAZPMC010000075.1:0-2930 GCA_964587755.1 uncultured Oscillospiraceae bacterium
ATGATAGAAAGAAACAAATGGATCGTTTATTGCCAACTATTTCTGCATTTAATGGTGTGATTTATGATCGTATGTCTAAAGTGGATGGTGGTGATAGATATGCTTACCCGAAAGAATATAATCCTTTTATAAAAGAAGCTGTGCCATTCACAGAGATAATAAATGTTTATAAACAATTTAAAATATTCTTGAACGTGAATACTATTACAGATTCTCCAACGATGATGTCTCGTAGAGTATATGAGTTACTTGCTTGTGGTACGCCTGTAATTTCGACACCATCTTTAGCATTAGAAAAACAATTTATGTATTTTACATTATTTCCCTATAAAGGCATTTTGATAATATAACTCAAAGGGAGGTATCTGAAGCAAACAGTGATCTGGACAAGATTAGTAACATCGGAATACGTGGAAGGGTTTTACCAATATTGATTGTTCTACATTGAGAAAAGGAGACGATATTGATGAGTAATGAAGATAAGAAAAAATCCAACACTCAAAAGCAACTGTTTTACAGGAGTGTTGGATTTAAAATTGCACTGGCAATTGCAGCACTAAACATAACTATTTGCAGTGTTCTAGGTATTATGGCATATTATACTGCATCAAAAACGCTGCATGAGAATATAAGTGATTTTTTACAAAGCAGAGCTGTTGATAATGCAGGTATGGTGGCTGGAAAAGTTCAAGATTACATAACAGAGATTGAGGGAGTTGCTACAAGGCCGGATATTATGTCAATGGATTGGGAGCTTCAAAGTCCCGCTCTTATTTCCGAAGCTAAAAGAATTGGATATAAAAAATTCGGCGTGATGGATAAAGCAGGC
Source organism: uncultured Oscillospiraceae bacterium (assembly GCA_964587755.1). Lineage (GTDB taxonomy): Bacteria > Bacillota > Clostridia > Acetivibrionales > DTU013 > CAZPMC01. The sequence goes on from CAZPMC010000075.1 coordinate 830, forward strand.
AACGCTATTTTTACAGACGGCGAAACAGTCAATGTGGCAGATCAAGAGTATTTTAAGAAAGCATTGCAGGGCAGCACCAATGTAATAGAACCATATTTAAGCAAAGGTGAAATGATTATACAAGTGGTAACTCCGATAAAAGACCCAAACGGCCAGATTCTCGGTGTGCTTTCCGGTATTGCTGACGGCAATGTATTAAGTAAAGTTATAGGAACTATTCAAGTAGGTGAAACGGGTTATGCGTATATATTAAACAAAGAAAGTACGGTTATCGGACATCCGGATACTGATTTTGTCCAGGAAAAATACAATGTGCTTGAAAATGCGGCAAACAACCCCGAACTTGAGCAGTTGGCCGAAATAATAGAGATTATAGTAAAGGGAGAAACGGGATTAGGAGAACACTATTTCAGAGGAAAGGATAAATACGTGTCTTATGCTCCCGTATCTGGAACCGACTGGTCTGTTGTATTGGAGCAAGAAAAAGACGAACTTTTCAGTGGAATTACTGCTCTCAAAAGAAATTCCATAATAACAACCGCCTTCTTTATCTTATGCGGACTTATATTCAGCATCTTGCTTTCCAGAAACATAAAACAGCCTCTTGAAAAAATAGAGCAATATACAAAGCAGTTAGCTCAAGGGGATCTGTCGATAGAACTTGCTTCAAATCGTACCGACGAATTCGGTTCAACCGTTAATGCACTTAATACTTCCATAAATGCTGTAAAGAGCCTTATAAAAAATATACAGCAAATAACATTAAACTCGGAAAATGCATCAGAAACCATACTTTCGTCAGTCCAAGAGGTGGCAGCGGCGAGTGAAGAGATATCCGCAACAATACAACAAATAGCCAGCGGTGCAAGTGAACAGGCTGAAGAAGCGGTAGAAGTTGTAAATATGGCACATATTTTGGAAGAAAAATTGCAAAATATGGTTAAGGTATTTAAAATAACATCTGACAGTACCCAAATCATGAAACAAAAAAATGAAACCGGAATCAAAACCGTCAATAATGTTAAGGAAAAATTTGCTGAAAATGCTCAAGCTTCTACAGAAGTGGGGAAAAGCATAGCGGCCATATCCGAGAAATCGGAATCTATCAGCATAATAACAGAGACCATAAATTCAATTGCAGACCAGACCAGCCTGCTCGCATTAAATGCAGCCATCGAAGCTGCAAGAGCCGGAGATGCTGGCCGTGGATTTGCCGTCGTAGCTGATGAAATAAGAAAATTGGCGGATGAATCAGCGGCTGCTACTAAAGATATAACGGTTATCATTGAAGATATTCTGACAGTCATTTTAAATGCTCAACAAACTATAGCAGGCTCCGATAAATTGGTGGAAGAAGTCAATTTATCCGTAGAAGAAACAGTTAATGTATTTGATTCCATCAAAGCGTCGGCAGATGAAACTATTATGCAGATTGAGGCTTTAAATGAAGATATTTTGCAAATACAAGAGGCTGAGAAAAATGTATTTAAAGCCGCTGAAAATATATCGGCCATTACTCAGGAATCAGCAGCAGGATCTCAAGAAGTAAGTGCAGCTACTCAAGAACAGACTTCTTCAATAGAGGAAGTAACGGCATCCATACAGGAACTAAACGATATGATTGGTAAACTTGCCGAATCAGTCCGGGTATTTAAAGTGTAGATCCGGTTAAAAATCCCCCAAAATAACTTGAAAAAACACAAATCCCATTACATACGATCTCACAATCATAATCGATATTGTATTTAAACCTGTAAACAAACAGCTAAAATAAAAACTCCACACTATTGACAATCACCCCTATAGATGGCTAAAATAAAGTGTATGTGATTATTATATGCACGGATAAATTTCAAGGGGGATTTTTACATGGCAACCAAATATATATTTGTCACAGGAGGAGTAGTATCTTCCCTGGGCAAAGGAATAACGGCGGCCTCGCTGGGGCGCCTTTTAAAAAGTAGGGGTCTATCTGTCACCATACAGAAGTGTGACCCCTATATTAATGTGGACCCCGGAACCATGAGTCCTTATCAACATGGTGAAGTTTATGTAACCGATGACGGGGGTGAGGCTGACTTGGACTTGGGTCATTACGAAC
>CAZPMC010000076.1:0-2831 GCA_964587755.1 uncultured Oscillospiraceae bacterium
ATCATGTTTGATGCATTTTCGCTCAGACAGTCGGCTTGCTTTTCCTCGCTCTGACAATACATCTCTAAGCTGCATTGCGCTGATGTTTACTTCATTGCACAGCATCGTAGTTTACGAGTCAGCGCTGTCTCATTGTCACGTGATATTGTGCAATTTCGCAAATAGGACTTCATTGCGCTGATGTTTACTACACTGCACAGTATCGCGGTTGTCCGGCAGCGCTGCTAAGTATTGCATGATACTGTGCAATTCCGTAAACGGACGCTCCATTTGCAAGAAATAGATAAGCGAAATGATAAGACGGTTGGTACTGTTGAAATTTCCGGTAGTGAAAAATATCAAGTTAAGCTATACGAATGGACAATGAAGCACGGAAGGTCAAAACGCAAATATATCTGCCAGCTTGACTTCAAGCCCGCTGAAAATGATTGATTTCGCAATCATATCACCGATATAGGTATTGCGGTCTTCTATTTCATATTTATTAAAAGTATAAACGGTGACTTCTTTCTTGTCCGGATCAACCAGCCAGTACTCCTTCACACCTGACTTCATGTACAGGTCGAGTTTCTTCAGCATATCCTTGGTTTTCGTGGACTTCGACAACACCTCCACAACGAGGGTCGGCACGCCCTGGTATTTGCCGGATCCATCGATTTTGTCGGTATCGCAGATGACGATGATATCAGGCTGTACAACATTAATGTTGCTCTCGCTTTTCTTCAGTGTGACATCAAAAGGAGAGTCAGGGGCATGCATTTCTTTCCCTTGAACCAGTTGCAGAATGTATTGTGGATTTCCGAAACCGCAACCTGGTGGTTGTATACCGGTGAAGCAAGCAAGTATACTTCTCTGTCTATATATTCGTACCGCAGGTCTGAGTTTTCCACCATTTTGAGGAATTCTTCATAGCTCAGTTTCCACCGGTTATTGAAAATGTGATTCGCGGCTTCCTCCGAAACAACGGTACTCTGCTCACAAGGCACTAATTTCGCGACCTCGCGGCCATTCCGCGTTATGATGACATCTTCCAGTTCCACTGCGATTTTCAGGTATTTACCAAAGTTATTCTGAACTTCTGTGGATGGTACCTTCAAACCTACCACTCCTTTCTATATTAGCCATATTATACTATATATTAGCTAACATGTAGATATATTAGCTATAATAGTTTTGCCACAATAGCTATAATTTACCTTTTTGTGTGGCTAGCACTCAACTCAGCCGGTAAGGCCGACAGTTGACTTATTGAACAGTTTATCAAGGCCTGGTTGAGAGTGCCGAAGTTGCGACAATATGGTTAAATGTACCAAAGAGACTGTAACAATAAAGTGAGCCGGAAGGTGCAAAATGATAAAATATGATAATATAAATATGAATCTCAAGCCGGAAGCGTGAAATAAAAGAATATGATTAAAACGAGCGCGGTAATTTTCAAGAGATACGATAACGCAAAAACAGGAAGGAGAGGGATTTATGGATAAACTGCAGAGGTATGGAAGAAGATACTTTAATGACTGTATATACGGGATAGAGATTGCACAGCAATATATCTGATTCAACTTGCAGATGGTATTGAGACAGCAAATTCAGAACGGGGTGGACTATGAAATACAAAGTTGCCATATTTGACATGGACGGGACGATATTGAACACACTTGAAGACCTGGCTGATTCAATGAACTATTGCCTGAAAAAATACGGCATGCCGGAAAGGTCGCTAAACGAGATAAAAAGCTTTGTCGGGAACGGCATCCGCAGACTTGTGGAGCTGGCTGTTCCAGGTGGCACTGAAGATAAGACCATAGATGAGATGTGCGTAACATACATCGAATATTATAAAAACCACTGCGCAGTAAAAACACGCCCTTATGACGGGATCAGGGAAGTGCTTATTAAACTTAAGGATAGGGGAGTCCTGACCGCGGTCGTATCAAATAAGGCTGATCTTGCCGTAAAGAAACTCTGCAAAGAATATTTCGACGGGCTGTTCGACTATGCGGCTGGCGAAAAGGATGGCGTACGCAGAAAACCTTATCCTGACAGTGTCATTTCTGTGATGGAGTATTTTGGGGCGGATCCGGATGAAGTGGTATACATCGGGGACTCGGAGGTGGATTTCCAGACGGCCCATAATGCAGGTGTCGATGTTATCATGGTCAGCTGGGGGTTCCGGGATGAAGACAGCTTGAGATCGATCGGTGCGGATATAATCGTCCATGAACCTGATGAGATACTGAAAGAGTTTATGTAAAAGTGTTTTGGCAAATCAAATGCGAATATTTGCCTGTTTCCGTGTTAACCTGGTGACGGTTTTTCACCTGCGCCGACGGATTTTCGGGTAAGGTTGCCTGCTCTGATCCTTTAGGACAGAGCAGTTTTGTTGCATGAAACTTTTTCTGAAAGGAATACTAATTTAAAAATAGAAGGACAGATGGCAATGAATGATAGAGACATGTACACAGCTGATGAGATAAAAGCCCAGAAACAGCCTGTACCGGGGAAAGAGAGCAGGATGGATCCCCAGCCTGTTTATGATAATCCCGAAAAGATAGGCACTGGCAGGTTAAAATCAAAGACTGCCGTTATCACGGGCGCGGACAGCGGAATCGGCAGAGCTGTTGCCGTTGCTTATGCAAAAGAAGGCTGTAATGTAGTTATTGTATACAACATCGCTGATGATGACGCCAACGAGACAAAAAAAGCAGTTGAATCGTATGGCGGAAAGACATTGCTGATCAAAGGCGATGTCGGGGACAGCAACTTTTGCAATGAAGTGATAAACAGGACCCTGCAGGAATTCGGAGGCATAGATATCCTGGTGAACAATG
>CAZPMC010000077.1:0-274 GCA_964587755.1 uncultured Oscillospiraceae bacterium
TTGAGGCCAATTATCCTGCGGACTTTATTAGTGAAGCAATAGACCAGACAAGAGGTTGGTTCTATACGCTTTTGGCTATATCAACACTGCTTTTCGATGAGCCCGCTTTTAAAAATTGTATTGTTCTTGGTCACGTAAATGATAAAGACGGTCAAAAGATGAGTAAGCACAAAGGAAATGTTATAGACCCTTGGACCGTACTTGACAAACAAGGTGCAGATGCTGTCCGCTGGTACTTCTACACCGGAAGTGCACCGTGGCTTCCAAGCAGATT
>CAZPMC010000077.1:284-2716 GCA_964587755.1 uncultured Oscillospiraceae bacterium
GAGCCAAAGAAAATTCCTTGGTACTCTTTGGAACACCTATGCATTTTATGTTCTGTATGCTGACATAGATAAGTTCAATCCTCTTGAGTATTCGCTTGAGCCTGAAAAGCTCTCTGTAATGGATAAATGGGTTCTGTCAAGACTCTACTCGTTAATAGAAAGGGTTGACAAAAACCTTGCAAATTACAGAATTACTGAATCAGCAAGAGATATTCAGCAGTTTACAGACGATGTAAGCAACTGGTATGTCAGAAGATGTAGAGAGCGCTTCTGGCAAAAGGAGATGACTCAGGATAAAATAAATGCATATATGACGCTTTATACAGTGTTAACTGAGCTTATAAAAACTGCCGCTCCTTTTGTACCATTTATTACGGAAGAAATTTACGGCAACCTTGTAAGAAATATTGACCCTGATGCTCCTGAAAGTGTGCACCTATGTGATTATCCAACTGTCTTGACGGAGTATATCGACAAGGAGCTTGAAGAGTATATGGAGCAGGTCCTTAAAATAGTTGTGTTGGGGCGGGCTTGCAGGAATACCGTAAATATAAAAAACCGGCAGCCCTTAGGTAAAATGTACGTCAGTGGTGTAGATGGAATGCCTGATATGTATGCTTCTTTAGTAAAAGATGAGTTGAATATTAAAGAGATTGTATTTACAAATGACGCATCCCTCTTTACGACTTATAAGTTTAAACCACAGCTTCGTACATTGGGTCCCAAATACGGGAAGCTGGTCCCAAAGATAGGGCAGTATCTGTCTGAGGTTGACGGAAATGAAACAATGGAGAAGCTTGAAAAAGATGGAAAAGTGAGCTTTGAGGTTGACGGCACTACTGTTGAGCTTGCCCTTACGGATGTACTTGTTGAAACTACTCAAAAAGAAGGATTTGTATCTGAGACTGACAGAGGGGTAACAGTAGTTCTTGATATTAAGCTTACACAAGAGCTGATTGAAGAGGGATTTGTCCGTGAAATAATAAGCAAGCTTCAGACAATGAGGAAGGAAGCCGGCTTTGAGGTACAGGATCATATCAGTGTGTACTATGGCGGCAATGACAGAATCAGTGCCATATTTGAGAAAAATAGAAGCTTAATAGCAGAGGAATTGCTGGCAGATGAAATACTCCCAGGCAATGGAGACGGCTACAGCAAATCCTGGAATATAAACGGGGAAGAAGTTCGCTTTACTGTCGCTAAGGCTGAATGATTTGAATAAAGCTGAAGGAGGTGCCACATTGTGATAAAAATGAACATGAAGTTAGGTAATAAAGGCTATCCAATATATGTGGCACTTGATTTTTCCAAGCTGTCAAAGGTATGGCCCAATACACAGCGCAATGAAAAGATAATGGTTATCACAGACAGCAATGTCAAAAATATTTATTGCGATGAATGTATTGAGGAGTTATCAAAAACGGGAGCTCAAGTATTTCAGTATGTCATACCTGCAGGCGAAAAAAGTAAGAACCTAAATACTGTTGCCAATATTTACAGGGAGCTTATTTCCCATAAGTTTGACCGCAATTCAGCCTTGGCAGCTTTAGGTGGCGGTGTTGTAGGCGATATAACAGGCTTTGTTGCAGCCACTTATATGCGCGGGATTCCTTTTGCCCAAATACCTACAAGTCTTCTTGCTCAGGCTGACAGCAGTATTGGAGGCAAAACAGGAGTTGATTTTGAGGGAAGCAAAAACATGGTAGGCGCATTTTATCAACCATGCTTTGTATACATCAATGTTAACACTCTGAGGACGCTGCCAAAAAGAGAGCTGATATCGGGACTTGCTGAGGTTATAAAGCATGGACTTATCCAAGATAGCGATTTTTATGAATATATTAATTACAATATAAATAAAATATTCAGCTTTGATGAGCAAGTACTCCAGTACATTTCCAAGATGAATTTATCTATTAAAGGAAATGTGGTCTCACAGGACGAGACGGAGAAGGGAATTCGTGCAATACTAAACTTTGGCCACACCATCGGCCATGCTATTGAGAGCGTTTCGGACTTTTCCCTGCTTCATGGAGAATGTGTGTCCTTAGGTATGGCAGGAGCTTTCAGATTGGCTTTAAAGCTTGGAATGATACAAAGCAAAACTGTAGCAGATGTGGAAAACACTCTTTCAAAGGCCGGTTTGCCTGTGCGGGTGAAGGACATGGATACAGATGGGATTTATAACCAAATGCTTTTTGACAAGAAAGCACAAAATGGGAAGCTGCGCTTTATTCTACCGAAGGGCATCGGTCATGTTATACAATACACATTAGATAATGAACAAATGATAAAGGAAGTTATAAGAGAGTTGACAGAATAAAACAGATGTAAAGTCGCATACTTCGTATGCTGCTCGCCCATGCAACCTGGCTGACGATTCGGCGTCCGTGCCTCAATGCCAGCGGGTTTGCCGTCCATGGCAAACCTTA
>CAZPMC010000078.1:0-2394 GCA_964587755.1 uncultured Oscillospiraceae bacterium
TATAAGGAATTGAAACTATTCATCCTCACCGTGCGTCAATGTAGCGCCGTACCAAAAATTATTTTTGTCTGGTAATAGTCCATTTTTGTGTAGTTGCCAATACCTTGACGGATTCTTAGTAAGAAAAAAATATCTATGTTGTGGAGCTTTTTCACAAGCTTCAAATACTTCCTTTATCCATTCATCTGGCACCCATTCACCGAACATGTCAGCCATTGAGCAGACGAATATCTTCTGGCCTTTGGTTTTTCTGGCAGGTTCGCCAAGTCTGTATTTATGGAACGTTGGGTAAAAATCATATGGATATGGACTTGATATATAATCTTTTTCTCCTGTCATTATGCAATAAGTTTCATAAGAATATTTTTTGTCTAATACTTGAACTGCATTCGTTTCTAAGTGCAATCCAAATCTTTTAGCTATCTTCCTTGCATAACAGTATTCACATCCATGTAGACAACCTGTAACCGGATTCCATGTATAATCAGCCCACTCTATCTTTGTTTTATTCATACTAGCACCTCACTTTATATTTTTTTACCACCATGCCTATACGGCCGGGTCTTGTTATATTCATGCTTTATTCTTATTGCTTCCCCGATATCAATATTTTCTTTACCACAATAATCAAGGATACGGATTATACAATCTGCTAGCTCTGCAGGAATTCCCTCTGGTTTTAATTCACCATTTGAAAACTGATAAAGTGTACCCTGCTTGTCCGAATAATACAATTCATCAGGCTGGTTGCCTTTTCGATATTCTTCAAGTGCTTCTGATAACTCCGAATGGCATAATGCAATAATTTCCCCAAAACATCGCTCTTCTTTCCACCAACCATGTTCTACTGCATTCTGGTGAATATCTTTTACTAAATCATTTAGCTTTTGCATTTTGTAGGCTTCCTCCTATCACTTTTTTATAAAACTCTTGCGTATATTCACGTTGCTTGAAGTTCTGTGCCTGTGGTGGTTGAAACTGTTTTTTAGGAGAGCCTCTAACTTGCTCCTCCGCACGTTTTTTGTGAGCGGTCAGGGTGTCCCATTTCTCCCTAAGCTTACCAGGGCTTAATATATTCGCTTTCCAAAACTGGTCCCGATGCGACCAGTCTATCATCTGTCGTATTTCGTCAGGACTCCTACAGTCAATACGAATCATGAGATCAATATCATATGCCCAGCGCTTGAAACCCTCTGGTGTTGGTTCGGGTACCTTAGCATTAGGTAAATTCTCAAGAACGCATTTTCTAAAAAATAATGCGAGTTTGTAGCGATCGGTATCTTCCTCAAAGATGGGTTTTTGTTTCGGTTTTTTAGGTTTCCGTTTGTCCTCTGGTGGTTCTTTAGGACGTGTCGGAGCGTCCAGTTCCGACGTCTCTTTATCTATTACTGATCCTGTTACTGTTACTGTTACTGGTTGCCCTAACCGTTCTTTTAACAGTTCAATCAAGGGTTGAATGAAGGGTTTATTAAACAGTTGCAATATTTCTAAAAAGTCTTTAAACAACAGGGTTTGAGGCATGTCCCTTAATCTGTCGATAGCACTCGTAACCTGGTTTGGGTTTTCTAAAGAGTTATGCTTTAGATAGTTTTGTATCAACACCACATGAGTGCAGACATCGTATTTAATAACGTCTATACTCAACAGCTCTTCTAACGCTTTATTGAATCGCTCTTCATCCCAACCTAAGTCAAAACATGCATATGGCACTGGTAAAAAGTAAAAGCCCATAATGTTTCGATGCGGAGATGTGAGAAGATATAGCATTAAATATCTTGCGTCATCTGAAACGACACGCATTTTTTCATCTTGCCAAAACCTACTTTCAACTCTTGTGTACATTTAACCCCTCCACCTTACAATTATATGCGACTTCAAAATATCTCCTATTGCGTTTTTGCTCCGGTTAAGTTTCTTGCACAAGCCCGGTACCGACATTTGACCCCAATTATCGGAGAGGAATTGTTCTTCCTCTTTTGTCCAATTTCGCCCCTGTCCCATTTACTCGTCCGCCTTTTTTTCGTTTTCTACCGGCTTTAACGGACACCATTCTGGCCTTTCGTTAATGCTTGTTGTTATAGTTTTATACCTCATGAGTTTGCATCGATAAATATTGTCCATGTACTTTTTTAGGAACCGACACTGGCAGTAACGGCAGAAATCACAACATTCTGGTATATACGCTTTTGGCTTTTGCTCGTTAGTCATGATATTCGCCTTCTTCTGCCTTGAACAGCTCATGAGTGCCATCCCGCATAGCCTGCTCCTCATCAGAAAGCTCATATCCTAAGGAAGTAAGGAAGTCATATACACGGTCAAGATTCTCGTTCTCACCGTGAGAGCAATCCCAGTGGTAATATCTTTCTCTTTCGTCTTCGATTAAGCAGTATGCGA
>CAZPMC010000079.1:0-2284 GCA_964587755.1 uncultured Oscillospiraceae bacterium
TGCTGCAAGCCCCGGTTCTTTTTGAGCAAGGCTGACCATTATACTGCCGAAAACATCAGAAAAGGAAGGGCCATTATTTTTCTTTAATTCACCTGTTTCAATCTCAAAAGGGGATATGCCATGAAACTCCTGGGGTTTATTCTCTGCAAACTTGTATCCCTTTCCCTTTTGAGTCCTGACATGAATAAGCACCGGGCCTTTGAGTTTTTTCGCATCTGTCATCACAGTTACAAGCTTACCTATGTCATGTCCGTCTATAGGTCCGAGATAGGTAAGCCCCAGTTCCTCAAAGATCATTCCCGGCATTACTATATATTTAATGGTACCCTTAGCTCTTTCCAGCGCACGGGCTGCTGTTTTACCAATAGCCGGTATGCTGTTTAGGAAATTGTCCAGATCTTCTTTTGCTTTTGTATAGATCTGCTGCGATCTTATCTTACTCAGATATCTGGAAAAAGCACCAACATTTTTACTGATTGACATTTCATTATCATTTAATATTATTATGATGTTATTAGGGGAACGGCCGGCATCGTTCAATGCTTCAAAGGACATTCCTCCAGTTAAAGCCCCGTCCCCAATCACAGCCACAACTGAGTACTGCTCCTTAAATAAATCCCTTCCCCTGGCAATTCCAAGAGCCGCAGAAATTGACGTGCTGCTGTGTCCGCTGTTAAAGCAGTCGCATTCGCTCTCACTCTTTTTTGGAAAGCCGGAAATGCCATCCATTTTTCTCAAGGTGTCAAACCGCTCTCTTCTTCCAGTGAGTATTTTATGCACATAGGACTGATGTCCTACATCCCACACAATTTTATCCTCAGGTGTATTAAAGACCTTATGTAATGCAATTGTCAATTCAACAACTCCAAGATTTGAAGATAAATGACCTCCTGTAGCAGAAACCTTCTCGACTAGAAATTGTCTGATATTCTCCGCAAGCACTTCAAGCTGTGAAATGTTAAGCTTTTTTACATCGTCAGGTGAATTTATATTTTTAAGAATATTGTTGTATTTGTCATCCTTAATCATTTTTTAACTTTTCCTTTTACTTTTAAAAATGAAAATCTGTCCACTATAAATTTAATAACAACACTTACCTTGTATATTATATAATTGCTGTTACAAAGCGCAATTGTTTTACCAAGCGCCTTTCCGCCAACTGTCAGGGCTGTAATCATACCTGTAACCAGAAGCTCCGTCACAGTAATTCCCTCAGCACTACCTACAATCCTGACAATTATATAGGCTCCTGCCGCACCACTTATAATGCCGCAAATATCTCCCACTACGTCATTACATACGTTTGATACCTTGTCCGCATTACGAATGAGCTTAATAGCCTGTTTGGCTGCATATATCTTTCTTGATGCCATTGCGTGAAAAGGTATTTCATCTGCAGCAGTTACTGCAGTACCTATTATATCAAATATAATATTTACCAGAATGAAAAATAAAATTACAAGAAAGGATGTGATAATCTTTGCTTCATTTAGTGCATTAGATGACCCTATTGTTAATATAATTGCGATAAGAAAAGACATTACGGTAACAGTTAATATCCAGATAAAATTGCTTTTTTTCGACGCGGACGTAGAATTCTGCTTAAATCTTACCTTTTTCCCATTTGCCGGCCGCCTGTAACTGTCATCCAAAATTACATACCTCCATATACTAAACTAAAGGGGACACAATGTGTCCCCTTGTTATTGTTGGTGGTAATATACTGAGTAAATTTTGCGGCTTAGGTCAGGCAGGATTTCCCCCGAAGATACTGAAATGTCGCCATAACAGCGGTTTCCCTTTAAATCCTCGGCCGTAGCTTTCGCTAACGAAGCCTGATTGCCACTTAGTCCACACTGCAATCCCCAGCATATCTCGCAAAGAACAGTCTAGGAGTTTTCCTCGACAGTCTGTCCGCTTCTTAGCCTCTTTTGCAACTATGGTTTCAAACAGCAATAATGCGCTCATACCGGCCAGTATTCACACATTTGATCCATTATCCACCATACCCACTCAAGGCAGGCTACACTGTTCGCAGCACTTGACGTACCGCCTAACAGGTTTAATCCTTGCTCGTAGTCGTTCGACGATGACGGATATTCAATATCCTGCATCGGTCTCCCTCCCAAAAGACAAGGTCTCCACGGTAGAGGGGTCAACGCCTGCATGCCATTGCAGATCGCCCCTAAACCTTAACTCCCAGCATCAACCCACCACTGGGCGTAGCAAGCCGACACAAGGAACTTCATCGATATGCCCTTAAACGGATTTTTAGGCCCGTCTT
>CAZPMC010000080.1:0-1885 GCA_964587755.1 uncultured Oscillospiraceae bacterium
TGACCTCATCCTTACCATGGATGCGCTCTACCTACTGAGCTATGAGGGCAGGTTACTGTGCCGCGGTGCTGGTGTCGGGTTAATTCTGTTGCCCACTGGTGCCTGGTCATTGCGCTGCCTGCTGGCACCGGTTTAATTATATCAGGTGTACAGCACCGGAGGGGCTGTATGCAGTAACTGCAAATAAACCGTGGAGCGGGTGAAGGGAATCGAACCCTCGCGATCAGCTTGGGAAGCTGAGGTTCTGCCATTGAACTACACCCGCAAAGCGTTATTTAAATAGGCGAATTGTATTATAACATAGCCCCATCACGATGTCCAGTATCATGTCAGGGTATTTTTCTTCTTTTTTTAAACGTTTTATATAGTTTAATATCAATTTTTACTGATTTTTGCGGGGACTATACTTGCAGCTCGACCGGCTTTTAGTTTTTGTACTTGCTCTATCATCATCCAAATGCTTTTCTAGCTTGCGTTTTACTCGCTGGAGAGCATTGTCTATGGATTTGACATGCCTGTCCAGATTAGCAGCGATCTCCTGGTAGGACCTGCCCTGAAGGTACTTGGAAAGCACCTCCCACTCAAGATTGCTTAATATTTCAGCCATTTTTTCTTCTATGACGGCCAGCTCTTCTCTGCTTATTATCAGCTCTTCAGGATCGTTTAAGCTATCCTCGCTTATTACATCAAGGAGTGTACAGTCAGATTCATCATCGAAAATTGGTTTATTTAAAGAAACATAAGAATTTAGGGGTATATGCTTCTGTCTGGTAGCAGTTTTTATTGCCGTAATAATCTGGCGGGTAATACATAGCTCGGCAAAAGCCCTGAAAGATGAAAGCCTGTCCCCTCTAAAGTCTCTAATAGCTTTGTAGAGACCAATCATACCCTCTTGAATGATATCCTCCCTGTCGGCACCTATAAGGAAATAAGTCCTGGCCTTTGCGCGCACGAAGCCTTTATATTTGTTGATGAGAAATTCAAGAGCCTCTTCGTCACCGCACTTTGCGTCCCTGATGATTTCCTCGTCAACAGCCAGGTTGTTTGTCGTCTGTGCCTTAGCGTGGGCAAATAACTTCAAAAAAACGCCTCCTCATATGTATTGCCAATCATTGGTGTAAATAGGCGGAATAAATAGAATTTACCATATCCTATTATACGTTCCAGCCAATATTATGTCAAGTTAGTACTTGCCTCTTCGTAGCTTTTCAAGCTTCTCCCGAAGCTCCGGGTTTATATGAGTCTCAATTGCATTTCTTCTGATCTGATTTGGAGCCGTTATCATTTCTATGCTCACAGAAGCTGCTTCAAGCTCTGCTCTTAGCTCCCTGGGTGTCATCCTTATTCCGCCTGAACTTAAAATCATAGTCTGCTCAAGATAATCAGACGTGGCAACTCGTATTGTATGAGTATTTCCCAGCTTATGTACAAATCTCTCAATATAATTATCGGCAGTTTCATTTTCTTTTGTATAGACAATTTTAATATTATCGAAAATTTCTTCCTTTTCTTTAGCACCTTTCGACAAATGAGCATCAAAGACAAGTAGTATATTGTTCTTTTTCAGTCCCTGATAATTCGACAGTATATTTGCTAGTCTGTCTCTGCAATCCTCCAGAGGCTCTGTGTCTACGTCGAAGATGTCCCTCCATGTGTTAATAATGTTGTAGCCGTCTACAAGAAGGTATTCACTCAAAGCTGCTTTACGCTCCTTTGCCTCATTATCTCGTACATGACTATAGCCCCTGCAACTGCAGCATTTAGCGATGAAATCTCCCCGGACATAGGAATTTTTACAACGAAATCACAGCTTTCCTTTACAAGTCTGCCCATTCCCTCACCTTCACTTCCAATCACAAGAGCAATGGGTCCTGTAAGGTCTCTT
>CAZPMC010000081.1:0-1881 GCA_964587755.1 uncultured Oscillospiraceae bacterium
ACCAGTTTATCATCAAACTCCGTAATATCACCCGTTTGCGTATTAAGGAAGTCCGAGGTTGACAAGAGAGGTTGACAAGGGGACGGGGTTATTGTCACCACGGAAACATATCAATAGGTTTTTGCTGTGGAGGTATAAGGTAAAAATAAACAAGGCACACTACGATTCATTACGCAGTGTGCCCTAAATTACTCTAATAAATATAAGGGTTTTTATCTGACACGTTTTACTCCTGGGACTTCATATGTGCCGTTTAATACTTTAGCGGAAGGTTGATACATTCTTAATACTAAATTAAAATCATCTTTCGGTGCTGGCAGCCAATTAGATTTATGGTTTATCGGCTGGTTATATTGAATATAGATATCCAATTCATTATACTCAAGCCCTGGAGTGTAATCCGCAATGGCATATCGATTAATATCATTTTGAACTAAATAAAAATCACTGTCATACATTGTTACCGACCAAAAAGCTTCTACGGGGGGGCAGCTGGTCTTTATTAAAATGCAAAACGTAGTTATACTTTCCATTCAGCTGATTTTCCTGATCATCTGTAAAAGTTCTCGGACAAGTGGCATCTTCATCTATATTTGCTCCAAGCCCCATATAAGCAACAAAAGCCCTTTTCAGAAATTGGTCTCCATATGCGCCCATGCCTGTAAATATCGTCCATCCATTGCTAAATCGGGGGTTTAGTTCTCCCAGACTGTTTGAAATAATCTCAAACGCATCTTTTGCCGCCCGATTTAAACCGGCAATAATATCTGGATCTAATCTGCCGGCATCAAAACCATAGGTACGATTGATACCGATATACTCGAATTGTTTTTCAAAGGATTCATTACCGGTAGTAGGATTAAGAATCATCAAATCTGTCATAGTTTTGAAGAAATCCATGGCACTTAAATCTTCAACCATGTTATTTATAAGCAATTCACAGGTTTTATTACATGTAGGCTGCTTTCTTCATCCAATGAGGTCAGTTTGAATTGATTTAGTATCTTTAGAGCTTCTTCTTCATCATCTTCACCTTTTGAAAAAACGGGGACTATAAGCCATGCAGTGTTTGTGGGGGATTTAACTGCTTTTAACCCAGATGGCAAAACACCTTTCCAATCCGGCCCTACGATAACAAACTTTCCGGCCTTCGTTCCTGTAGTACGGCGTCCTATACTGGCGAAGGTATTTGAATATGCATCCATGATTTGAACTAAATAGTATCTGTCATCGGTATCAGGTACAATAAGAACTACGGGATTTTGAGGGAGATCCAGCCAGGCAGTGCTATAAACGGTATCAACATTGGGCGTTACTACATCCCTGAACTCCGGTGTAATTTGTTTATGAAACAACACATTGGAGGCTGTAAGCGCAGGCTGTTGGATTGAAGTATTTAATAATGTTTGCAGTTGCCTTGTCCTTTACATTACAACAAGAGGATATCCATATATATAGGCCTCAATACCTAAACTGTACGCATAATTTTCACCGTATGAGCTAAAAATGCTTTCTTTTTGCATAATAAGCACCACTTTAAATAAACAATATATATTATATTATGCAGGAAGGATTATTACTGTGATTATACTTTATAAGCATGTCCTGAGTACTCGGTCTTGTAATGGTTCACCTTTTACGCTCTCCTTTTGGGACGAATAAGGTAGAGTTGCTGATTATATCACATTCGGGGTAGTTGATATGTTACCGTAAAAAATAAAAACAAAAGTTTTCCTAACACTGTCACCTCAGGCAGAGCAGTTGAGAGAAAAGATCAATGTCTGGAAACCCTTTTATTTAGAGACATTTTCAGCCCTTCAATTTCCCAACCCTTGATAGAGTAGAGCAGTGGGGTTGCCACCGCCCCCTCATCAAACCGTA
>CAZPMC010000082.1:0-1878 GCA_964587755.1 uncultured Oscillospiraceae bacterium
CTGGCGTAGCTCAGTTGGTAGAGCAGCTGACTTGTAATCAGCAGGTCGGGGGTTCGATTCCGTCCGCCAGCTCCAAAAAAGTCACGAGATAATCGTGACTTTTTTATTTCGCTGAAATTACGGTATTTTACTGAAATTACAGTGAAACTGGATCTAAGAGGGCAAGCGGGTGCTACTTAAGTTAAATCCGCTTAAAAAATTTTTACTTATATTAAAGCGTTACTAGGCGTTACTTAATCACAAGCTCCACCGGGCAGTGGTCCGAGCCCATTATATCATCATGTATGGAGGCCTTTAACAATCTGTCTTTTAAAGCTTCTGATGTGCAGAAATAGTCTATGCGCCAGCCAATATTCCTTTCCCGTGCATTGAACATATATGACCACCATGTATAGACCTTTTCCTTATGGGGATAAAAGTGCCTGAAGGTATCGATAAAACCAGCTTTGAGAAGCTGGGAGAACTTCTCCCTCTCCTGGTCGGTAAAACCTGCATTATTTCTGTTTGATGAAGGATTCTTTAAGTCAATTTCCTGGTGGGCTACATTCATATCACCGCACACGATGACAGGCTTATTATTATCCAGAATCTTGAGATAATTTCTGAAATCATCCTCCCATTCCATCCTGTAATCAAGTCTTTCCAGACCTCTTTGAGCATTGGGCGTATACACATTAACCAGGAAATAATCCTCAAACTCAAGTGTAATTACCCGGCCTTCATTATCATGCTTGTCAATACCTATCCCGTATGAATGGGATAGCGGCTCGGCTTTTGTGAATATTGCAGTCCCCGAATATCCTTTCTTTACTGCATAGTTCCAAAACTGACTGTACCCGTAAAGCTCAAGCTCCAGTTGCCCCTGAGAAAGCTTGGTTTCCTGGATACAGAATATATCAGCATCGACTTCCTGAAAAAAATCCATAAACCCCTTTTTCAAACATGCCCGAAGTCCGTTTACATTCCATGAAATTAGTTTTGTCATTTTGCCCCCTATTTCTCATATATTAAATAAATAATATTTTGATTACAAATCTGCCTCGCTGATTTCTTCCAGTTGGTCTTTATTTAAAATAATGATTTTCTTATGCCCCTTTAGCTTGATTAAGCCCATGTCTTGAAACGCAGTCAGCTTTCTACTCAAGGTTTCCTGACTCATGCCCAACTGGGAAGCAAAATCGCCCTTTGTCATATTTAAAACAACGCTTCCTTTTCCATCAGACATGGAAAGTAGAGCTTGTGCCAGGCGTTGCTCAACTGAGGTCAAATTAATTGCTTCAATTAGGGTTTCTGCTTTTTCCAAGCGTTTGGAAAGCTCATCCATAACCCCAAAAGCAATAGAAGAATACTTGCCCATAAGCTCTTTAAGCTTTGAGCCTTCAACAATACACATCGTAGTCGGCTCCAGCACCTGTGCGTTATCAGTCAAAGGCAGAGAGCTCAGAAGAGAGAGCTCACCCATGAATTCTCCCGGCCCGACAACTCTTATTACCTGTTCCTTGCCATTTGAATTTATTCTGGATATTTTCACTCTGCCTGTGTGAAGAACGTAGAGTTTGCCGCCCTTGTCTCCTGCAGTGTATACCATTTCACCCTTTTCAAAGGCCCGGGCAGATGTGATATGAGCAATTTCCAACATTTCTTCATTACTAAGACTGCTGAATATAGGCACGCTTTTTATGCAGAGCGAAGGTTCCTTTGAACAGTGATTACAATCCATATTGAACTCCCCCGGCTATATGTATTTTATTAAAGCTCTTATATCTATTTAAAGAATAAAAGCTATGCATTATTATACCAAAGAAATAACCCTTTCCGCCATATTATGTCAATATTCAGCGAAAATGTCACCCTTAAAAGCGTGGTTTTATTCAGCGA
>CAZPMC010000083.1:0-1870 GCA_964587755.1 uncultured Oscillospiraceae bacterium
TCGGCAAGTGCAAGCACTAGGCCTCATGGACTTCGGAAACCCGCGGCCCGTTATGTGACATAGACAAATGCAAGTATCTTGCATGATATATGGAGGAGTAAATTATGTTAGATAATTTTGATGACTTAATTATAGTTTTAACCGAAAATTCTAACCTAGTTGGAGTTCGTCAATACTCTACATTAGTTAAGACTGACGAAATGTATTGTCCTACGTGTGGTGATCATAGAAGAATGTATATTCAGACAAT
Organism: uncultured Oscillospiraceae bacterium; assembly: GCA_964587755.1. Lineage (GTDB taxonomy): Bacteria > Bacillota > Clostridia > Acetivibrionales > DTU013 > CAZPMC01. The sequence goes on from CAZPMC010000083.1 coordinate 251, forward strand.
AGTAACCCCCCAGATTATATCTAGAATACGTATTAATTATGCAGGGAATGTTGCTGAACAACTTGTTCCATCTCTTTTTATTTTTTCTTGCTCACAATGTGATACAAAATTCACTATTGTTATTTATGAAGGGGCTGAGGGACCAGATTTAGCAGTACTACAGAGTTGTAGAGGAGGTCTTACAACACCAAATACTCCTGAAGGTGTTGCATTTTACTTAGACCAAGCACATCGTGCTCAATCAACAGGTGCTAATAGTGCTTCGATTGCAATGTTTCGTGGAGCATTAGAACATATATTGTTTGAGCAAGGTTATAAGCAAGGAATGTTAGGAAAAAAGATCAACGATTTGGGTGAAGATATTAAGGCAGCAACCGCTCCAAAATGGGCATTAGATCTCGATACGGAATTTTTAAAAGTTATTAAGGATTTAGGTAATGGCTCGATTCATCCAAATGATGGAGATGTGACAAAGCAAGCTGCACTAGACAAAGACTTACTATATAAGGTTAGAGAAACATTTCTTATGTTGCTATTCGTAATATATGAACTGCCAAGTAAGAAGGATAGATTACTTTCGGGATTGAAAGAAAAAGCTAAAATGTTAAACAGGTAGAGCTTGGGAGGTCTACGTCACATAACACGTAATTCCCGTGACTTAGGTTAGATGAATGCAATATGACGCTACGGGAATTACTGAACGTTATCGGACATTTTACAATAACATGAACGAAATCATACTGAAAGTGGAGGGGCCATACATGGGTAAAAAATACTACGACGAAGAGGGACTAAAAAAGGCTCTGCAGATTAAGGATTGGAGGAATCTAACCAAGGATAAGGTTTTAAAGATAATACAAATGTCCCCTGATATCGATAAAGACCTTTATTTGAAGTTATTGGATCAAGTCCCCCATCTGGTAGAGGAAACCAGATTAGTAATTCAAGCTGCCAAGGATACCATTGAGGTTTCTAAAGTGCTAAGTTTAGAAAATAAAAAATATTACATAAACATCTCAAACAAGATTTTAGAATTGATTGATAGTGAAAAGCTATCTGACGAATTAAAGAAGGAACTTATTAGTTTAATAAAAATTATTGCCGATTATATGGACAAGGCTGATATTAGGGATAAAAGCTTTTTAGGTGAACAACTTGGTAGGATGTGGGAATATGCAGGAAAGGCACTTTTACTTTTAGCTGCCATATTCGGGGTTAAGTTTATTGCACAACATTTTAAGGGGGACTCTGAATAGTAATACATAGTGGTATTTACAGAAAGATTTTTAAGTCTACAATATATTTTTGTTGATTAAAGGACTTAGGGGTAATTGTCTGCTCATTATCAGAACAGTAGCAAAATTAAACACATATTATTTGTATTTTAGATTTATCATTGGTATTAAAGAGCCAAAAAAGGTACGGGTGGGGTAAACGTCCGATAACACCGCATGCCCGCAGGGGTGCGGGGGCAAGTCTTTGGGGTGAGGCACACCGCACCGCTTCACCGGGTGCGAAGCACCGCTAAAAAGTAATTCTTTGGGGTCCGGTTCAGTGGTGTCGGGTATGCCAAACGATATAACGAAATGTCGCTTTGCTCCATTTCGCTATATCGGGCCG
>CAZPMC010000084.1:0-1518 GCA_964587755.1 uncultured Oscillospiraceae bacterium
GAAACGGCAGCTTATAACCTCACAATCGCAATGGCTGATAAGAAAGACGAGGTCGGAATAATCAGGACCGGACCCTGGAGAAAAACATATCAGGCTGAAAAGGCAGAGCTTATTGGTAAAGCAAATGTAAAATCAAAGCTAAATGAAAATTATGCTTATTCAGGCAAGAGAATCGTCGAAAGTATTGAAAATCCTGGGGACGGTGTGAGATTTAATGTAAATGTCCCGATGGAAGGCTTCTATAGATTTGAGCTTATATATGGGAACGGTTCGGGCAATAATACAGCGAATCCATCAGAAAATAAGCCTGAATCTGTGGAGAGCAATCTTATTATTGACAACGAAACAACTGTCAGGTTGATTCTGCCAAATACGATAAGCCGCTATATGGCAGGCATGTATACGGGTTATATTAAATTGTCAAAGGGTGAGCACTCTCTTAAGATAAAGCATTTATCAGGTTCAGAGGGAGCAACTCTTGACTGTATCCGCCTTGTTTTTACAGGTGAAGATATGCCCTGCGGAGAAAAAATTTATGAGGCGGAATTAAGTGATTTCAACCAATTCGGTGAGATAAAAGTTACACATGTCAGGACAGAGAACAGTATCCGGGGGTACTCGTCGTCAGGTTATATCAAAGGTCTTGATAAGCTTTCCGTTCCTGAGGGAGGGGGTATTAGATTTAATGTAATGGCCGAAAGTAATGGCCTTTACAAACTGTCATTTGTCTACTGCTCAGAAAAAGAGGGAAATGTAAATCTATATATTGATAACACTGCAAGGACGCTCGACAGACTAATAGAAACTTTTACAGCAGAAGACACGGGCGGCAAATGGAAGGAGCTTTCTTTGACTGTTTTTCTTAAGCAGGGAATTAATGCGATTGATATTGATGCAGATACTGACATTGCACTTGATTTTCTGAAGGTGACTTCTTTTGGGAATGTTTCCGGCCAGATAATAACAATTCAGGCAGAGGATTGTCCGGTAACCGGGGTGGTTGAGAAGAGAATGAGCCCGTACGCGGACGGGGGCAAATTCGTGAAAGGTATTTTAGGCTCTGCAAACAGAGAAAACAAACTGATAATAAATATAGAAGTCCCAGAGACGGGCCTTTACAAAATGGTGGTGCACCATTCAAATGGAGAGCTGTTCGGAAGCCATGACTACAATGCCCAGCTGGTGGACAGGTTTGCAACAATTCAGGTCAATGGCGGCAAAGCCTTTAACGTATTTTTCAGAAACACATACAGTGACGATTCCTTTAAGACAAGAACAGTTGATGTGAGACTTGGAAAAGGTATTAATACTATCCTGATTTACAATGATGATTCCAAAAGCTTAAAATGCGGAATCCGCAGGGACGGCGAAATTCGATACGAGACTCTTATCAACTATACACCTAATTTTGATAAGCTTGAATTCTACCCGGCAAGATTGGAGGAGTCTTTATGAACATTAATATAGTCGAAAACGGTATATATATTGACATTGAAGTAACGAAGGATTTGGATGTAA